>NZ_JBDJKW010000001.1:0-605781 GCF_039673065.1 Allobosea sp. TWI1241 | reverse complement strand
CGAGGGCGCGCCTGGGGGGGGGGGTTTGCGGGGGTTGGTGTCCCAATACCCACCACACGCCCGCCTTTCGTCCACGTAAACAGAGGCACACGCTCTGGAACGGAGGAAACGACCATGAAAGCGTTGGTTTACAATGGCCCCGGCCAGAAGGACTGGGCCGACAAGGCGAAGCCCGCCATCCAGAAGCCGACCGATGTGATCGTGCGCGTCACCAAGACCACGATCTGCGGCACCGACCTGCATATCCTGAAAGGCGACGTGCCGGCCGTGGTTCCCGGCACGACGCTGGGCCATGAGGGCGTCGGTGTCATCGAGGAGGTCGGCGCGGCGGTGCGCAACTTCAAGAAGGGCGATCCCGTCCTGATCTCCTGCGTCACCTCCTGCGGCGCCTGCCCGAACTGCAAGCGCCAGCTCTATGCCCACTGCTCGGATGGCGGCTGGATCCTGGGCCACAAGATCGACGGCACCCAGGCCGAATACGTCCGCATTCCCCACGGCGACAACTCGCTCTATCCGATCCCCGCCGGAGCGGACGAGGAAGCGCTGGTGATGCTCTCCGACATCATGCCGACCGGGCTTGAGATCGGCGTGCAGTCGGGTCGCGTGAAGCCCGGCGACACCATCGCGATCGTCGGCGCCGGGCCTGTCGGCATGTCGGTGCTGCTGACCGCGCAGTTCTATTCGCCCGGCCGCATCGTGATGATCGACATGGACCCGGCCCGGCTGGCGCTGGCGCGGCAGTTCGGCGCGACCGACACGATCCAGGTCGGCGAAGAGGATGCCGTCGCCAAGGTGATGGAGCTGACCGAAGGCCAGGGCGTCGACGTGGCGATCGAGGCGGTCGGCGTGCCGGCGACCTTCGACATCTGCCAGAAGATCGTCTCGGCCGGCGGCAACATCGCCAATGTCGGCGTGCACGGCAAGCCGGTCCAGCTCCATATCGAGGAGCTCTGGATCAAGAACATCAACATCGCCATGGGGCTGGTCTGCACCAACACCACGCCGATGCTGCTCAAGACCCTCGCCGCCGGCAAGGTCGATCCGTCGAAGCTGATCACCCATCGCTTCAAGCTCGACGAGATCCTCGATGCCTACGAGGTCTTCGGCAATGCCGCCCGCGAGAAGGCGATGAAGGTCATCCTCGCGGCCTGACCAGGCCGAACCGCCGCGCCTTTGGTCGAAGGCGCGGCGGTGCGTTTCGGCAGAAATCCCGGATTGCGTCGTACCACGCCGGTTGTATGGTTCGAGCGGTGCTGGAGACCGCCGATGAACCTGCTGTTGGGTTTTGCGCCCTTTATCGCCTTCGCGCTGGTCGATCGGGCGGTCGGGCATCTCGAGGGGCTGGTCGCCGGGGCGGTGGTCGCGGTCGCGCTGGTCGCGCGGGAGGTGCTCGCCGGGCGCAGCCTCAAGATTCTGGAAATCGGCACGGCGATCCTGTTCGGCGGGCTAGCGCTTTACGCCCTGCTCGCGCGCCCCGCATGGTCGATCATGGACGTCCGCTTGCGCGTCGACGCCGGGTTGCTGCTGATCGTGCTCGTCTCGCTGCTGATCGGCAGGCCGTTTACCGGGCAGTACGCACGCGACTCCGTCGATCCAGCCCTGTGGACCTCGCCGCGCTTCCACAAAACCAATGTCGTGATCACCGGCGTCTGGGCTCTGGCGTTCGCGGTCCTCGTGCTCGCCGACCTGATCCTGATCTATCGCCCCGACATCCCGCAGCATGTCGGTGTCTGGGCGACCATCGCCGCGCTCGTCGGCGCCTTCAAGTTCACCAAATGGTATCCAGCGCAGATGCGCCGCGCCGACGGCGGCTGAAGCCCGGCGTCCCCCGTCGGGCACCGGCATCGACGAGGCGCAAAAACCGGCCTGTGTAGGGCCGGTCTCGGACATCTTCTCATGTCGGTAAGGAGAAGAATGGTAGCGGGAGAGGGACTTGAACCCCCGACACGCGGATTATGATTCCGCTGCTCTAACCAGCTGAGCTACCCCGCCCCGATGCGTGGCGCCGGAAGCCGGCGACCGATCGCGGTCGGGCGCATATAGGAGGGGCTTCGGCGTCGCGTCAAGGGGGCTTTGCACCGCGGCGATGCCGTGACGATCTGCCTTGTGGACTGGCAGGCCGCGTGGGGCTGCCCGCCCTGTCAGCGCAGCTTGCGCAGCCTGACCACCTTGAAATAGCCCTGCCCGACATGGACGGTCTCGTAGCGGCCGGTGGCGGCGGCCCAGTCGGTCAGGCGCGAGACCTTGAAGTCGCTGCTCCAGCCCACGGCGCGCGCCAGCGGCGAGACCAGCTTCCAGAACGGTGCGGCGAGGCCGCCATCGGCGACCAGGCGGCTCGAGACGATGATCTCGCCGCCCGGGCGCAGCACGCGGTCCATCTCGTCGAGTGCCTGCTCGGGATCGGGCACCAGCGTGATCATGAACTGGGCCGTGACCATGTCGAAGCTGGCATCGGCGAAGGCGAGGCGGCAGGCGTCCATCACAAAGAGGCCGCGGACATGGGCGAGCCGGTCGCGGGCGACGCGGGCGCGGGCGACGCGCAGCATGTCGAGCGAGAGATCGGCGCCGGTGACGCTGCGGTCGGCGGGGAAATAGGGCAGGGTCAGGCCGGTGCCGACGCCGATCTCGAGGATCTCCGGCCCGCCGGTGCAGGCGGCGGCGACCGCCTCGCGCTGGGCCCGGGCGAGCAGGCGCGTATAGATGCGGTCGTAGAACTTTGCCCAGGTCGCGTAGATGCGCTTCTGCGCGTCGAGGCCGCTCGTTGTCGTCATAGCGTGGCGTAGGCTGGCGTTGCGGTTGCGGGGCGGGCGAGGGCGGGCATGATGACGCCGCCGCCGAGGACGCGGGCGCCCGGGCCGTCGCCATCGTAGATCACGCAGGCCTGGCCGGGGGAGACGCCTTCCTCGCCCTGCGCCAGCAGGATGTGGACGCCGTCGCCGTCGCGCAGCAGCCTGGCTTCGCGGGGCGCGCGGGTCGAGCGCACGCGCACCGCGACCGCGAGACCGTCGGCGGGAAGCTCCGCCAGCGGCACGTCGCCGATCCAGTTGAGGTCGCGCAGGTCGACGCGGTCGACGCTGAGCGCCTCGCGCGGGCCGACGATCACGCGGGCCTGCTCGGCGTCGAGGCGAACGACATAGAGCGGCTCGCCGCCGCTGATGCCGAGGCCGCGACGCTGGCCGACCGTATAGTGCAGCACGCCGTCATGGCGGCCGAGCACGCGGCCGTCGAGATGCACCACCTCGCCGGGGCGCGAGGCGCCGGGCTTGAGCCGCTCGATCACCTCGGCATAGCGCCCGTTCGGCACGAAGCAGATGTCCTGGCTGTCAGGCTTGTCGGCGATGGCGAGGCCGAATTCGGCGGCGAGCGCGCGCGTGCTCGCCTTGTCCATCTCGCCGAGCGGGAAGCGCAGCAGGTCGAGCTGTTCCTGCGTCGTGGCGTAGAGGAAGTAGCTCTGGTCGCGATTGGGGTCGGCGGCGCGGAACAGGCCGCGATGACCGTTACCGAGCGGGCGGCTGGCGACGTAATGGCCGGTGGCCAGGGCGTCGGCACCGAGTTCGCGCGCCAGACCGAGCAGGTCGCGGAACTTCACCGTGCGGTTGCATTCGACGCAGGGGATCGGCGTCTCGCCGGCGAGATAGCTCTCGGCGAAGCGTTCGATCACCGCGTCGCGGAAGCGGCTCTCATAGTCGAGCACGTAATGCGGGATGCCGATCGCCTCGGCGACGCGGCGGGCGTCGTGGATGTCCTGCCCGGCGCAGCAGGCGCCGGCGCGATGCACCGCTGCGCCGTGGTCGTAGAGCTGCAGCGTGACGCCGACGACGTCGTAGCCCTGGCGCTTCAGCATCGCCGCGACGACCGAGGAATCGACACCGCCCGACATGGCCGCGACGACGCGCGTCGCCGCAGGCGGCTTGGCGATGTCGAGCGAATTCAGGGGGAGGGTCATGACGATGGCGGCGCTACGCTGATCGCGGGCGCCGGAGGGCCCGTTCGAGCCGGTCTATACCGCCTTTGGCCGCCTCATGCCAGCGAAGCGCGGCAAATCCTGCCGGGCGAAGGGGCGGCGAGGGCGCTTCCTGCCGGGGCGGCGAGGGCGGGATAATATCTAAGATATTGAAATCGCTTTTCTTTGCCTGTGGCGCGGCTCTTGCTCTCGCCGGATGCCGTCCGCGTATGGCGCCCGCCGGAGAAGATCATGTCCACCGCCTCAGTCTCGCGTTCTGCCGCGCCGTTCGATACGGCGCCTGCCGGGCGGCGTGCCGCTGCCCGGGGCGAGGATGGCCGAGACTTCGTCCTGCCGGCGGAGGAACCCGCGCGCCGCACGGCGCCGACCGCGCCTTCAGTCCGTCCAGAGCCGGCGCGCGCCAGGCCGCCCGAGCGCACCGGCCGGACCGGCGAGGCGCCGGCCGCCAACGAACAGGCTGCCGGGCCCGAGGGCCAGGAGGCCGCGACGCCGGCCGTCGCCGCGCAGCCCGCCGCGGCCGCGACACCGGCCAAGGCGCCCGGAGAGATCGTGGCCGCGCCGACGGCCGAGATGGCGGCCGAGACCAAGGTCACGCCGGCAAGCGGGACGCCTGCGCAAGAGACACAAGCGGCGGCGTTGCCGGCTGCGATCGTGCTGCCCGTGCCGGTTCAGGGCACCGTGCTGCCGGCTTCGCCCGGTGCGGCTGAGGCCAAGTCCGACAAGCCGGGCGAGAAGACGGCTGTGTCCGGCGAGGAAGCTCCCGAGGCGCAGGCGGCGGCGCCGGCCCAGCTCGCCGGTGTCGCCGATGCCACGCTGGCGCTCGTCGCGCCGGTCCAGACCACCGCGCCGGTTGCGGGCGAGGCGACACAGCCTGCCCCGACGGCCGGCGGCTCCGGCGTCCAGCCCGGCCCGGCACAGCCGGCCGGACCATCCATCCTGCACGCAGCCGGCCTTCCGAAGGCGGCGGGCGAGGCGGCGGTCGCGACGCCGGATGCCGGCGAGGCGCAGGCCGAGGCTGCGCCGGCGGGCAAGGTGCGCGCGCCCGAAGCCGGGCAGGACACCAAGGCCGCAACCGCGGGGCAGGCGACCGAGGCAACACAGGCAGGCCCGTCGCAGCCGTCGGCCGCGCCGGTCGTGCCGCCGCCGGTCCAGGCCCAGCCGCCGGTGCTGCCGGCCGGGCTGGCGGCGCCGGAGGGGCATCGCCCCGAGAAGCATCTGCCCGAGGGCGACGCGAAGGCCGCTGCCGAGACGAGCGAGGCGCTGCGCCGGGCGACCGCCGCTGCCGATGCCGGCCGGCCGACGCCGGCGCATCTGGTGCCGATCGAGATCGGCGCGCGGGCGCTCGCCGGCAACCGCCGCTTCGACATCAGGCTCGACCCCGCCGAGCTCGGCCGCGTCGATGTCCGGCTCGAGATTTCCGAGGATGGCGGCGTCAGTGCCAAGCTGACCGTTGACCGGGTCGAGACATTGCACCTGCTGCAGCGCGATGCGCGGACACTGGAGCGCGCCTTCGAGCAGGCCGGGCTCAAGCCCTCCGAAGGCGGCGTGCAGATGGGCCTGCGCGATCCCTCCGACCAGACGGGCTCGCGCCAGCAGGGCAGGCCCGACGAGCAGCCGCGCCCGCAGCGCGCCTGGGTCGAGACAAGCGACGACGTCGCCGCGGTGACGCAGGCGATCCGCCCACACGCCATGACGCGCCTCGGCGGCGTCGATCTCAGCATCTGAGCGGGAGCAGACGCATGACCGTCTCCAACACCCAGGCGATGAGCCCCGCGACGGCCGCCGCGGCGCAGAACGGCACGAACGTCACCGGTAGCGGCACCTCTATCGCCAATAATTTCGACCAGTTCCTGACGCTTTTGACCACGCAGCTGCGCAACCAGAACCCGCTGGACCCGCTCGACACCAATCAGTTCACCCAGCAACTGGTGCAGTTCGCCGGCGTCGAGCAGCAGCTCAAGCAGAACGAGACGCTGACGGCGCTGCTCGGCGTCAGCAAGGCGACGACGGGCGCCAGTGCGATCGGCTTCGTCGGCCAGACGGTCAGGGCCGACGGCGCGGCCACCCAGCTCAAGGACGGGCAGGCGAGCTGGAAGCTCGACGCCTCCAAGGGCGGGACCGGCACGATCACCATCAAGGATGCCAGCGGCAAGGTGGTGCAGTCCGGCACGATCACGCTCAAGGCCGGCGAACAGAGCTATGACTGGGACGGCAAGACCTCGGTGGGCTCGCCGGCGCCGGATGGCGAATACACGCTCACCGTCGACGCCAAGGACGTCTACGGCTCGGCGATCACGGTGAAGAGCGAGATCAGCGGCGTGGTCGACGGCGTCGACTTCTCGACCGCGGTGCCGACGCTGATGATCGGCGCGATCAAGGTGCCGCTCGACCGCGTCCGCTCGGTGAAGTCGGGCTCCTGAGCCGGGGCGCGGGGGCCGCGCGCTTAGGGAAAGCCTGCGCGGTTCCTTTAGGCAAAATTTAAGTCCGGAGAGCTAAGGTCGCCGACGAGTAGGTCTGTTTAAGTTGTGTGAGAGTACGATGACCGAGCCACTGCGACCGCGTGTGAAGTACGTGATCGGACCCGACGGGAGCCCGCTGACCATCGCGGACCTGCCACCGATGAACACCCGCCGCTGGGTGATCCGTCGCAAGGCCGAGGTCGTCGCCGCCGTTCGCGGCGGGCTGCTGAGCCTCGAGGAGGCCTGCCAGCGCTACACCCTCACCGTCGACGAGTTCCTGAGCTGGCAGATGTCGATCGACCAGCACGGCCTCGCCGGGCTGCGCACGACGCGGATCCAGCACTACCGCCAGTAAGATTTCCTCCGCTCGCGGAGATCGGACAGGGCGCCGGCCGTCGAGGCCGGCGCCCTTTCGCGTTCCAGAACGGGACGGATCAGCGAATTATCGCGGTTTCCACGCCTCTCTTAAGCCGCGTTAACCACCTGCTAACCATGCACCGGGAAAAACTTGCCTAGTGGCTGCCTCCATGACCTTTCATGGGGGCCCGGGGCAACGGAAGCGCGGCGTGGGCGGGTTGGTCGATCAGTTCCGGAGGTTCGGTGCGGCGAGGCTGGCGGCGATGCTGGCCGTGACGCTCGCGCTCGTCGGCTTCTTCGGCTTCGTGATGCTGCGCATGTCGCAGCCGCCGATGGGCGTGCTCTACGCCGATCTCTCCAGCCAGGATGTCGGGGCGATCCTCAAGGACCTCGATGCGCGCGGCGTGAAATACGAGCTGCGCGGCGACGGCCAGACCATCCTGGCGCCGCGCGCCGACGTGCCGCGCCTGCGGCTCGACCTCGCAGGCAAGGGCATCCCGTCGGGCGGCGGCGTCGGCTACGAGATCTTCGACAAGGGCGATGCCTTCTCGTCGACCAGCTTCGTCCAGAACATCAACCATCTGCGCGCGCTCGAAGGCGAGCTTTCCCGCACCATCCGCTCGATCAGCCGCGTCCAGGCGGCACGAGTCCATCTCGTCATCCCCGAGCGGCGCCTGTTCGAGCGCGACCGCGAGCAGCCGCGCGCCTCGATCGCGCTCAAGCTGGCGGGCGATCTCGACGCCGCCCAGGTCCGGGCCGTGCGCCATCTCGTGTCCTCGGCGGTGGACGGGCTGAAGCCGGAGCGCGTCTCGATCGTCGACGAGCGCGGCCGGCTGCTCGCCGACGGCGCGCAGGGCGAGCAGGGCATGGCCGGCGTCGGCCTCGACGAACGGCAGGGCGCCATCCAGCGCCGGCTCAAGGGGCAGGTCGAGGACATCGTCGCCAGCATCGTCGGGCCCGGCCGGGCGCGCGTGCAGGTCTCGGCCACGCTCGATCCCAACCGCGTCGAGAGCCGCTCGGAGACCTACGACCCGGAAGGGCGCGTGGTCCGCTCGACGCAGAACCGCGCCGAGGCCTCCGCCAGCAACGAGCAGCGCGAGGGCGTCACCGTCGGCAACGAGCTGCCAGGCGCGCAGCAGAACCAGAACCAGCAGGGCGCCCAGCGCGACACGAACTCCAAGAACGAAGAGGTCGTGAACTACGAGATCTCCCGCACCACCCGCACCGAGGTGCAGGAGGGCGGCCGCGTCCGACGCCTCTCGGTCGCCGTGCTGGTCGACGGCTCCTATCAGCGCCAGGGCAACGAGACGAGCTACCAGCCGCGTCCGCAGGAGGAGCTCGACCGCATCGCCCAGCTGGTGCGCACCGCGATCGGCTTCGACCAGCAGCGTGGCGACCAGGTCGAGGTCATCAACCTGCGCTTCGCCGAGGGGCCGCAGGAGACCCCGGACCTGGTCGAGCAGACGCTGATGCAGCAGCTGCTCTCCTTCACCCGCGAGGACATGGTCCGCTTCGCCGAGATCGGCGTGATCGCCCTGCTGGTGCTGATCGTGATGATGACGGTGGTGCGCCCGCTGCTGAAGCAGGTGCTGGCGCCCGACGTCGAGAGCCGCGCGATCCCGACCTTCATGCGCAACGGCATGCTGATCTCCGGCGAGCCGGGCACGGGCGATCCCGGCACCCTGCCGGCCGTTGCCGGCGCCGGGCCGGGCGACCGTTCCGGCGAGGTCGAGGTGGCGGCGCCGTCGGAGCGCATGCTGGCGATCGCGCAGGTCAAGGGTCAGCTCAAGGCGCAGTCGGTCGAGAAGATCGGCGCCATGGTCTCGCAGAATCCCGCGGATTCCGTCGCCGTCCTGCGCGGCTGGATCCACGAGAAGCAGCCGGCGTGAGGGGTGAGGCATGGCCACGCGCTCGGTAGCCACCCGCAGCCCCGATGACGAGGAAGGCCCCGAATTCGGCGCGCCGATGTCGCTGGAGCGCATGACCGGCCCGCAGCGGGCGGCCGTCATCCTGCTCATCCTCGGCGAGGAGTTCGGACGCCCGATCTGGGAGGAGTTCGACGACGAGGAAATCCGCATCATCACCCGCGCCATGGCGGAGCTCGGCACGGTCGACGCCGACCAGGTCGAGCGGCTGATGCTCGACTTCGTCAGCCGGCTTTCCAGCGCGGGTGCGATCACCGGCTCCTTCGACCGGACGATCTCGCTGCTCGAGAAGATCCTGCCCAGCGATCAGGTCGCCCTGATCATGGAGGAGATCCGCGGGCCGGCCGGCCGCAACATGTGGCAGAAGCTCGGCAATATCGACGCCGTGGTGCTCGCCAACTTCCTCAAGAACGAGTACCCGCAGACCATCGCGGTGATCCTCTCCAAGATCCGCCCCGACCACTCCGCCAATGTGCTGCGCAACCTGCCGAACGAGCTCTCCATCGAGGTCGTCGGCCGCATGCTGCGCCTCGAGCTGGTGCAGAAGGAAGCGCTCGACCACATCGAGAACACGCTGCGCACCGAGTTCGTCTCGACGCTGACCCAGACGCGCCGGCGCGATCCGCACGAGCTGATGGCGGAAATCTTCAACGGTTTCGACCGCCAGACCGAGACGCGCTTCCTCGCCGCGCTCGACGCCTCCAACCAGGAGGCTGCGGAACGCATCCGGGCGCTGATGTTCACCTTCGAAGACCTCGGCAAGCTCGATTCCGCCGGGCTGCAGACCCTGATGCAGCAGGTCGACAAGGACACGCTGGCGCGCGCCCTCAAGGGAGCTGGCGAGAGCATGCGCAACTTCTTCATGAGCGCCATGTCGCAGCGCGCCGCCAAGAACCTGGTCGACGACATGGAAAGCCTCGGCCCCTTGCGCCTGAAGGAGGTCGACGAGGCCCAGATGAAGCTGGTGACCCTGACCAAGGAGCTCGCCGAGAAAGGCGAGATCGTGATCTCCAAGGGCAATGCCGAAGACGAGCTGGTGTACTGAGCGATGGCAGGAGCGACGAAATTCGTCTTCGAGACCGATTTCCGCAGCGGGACCCGCCGCGGCGCCGACGAGGCGACGGTCGCAGCGGCGCGCGAGGACGGTTTCCGCGAAGGGCTCGATCTCGGCCGGCGCGAGACCGACCAGCAGACCGGGGCGCTGATGAACCGGCTCGCCCAGAGCTGCCGTCAGCTGCTGGCGCAGGAGGATGCGCGCCTGGCCGCGATCGAGGCGCAGGCTGCGGAGCTGGCGGTCGCCGCCGCCCGTGCCCTGGCCGGGGCCGCGCTCGCCGACAAGCCGCTGGCGCAATTGATGGAAGCCGCGCGCGACTGCTTCGTCCATGCCCGCCAGGCCTCGCATCTGGTGGTGCGGGTCAATGAGGGGCTGGTCGAGACGGTCGAGGCGCGCTTCGGCGAGCTCGCCCGCCAGACCGGCTTCGCCGGCCGCATCGTCGTGCTGGGCGAGCCTGAGATCGCGCCCGGCGACGGGCGGATCGAATGGGCGGATGGCGGGCTGGCGATCGAGAGCGCCCGCCTCGACGGCGCGATCGACGTCGCGATCAGGAACGTCTTCGGCACGGCCGTCCAGGCCGGCCGGACAACGGGGTAAGACCATGGGCGATACCGATCTCAACCTGCCGCCGCTCAGCCCGGCCGACCTGGCCTTCGACCAGGGCGACGACGGCAGCGTCGCGCGCTCGGGCCCTGTGCCGGTCAAGACGGCGGAGGATCTCGAGCAGGTCTTCGACGTGCCGGTGACGGTCTCGGCGGTGCTCGGCTCCTCGCGCCTGGCGGTCGGCGACCTGCTGCGCATCGCGCCGGGCGCCGTGCTCGAGCTCGACCGCCGCGTCGGCGAGGCGATCGACATCTTCGTCAACGAGCGCCTGGTGGCGCGCGGCGAGGTCGTGGTCGTCGAGGATCGCCTCGGCGTGACCATGACCGAAATCATCAAGACCGACCGCTGACGCGGCCGGACCGACACGACTAAGGCAAGGAAGCCTGAGCCATGCGCCTCATCATCGTCGGCAGCCTGAAGGGCCAGCTCACCGCGGCGGCCCGGATCGCGGTCTCCCAGGGAGCCTCCGTCACCCATGCCGACAGCGTCGATCAGGCGCTGGCGGTGCTGCGAGCCAAGGGCGGCGACCTGCTGATGGTCGATGTCGAACAGCCGATCGCGCGCCTCGTCGCGGCGCTGGAGGCCGAGCGGATCAGGACGCCGCTGGTCGCCTGCGGCACCTCGACCGATGCGCGCGCCGCCGTCGCCGCGATCCGGGCCGGCGCCCGCGAATACGTGCCGCTGCCGCCCGATCCGGAGCTGATCGCCGCCGTGCTCGCCGCCGTGGTCAGCGACAAGGCGAGCCTGGTCTGGCGCGATCCGGCGATGGACCGGGTCGTGCAGTTCGCCAACCAGATCGCCCGCTCGGAAGCGCCCGTGCTCGTCACAGGCGAGAGCGGCACCGGCAAGGAGATGATCGCGCAGCACCTGCACCGGGCATCGGGGCGCAAGGACCGGCCCTTCGTCGCGGTGAACTGCGCGGCGATCCCCGACAACCTGCTGGAATCCGAGCTGTTCGGCCATGAGAAGGGCGCCTTCACCGGCGCCGTGGCACGGCGCGTCGGCAAGTTCGAGGAGGCCAATGGCGGCACGCTCCTGCTCGACGAGATCTCCGAGATGGATGTGCGCCTGCAGGCCAAGCTGCTGCGCGCCCTGCAGGAGCGCGTCATCGACCGCGTCGGCGGCACCCAGCCGGTGCGCGTCGACATCCGGGTGATCGCGACCTCCAACCGCAATCTCGCCGAGGCGGTGAAGGACGGCTCCTTCCGCGAGGATCTGTTCTACCGGCTGAACGTGGTGCATCTGCGCCTGCCGGCGCTGCGCGAGCGCCCCGGCGACATCCTGGCGCTGGCCGATCACTTCGCCCGCAAATACGCCGAGCTGAACGGGCTGCCGCACCGGCCGGTCGCGGCCGAGGCGCGCAAGCTGCTCCTGACCAATCCCTGGCGCGGCAACGTCCGCGAGCTGGAGAACACGGTGCATCGCGCCGTGCTGCTGGCGCAGGGCGAGGAGATCGGCACCGAGGCGATGCTGACGCCGGAAGGCGAGGCGCTGCGCCCGGCGCCGGGCGGTGACATGGCCTCGCGCGCCGCGCAGGCGGCCGAGGCGGTGACGCGCGGGCTGGTCGGGCGCACCGTCGCCGAGGTCGAGCGCGACCTGATCCTCGACACGCTGGACCACTGCCTCGGCAACCGCACGCATGCGGCCAAGATCCTCGGCATCTCGATCCGGACGCTGCGCAACAAGCTTGGCGAATACGTCGCCGCCGGCATTCCCGTCGCAGAGCCTGGCCAGGCCCGCACGCAAGGCCTCTGAAGCGGCACGACCGCGTCCGGCGCGACAGAAAACGGGCCGGGGAAACCCCGGCCCGTCGAAAAGGCGATCAGTAGTAGCGGCGACGGTAGTAGTAGCGCCGCGGGCGATAATAGTAGCGCGGGCGGTAGTAGTAGCGCGGCCGGTAAATGGGGCGGCGATAATAGCGGCGCGGCCGGCGGTAATAATAGTACTGGCTGAACTCGGTGTCGGCCTTGTCCAGCGCGGCGCTGGTGTCGGCGTCGAGCGCCTCCGGATCCTTCGGGGTCGGGGGCGGGGTGGGCACGGCCTTGGGCTGGGCGGCTTCCGAGGCGGCGATGCCGCCGACGCTGGCGGCGGCGAGGCCCCCGAACAGCGCCATCACGAATGAACGTCGATCCATTGCATTCCTCCATCGACTTCGATGCCGGCTGCGTGTCGCCACGCCTCCGGGGCTGACCTCGGCGACCGCCGTCGAAGCGGGACGGCGGGGCGGATAAAGCGGCGGCGGGTCAGGTCCGGCCGCCCTGTGCTTGGAACGGTTAGAGGCAGAATCGCCGGCTCCACGGGCTTCGGCGGTCGCGCGACCCTCCTTTCGTCTCCTACATCGTCCGGCGCCGCCGAATGTTCCCCCGTCCGGGGGACGAGTGTACGATTTCGCCGGGCGGCTGAACTGATGCCGGCTGGCCTCCAGTTGGTCGCCGGATTGGGGCCGCAGCAGGGCGATCCGCTGAACAGGAGTTCAGGAACGCCACGCGCGCACGGCCTTCGTGCCCGATCTTAACCACTCGTTCACCATGTGCCCGGCAAGAATTGCCGGGCTGAAGGTCGCGCGCTTCGTGCGGCGCGGGGGAGCGACTGGTCGATGAGCGATGTGACGGCAGGTGGCGGCTCCGGCATGAGCATGCCGACGCGCGGCGAGATGAGCACCCTGCTCAATCGCCCGGACCTGTTCCTCGCCATCGGCGTGATGGGCATCCTCGTGGTGCTCATCTTCCCGCTGCCGGCGGTGATGCTCGACCTGCTGCTGGCGCTGTCGATCATCCTCTCAGTGCTGGTGCTGATGACGGCGCTCTTCATCGAGGAGCCGCTGGAGTTCTCCGCCTTCCCGACGGTGCTGCTGATCGTCACCATGTTCAGGCTGGCGCTCAACCTCGCCTCGACGCGCCTGATCCTCTCGCACGGGCACGAGGGCACCGCGGCCGCCGGCCACGTCATCGAGGCCTTCGCCAATTTCGTGATGAGCGGCAATTTCGTGATTGGGGTGATCGTCTTCACCATCCTGATCATCGTGAACTTCGTCGTGATCACCAAGGGTTCGGGCCGCATCGCCGAGGTCGCGGCCCGTTTCGCCCTCGACGCGCTGCCGGGCAAGCAGATGGCGATCGACGCCGACCTCTCGGCCGGGCTGATCGACCAGGACCAGGCCAAGCAGCGCCGCAAGGCGCTCGAGGACGAGGCTTCCTTCTTCGGCTCGATGGACGGCGCCTCGAAATTCGTGCGCGGCGACGCGATCGCCGGCCTGCTGATCACCGTGATCAACGTCATCGGCGGCATCATCATCGGCGTGGCGCAGCAGAGCATGACCTTCAGCGCCGCGGCGTCCAACTACACGCAGCTCACCGTCGGCGACGGCCTCGTCAGCCAGATCCCGGCTCTGATCGTCTCGACCGCGGCTGGCCTGCTCGTCTCGAAATCGGGCGTGCGCGGCGCCGCCGACAAGGCACTCGGCAAGCAGCTTTCCGGCTATCCCAAGGCGCTCGGCATGTCGGCGGCGGTGATGGGCCTGATCGCCATCCTGCCCGGCATCCCGATGCTGCCCTTCCTGGCGCTGGCGGCCGGTTCGGCCTGGCTGGCGCGGCATTTCGGGCAGATCGCCAAGGCGCGCGAGGCGCAGGGCGAGACGGCGCTCCAGCCGGCCGACGGGCAGGTCGCGGCCGACGGCCAGCCGCGCGAGGAGACGCTGAACGACCTGCTGCGCATGGACGAGCTCAAGATCGAGATCGGCTACGGGCTGCTGCCGCTGGTCAACGCGCCGGGCGGGGCCGACCGCCTGACCGACCAGGTGCGGGCGCTGCGGCGCCAGCTCGCCGCCGAGCTCGGCTTCGTGATGCCGGCGGTGCGCATTGTCGACAACGTCCAGCTCGAGGCGAACCACTACTACATCAAGATCAAGGAGATCGAGGCCGGCCACGGCATCGTCTATGCCGGCCAGTTCATGGCGATGGACCCGATGGGCGCCTCCGTCACCCTGCCGGGCCACAGCGTGCTGGAGCCGACCTTCGGCCTGCCGGCGACCTGGATCGACGCGGCGCTGCAGGACGAGGCGCAGCTGCGCGGCTACACCGTGGTCGACGCCGCGACCGTGATCTCGACGCATCTCACCGAGGTGCTGAAGTCGAACATGCCGGAGCTGCTCTCGCATGCCGAGGTGCAGAAGCTGCTGCGCGAGCTGCCCAAGGACCATGCCGATCTGGTCAAGGAGATCGTGCCCTCGCTGATCTCGACCACCGGCATCCAGCGCATCCTGCAATTGCTGCTGGCCGAGCGCATCTCGATCCGCGATCTCGGCACCATCGTCGAGGGCATCGCCGAGGTGGCCGGGCCGGGCCGCAGCCCGCGCGACATCGCCGAGCATGTCCGCGCCCGCCTCGCCCGCCAGATCTGCGCGCAGTTCTCCAACATGCAGGGCCAGCTGCCGATCATCACCCTGTCGCCGGCCTGGGAGAGCGTCTTCGCCGAATCGATCGTCGGCCAGGGCGAGGAGCGCCATCTCGCCATGCAGCCCTCGCGCCTGCAGGACTTCGTCCATGTCGTGCGCGACAAGTTCGAGGAGGCCGCCCGCATGGGCGAGATGCCGGCGCTGGTCACCTCCGGCATGGCGCGACCCTTCGTTCGCCAGATCGTCGAGCGCTTCCGCCGCGAGACCCCGGTTCTGTCGCAGGCCGAGATCCATCCGCGCGCCAGGCTCAGGACGGTCGGCAGCGTCTGACGGGGCGGGCCGCGCCTTGGCTGCAAAAGCGCCTCAGCGCCGCGCCACCACGACCAGATAGCGTGCGGGCTCGGTGCCGGGATTGACGAAGCGGCAATCGGTCGGGGGGCCGAGCTCCAGGCAGTCGCCCGGTTCGAGCCGTGTCACCAGCCCGCCCTCGTCGAAGTCGAGCAGGCCGGATTGCAGCCAGATCTGCTGGCGGATGAAGGCGTAGGAGCTGGCCGGGTAGGCGATCGAGGCGCCGGGCGGCAGTTCGCCGGCGACGAGTTCGAGGTCGCCATTGCCGGCCGGCGAGATGGCGCGGCGCACGAAGCCTGTCTCGGGATCGCGCCAGACCGGCTGGTCGGCGGCACGGCGCAGCCGCTCCCCGGCGGTCTCGATCCGCGCCAGCAGGTTCGAGAGCGTCAGCCCGAAGGCACCAGAGAGCCGCCCGAGCAGCACCGCGGTCGGGCTCGCCTCGCCGCGCTCGATGCGGCTGATCATGGCGCGCGAGACCCCGGAGCGCTCGGCGAGCTCGTTCAGGCTCCATCCGCGCGTCTCGCGTTCGTTGCGCAGTCGCTGCGCCAGCCGGGCGCCGAGATCATCTATCATCATCGCATCCATTCTCTTATAGTAGAACGAACGGCGTGCAACCGCGATCGGCATGCCGGCTTCGGCCGGCGCGCCGGCCGCGAGACCGGAAGCCCGCCTGCCCGGCATCGACCGGCCCCTTCCATCCGCGCCGAGCCTCAGCCCATGTCCCGCAATGCTGCCCTGTTCGCGCTGATGTGCCTGGTCTGGGGGCTGACCTGGCTGCCGGTGAAGGTCGGCGTGCAGCATGTGCCGCCGGTCTTCCTGGCCGCGGCGCGCTTCCTGATCGCCGGAGTGCTGATGCTGCTGATCGCCGGGCCGCGCCGTTTCGCCGTTCCGTCCGGCCTGCATGGGCGCGTGCTGCTCACGGCGCTGATGCTCAACACCGGCAATTATGCGCTGCTGTTCTGGGGCACGGCCAAGGCGCCGACCGGGCTGGCCGCCATCGTCAACTTCGCCACCATCCCGCTGTTCACGATCATCGCCGCGCGTCTCGTCGCGGGCGAGGCGATCGGGCCGCGCAAGCTCGCGGCGATCGGGCTCGGCACGGTGGGGCTCGGCTTCCTGTTCGCGACGCGGGCCTTCGGCGCTGCGGCCGGCGCGGCCGATCCGCTGGAGATCTGGGGGCTTGCAGCGATCGCGGCCGGCACGGCGCTCTACTGCGTTGGTGCGGTGCTCTCGCGCCCGATGATGAACGACGTGCCGACGCTGACGCTGGCAGGCTGGCAGACGCTGATCGGCGGCGTCGGGCTGGCGCTGGTCTCGTTGGCGCTGGAACCAGTGACGATGGCGCATGTCCGCGCGCTGGCGAGCTGGCCGGTGCTGCCCGCGCTTGCCTTCCTTGTGGTCGGCGGCTCGCTGATCGGTTTCACGGTCTATATGCGGCTGGTCGGGGCCTGGGGCGCTTTCCGCGCCGGGCTCTATGCCTTCGTCAGCCCGGCGATCGCGGTCGGCGCCGGGGTCGTCGCTCTCGGCGAGCCCTTCGGGCCGAGCGAGGCGCTCGGCGCAGCGCTGATGTTCGCCGCCGCAGCCGTGGCGCTGCGGCGCTGAGCGGGTTCAGCCCTTGTGGCTCAGCCCTTGGGGTCGAGCTTGAGGGCGGCGGCCTTCTTCGCCGCCTCCTCCTGCGCCTTGAGCTGGGTGTCGTGCGCCAGTGTCCTGCGCAATTGCGAGCGCTCGAACGCAAGCACCACCGGCAGCGACAGCACAAGCGGGATGATCAGGTAGAACAGCCGCCAGATCAGCAGCGCGGCGAAGACGGCCGGCGCCGGCATGCCCGGCATCACCGCCAGGAACACCGCCTCCATCACGCCCACGCCGCCCGGCACCTGGCTGAGCAACCCGGCCGAGAAGGACAGCAGGAAGGCGCCGAGCACGATGAAGAAGCCCGGATTACCCTGTTCGGGCAGCGCGAAATAGATGATGCCGGCAGCGCCCATCAGCTCCAGCGGCGCGGCGAAATACTGGCGCGCAACCACCGGCAGGCGCGGATAGACCAGCTCGAACTTGCCGATGCGCAGCGGCTTGAAGCGCAGCCAGGCGCCGAGCGTGTAGAGCACGCAGAAGGCCAGCATCGCGAAGCCGATCATCCGGGCTTGGCGGTCGCCGATGCTGAACCATTCCGAGAGCCGGTTGAGCGGGCGAAGGATCTCCGGCTCGCCCACCAGCACGAGCCCCATCAGCATGATCGTGCCGAAGGCGAAAGTGAAGGAGCAAAGCGCCACCAGCACCGCGATCTCGGCGGCCGAAAGCCCCTTCGCCGTATAGGCGCGGTAGCGCACCATGCCGCCGGAGAACACCGAGGCGCCGATATTGTGCGAGAGCGCGTAGGTCACGAAGGAGCAGGCGGCGATATAGGGCCAGGAGATGCCCTTCTCGCGGCCGAGATGGATCAGCGCGATCCGGTCGTACCAGGCGAGCGCGGCATAGGCGACAAGCGTCGCGAGCCCGGCATGGAAGAAGGCGGCGGGGGGGATCAGCGCAATTTTCTGGCCGATGCCGCTGGCGACGATGGTGATCGCCTCCCACAGCCCGGCCTGTTCGAGCCGCGCGGCCACGGCCGCATTGGTCAGCGCCTCGGTCTTCAGCTTGTCCCAGAGCAGGTCGACGGACCAGACGACGGCCACGAGGCCGATGATCGGCCAGAGATAGTCCAGATACTTCTTCATGCGACCTGCGGGGACTGAGCGCCGGGCCTGCTGCCATGGCGGATCGCAGCATGCCTGTGCCGAAACCTGTGCGGGGCCGCCAGCCCGATTTCCTCTCTGCCAGCGCGGCGGCGGCAGGGCAAGCGCGGGCGGCGTAAGGATCTCCCGGCGGCGGGGCCGGGAGATCCGGGAGCGAACTGCTACTTGCCGTGCTTCGCCAGCCAGTCGCGCATGAAGGCGATCTCCTTCTCCTGCGCGGCGATGACCTCCTGCGCCAGCTTGCGGACCTGCGGGTCCTTGCCGTGCTCCAGCGCGACGCGCGCCATGTCGATCGCGCCCTGGTGATGCGGGATCATGCCGCGCATGAAATCGACATCGGCATTGCCGCTGAAGGCGATGCCCATGTCCTTGTGCATCTTGTCGTTCGCGGCGCGGTAGGCGGCGGTGGAGGCGGTGTCCGCGGTGGCGGGAGCGCTCGGCGCGCCATGGCCGCCATGGCCCTTATCGTCCTGGGCGATGGCGGTGCCGGAGAGCGCGAGGCCGATGGCGAGCGTGGCCGCGGCGAGACTGCGTGTCGTGATCATGTCGTTATCCTTGTCGCGTGAACCTTTGTCGGCCGGCACCGGGGCGGAGCCGGCCGTGCGGGAGCGGTTCAGGCGCGGGGAGGGCGGTCGCCGGGCTCGACCACGATGCCGGCCGGCGATGGCGCAGCCGGCATCGCCACGGGGTGCCAGAAGCGCACCGGCGCGTCGGCCGAAAGGTGCGGGACGGGCAGCAGCAGGGTGCAACCGCGCATGGTACAGCAATCCGGCGCGGGCCTGTCCGCCTCGTCGCCTGCGTCGTGGCAGGGCGCGGTGGCGTGCTCGATCGCGATCATGGCCACGGCTTGAGGGCGCGGCTGCGGCAGGGCGAGCGCCGCGACATGCGGCATGACGGCGGCCAGCATCACCAGGCAGGCGAGCAGCGCGGCGAGCCGCCTGTCGAGGCGGCGCGTATCGGCGATCTTGCGTGTCGTGGACGGGGCTGGCATCGCTGTGCAGTTGTCGCCGGGATCATGTCAGCATCGCGGCGGTCCGCAAGGAAACCCTGCCGTGTCGCAGCCGCCCGAAACGCTCCTCATCAGCCTGAACGGCACGACCGATCTGCCCGCCGGCAAGATCGCCAGCATCGTGACCTCGCTGGAGATGACGGCGCGGCCTGAGCGGCGCGACGATCCGCCCGACACGGACGGCCTGGCGCTGGCGCCGATCGCAGGCGACGAGATCGCACGCTATCTCGCGCTGTACCGGCAGGTCGGCGAGCCCTGGCTCTGGTTCAGCCGCCTGCTCAAGCCGCGCGAGGAGGTCACCGCGATCCTCGCCGATCCGGCGGTATCCTGCTTCGCCCTGCGCAAGGACGGGCGCGATGCAGGGCTGCTGGAGCTGGATTTCCGGGACGAGGGGGAGGCGGAGCTGGCCTTTTTCGGCCTCGATTCTGCGGCGCTGGGCCGCGGCGCCGGGCGCTGGCTGATGAACCGCGCGCTGGCGCTGGCCTGGGCCCGTCCGATCCGGCGCCTCTGGGTGCATACCTGCACCCTCGATCATCCGGATGCGGTCGTCTTCTACCGCCGCTCCGGCTTCGTGCCGTTCCGGCGGGGGATCGAGGTGGTGGACGATCCGCGGCGCGTCGCAGGGTTCCCCCGCGAGGCCGCGCCCCACCACCCCGTGATCGGGTAGGGCGCGTCAGGCTCCGGCGCGGCCGGAGCGCAGACCGATGGAATCCATCATCGCCTGGTCGCGGGCCGCTTCGGTGGCACGCTCGGAGGCGCGCTCGCGATCCTCGAGAATCTCGACCTTCTTCATGTCCTCGAAGGCTTCCTGAAGCTCGGCCTTGGCCTCGTCGAGCTGGCCCTGCAGATTGTCGGCCGACTGGATGAGGTTGTCGCGGCGCCCCATCGCCGCCTTGGCATAGGTCGGATAGGCGAAATGCGCCGGGTCGGAAATGCCCGCGCGCGTTTCCTCGTTCTGGATCTCGCGGTCGAGGTCCCCGGCCATGCGGTGGAACTCCGCGATCATCATCTCGATCTGGCTCACGCGGCGGCGCTTTTCATCGACCTGAAAGCGCTTCAGCCGCAGAAGGGTCTCTCGCGACTTCATCTCGTATCGAACTCCTGATTACGCATGGCGCCACGCCGACCCCTCGGCACGGCACCCAACACTCCGCGAGACGAAAAGGACAATGGGGCAAGGAGGTTGACCGTTCCTTACCGGAAGCCTGCGCTTTTGATGCATGGCCCGCTGGCGCCCATGCGGCTGCTCCGGAGCCGGTCCAGGCGCTATAGCTCGTGCCGAAGCAGCGGAGCCCTGTCCCGGGAGACGAACGGTGCGACGACCAAGCCGATAGCGCGCCGCGACGCCCCTCAGGCGGGATGCGCGGCGATACCGCCTCCGATCCGTGACGATCACCGCGCCCCGCGCCCGACGGACTGTTCCCGACCCGTGCCCTTCTCACTGCACCTGCCCCCCCACGGCGCCCTGATCGCGGGCCTCTCGCTGACGCGCCTGATCGGCTGGGGCTCGATCTACTACGCGCCCTCGGTTCTGGCCGCGCCGCTCGCGCGCGATCTCGGCCTCGGCCCCGCCACCGTCTTCGGCGGCATCACCATCCTGCTCGTCATCGGCGCGATGATCGCCCCGCCGCTCGGGCGCCATCTCGACCAGCGCGGCACGCGTGCGGTGATGGTGCTCGGCGCGCTGGTCTGCGCCACCGGCCTCGGCCTGTTCTCGCTGGTGCAGGGGCCGGTGAGCTATCTGGCGATCTGGCTGGTGATCGGCGTCGGCCATGCGATGCAGCTCAGCAATGCCGGCAACGTCACCGTCGCCCAGCTGACGGGCGAGCGGGCGCGGCGCATCCTCGGCCTGATGATGCTTGTGACCGGCCTGTCCTCCAGCGTCTTCTGGCCGCTCACGGCATGGATCACCGACGCGATCGGTTGGCGCAACTGCCTGTTGGTGTTCGCCGCGATGCAACTGCTGATCGTCCTGCCGATTCATGCCGCCATCCCGCGCTATCGGGCCAGGCCGCCCGAGGCGGCGCCGGACGAGGTCCTGAGCGCGATCGATCGCGGCCGCGTGCCGCCGGCCGACCGCCGGCCGGTGTTCATCCTGCTCGCCTTCGCCTTCTCCGCCAGCGGGGTGGTCTCCTGGGGCCTGCCGCTCCATGTCATCGGGCTGATGGAGAGCGCGGGCATCGGTCATGCCACCGCTGTGACGATCGCGGCGCTGGGCGGGCCGGCGACGCTGGCCGCGCGCGCGATCGACGCGGTGGCCGGCCAGCGCCTGCCGGTCGAGAAGGTCGCGCTGGTCGGGCTGGTGCTCGGGCCGCTCGCCTGCCTGCTGATGGCGACGGCGCCGGGCAATGCCATGATCGCGGGCGCGTTCATGATCCTCTACAGCGCAGCGATGGGGGTGATCGCGGTGGCCCGCGTCACGCTGCCGCTCGCGCTGTTCGGGCGCCTCGGCTTCGGCGCTATGCTCGGCCGGCTGACCGTGCCCCAGAACCTCGCCTTCGCCGCGGCGCCGCTGTTGTTCGCTGTGCTGATCGAGCGCGTCGGCCTGATGGTCACCCTGTTGCTCTGCGCCGTGCTGCAGGGCTGCGCGCTGGTGGCGATGGCGCTGATGGTGCGCCGGCTGCCGGCCTGAGCCGGCGGTCCCTCACATGCCCATGATGCGGGCGAGGCGGGCATAGCCATCGCCCAGCCCGGTCGCCTCGTCCTTGGACTGCTTGAGGAACTCCTCGAGCTCCGGGTTGAGGCGGATTGCCTCGTCGACCTCGGCCGAGGAGCCTTGCCGATAGGCGCCGAGCCGGATCAGCTCCTCCATGTCGGCATAGGTCGCCAGCGTGGCGCGCGCCTTCTGCACGACCGGGTAATAGGTCGGGTCGCAGGAGCGCGGCATGGTTCGTGACACCGATTTCAGGATGTTCACCGCCGGATAGCGGCCGCGCTCGGCGATGGAGCGCTCCATGACGATATGGCCGTCGAGGATGCCGCGCACCGCGTCGGCGACCGGCTCGTCATGGTCGCCGCCGTCGACGAGCACGGTGAACAGGCCGGTGATGGCGCCATCGCCGGTGCCCGGGCCGGCGCGCTCGAGCAGGCGCGGCAGCTCGGCGAAGACGGTCGGCGTATAGCCCTTGGTGGTCGGCGGCTCGCCGGCGGCCAGCCCGATCTCGCGCATCGCCATGGCGAAGCGCGTCACGGAATCCATCAGGCACATCACCTGCAGGCCCTGGTCGCGGAAGAACTCGGCGAGGCTGAGCGTGGTCAGCGCGGCCTGCTTGCGCATCAGCGCCGGCTCGTCGGAGGTCGCGACCACGACGATCGAGCGTGCCAGACCCTCCGGGCCGAGATCGTCCTGGAGGAATTCCTGGACCTCGCGGCCGCGCTCGCCGATCAGGCCGATAATGTTGACGTCGGCGCGGGCATAGCGCGCCAGCATCGAGAGCAGCACCGACTTGCCGACGCCGGAGCCGGCGAAGATGCCCATGCGCTGGCCGAGGCAGCAGGTCAGGAACGTGTTGAGCGCGCGCACGCCGAGGTCGAGCGGTGCGCCAACGCGGCGCCGCGCATGGGCGGAGGGCGGATCGTTGCGGAATGGCACGGTCTGCTCGCCCTGCGGCAGCGGCGGGCCGCCGTCGACGGGGCGGCCCAGCGCGTCGACGACGCGGCCGAGCCAGGCGCGGGTGGGGCGCAGGCCGGCGAGGCTGCGCTCGACATAGGCCGGGCAGCCGCGCCGTACGCCGTCGAGACCGCCATAGGGCATGATCAGCGCCTTGTCGCCGGAGAAGCCGATCACCTCGCAGGGGACTCGGCTGCCGGCGGCGATCTCGATGTTGACGCGTCCGCCCAGGCTCATCGCGCCGATCGGCCCCGAGACCTCGACCAGAAGGCCGCGCACGGCGGTGACGCGGCCGTAGACCGTCGTCGCGTCGAGCTCGCCGATCATGGCGGCGAGTGTGGATAACCGGTCGTGCCCGGGCTGGGCTGCACTCATGGGACGACGTTTACCATTCCTGCCGCGGCGGGTTAAGCGCGCCGGGGGCCGCCGGGGCCGTCTGCGCCTGGCGAGGCGCCGCGCCGGCGGCTCTGTGGACAAGCCGGCCCGTCCTGACGATCAATCCTAACGAGTTGACTGCATTTACCATTCATTAAGCCGTGTGATTAACACTGCCTTTCGAAGCCGAGACGGTTCAGCGGGCGATTTCGCATCGTTTTTCCGGGCCCGGCTTCCGCGAATGGCGCTTCGGCGGCCGGGACCAGTCCGATCCGTGTCAAATTCGACTCACTTCGACAAGGATCTTCAGGCTTCGCCCAAGAAGCGCTTGCGCGCGGGAATCAGGGTTTGTTAACCATTTCTCCGTAGCGTGTCGCGTGGCGTTTCATCGGGCAAGCGTTCGTCGGTCAGGGCCACTCGGGCGCTGGTCGGATCGAGAAATGGACGTTCGCCTCGGGGCGAAATTGGGGACGTGACATGCGGGTTCTGCTGATCGAGGACGATAGCGCGACCGCCCAGAGCATCGAGCTCATGCTCAAGTCCGAGAGCTTCAACGTCTACACGACGGATCTCGGCGAAGAGGGGGTCGATCTCGGCAAGCTCTACGACTACGACATCATCCTGCTCGACCTCAATCTGCCCGACATGTCCGGCTACGAGGTGCTGCGGGCGCTGCGGGTCGCCAAGGTCAAGACGCCGATCCTGATCCTCTCCGGCCTGGCCGGCATCGAGGACAAGGTGAAGGGCCTGGGCTTCGGCGCGGACGACTACCTGACCAAGCCGTTCCACAAGGACGAGCTGGTGGCGCGCATCCACGCGATCGTCCGCCGCTCGAAGGGCCACGCCCAGTCGGTCATCACCACGGGCGACCTGGTCGTCAATCTGGACACCAAGACCGTCGAGGTCGACGCCCAGCGCGTGCACCTCACCGGCAAGGAATACCAGATGCTGGAGCTGCTCTCGCTCCGCAAGGGCACGACCCTGACCAAGGAGATGTTCCTGAACCATCTCTATGGCGGCATGGACGAGCCGGAGCTGAAGATCATCGACGTGTTCATCTGCAAGCTGCGCAAGAAGCTGGCGAACGCCTCGGACGGCAAGAACTACATCGAGACGGTGTGGGGCCGCGGCTATGTGCTGCGCGAGCCGAACGAGGTCGAGGAACGCATTCCGGCCTGACGGCCGTCATCGCGGCGTCATCATCGCCGCCTATCCGTTTTCTCGCCTGAACGTCGGATGTACACGGCAGGCGAACGGGGACCCCGCCGAGAGGCGGGGTTTTTGTTTGTGTGGGGCTCTGTCTGGGCAGGGCAGTGAATCCGCGTGCCTGCGGCCCGCGCCGCCCTGAGGGCTTACGCGCCGCGCGGAGGCAGGGGCAGGCCGACGAAGCCGCCTCCGGCCGGCGCGGAGGAGACCGCGCGCGCGCCGGCGTCGCGATAGAGCCCGCGATGCGTCTCGTCAGGCACCAGGCTGGTGCTGATCCCGATCACGGTCTCGGCCGCGCCGAGCACGAAGACTCCGTTGGGGGCGAGGCGCTGGGCCAGCGCGTCCATGACGCGGGCCTTGGTCGGCACGTCGAAATAGATCAGCACGTTGCGGCAGAAGATCACGTCGAACTGGCCGAAATGCGCGTTCGGATCGAGCAGGTTGTGCCGCCGCAGCTCGACCATGCCGCGGATGTGCTCGTCCACCCGCCATTTGTCGCCTTCCTGCCGGAAATGACGCAGCAGCATCTGGATCGGCAGGCCGCGCTGCACCTCGAACTGGGTGTAGAGGCCCTGCCGCGCCTTCTCCAGCACCTCGGCGGAGATGTCGGTGCCGAGCAGATCGACGCGCCAGCCCGCGAGGCTCTGCGCGTGCTCGTGCAGGATCATCGCCAGCGAATAGGCCTCCTGGCCGGACGACACCGCCGCGCACCAGATGCGCAGGCTGCGGCTGGCGGCATTGGCCGCGAGCTTTTCCGGGAGGATGACGTTGCGGAACAGGTCGAACGGCGTGCGGTCGCGGAAGAACAGGGTCTCGTTCGTGGTCATCGCGTCGACCACGGCGCTTTCGAGCTCACCATGCGGCTCGCCGCGCAGCCGCTCGACCAGGGCCGGGATGTCCTCGATGCCGAGCCGCCGGCAGAGCATGCCGAGCCGGCTGTCGACGAGATAGTGCTTGTCGGTGCCGAGGCTCAGCCCGGAGCGCCGGTGCAGCAGGTCGCGCAGGAAGGCGAAATCGCGCTCGGTCATCAGGCCCGGCCCTCCGTGACCAGGGTCCGGATCGCCTGGCCGATGGCGCCGAGCGGCAGCACCGCGCTGGCGTGGTGCGCGCGCACGACGGAGCCCGGCATGCCCCAGACCGTGCTGGTCGGCTCGTCCTGGGCGATGACGGTGGCGCCGGCGCGGCGCAGCGCGCCCGCGCCGTCCGTGCCGTCGCTGCCCATGCCGGTGAGGATCAGCGCCAGCACCGAGGCGCCGAGCTGCTGCGCGGCCTCGCCGAAGAGCACGTCGACCGCCGGCCGGCAGAAGCGCACCGGCGGGCCGTCGTCGATGCGCGCCACTACCTGGCCGTGGCGCCGGTCGATGCCGAGATGGCGCCCGCCGGGCGCGACATAGATCGCGCCGCAGACCAGCGGCTCGCCGTCGACGGGCTCATGCGCCGGCAGCCCGGTCTGCACGGCGATCTGCTCGGCGAAGGAGGTCGTGAACAGCGGCGGCATGTGCTGGACGATCAGCGTGGTCAGTTGGCTGAGGGCGGGGCCGAGATCGGACAGCACGCGGGTGACGGCGCGCGGCCCGCCGGTCGAGGCGCCGATCAGCAGATAGCGCGGCGGCACCAGCGAGAGGGGAGCCGGCGGCGGTTCGGGCCGCGGCGCCGGCTCGGCGGCCATGGCGAGAACCGGCGGCGGCGCGAGCTGACGGCGCGCCTGGCGGATGCCCGAGAGCTTGGCGAAGAGGTCGCGCTGGAAGTCGAGCGAGCCGGTCAGGCCGATGCGGCTTTCCGGCTTCGGCAGCACGTCGACGGCCCCCAGCGTCATGCATTGCAGGGCGAGCCGCGCATTGCGCTCGCTCAGCGTCGTGGTCATCACCACCGCCGTCGCGGGGCTGACGCCGAGCAGGCGGGGCAGGGCGGCGACGCCGTCGAGCACCGGCATATCGATGTCGAGGATGACGATGTCGGGGCGGTGGCGGGCCGCCTGCTCGATCGCGGCCTCGCCGTCACCGGCCACGGCCACCACGTGGAAGCCGTCGCTGTCGCCGAGCCAGCGCGCGATCAGCCCGCGCACCACCACCGAATCGTCGGCGATCAGCACGGTGCTCGGCCGCTCGGTCTTCGGAAGAGGCCAGGGGCTCGGCATGAAAGGGCTTGTCGTTTCGCTGGTTCGATCGGGCGCTCGCCTCAGAGCAGGCCGATCTGGTGGAACTTGGAGGCGACGATGTCCTTGTCGAACGGCTTCATGATGTACTCGTCGGCGCCGGCGTGCATGGCGCGTGCGATATGGGCGATGTCGTTCTCGGTGGTGCAGAACACCACCTTGGGACGCTTGCCGCCGGGCATCTGCCGGAGTGCGCGCAGGAAGTCGTAGCCGTCCATCACCGGCATGTTCCAGTCGAGCAGGATGGCGTCGGGCATCTCGGCCTTGCAGGCGTCGACGGCGCGCGAGCCGTCCTCGGCCTCGGCGATGCGGAACTGCAGGCCCTCGAGGATGCGGCGGGCGACCTTGCGGATGACGGCGGAGTCATCGACCACGAGGCAGTACTTCATATGCGTGTCTCCAGGCGTCAGGCGGCCGTCGGCAGGTCGATGTCGAGGACGGCGTCGATGTCGAGCACGACGAGAAGCGACCCGTCGAGACGATGGATTCCCAGAGCCAGCCGGGCCCAGTCGCGGTCGAGATGGATCGGGACGGGTTCGAAGCTCTTGCGGTCGAGGCGCGCCACCTCGCCGACGGAATCGACGATCAGCGCGAAGGATTCGCCGCCATGCTCGATGCCGACCGCGACGCGCTCGCCACCCGCCTCGGCGCCATCCGCCATCGCGGCGGCCCGGCCGAGGCGCTCGCGCATGCCGATCGCGGTGACGATGCGGCCGCGCAGGTTGAGCAGGCCGACGATCTGCGGCGGCGCCAACGGCACCGGCGTGATGCGCGAGGCCATGAAGACGTCCTGGACGCGGCCGATCGGCAGGCCGAGGCGCTGCTCGCCGACCATGACGGTGACGTAGTCGAGCGAGTCCTCGAAGACGGGGGCCGAAGCGCTGTCGTCGTGACCGGTGCCGTTGCCGTCCGCCATCATGCCGCCTGCCTCAGCCCGGCCCTGATCTCGGCGAGCTCGGCGATCAGCGCGCGCCGGTCGAATTTCGTCACCACCGCGTCGAAGCCGCCGGCGGTCGCGGCCTCGCGCAGCTCCGGCGTCGGCAGGCTGGACAGGCCGATGACGCGCAAGCCGGCCTGGCCCGGCAGCGCCCGCAACTCGTCGGCAAGGGCGAAGGCGGCGAGGGGATCGCGGTCGAGGTCGATGACGGTCGCAGCCAGGCCGCCGAGGCGGGCGACGAGCGCAGCCGCGCCGGCGATCTCCGCGGCATGGTGGACACGCAGGCCCGAGGCCTTCAGCACGGGTACCAGCATGTCGCGCATGAAGTCGGAGGGTTCGACCAGCAGGAGATGGGCGCCGTCCTGCCCGCTCTCCTCGCGGCGGGCATGCAGCCAGCCGGGATCGGCCTTGGGCAGGTAATGGGCGAGGTCGAGGATCTCGGTGGCGCGGCCGCGGATCAGAGCGGAGCCGAGCACGCCGTCCTCGACCGTGGCGAGCATGTCGCGCTCCAGCGTCTCCTCGACGATGTCGACGATGGTGTCGACCGCCAGCGCCATGGTGAAGGCGCCGTCGGAGACGATGACCAGCGGCTGGATGCCGGCCTGGCGCAGCGCGACGCCCTCGACCGGCACCACCGGCATCAGCCGGCCGCGATAGTTCAGCAAGGTGCGGTTGCCGCCGTTCTCGAACAGCGCGGCGTCGACCTCCTCGAGGCGCGTTACCAGCGAGAGTGGCACCGCCTTCAGCGCGCCCTCGCCGACGCGGAACACCAGCATGGTGGTGCGCTCCGCCGCCGCCTCGGCCTCCGCCTCGGCAAGGGCCTGGAGGCGCCCGGCCTCGCGATGCTCGGGGGCGGCGCCGAGGCCCTGGACGATGCCATTGGGGTCGACGATCAGCACGACGGCGCCATCGCCGAGGATGGTGTTGCCCGAGAACAGCGCGATATGGCGCAGCTTCGACGAGACCGGCTTCACCACGATCTCCTCGGTGTGAAAGACCGTGTCGACCATGATGCCGAACTGGCGCTCGCCGATCTGGCTGACGACGATGAAGCCGTCCTCGACCGGGTTCCGATTCTGGCCGAGCACATTGGCGAGCGCGACCACGGGCAGCAGGCTGTCGCGCAGCCGCAGCACCGGGGAGCCGTTGATGCGCTCGATCCTGTGCTCGGAATCGCCCTTCACCCGCACCAGCTCGCGCACCATGATCTGCGGGATGGCGAAGCGCTGCCCGCCGCTCTCGACGATCAGCGCCGCCACGATCGCCAGCGTCAGCGGGATCTTGATGGTGATCGTCGTGCCGGTGCCGGGAATGCTGGAAATGTCGATCGTGCCGCGGATCGCGTCGACATTGGCCTTCACGACGTCCATGCCGACGCCGCGGCCGGAGATGGCGGAGACGCTCTGGGCGGTCGAGAAGCCGGGGTGGAAGACGAAGCGCAGGATCTGCGCCTCGCTCATCTGCCGCAGCTCGGCCTCGCTGGTCAGGCCGCGCTCCAGCGCCGTGCGGCGGATGCGGGCGATGTCCATGCCGCGCCCGTCATCGGCGATCGCGATGGTGACGGACCCGCCCTCGTGGCAGGCAGTCAGGCGGATGCGGCCGCATTCCGGCTTGCCGGCGGCGCGCCGCTCCTCCGGCGGCTCGATGGCGTGGTCGGCGCAGTTGCGCACCATGTGGATCAGCGGGTCGCGGATCTGCTCGAGGATCTGGCGATCGAGCTCGGTATCCGCGCCTTCGGTCACCAGCTCGATGCGCTTCTGCAGATCGGTGGAGAGGTCGCGCACGATCCGCGGCAGCTTCGACCAGGCGTTGCCGATCGGCTGCATGCGCGTCTTCATCACGCCGTCCTGCAGCTCGGCGGTGATCAGCGACAGGCGCTGCAGCGGCGCCTTCAGCGCTGCGTCCTCCTGCCGGCGCGCGACCTCGAGCAGCTGGTTGCGGGTCAGCACCAGCTCCGAGACCATGGTCAGGAGATGCTCGATCGTGTCGACGTTGACCCGCAGCGTCGGCACGGTGCAGGCGCGCGATCCGGCCTCCTCGGCCGGGCGGCCGGCCTCGATCGGTGCGGGGGCGGCGCGGAACTCGATGTCGAGCTCCTCGGCGGCGGCATCGCCGGCAACGCGCGCCAGATAGGCGGCGACGGGGTCGGGCTCCGGCGCCGACATCGCCTTGGCCGTGAGCTCGTCGCGCGCGCGGGCGGCGATGGCGCGCAATTCGTCGATCAGCGCATTGTCGTTGCCGTGCGGCTCCTGCCCCTTCTCGCTCAGCTCGGAGAGGATGTCCTTGATACGGTCGATCGTCTCGAGGATCGCGGTGACGGCGGTCGAGGAGACGGAGGCGCCGTCGCGCAGCTGCCCCATCACCGATTCCGCGGCATGTGTCAGGGCTTCGAGCCGGGGCAGGCCGATGAAGCCGCAGGTGCCCTTCACCGTGTGCACCAGCCGGAAGATGTTGCGCAGGATGTCTGTGTTGTTGGGTTCCCGCTCGAAGCGCACGAGTTCTCGATCAACGGTATCGAGATGCTCGCCGGTCTCGCTCAGGAACTCTTGCAGCATCTCGTCCATGCCGAGGACCGCTCGCTTACGCTACGGGACATCGCCCCGGACAATGCCGCAGAAGGGTTTAAGATCGGTTGCGGGACGCCGTCAGGCGGCGTCGGCCGCGATGCTGACAGTGTCGCCCTCGATGGCGAAGCTGATCGCCATGCCCGTCGCGCGCGCCACCATGCCGGTATAGACCGGCTGCACGGCGTGGGCGTCGATGGTGCCGCCCTCCGACTGGCCGGCCAGCAGGTCCTCGACATGCGCCGGGATGCGCGCATGCGAGCCGGTGGCGGTGATGCGGAAGCTGCCCTGCTCGCCCTCGACGGTGACGCGGCAGGTAATCTTGCCTCCCCGCGGGATGGCGTGGGTGGCCAGCGTCAGCAGGTTGAGCAGCAGCTTGACCTGGTTCTTCGGCAGCAGCGCGCGCGGCGCCTCCCAGTCGAGCGAGAGCTTCTCGTCGTTGAGGAAGCCGTTGGCGACTGTGCCGGCGTCGCCGAGGTCGATCATCGCGCCGGCCGAGCCGGCGGCGCCGAAGGCGAGGCGGGCGAATTGCAGCCGTGCCGAGGCGTTGCGGGCGCTCTTCTTGATCAGCTCCAGCGCGAAGTCGCGCATGGAGGGATCGTCCTCCTCCAGCACCTCGAGCGCGTTGACGATGGCGCCGACCGGGCTGATCACGTCATGGCAGACCCGGCTGCACAGAAGGGCGGCCAGATCGAGCGGCTCGAGCGAGATGGCGGTCATGATCCGGTCCTGGAATGCGTGCTGGGGCGGCGTTTCCGCCGCCCGTCGATGCCGCAGCATGCGCGAGGGTGGTTTGCAGGTGGTTAAGCCGGGGCGCGATGCCGGCGCGAAGCGAGTGCTGCGCCGGCGTCTTCCCCTTCGGCAGCGGATGTTCTAGCGGTTGTAGACGGACGGGACCGGCGGGACGCCGGACCGCAACGGAGGCGGTCGAGGACGCCATGACCATTCCCGCCGAGGATCCGCGCCTCGACGACCGCGATGCGCTCGCCGCTCTGCTGGCCGAGGCTGCGCGCCGTGCCGCGGCGACTTTGCTCGCCATGCGTGCCGCCCGCGACGTCAGGATCAAGGCGGACGGCTCGCCGGTCTGCTCGGCCGACATGGCGGCGGACGCGGCCGCGAAGCGGGCGCTCGCCGAGCTTTTGCCCGGCATTCCGGTGATTAGCGAGGAGAGCGTCGGCGAGGTCGCCGCCGGCCGGGTCTTCGTGCTGCTCGACCCGCTCGACGGAACCCGCGAATTCCTCGCCGACGGCGACAGCTACTGCGTCTGCATCGCGGTGGTGCGCGACGGGCGCCCCGTGGCCGGGGCGATTGCCGCGCCGGCGCTCGGCCGGCTCTGGTCGGGCGGGGTGCACGCCTTCCACCAGGCGCTCGGCCCCGCCGCCGAAGCGCGCGGTGATGCGGAGCGGATCGTGGTCTCGCCGGTGCCGCAGACGGGGCTGCGCCTGCTGGTCAGCCGCTTCCATGGCGACGCGACCAGCGAGCGCATCGCCGCCAGCCTCGGGCCGGGGAAGGGTGTGCCGGTCTCCTCGGCGGTGAAGTTCGGCCTGCTCGCGGCCGGCGAGGCGGACCTCCATCTGCGCGGCGGCACCACGATGGAATGGGACATCGCCGCCGGCGACGCCATTCTCGGCGCAGCGGGCGGGGCGGTGCTGACGCTCGCCGGCGAGCGGCCGCTCTATGGCTGCGAAGGCAGGGGCTATCGCAACCTGGCCTTCGTCGCGGCCGGCAGCGAGGCGCTGGCGCTGCGCGCGGTCGCCGCGGCACGCAGCATCCAGGGCTGAGCGTCAGTTCGCGATCAGGCGCGCGACGGCGGGCCAGGCGCCTCGGGCGCGCAGCCTGAGATCGGCATCGGCCAGGAAGGCGGCGCGGCTTTCGTCCGAGCGGAAGAAGAACAGCTCGCCGCCGATGACCGCGAAGATGCGCGGGTCGGCGTCGACGGCGATGCCCTGCGCGACGGCGCCCGCGTCGAGCCCGGCGAAGCGCGGCGTGTAGATCGCCGCGGCGGTGCGGAAGGCGGCGCGGTTGGCGGCGCTGGCGAAACGCCAGACCGTGCCGTCTAGCTGCAATTCGAATTCGGCGCGGCCGGGAACGGCGCCGTCACCGAGGTGATAGGCCACCGGGTCGAAGCCGCGCAGCGCGATCGGCGCGGCGATCCGGCGCATCATGGTCTCGCCGAGGCTCGGCAGCTCGGGCAGCCCCTGCGGCAGGGGCGAGCTGGCGCCCGCGGCCGAGGGGGACGCCAGGCCTGCCAGCAGCAGAGCGAGGCTCCCGAGCGGGGCGCGTTTCCGCCATGCTGCGGCCTTCATCGCGGCAAATCCTCGATCGAACGGGGGGGTACGAGCCGGTCGGCGCGTCTTCACCGCTTGGATACATATCGACGGTATCCAGGTTATGACTGCAACCGCGAGAATTAAAGCGGTCTTGCGCTTTATCGACGTACCGGCAAGCGGCAGGACGCCCGACGCCCGGCTCGTGCTGGAGAGGCTCCGATGAACCAGACCCGACGCGACATCCTCGCCGCCACGCTCGCACTCGCGCTGAGCACCGCGAGCGGCGCGGCAATCGCGCAGCAGCGTGGCGAGCGCCCCGAATCCTTTTCGCAGAACGAGCTGATGCAGTCAGGCCATCAGTTCTTCGGCAATGTCTCGCGCGGTCTCGCGCTCACCATCGAGGAGGCGGTGCGCCGCTGGGGCGAGCCGAACGGCTATGTCCTCGGCCAAGAGGCGTCGGGCGCCTTCGTCGGCGGGCTGCGCTATGGCGAAGGCACGCTGTTCACTCGCAATGCCGGCGACCGCAAGGTGTTCTGGCAGGGGCCGTCCGTCGGCTTCGACTTCGGCGGCGACGGCGCGCGCACTATGATGCTCGTCTACAACCTGCCGAGCGTGAACGCGCTCTACCAGCGCTTCGGCGGCGTCGACGGCTCGGTCTATTTCGTCGGCGGCTTCGGCTTCACCGCGATGACGGCGCAGGGCATCGTCGTCGTGCCGATCCGCACCGGCGTCGGCTGGCGCCTCGGCGTCAATCTCGGCTACCTGAAGTTCACCCCGCAGGCGACCTGGAACCCCTTCTGAGGGGGCAGGCCCGCTTGCTGGAATTCTCGCCTGCGCCATGGCAGGATGATCGTCCCGACCGCCGTCGAACACGGAGCCGAAGGCCTTGATCGAAGGCGTCATGCTCGCCACGCTCGGCTTCCTGACGGCGACGCTGCTGGCGCTGGCGGCGCTGCCGGCGTTGACGCGGCGGGCCGACAGGCTGGCCCGGCGCCGGGCCGAGGTGGCCTTTCCCTTCTCGCTGGCCGAGATCGCGGCCGATCGCGACCATTTGCGGGCCGAACTGGCGCTGAAGGAGCGTGCCGCCGAGCAAAAGGCGGAGCGCGGCTTCGCCGCCCGTGCCGACGCGATGACCGAGATCGGCCGGCGCGACATGGCGATCGCCGGGCTGGAACGCGATCTTGCGGCGCGTGACGGCCGCATCGGCGAGCTGGATGCCGCATTGGCGCAGCGCACGCAGGAGGGGGAGCGCCTGAGCGAGACGCTGGCCGAACGCGAGGCCGGGCTCGCCGACGCGCGCAGCATGATCGCCCGTCTCGAGGCCGAGCTCGCCGAACTCGGCGCCGCGCGGGAGGCCCTGCAGGCCGAGGCCGACGCGCAGCGCGTCGGGCTGGTCGAGGCCGGGACCGTACGCCTCGGGCTCGAGGCGCGGCGCGACGAGCTCGCGGCCAGGCTCGGCACCAGCGAGCAGGCGCTGGCCGAGGCGCGGGCCTCGCTCGCGGCGATGACCGTCGATCGCGACAGCGAGCGCCTGCGGGCCGACGCGCTGGCGAGTCGCACAGCCGAACTGGAGGCGACGTTGCGCGCTTCCGACGGCCATGCCGTGGCGCTCGGCGAGCGGATCGTGGCGCAGGAGAGCGAGATGAAGGACCTCAGTGCCGCCCGCGCCGAGCTGGAACGCCGCGTCGCCGGGCTGGAGGCCGAGCTGGCGCTCGCCGCCGGTCGCGCCGAGACGCTGGCCACCGGCCTCGCCGAGGAGGTGGAGCGCCATCGCGCCGCGCTGCGCGAGCGCGACGAGGCGGTCGAGACGCTGCATGCCGAGATGCTGACCCTGAAGGGCGCGCGCGATCAGGCGCGGGCCGACCGGTCCGGGCTCAAGCGCGAACTCGCGGCGCTGCGTCGCCAGGGCGCCTCCGCCGGGCGAGCGGGCGACGAGGCGCTGCGCCAGGAGATCGTCCGCGTCGCCGACCTGCTGCTCGCCGCCGCCGACAGCCGCGAGGCGGCGGAATAGCGCAGGCCAGCCGCGTCGCCCCCGGCCCGAATTGCCGTCACGGAGCTTCCCAGCGTCACCGAACATGGTCTAGGGAGGGCCGTTGCCGCGGCGCCTTGCCGGCGGCCGTGATGCTCTGGTTTGGATGATGACGGATATCGTTTGCATCGGCGAGCCGCTCGGCGAGTTCAACGCGACGCGCGGCGAGGCCGGCGAATACCGCTTCGGCCATGGCGGCGACACCTCGAACTGCGCCATCGCGGCGGCCCGCCAGGGCGCCAAGGTCGCCTATATCGGCGCGCTCGGGGCCGACGAGGCCGGCCGCTCCTTCCGCGAGCTCTGGCGCAGCGAGGGCGTCGACGACAGCCATGTCGGCACCCATCCCAGCGCGCCGACAGGCCTCTATTTCGTCTCGCACGGCCCGCAGGGGCACGTGTTCTCCTATCTGCGCGCCGGGTCGGCCGCGAGCCTGTACGGGCCGGCCGATCTGCCGAAGGAGCTGATCCGCTCCGCCAAGGTGATCCAGGCCTCCGGCATCAGCCAGGCAATCTCGGCCAGCGCGGCGGACGCGGTGTTCGAGGCCTTCGACATCGCGCGCCAGGCCGGCGTCGTGACCGCCTACGACACCAATCTGCGCCTGAAGCTCTGGCCGCTGACGCGGGCACGCGCCGTCATCCACGCCGCCTGCGAGATGGCCGACATCATCCTCCCGGGCCTCGACGACGCCCGCCTGCTCACCGGGCTGACCGAGCCCGAGGCGATCGCCGACTTCTATCTCGGCTTCGGCGCGCGCGTGGTCGCGCTGACGCTGGGCGATGCCGGCTCGCTGGTCGCGACGCCCGAGCGGCGCCAGCGCTATGTGCCGATCAAGGTCGCGGCGATCGACGCCACCGGCGCCGGCGACTGCTATGACGGCGCCTTCCTCGCCGAATACATCCGCACCGGCGACGCCTTCGCGGCCGCCGCCTACGCCAACGTCGCCGCAGCCCTCTCGACGCAGGGCTACAGCGCCGTGGCGCCCCTGCCGCGCCGCGCTGATGTCGAGGCCCGCATTGCCCTGGAGGCCGTGAACCGGTCATGAGCATTCCCGTCCTGACCCAGGCGGGCGAGCTTCTCGCCCGCTACGAAGTGCTGATCAGCGATGTCTGGGGCGTCGTGCATGACGGGCTGCTGGCGCTCGATCCGGCCTGCGCCGCGCTGACGGCCTATCGCGCGCAGGGCGGCGCCGTGGTGCTGCTCTCCAACGCTCCCGGCCCGTCTGAGCAGGTCGGGCGCGCCATCGACGGCAAGCGCGTGCCGCGCAGCGCCTGGGACCGGCTGGTCACCTCGGGCGACGTCACCCGCTCGCTGATCGCCGAGACGCATCTGCGCAAGGCCTATCATATCGGCTGGGCCAGCGACCGCTCGATCTTCGCCGGCTTTGACGTCGAGGTCGTCGGCGAGGAGGAGGCGGAGTTTGTGGTCGCCACCGAGCTCAACGACTACCGCACCGAGCAGCCGGAGCAGTACCGGCCGCTGCTGGAGCGCTTCGCGGCGCGCGGCTTGCCCTTCATCTGCGGCAACCCCGATCTCGTCGTGCATGTCGGCCACGATCTGCTGCCCTGCGCCGGCGCGCTGGCGCTGATCTACGAAGAGCTCGGCGGGCAGGTCGCCTGGGCCGGCAAGCCCTATCGCCCGGCCTATGAGATGGCGCTCGCCGCGGCGTGCGAGGTGCGCGGCGGCCGCGATGTCGATCCGGCCAAGGTGCTGGTGATCGGCGATGCGGTGCGCACCGACCTCGCCGGCGCCCGGCTGATGGGCTTCGACAGCCTCTTCATCGCCGGCGGCATCCATCGCGACGAGACGATCCGCGACGGCGTGGTCGATCCGGCCGGGCTGGCGCGCGTGCTGGCCGATCACCGCCCGCTGCCGTTGGCGGCGATGGCGGCGCTGGGCTGACGCCGCTCAGACCGGCGGTGGCCCGCCACGGCGCAGATGCTGGCCGATCGCCGCGAAGAGCCCGCGGAACGGCCGGAAGACGAGGCGAACGGTCGCGCGGCCGGGCGGCACCTGCACCGCCCGGAAGAGCAGGTTGGCGCGCAGCAGCGGCGCCGGCCTGCCGTCGACCTCGACCTGCCACCAGGGCTGCCAGACGTCGTTGAGCACCACGAAACCGCCGCGTGGCGCGTCGACCGCGAGCGTGACCTCGGTGTTGCGATAGCCTGTGATCGCGACCGTCCCTTGCGTCGCCGGGCCGGTCGGCAGCGGCGGCGGCGGGCCTTCGAGCAGCACGGTGCGGCGCGGGTCGAAGCCGGCGGGCCAGCGCCCCGAGGCGAGGATGCCGGCGAAGTCCGCCTCCTGCGCCTCGGTCACCAGCAGCACGCGCGGCAGGGCGCGCGGGTTCTCGTAGACATAGGCGTCGGGTGTGCGGGCGATCTGGACGAGATCGCCCGGCGCCAGCCGCTTGTCGATCTCCGTCACCGGAACGCCGGTGGCGATGAAGCGCAAGCCCAGCATGTCGGCGAGCAGCGAGCGATAGGACGGCATCAGGGCCGAGAAGCCGCGCTGGTCGGGCAGGGCGACATGGTCGCCGGCGCCGGTCGCAGCGCTGTAGAGGCCGAGGCGCAGCGGGTTGTAGCCCAGCGTGTTGTCGAGCCCGTGCACGAGGCTGGCATTGGGCCAGTGGAAGCCGAGGCCCGCCAGCTCGACGCGGTCGCGGCGGTCGGGCCCGGCGGTGCGGGCGGTCTCGCGTTTCAGGAGCGCGATCGTCTCGTTGGGGCTGTCGGCGCGGAGAACCTCGTAGGTGGCCGGCGGCAGCGCAGTCGATTCGTTGGGGCCGTTGTTGACCCCGAGATCGACCGTCATCGCGACGGCGAGGATGATCGCGGCGGTGGTGGCATGGCCGCGCAGCGCGAAGCCGCGCGCGGCGACGACCGCGCCGGTGACCAGCACGAGGCAGAGCCCGGCGATGGCGAGCGGCCGCAACGCCAAAGCGAGCTTGCCCGAGGTCGAGGCCAGCCAGAGCATCGCGGCGGCAGCGAGCGCCAGCAGCAGGCCGACGATCAGGATGCGCCCCCGCGTTGGCCGTATCTCCGGCTCGCTCATCAGCAGATGGGTGCAATAGCCGCCGAGGATGGCGAGCAGGGCGCCGAGCGGAAAGAGCGCGTCGGCAGGGCGGCGGAAGAGGTCGACGCCGGGCAGCCGGAACAGCAGCTCGAAGGCCGGGGTGTAGCGGCCGAGCGCGTACAGCAGCACGAGCAGCGTCGCGACCGCCGTCGCGGCGATCTCGCGGCGCAGCAATCCGCCGCGCAGCACCCCGACCGAGAGCAGCATCAGCACCGGCAGCAGGCCGAGATAGAGCTGGCCCATATTGCGCGCGAGATAGAGGCCGAGCGGGCCGAAGCGCGCCTCCCAGCCCGGGCTCGGCGGGCCCCAGAAATCGGCGAGCGGCCCGTCGGCGCCATAGAGATTGGCGACGAGGCCGGTGAACAGCGAGGCCGGGTGGAGCGAGCCCTTGCCAGCTTCGACCAGTGCGATGACAGGGCGGTTCGAATCCTGGGCGAGAAACAGCGTCAGCAGGATCGGTACGGTGGCGACCGCCAGCCCGCCGAAGCAGCCGGCGAGCAGCGGGCCGAGGCTGGCGCGCGCCGCACGCAGCCGCTGCGGCGTCGCCAGGATCGCCGCCAGCACGAGGCCGGCCAAGACATAGACAGCGATCAGCGCGACCTGGTCGCGGCCGAGCACCATCAGCCCGGCGCTGGCGCCGGCCGCCGCGCCATAGCGCCAGGAGCCCCGCTCCAGCGCGCGCGACAGCAGCAGCAGGGTGACGGCGAACCAGGACAGGCTCAGCACCTGCCCGACATGCTGGATGCGCCACGACGCGGCGGCGCCGAAGGCGAAGGCCAGCGCGCAGACCACCGCTCCGGCCGGGTGCCAGCCGCGGTCGCGGAAGAGCAGGACGAAGCAGAGCGCGCCCAGCAGCAGCGAGCCGAACAGCGCCCCGTCGCCCCAGCGGAAATCCGGCGCCGGGTTGAGGACGGCGATCAGCGCATGGATGGGTGAGAAGATCAGCGATTGCGGATCGGCGATCTGCGGCGAGCCGGCGAAGACGAAGGGCGTCCAGAACGGCGATTCACCCCTGGCGAGGCTCGCGGCGAGGAATTGCAGCTGCGGCTGGAAATGCGCCTTGGCGTCCCAGGGCACGGTGACGACGCCCGACAGCCAGGGCCAGGCCAGCGCCAGCCAGCAGGCGCCGACGATGACGCAGGTCCGCGCCAGCGGCCAGGGCTGCGGAGGCACGGCATCGGGCATCGGCATGGGTTCGGACATCGTCGCGTCCTGCCGCAGCGCGGCGCCGGGTTCAAGCCGTGCCGGTCAGTCCTGCGGCGCGGCCCGCTGCATCAGCGCGTCCATGTCGATCATGTGCCCGGCGCGGTCGCGCTTGGAGGCGAGGTAGCGAACGTTATGGGCGTTGGGCCGTCCAAGCACCCGCCGCGTCGCGGCGACCTCGAGCCCGGCATCCTCCAGCGCGCCGATCTTCACCGGGTTGTTGGTCAGCGCCATGACCCGGCTGACGCCGAGCTGGCGCAGCATCTCGGCGGCGAAGTCGAAATGCCGCTGGTCGAGGTCGAAGCCGAGCACCTCGTCGGCGTCGTAGGTATCCCAGCCCTGGCTCTGCAGGCGGTAGGCCCGCATCTTGTTGGAGATGCCGTTCCCCCGGCCTTCCTGGTCGAGATAGAGCAGGATGCCGCCCTCGTTCTGCGCCATCCAGCCGACCGTCTCGCGCAGCTGGTCGCCGCAATCGCATTTCAGCGAGCCGAACAGGTCGCCGGTGAGGCAGGCGGAATGCAGGCGCACCGGCACGGCGGTGGAGAGATCGGGCTTGCCGACGATGATAGCGACCTGGTCACGCAGGCCTTCGCCGCCACGGAAGACGACGAACTCGGTCTCGGGCGCACCCTCGAGCGGCACCGGGGCACGGCCGACGATGGCGAGCGAGGCGACCTGCTGCGCCCGGTAGCCGGAGACCGCCGCCATCGAGACGGCGAGCAGCGGCTCGCCGGCTACCGCTTCGGCGGACACCGGCACGACGATCACGGCGGGCAGGACCAGTGCGAGGCGGGCGAGTTCGAGCGCGACGCCGTCGAGCGCCGAGGCCGGGCTGACGGGGGCGTCGACGCGCGCGTCCTGGCGCAGCGCCAGCGTCTCAATGCGTGTCGCGTCGAGCTTCGGCATGGCGAGGATGCCCGGCTCGCTGCGCCCCTTGGCGCCGAGCCGGCGCAGGCGCGCGGCGGTGAGGACGAGGCGGGCATGGCCCTCGGCAAGCGTCTCGACACGCTGGGCGAGATCGGCGTCGATCAGCTCGGCGGAGAGCACGAGAGCGGACAGGCCGTCGCCCTGCAACAGGACCGGGCGCGCCGCACGGAATTCTGCGAGGGCGCGATCGACGGCGATCATCTCGGCTTCGCCGGACCGCCCGAAAAGCATACGCGACTGTGGCATGCGAAGGTCCATCATATTGGGCCGTTCACGGCTGTTGACGGGGCGGGCGAATGCCCCGGCATGGGGCGTAACGAGAGCAGGTAACCGACAACGCCGGAACCGGGTCCTTGTTCCCGCGCGCGGGCGGGCGGAAAGCGCAGCAGCCCTGTCGGCAGCGTCTCCGATATCGGTGTCACATTGAACAGCCGGTGAATGATGGCCTCGCTCCGTTCCCTGTCCATGTGGGCGCATCGTGGCGGAAAGGCAATCGCCGCCGGGGTCGCGGGGGCTGGCTGGGTGCTCACCATTCGGTGTGCCGGGCGGCGCCGTCGCAGATTTCCGCCAACCGCCGGCGCGTGCCGGGTGTGGTGGCGTCCGGCAGGGCCGCGAGCGGGAAGAAGCGCGCCTCGGCGATCTCGCGGTCGGGGACATGGGGAGCGATCTGAACGAAGGCGCGCACCACGAAGACCGCGACATGGTCGCGGCGGGAGACATGGCGGTTGAGGAAGACGCCGTGCAGCGACGCCTCGCCGGTGATCGCGATATTGGCCTCCTCGCGCAGCTCCTTGGCGAGCGCGTCGTGGATGGTCTCGCCGGGCTCCACCCCGCCGCCGGGCAGGTGCCAGCCCGGTGTGTAGGTGTGCCGCACGAGCAGGACGGTCCCGTCCGCGCCCAGAACGGCGGCCCGAACGCCCATGGTCATGCCGCGCCTGAAGCGGAACCAGAGATGCAGCAGGCGGCCGAGCCCGCGCCGCAGCCCGCGCGGCACGCGGTCGGCGAGGGAGAGCGGCGGGGCGGTCGCAGGAGGGTTCGTGCTCATCGCGGAGGCGCATCCTAGCGCAGACCTGTCGGGGAGCGCAGCCGCCGCGATGCGGAAAGAGCTGCAAGCACAAGGGGATCCGAGACGGTCGCCGCCAACCTGCCGGTTTTGCTTAACAATTGGTCAATTGCTCATGCGTACGGCGCATGACCGAACGTCGTTTCGCCGCTCGACCCAACACAAACGCGCCTTAAATAAGGAGCAGGAGGCTAGCGCACATCGCTGGATCACAATCATGCTTCTCGCTTTCATCGCCGCCCGCCTGCGCGCCAAGCCCCGCTTCTTCTGGAAGCCCTCCGTCACGCTGACCGACCCGCGCATCGTCTCGGAGCTGGCCGGTTCCTCGTACTGATCGCCAGCCTTTGCGGCTGCGTCATCTGCGCGCGCCGGCGGCGTCGCGCTTGACGGCGCGGCGCGGCTGAGGGCAAGCGCAGGGCGTGTTCAGGCTCGCGCATCTGTCCGACCCGCATCTCGGCCCGCTGGCGCGGTTCTCTCTGCGCGAGCTGATCGGCAAGCGTGCGACCGGCTATGTGAACTGGCGCCGCAAGCGGCGCCATGCGCACGACATGGACGTTCTGGCGCTCGTCGTCGCCGATCTCCTCGCCCAGCGCCCTGACCATGTCGCCTGCACCGGCGATGTCTCCCATATCGGCCTGCCCTCGGAATTCGAGACGGCGCGCTCCTTCCTGGAGACGCTGGGGCCGCAGGACGCGGTCAGCTTCGTCCCGGGCAATCACGACTGCTACACCCGCTCTTCGCTCGCGGCGCTGGCGCGCCGGCTCGGACCGTGGAGCTGCGGGGACGACCATGCCGCCGGCTTCCCCTGGATCCGCCGGCGCGGGCCCGTCGCGCTCATCGGGATCAATTCCGGCATCCCGACCATGCCGCTGATGGCGACCGGCCGCGTCGGGCCGGCACAGCTGTCGCGCGCGGCCGAACTGCTCGCCCAGGCGCGCGCGGAGGGGCTGATCCGCGTCGTGCTGATCCATCATCCGCCCTATGTCGGCGGCGCGCGCCGCACCCGCGAACTGCTCGATGCCGAGGCCTTCGAGGCGATGCTGCGAACGGCCGGCGCCGATCTCGTGCTGCACGGGCACAATCACCGCTTCTCGCTGGCCTGGCGGCCGGGGCGCGAGCGCGACGTGCCGATCGTCGGCGTGCCCTCGGCCTCGATCGGCCCGCGCGGCCATGGCGAGCTCGGCGCATGGCATCTGCTGCATATCGGCGGCAGCGCGCAGGCGCCGGAGGTTGCGCTGGAGCGCCGGGCTTTCGACCTCGACGGCACGGTGCGGCTCCAGCAGATGGTCTCGCTCGGCGGGGGCGGCGGCCTGGTCTGAGCGCCGCCGCACCGGCCGCGGGCCTGCCGCGGCCGGGAGAGCCTTTGCGATCAGACGCAGCGGCCGCCGTCGACGGCCAGCACCGAGCCGGTGACCATCTCGGATTCGTCGGAGCAGAGGAACAGCGCCGCATTGGCGATGTCCTGCGGCGTCGAGAAGCGGCCCCAGGGAATCGTCGCGGTGAAGGCCTTGCGCTTCTCCGGCGTGTCCTCGCCCATGAAGGTCGCCAGCAGCGGCGTCTCGCCGGCGACGGGCGCGATGGCGTTGACGCGGATGCGGTCCGGCGCGAGCTCCACCGCCATCGACTTCGACAGCAGGTTCGCGGCGCCCTTGGAGCCGTTGTACCAGGTCAGGCCGGGGCGCGGGCGGATGCCGGCGGTCGAGCCGATATTGAGGATGACGCCGCCGCCATGCTCGCGGAAATGCGGCACCACCGCCTTGGCCATCAGGAAGATCGACTTCACGTTGACGTCGAAGACGCGATCGAACTCCGCTTCGGTGATGTCGAGCATCGGCTGGTTGCGATGGCTGATGCCGGCATTGTTCACGACGATGTCGAGGCGGCCGAAGCGTTTGATGATGCGCGCCACGGCGGAGTCGACGCTGCGCGCCTTGCCGACGTCGCAGCCCACCGCGAAGGCTTTGCGGCCGATCGCCTTGGCGGCTTCCTTCGCCTTGTCGGCGTTGATGTCGAGCACCGCGACGCGCGCGCCCTCCCGCACGAAGGTCTCGGCGATGCCCAGGCCGAAGCCCTGCGCGGCGCCGGTGATCAGCGCGGTCTTGCCCTTCAGTCTCATGACGTTTCCTCAGACGCTCGGTTCTTGTCCGGCGACTGTGGGCTGTTTCGGGCGCGGGGATAAATAGGGTTTCGCGATTGGTCGGATAGCGGAATTGTATGGGCAGGCGGCCGGGCCGGCGCGCCTGCCTCAGCCCTCCAGCTCCTCGCGCAGCATTTCGAGTTCGAGCCAGCGCTCCTCGGTAGTGGCGATCTCGCGCGAGACCTCGTCGAGGCGCGCCGTCACCTTGGCGAAGAGCTTCGGATCGCGGGTGTAGAGATCACCGGCCAGCGCCGCGTTCAGCTTGGCCGCCTCGGCCTGCAGCGTCTCCAGCGCCTTCGGCAGGGTCTCCAGCGCGTGCTTCTCCTTGAAGGAGAGCTTGCGCTTCTGCTGGGCTGCCGCCGGCTGGGCCTTCGGTGCTTCCGCCGCCTGCCGCTGCTGGGGCGCGGCGTTGCGGCTGCGGGCCCCGACGCCGCGGCCGCGCTGGGCCAGCATGTCGGAATAGCCGCCGGCGAACTCGGTCCAGACGCCGTCGCCGTCCGAGATCAAAGTGGAGGAGACGGTGCGGTCGAGGAAGTCGCGGTCATGGCTGACCAGCAGCACCGTGCCGGGATAATCGGCGACCAGTTCCTGCAGCAGGTCGAGGGTCTCGATGTCGAGGTCGTTGGTCGGCTCGTCGAGCACGAGCAGGTTCGATGGCCGGGCCAGCGCGCGCGCCAGCATCAGTCGGCCGCGCTCGCCGCCCGAAAGCGCGCCGACCGGCGTGCCGCGCTGGATCGGCTGGAACAGGAAGTCCTTCATGTAGCTGATCACATGGCGCGGCTGGCCGCCGACCATGACCTGGTCCGAGCCGCCGCCGGTCAGCGCGTCGCCGAGCGGCGTCGCGGGGTCGAGGCTTTCGCGGCGTTGGTCGAGCGTCACCATCTCCAGCGCTGTGCCGAGCTTCACCGTGCCGGAATCGGGGGCGAGCGCGCCGGTCAGCAGGTTGATCAGCGTGGTCTTGCCGGCGCCGTTGGGGCCGACGATGCCGATCCGGTCGCCGCGGGCGACGCGCAGCGACAACGACTTGACGATGCTGCGCTCGCCATAGGCCTTGCTGGCGTCGACGGCCTCGATCACCAGCTTGCCCGAGCCCTGGGCCTCCGCCGCCTCCAGCCTGACCGAGCCGACGGCGTGGCGGGCGGTGCGGCGCTGCTCGCGCAACGAGTGCAGCTCGCCGAGGCGGCGCTGGTTGCGGGTGCGCCGGGCGCTGACGCCGTAGCGCAGCCAGTCCTCCTCGCGGGCGATCTTGCGGTCGAGCTTGTGGCGGTCGAGCTCCTCCTGCGCCAGCACCTCGTCGCGCCAGGCCTCGAAATTGCCGAAGCCACGCTCGCTGCGGCGGGTGTGGCCGCGGTCGAGCCAGATCGTGGCGCGCGAGAGCGCCGTCAGGAAGCGGCGGTCATGGCTGATCAGCACCATGGCGGAGCGCAGCGAGGCCAGCTCCGATTCGAGCCATTCGATCACCGGCAGGTCGAGATGGTTGGTCGGCTCGTCGAGCAGCAGGATGTCGGGCTCGGGCGCGAGCACGTGCGCCAGCGCCGCCCGGCGCGCCTCGCCGCCCGACATGCTGGCCGGGTCCTCGTCGCCGGTCAGGCCGAGTTCCTCGAGCAGATAGCGGGCGCGGTAGCTGTCGTCGCCCGGCCCGAGCCCGGCCTCGACGTAGGCCAGCGCGGTCGGGAAGCCGGAGAAGTCCGGCTCCTGCGGCAGGTAGCGGATGGTGGCGCCCGGCTGGACGAAGCGCTCGGCCCCGTCGGGCTCGACCAGGCCGGCGGCGATCTTCAGCAGCGTCGACTTGCCGGAGCCGTTGCGCCCGACCAGGCAGACGCGCTCGCCGGCCGAGACGGCGATCTCGGCGGTTTCCAGCAGGGGCTGGCCGCCGAAGGTGAGCGAGACGTCGCGAAGATGCAGGAGGGGAGCCATGGCGTATCCGGTTGCGAAGCCGCCGGGATAGACCGGGCGGGCGCGGCTGTCACGCCCGCAGCGCCTTGCGCAGCAGCCGGGTCGCCGGCCGCTCGAAGCGCTCGTAGATCAGGAAGGCCGAGGAGACCGCGATCGCCAGGGCGATCAGCGTGAAGGTGAGGGTGGCGCCCGGCGCCAGCCGCAGGAAGACCTCGCGCAAGCCCCGCATCACGAAGGGATGGACGAGATAGAGCGCGTAGGAGGCGTCGCCCAGCCAGGCGAAGCCGCGCACCAGCGCCGAGGGCGCGGTCTGGTTGCGGCCGCAGGCGGCGGCGGTGACGAGCAGGATCGCCGGTACGCCTTGCAAGAACAGCGCGCTCCAGCCGGTCTGGGGCCGGGTCTCGCCGGCGATCGCCAGCAGCACGCCGAGCGCCAGGGCGACCATCAGCCAGCGCAGCGGGCCGGGCAGGCGCAGGCCCCGGCCGCGCAGCAGGGCGATGCCCATGCCGGCGACGAATTCCAGCACGATCGGCTGGGCCCAGAAGTCGAAGGGCAGCGGAAACGGGCCGGCCAGCTCGCGGATCGCCACGAAACCGGCGAGCAGCAGCGTCACCGCCGGGATCACCGCCCGCGCCGGCAGCAGCAGCGCGACGGCGAACAGGCTGTAGAACAGCATCTCGTAGTTCAGCGTCCAGCCGAGCGAGAAGATCGGCTGGATGTCGCCGGCGGCATTGGCCATCGGCCAGAACAGATAGGAGGCGGCGATCTGCGCGGCGCCGGGGGCGGCCGAGTTCAGCAGGCCCGGCGTCGCCAGCAGCGCGATCAGGAAGAGCGTGGTCGCGACCCAGTAGAGCGGGAAGACGCGCGCCACGCGCCTGGCCAGGAAGAGGCGCGCCGAATCCGGCTGGCCGAACAGCCCGGTGCTGCTGTGGACGATGATGAAGCCCGAGATCACGAAGAACAGGTCGACGCCCGCCGGCCAGGGCAGCAGGCGCGAGGCGGTGAAGCTCTCGCCGGCGCGCGCGGCGATGATCGCCGCATCGGCCTGGATGTGATGGAACACCACCATCAGCGCGGCGAGCGCGCGCAGGACCTGGATGCCGTAGAGCGGTGTCAAGGAACGGTGTCTCGGGCGTCGGGCGGGTTCTAATGTTCTGCGGGCCGGCGCCGCAGCGTCACGCAAACCACAACCGCGCCGGATCGTCGAGCCCGAAACGCGCCGGATCGGCCGCGATCGCCGCCAGACCCCGTTGGGCCGCATCGTCGATCGTGACGACCGAGAGCGAGAACCGGGCGGCGAGATCCTGAACCGGCGCCTTGTCGGCGAAGACGCTCGCGATGGCGGCGCGGTCGGCGAGCGGCAGCAGATGCGGGGCGATGCCGCCGGCGATGGCGACGCCGCCAGTCGCCTTGAAGGCGAGGGTGAGGTCGCCGGCGATGCGGGCGAGCAGGCGCCAGAAGCACACTGAGGCCATCACCGCCGCGGGATTGCCGTCGCGCGCCATCAGGCTGATATCGGCCGCGCCGACATCCGGCTCGTCGATGCCGCCCTGCCTGCGGATGGCGCGGTGCAGGCGCACCAGCCCCGAGCCGCTGAGCAGGTCCTCGATCGTCACGCGCGCCGTGCCCTCGGCCAGCAGCGGCCAGAGCTTCTCCTCGGCGGTGCCCTGCGGGCCGATGCCGATATGGCCGGCTTCCGTCGGGACGATGACCGAGCGATCGCCGCGTATGACCAGGGCGGCGGCGCCGAAACCGGTTCCGGGGCCGAGCACCAGCTTCGTGCCGTTCGCCTCGGGCCGGCCCTCGACCAGCCTGTCGACATCGGTAGGTCCGAGCACGGCGAGCGAGGCGGCCAGCGCCTCGAAATCGTTGACGAGCAGCCCCTGCTCCAGCCCGAGCACATGGCCGAGCACCGGCCCGTCGAAGGCCCAGCCGGCATTGGTCAGCTGCGCGCCGCGCCCGTCGAGCGGACCGGCGACGGCGAGCACGGCAGAGCGCGGCTTCTCCTCCATCCCGGCGAGCACGGAGGTGAAGGCGGCTTCCGCCGTCGGATGGGCCCCGGTGGCGATCCGGGCCAGCGGCTCAGGCGCCGCGCCGTGGCGGGGCACCAGCGAAAGCCGGCAATTCGTGCCGCCGACATCGGCGACGAGGACCGGGCCGGGAAAAAAGGCGGTGCTGCTCACGCCGGCCTCGCTCAGTCCTGCCTGTCGTGGCGCTTCCAGGGCGAGAACCAGCCCAACCCTTCCAGCGTGCCGGCGCGCGGCCGGTATTCGCAGCCGACGAAGCCCTCGTAGCCGAGCGAATCAAGCTGGGCGAACAGGCTCGCATAGTCGGGCTTGCTGCCGTCCGGCTCGTGCCGGCCTTCGGCATTGGCGATCTGCACATGGCCGACGATCGGGTAGAGCGCCTCGAGCTTGCTGCCGACCCCGCCATGAATCAGCTCGCAATGGTACATGTCGAACTGCAGCTTGACGTTCGGCCGGTTCGACTCGCGGACATAGGCGGCGGCACGGTCGAAATCGTTGAGGAAGTAGCCCGGCATGTCCTTGCCGTTGATCGGCTCGAGCATCAGGTCGAGCCCGTGCTCGCCGAGCGTGTCGGCGGCATAGGCGATCGATTCGCGATAGGCCTTCTGCGCCGCCGGGTCCTCGGGGTCGGCCATGCCGGCCATCATGTGCAGGCGCTTGACGCCAGTCTCGCGGACATAGGCCAGGGCGGTGTCGATGCCGGCGCGGAATTCGGCCTCGCGGCCGGGGATCGCGGCCATGCCGCGCTCGCCCGCCGCCCAGTCGCCGGGCGGCAGGTTGAACAGCGCCTGCTCCAGCGGCCCGCCGGCCAGCGCCAGCCCGACCTTCTCGGCCGCATGCTCGTAGGGGAAGAGGAACTCGACCGCGTCGAAGCCGGCATCGTGCGCCGCCTTGAACCGGTCGAGGAACTCCCACTCGTTGAACATCATCGAGAGATTGGCGGCGAAGCGAGGCATCGGTGAACCTGTCGGTGGCGAGGGAGACTTGCGGCGCGAGGTTACCCCGGCGCCCCGGACCCGTCATCGTCTAACGCGGGGGGAGGGGGCTGCGTTCCGGCTTCCGCGGGCCGGAGGCGCGGCGGCGCGTCAGGGCTTGGCTGGCTTGGCGGGCGGGTTCGGATCTGCCGAGAAGCCGCGGAACACCATGTCGGGCGAGGAGGTGTTGTGGCGGGAATGGGTGGTGCGGCCCATCCAGATATCGGTCGCCTTGCCGCCGGAGAACGGCATCAGCGCTTCCTCGCGCCAGCCCTTGGCGCCCGGCTCGCGCAGCGCGATGCGGGCGACGTCGTTGTTGAACTCGGTGACGTACATCGAGCGCAGCGCCGCGAAGGCCTTGCCGCCGGACACCGGCCGGTCGAGCACCGCGTCGAGCACCATGCGGTTCTCGTCGAGCGCGTCGAGCTTCAGCGTGCCGGAGGAGCCGTCCTTGAAGGCGAGGGTGAAGCTTACCGTCTTGGGATCGAAGCTGATCTCGCGGATGTTGACCACCGGCCGCGCGCCGTCCTGCTCGATCGGCCCGAACAGGAAGGAGGAGCCGTAGGCGGCGGCCGAGAGCTGCGGGGGGGGCAGCGGCCGGGCGCGCCAGTAGCCGTCCTGCGGATAGACCACCAGCACCTCGTAGGAGCCCTTGGGGCCGAGCTTCCAGAGCTGGACGAGGTGAAGCCCCTTCTCGACGCGGTCGCCGACGCGGAAGGTCGTCTCGGCCGGGCGCCAGAAGCTCTCGAAGGTGTAGCCGACGAGCCAGTACTCGATGCTCTCGTAGAAGGTGATGCGCTGCGGCGGCACCGGCGCCTTGAACACCGGATCGCCGGTCATGTCGCAATCGGCCCAGTCGGCGTCCCAGTTGTCGCGCTGCAGCCCGGCGATATAGGCCGGATGCGCCGCCTCGATGCGGAAGCGCCGGACCTCGGGCGAGGCCATCTTGATCGTGACGTTGTCCTTCTCGGCGCAGAGCACCGGCTCGGACTCGTTCCTGACCTCGACGGCGACACCGCCCGCGGCATGGGCGCCGGCGGCCAGCAGCAGCACGGCGAGCGACAGGGCGAGCGATCGGGCGAGGCTGAGCATGGCGATCCTGCTTTGCTTGACCGGGGAGCGTGATGGCGGGCGCCCGGCCTTCATAGCCAAGCGCGCGCAGCGGCGAAAGGCGCCCTCAGTCGCCGAGGACGGCATAGACGTCGCCGGAATTGGCCTCGTGCGGCAGGCGGCGCAGCCAGTCGCCCATCTCCTCGGAGGTGACGGTGGCGGGGAAAACCAGGCGCTGGCTCTCGCCGAGCGCGACGTTGAAGCGATAGGGGCCGAGCGCGTCGAGCAGGGCGAGGCAGGCCTCCGCCACGTCGCGCTGGATGGTGGTGAACTCGAAGGAGAGCGCCGGCGGGGCGCGGGTCAGCCCGGCGAGCACCTGCGCCTCGAAGCCCTCGACATCAATCTTGATGAAATCGGGCACGCCATGGCGCTCCATCAGCGCATCGAGCGTGGTGCAGGGCACGGCGATCTCGTGGTCCCAGTGCTGTCCGTCCCAGCCTTCCGCCCCACTGGCGGCGCTGACGAAGGCTCCGGAGATGGTCGACACCGTCGGGTTGGCGCTGTTGATGCGCAGCACGGCACTGCCCGGCCGGTCGCCGCAGGCGGCCTCGATCAAGGTGACCAGCGGGTCGCGGCCATGGATCAGGCGCAGCACCCGCGCCGGGCCGGGCTGTGGCTCCAGCGCGACGACGCGGGCGCCGAGGCGGCGGAAGGAGGAGGTGCGGTCGCCGACATGGGCGCCGATGTCGAAGGCAAGGCCGCCCGGCCCAAGGAGGCGGGCATGCAGCGCGTCCATGGCCTGCCGGCGCGCGGCGTCGCCATGATAGATTCGCAGCGAGCGGGAGAGCGCCCTGGCCGTGCCGAGGGGGTAGCCGATCGGCTTCATGCGCGCCCGTCGCTGCGCAGCGCGGCGATCTCGGTCGGGGCGGCGATGTCCTCGGGAATGGCGCAGAGGCCGCGGCGCGCCAGCCAGGCGCCAAGCGCGGGCGAGGCGGTCGCCATCGCGAAGGGGATGGCGAGCACATAGCCCGCAGTCAGCGGCAGCGACCAGAGCAGCAGCGTCGGCGAGAGCAGCGCGAGCGCGCCGAGCATGGCGAGGCCGAAGAGGAGATGCGGCCAGAGGCCGGCGAAGGCGGTGGCGAAGGAGAGCGCATGCGCGTCGCGCTCCTGCCCGTTCCAGCCGATGCGGACCTTGCCGGCGGCGAGGCCGAGCATGAACAGCGTGGTGCGGAAGCTCGATACCGCGCCCTGGAGGAAGGCGAAGACCATCTCGATCAGCGCCGAGGCGAGGAAGCGCGCGCTGCCGCCATAGCGGGCGGTGCCGCCACGCGTCAGCAGGATGTCGGCGATGCCGGCGAGCTTGGGCGAGAGATACATCGCCAGCACGGCGAGATAGAGCCCGGCCGCCAGCCCGGCCGGGTAGCCCGGCAGGCCGGCATCCTGCCAGGCCTTCACCGGCAGCAGCGCGATCATCAGCGTCCAGGCCGGCAGGCCGACGAACATCAGCACGGCCCAGGCGAGCTGGAAGCGGCTGGTCGGCTGCAGGCCGGGCAGGTCCATCAGCTTGAGATATTGCAGGTTGCCGAGGCACCAGCGCAGATCGCGCCGGGCGAAGTCGAGCATGGTCGGCGGGTTCTCCTCCCAGCTGCCCGTCTCGACCGGCAGCACGCGGACCTCGTAGCCGGCGCGGCGCATCAGCGTCGCCTCGACCTGGTCGTGGCTCATGACATGGCCGCCGAGCGGCGGGCGGCCGGGCAGGACCGGCAGGATGCAGTGATCGCGGAAGGGGGCGATGCGGACCATGGCGTTGTGGCCCCAGAACGGACCGCAATCGCCGTTCCACCAGGCCGAGCCGACGGTGTAGGGCCGCATGCCCTGGCGCATGCCGAACTGGAAGATCCGTGCGAAGGCGGAACGGCTCGGCATGCCGACGATCAGGCTCTGCAGGATGCCGAGCTTCGGCCAGGCCTGCATGGCCCGCGCCAGCCGCAGGATCGCCTCGCCCGACATCAGGCTGTCGGCGTCGAGCGGCAGCATCAGCTCGTAGCGATCGCCCCAGCGGGCGCAGAAATCGTGCAGGTTGCCGGCCTTGAAACCGGTGTTGTCGGCCCGCAGCCGATAGGTGACGCGCTCCGGCCCGATGCGCGCGGCGAAGGCGCGGGCGAGCTCGGCCTCGCGTGCCGCGACGGCCGGGTCGCTGGTGTCGGAGAGCAGGAAGAAGTCGAACCAGTGGCCCTCGCCGGTGGCGTCGAGGCTCTGCTGGACGATCTCGAGCCGCCGGATCGCGCGGGCGGGATCCTCGTTGCGCAGCGTCATCAGCACGGCAGTGCGGATGCCGAGCGGCACCGGGATCTCGCTTGCGCCGGCGAAGGGGGCGGCGCGTTCCAGCCCGTCGCGCGTGCCGTGAAGCAACCAGAGGCCGATCGCCGCGTTCCAGAAGCCGAGCACGCTCCAGGGCGCGCCGAGCACGAAGGCCACGAGGATCAGCATGTCGGCGACGGTCCAGCCGCCCGCGGCGAGCAGATGCGTCAGCCCGTAGAGCAGCGCGCCCAGCGTCGCGAGGTTGAGGCCCGCCACCAGGAGCCGCCGCCGTCGCAGCTCGGCGACCGGTTGCAGGCCTGCCGGTGTCAATCCGGCTCCCGCTTGCATCGTGCCCGGGAACGTGGTCCCAGCCGGGCGTGGCTCGATGGCTGTCTCGGTCATCGCAGGCTACCGTGGCTTGGCCGGAACTGTGGGGAGGACGAACGGTGATAAAGCTGGCGGGCAGACATGAGGCAATCCCCAAGACGTCTGCCGCGACGGCACTCTGGTATGTCGGCCCGGGTGAATGTGCGCTGAACACGCAGCCGCTGCCGCCGCTCGCCGCCGGCGACTGCCTGGTGCGGACGCTGTGGTCCGGGCTCAGCCGCGGCACCGAGCGGCTCGTTTTCGAGGGGCGCGTGCCGCCGGCCGAGCGGGAGCGGATGCGCGCCCCGTTCCAGCAGGGCGATTTCCCCTTCCCGGTGAAGTATGGCTATTGCGCCGTGGGCGTTGTCGAGGACGGTCCGGCGGACCTCGTCGGCCGCACCGTGTTCTGCCTGCACCCGCATCAGGACAGCTTCGTGGTGCCGGCCGCGCGGGTCGCGTGCGTGCCGGACGGTGTGCCGGCGCGGCGTGCCGTGCTGGCGGCCAATCTCGAGACCGCGCTGAACGCGCATTGGGATGCCGGCTCCGGCCCGGGCGACCGGATCGTGGTGGTCGGCGGCGGCGTGCTCGGCCTGCTGACCGCCTGGCTCGCCGCGCGGATGCCGGCAACGGAGGTGACGCTGGTCGACATCGACGCGTCCCGGGCCCCGCTCGCACATGCGCTCGGTTGCGGCTTCGCGCTGCCGCAGGACTGCCCGGGCGATGCCGACCTCGTCTTTCATGCCAGTGCTTCCGCGCCCGGCCTTGCCACCGCCATCGCCGCCGCTGGGGTTGAGGCGCGCATCGTCGAGCTCTCCTGGTATGGCGAGGGCGAGGTCGCGGCGCCGCTGGGCGGGGCCTTCCATTCGCGGCGGCTGCAGTTGCTCTCGTCGCAGGTCGGGCAGGTTTCGCCGTCACGCCGGCCGCGCGTCGATTATGCGCGACGCACGGCGCTCGCCCTGTCGCTGCTCGACGATGCGCGCCTCGATGCGCTGATCACCCAGGAGATCGCCTTCACGGATGCCGCGGAGCGCGTGCCGCAACTGCTGGCGGGCGGTGGCGGGCTGACGGCGGCGATCCGCTATGATGCCGCCCGCGAGGCGGCGGGCTGAGCCGCAGACCGGCGATTGCGCGCCCCCGCGACGGAAATCGACGCGCGGCAAGGGGTTGTTCAGGATCAAGATGGCTATCTGCGGCGTTTCCTGCCGTCGCCTGGCCGATAGCCCTGCGCAATCCGATCCCATTCCAGCGAAAGAGGCGCCTGCCATGTTCTCCGTCGAGGTCCGCGACCGCATCATGATCGCGCATTCGCTGCCCGATCCCTTCTTCGGCCCGGCGCAGGCGATGCACGGCGCGACCTTCGTGGTCGACGTCGCCTTCTTCCGCGAGCGGCTGACCGCGCAGAACGTCGTTGTCGATATCGGCGCGGCGCTGGAGACGCTGGCGGCGGTGCTGAAGCCGCTGCGCTACCGCAATCTCGACGAGGTTCCGGCCTTCGCCGGCCAGCTGACCACCACCGAGTTCCTCTGCCACCACATCTTCGAGGCGATGGCGGCGGCGGCACGCGACGGCACGCTTGGCGAGGACGGCAAGGGGCTCGCCCGCATCCGCGTGACGCTGCACGAAACCGACCTCGCCCGCGCCAGCTATGAGGGCGCGCTCGCGTGAGCGGGATCGTCTTTGCGATCCCCGGAGACCTGTCGCTGCCGACGGGCGGCTATGCCTATGACCGCCGGCTGCTGGCAGAATGGCGCGAGAGCGGTGTCGCGGCCGGCCATCTCGCCCTGCCGGGCGCCTTCCCCGATCCCTCGGCCGCGGAGCTCGCGGCGGCGGGCGACCTGCTCCTGGCCCAGGCGCGGGATGCGGTCCTGCTGGTCGACGGGCTGGCCTATGGCGCCTTTCCCGAAGCCTTGGCGCAGGCGATCGGCCCGCGCTGCGTCGCACTGGTGCATCACCCGCTCGGGCTGGAGACTGGTCTCTCTCCCGCCGCTGAGCGCCGGCTGATCGCGAGCGAGCGGGCGGCGCTGCGCCATGCCGCCGCCGTGGTCGCGACCAGCGAGACGACGCGCCGGCTGCTGGTCGCGGAATTCGCCGTGCCGGCACAGCGCATCATGGTGGCAGAACCCGGTGTCGATCCGGCAGAGCGCGCCTCGGGCTCGGCGCCGGGCGCGCAGCTGCATCTGCTGGCCGTCGGCGCAGTCGTGCCCCGCAAGGGATATGGCATGCTGATCGAGGCGCTGGCCGGGCTCGCCGCCCTGGACTGGCGGCTGACCATCATCGGCGCCGACGATCGCGACCCGGCGCTGACGCAGGCGTTGTACGCACAGATCGCGGCGGTGGGGCTGGGCGACCGCGTCACTATGGCCGGTGCCGTCGATGCGAGTACGCTCGAGGCGGCCTATGCGAGCGCGGACCTGTTCGTGATGCCCTCGCTGTTCGAAGGCTATGGCATGGTGCTGACCGAGGCGGTCGCGCGCGGCCTGCCGATCCTGTGCACCACGGGCGGCGCCGCCGCCGAGACCGCGCCGTCCAGCGTCGCGCTCAAGGTGCCGCCGGGCGATGTCGCCGCGCTGCGCGACGGGCTGGCGGCGCTGCTGACCGATCCCGCCGGGCGCCGTGCCCGGGCCGAGGCCGCCTGGGCGGCGGCACGCTCCTTGCCACGCTGGCGACAGACCGCTGCCATCGTGGCCGAAACCTGCGAGACATTACGCCGATGACCGGATTTTCCGCCGAATGGCTCGCTTTGCGCGAACCGGCCGACCATGCCGCCCGCAATCCCGCCGTGCTGGCGGCGGTGGGGGCGGCCTTCGCCGGCCGCAGCTCGCTCAGCATCGTCGATCTCGGCAGCGGCGCCGGCTCCAATCTGCGCGGCAGCTATGCGGCGCTGCCCGACCGGCAGCACTGGACGCTGGTCGACCGCGACAAGGCGCTGCTCGAGGCGGCGCTCGCGACGCTGGCGCAATGGGCCGACGACAGCCAACGCCTCGGCGAGGAGCTGGTGCTGCGCAAGGAGGGCAAGACGCTGACGGTCGATGTCCGCCAGGCCGATCTCGACAAGGATCTCGAATGGGTGCTGGGCTGGCGCCCCGACCTCGTCACCGCCGCTGCCCTGTTCGACCTGACCTCAGAGCGCTGGATCGCCCGCTTCGCCGCGGCCCTGGCGAGCCTGCGCCTGCCGCTCTACACGGTGCTGACCTTCGACGGCCGCGAGAGCTGGGAGACGCCGCACCCGGCCGACAAGCGCATGCTCGCCGCCTTCAACCACCACCAGCGCGGCGACAAGGGTTTTGGCCCGGCGGCGGGACCCGATGCCGTCGAGCTTCTGGCGCAGGCCTTCCGCAAGACCGGCTTCGCGGTGACGGCCGGCGAGAGCCTGTGGCGGATCGACGATAGCCGCCCGGAATTCCGCGCGGCGCTGGTCGCTGGCATCGCGGCCGCGGTGCGCGAGACCGGGCAGGTCGACGAGGCGACCATCGCCGCCTGGGCCGCGGCGCGGCAGGGCGCGACCGGCTTCGTCGGCCATCACGATCTCTGGGCGCGGCCGGTCTGACCGCGGGGCGATTGCCAAGGGCGCGGATTTCGGTCATGCCGCGCCTCGACCATGACCTCGCTTCCTCTGACCATCCGCCCCGAGCATCCGGGTGACGCCGCCGCGATCGAGCGCCTGCACGAGCGCGCCTTCGGGCCGGGGCGCTATGCGCGCACCGCCTTCCGGCTGCGCGAGGGCCAGCCGCCCGCACCCGCGCTCTCCTTCGCCAGCCATGTCGGGACCTTCCTGGTCGGCTCCGTGCGGGTGACGCCGGTGGCGGCGGGCGGCGGCCCGGCGCTCGTGCTCGGGCCGCTGACGGTCGATCCGGCCTTCGAGGGGCGCGGCATCGGGGCAGCGCTGATGAACACGGCGATCGAGGCGGCGCGCGCCGGCGGGCACGAACTGATCCTGCTGGTCGGCGATGAACCCTATTACGCCCGCTTCGGTTTCAAGCGCATTCCGCCCGGCCAGCTGGTGCTTCCCGGCCCGGCCGATCCGGCCCGCTTCCTCGCGCTGGAGCTGCGCGAGGGCGTGATGGCGGAGCGCCGGGGCGCCGTCGCGGCGCTCCGCTAAGCGCGTTCCGCTCAGCCGCCGCGCCGGACGCGGCGGCCGCTTTCGCCGAGCCAGCCGGCGACCAGCGCACCGAACAGGATGGCGAGCCCGATCAGTCCGACGAAGACCGGAGAGATCGAGACGCCGCGCACGATGCCGGAATCGCTGATGCGGATGCCGATCCAGTCGGTGCCGGCGAAGCGGCTGCCAGAGCGGATCGGCACGATGCGCGGGATGTCGACGGTCGAGCTGCCGTCGCGGCCGATGCGGCGCGACGAGCCGCCGGTTTCCTCGGCCAGGGCCGCCAGCCGCGTCGGGTCGCTGACCACCTCGATGTATTCGCGCGGATTCTCCGGCCCGATGCTGGCGAAGGCGACGAGGTTGTCGGCGTTGATGCGGTGGAGGCCGAATGCGCCGGTCTCGACGCGCGCCGTGAACAGGCCCGGCCGGCCGGCCTCGAAGGGCACCGAGCGCGTCGTGCCGTCGGGGGCGGTGACGGTCGCCGGCGCGGGGGCGTCGCCCAGCGTCTGGCGCTCGATCTCCAGCATCCGGCCGCGCGCGGCGGCGCGCAGCGCCTCCTCCTCCAGATCGGGCTCCTTCATCAGCCAGTGGCCGAGGCGGCGCAGCAGGTCGAGATAGGGCCCGCCATCGCGGAATCCGCGGGCCCAGAGCCAGGCATGGTCGGAAAGGAAGAGCGCGACGCGGCCCTTCTGCTCGCGGGCCAGCATCAGCAGCGGCCGGTCGTCGGGGCCGGTCATCACCTGCTGGCCGGCGCGAGCGCGCGCGCCGACGAGGCGCAGCCACTCGCCCCAGCGTGGCGGCTCGACCTCGGCGCCCGGCAGGTCGCGCGTCACCGGGTGGCGCCGGCCCAGTTCGCTGACGCGGGCGCGATAGGCCTCGTCGACGACGTTGCCGTCCGGCTGGGCCGGCATGATCTGGCCGAGCGAGGTGCGCGCCAGCGACTGGGCGCCGGCATATTCCGGGCCGGCGGCGACGAGCAGCGCGCCGCCTTCGCGGACATAGCGGACGATGTTGTCGAAATAGACCAGCGGCAGGATCGACTGGTTGGCGTAGCGGTCGAAGACGATCAGGTCGAAATCCTTGATCTTGACCTGGAACAGCTCGCGCGTCGGGAAGGCGATCAGCGAGAGCTCGTTGATCGGCGTGCCGTCCTGCTTCTCCGGCGGGCGCAGGATGGTGAAGTGGACGAGATCGACATTGGCGTCCGACTTCAGCAGGTTGCGCCAGGTGCGCTCGCCCGGATGCGGCTCGCCCGAGACCAGGAGCACGCGCAGCTTGTCCCTGACCCCCTCGATCGTGATGACCGCGCGGTTGTTGGCGAGGGTCAGCTCGTTCTCCAGCGGGGCGGCCTCGATCTCGATGACGTTCGGGCCGCCGCGGTCGATCCGCACCGGCAACTGCACGGTCTGGCCGGCGACGACGTCGCGCCGCGCGATGACCTCGCCGTCGCGGCGCACCGTCAGCGCGGCGCGGCCCGGCCCGCCCTTCTCCTCGACGCGCAGGCGGATGGTCTGCTCCTTGCCGACGATGCCGAAGCGCGGCGAATCCACCAGCACGATGCGGCGGTCGATCTCGGCCTCGCGGCCGGTGGTCAGCACCTGAAGCGGCGCGCGCAGGCCGAGCGCCTCGGCATTGGCCGGTGCGTCATGGGCGAGGCCGTCGCTGATCACGATGGCGCCCGCCACCCGCTCGGAGGGGACGTCGGCGAGGCCGGCGGAGAGCGCCTCGAACAGGCGGGTTCCGTCGCCGGCGCCCTGCTGGTCGGTGACCTCGATCACGCGGGTATCGACCGCGCCGATACCGCGCAGCTGGTTCTCGACCTGCTCGCGCGCGGCTTCCGTCTGCGTGGCGCGGTCGGCGAGGCGGTTCGAGCCCGAGCGGTCGACCACAACGGCGACCACGTCCTTGACCGGCTCGCGCTCCTCGAAGACCAGCGAGGGATCGGCCAGGGCAAGCGTCAGCACCGCGAGCGCTAGCGCACGCAGGATCGCGGCCCGGCCGGCGAGCACCAGCGCGACGCCGGCGGCCACCGCCGCGAGCAGGGCTAGCCCCGCCAGCAGCGCGACCGGGACGAGCGGGGCGAAGGTCAGGCTCCACATCAGATCGTCATCCTGTGAACGGCGTTCCCGCTGTCATGCCGGGACGGCCCGCAGGGCCGAGCCTGGAAACCATGACCACGCAGTCGCATGGCGAGGATGCTGCGCCGGCCGCATGGTTCTACCGTGCCGTCATGGGCTCGCGGTCGGGTCGCGCCGCTTGGCGTCGCTCCGCAATGATGGCGATGGAGCCTCCTCATTGGCCGAGCCTTTCGAGCAGGGCCGGAACATGGACCTGGTCCGCCTTGTAGTTACCGGTGAGGGCGTACATCACGAGGTTGACCCCGGCGCGCAGCGCCATTTCGCGCTGGCGCGGATCGCTGCCGGACATCGCCACCAGCGGTTCGCCGCGGCGGCCGACGGCCCAGGCCGAGGCGAGGTCGTTCGAGGTGATCACGATCGGCGAGACGCTGTCGCCGGCGCGGGCCGGGCGGCGGCCGTCCTCGCCCGCCGGCGGCAGCATCTCGACCCAGGTCGTGCCGCTGTCGTAGCGGCCGACGAAGCTGTCGAGGATGTAGAAGGTCTTGGTCAGCACATGGTCGCGCGGCACCGGCTCCAGCTCCGGCACGTCGAGCGTGCGCAGCATGCGGCGCAGCTGCTCGCCCTCGGGCGTGGTCGCGCCGCTTGGGCGGATGCTCATCGCGTCGCGCGTGTCGAAGATCACCAACCCGCCGCCCTTCATATAGGCGTCGAGCTTGCGCAGCGTCTCGGCCGAGGGCAGGGGGCGGCCGGCGACCACGGGCCAGTAGAGGATCGGGTAGAAGGCCAGTTCGTCGCGCGCGGCGTCGACGCCCATCGGCGCGCCCGGCACCAGCGCGGTGCGCGCGCCGAGCACGAGGTTGAGCCCGTCGAGCCCGGCCCGCGACATCTCGTCGACGGACGCGTCGCCGGTGACGACATAGGCCAGCCGCGTCGCGGAGCCGGCCGCGACCAGCTCGCGCGGGATCGGCGGGCGGGTGTCCTCGGGCGCGGCCGGAACCGGTTGCGCAAAGGCCTGTGGGATAGCGCCCGTCAGGGCGATGAGGCCGAGCGCCACCAGCAGGATCGCCGCCGACGCGGCCCGGCGCGGGCGCAGCCGGCCGAGGCGGCCGCCGAGCCAGAGCGTGGCCAGCGTATCGATCACCAGCAGCACGAGGGCGAGCACCAGCAGCAGCGGGCGCAGGTCCTTTGCCACCGGCTGGTCGACCGGCAGCAGCGGGGCGCCGAGCGCCGCGAGGTCGATGGCGACGGGCCTGTCGTCGGGGGCGAGGGCGTTCACGGCGAGCGATCCGTCGGTCGGGCCGTAGAGCCCGGGCGGGTGGGCGAGGGTGGCGCGGCCGGTATGGTCGCGTCGCACCGGCTGGGCGGTCGGCGGCGGGGCGCGGAACACGCCGTGGCCGTCGAGCACGCGGGCGGGCGAGAGCGTCTCGGCGCGGGCGTCGCCGTCCTGCGCCTCGGCCGCCTCGGTGCCCGAGAGCGCGACCACCCGGCGCAGCATCTCGACGAAGAGGCCGGAGAGCGGCAGGTTCGACCAGGTGGTGTCGGCGGTGACGTGGACCATGGCAAGCACGCCGTTGCCGCGCCGCTCGCCGGTGACGACGGGGGTGCCGTCCTCCAGCGCCGCCCAGGTCTTGCGGGCGAGATCGGGCTCCGGCTCGGCCAGGATCTGGCGGTTGACGCGGATGTCCTCGCCGATCTCCGCGCCGTGGAACGGGCTCTCGCGGCTGAAGGTGGCAAGCTTGCGCGGCTGCTCCCAGGAGAGGCCGCCGCCGAGCGTGCGGCCGCCGCGGCGCAGCCGGACCGGGGTCAGCTCGTCGGCCGCCGCGGCGAGGCGCGGACCGGCGAAGCGCAGCAGCACGCCGCCGCGCTCGATGAAGGCCTCGATGGTCTCGGCCGTCTCGCGGTCGAGCGCGCCGATATCGGCCAGCACCAGCACCGACAGGTTCTGCGCCAGCAATTCGCCGACCGGGTCGGTCGAGCCCGGGCGCGGCTCGCGAATCTCGGCGAAGGGCGCCAGGGCCCGCGACAGATAGTAGGTTGGCGAGAGCAGCGGCTGGGCGGTGTCGGCCGTGGCGCCGGAGACGATGCCGACGCGGCGGCGCTTGGCGCGGTCGTCGAGCAGGGCGACGGCGCCCGCACTGCGCTCGCCGGTGACGTCGAGGCGCGAGACGGCGTTGCGCACCTCGATCGGCAGGGTGAGGCGCGCGCTGGTCTCGGTCTCGCCGGGGGCGAAGGCGAAGGCGGCCTCGCCCAGCGGCAGGCCCTTGAGGTCGAGCGCGCGGACCTGGCCGTCCGTCACACCTGTGCCGGCCGGCCGCAAGACGCGCACGCTGAGCGCGCCGGCGAGGTTCTCCGGCGCGGCGAGCATCAGCTGGTCGGCGAGAGCGGTGTGGATGGCGAGGCGGCCGGCATCGGCCTCCTGCCGCAGGCGGGCGAGCAGATCGGCGTCGCCGCCGAAGCCCAGCCCGTCGGCGATCCAGACCGTCTCGGCCTGGGGCTGCGCCCGCCAGAAGGCCTCGAGCCGGGCGAGATGCGCGGCGCGGTCCGGCGCATGCGGCTGCAGGGCGAAGGCGCCCAGCCGCTCGAGCGCGGCGCGCGGCTGGGCGAGCGCGATCTCGGCCGGCGGCTCGACCAGGCCGACCAGCGCGACCGGCCGGCCCTCGCGCGCGGCGGCGGCGATGCGGCTCTCGGCGATGGCGATGCGCTGGGGCCAGTCGGTGGCGGCTCCGAAGCCGTTGTCGACGAGCAGCAGCAGCGGGCCGCGCAGCGCCGCGCCCTCGCGCGGGGCGTTGAGGACGGGGCCGGCGACGGCGAGGATCGCCAGGGCGGCGATCGCCATGCGCAGAGCCAGCAGCCACCAGGGCGTCTTCGACGGCGTTTCCCGCTTCGGGATCAGGTCGAGCATGATCTTCAGCGGCGGGAAGTCGATCCGCCGCGGCCGGGGCGGCGTGACGCGCAGGATCAGCCAGAGCGCCGGCAGCAAGGCCAGCGCGGCCAGGGCGAGCGGCGCGGAAAAGGCGAAGGGCAGGGCGCTCAGCATGATGCGGTCCCCGCTCCGGCGTCGTTCCGGCGCAGGCCGCAGCGGCGAGCCCGGACCGCATGACCGGGCGAGCGCGGCATGGCCGGGCCGGGCGCATCGTGCCCGGTCGTCGGAGCCGGGTTCCTCGCTCCGCGACGTTCCGGCATGACGCTGCTGCTATGGGACAACGCGACCATCATCCGTGCCCCCGTGCCGCGGTGATCAGGCTGGCGACGCGCAGAACGCCTTCGCTGGCCGGCCGGTCGGTCCGGTGCAGTGTCAGCGTCCAGCCGAGCTGGCGGCAGGCGGCGCGGATGGTCTCGCGATGGGCGGCGAGGCGGTTGCGGTAATCCTCGCCCCAGGCGGCGGCGTCGCCGACGCGCAGCGACACCCCGTCCTCGAGATCGAACAGCTCGGCCTGGCCGGAGAAGGGGAAGGTTTCCTCGATCGGATCGGCGATGAGCAGGACATGGCCGCGCGCGCCGGCGCTCGCCATGGCGGCGATGCGCCGGGCGAGCCCATCGGCAGGCGTCAACCCGTCGGTTATCAGGATCGCCTCGGCGAGGCGCGGCAGCGGCGCGGCGGGCGGCAGGTCGGCCTCGCCGCCGGCACGGTCCGCGGCGATCGCCTGGGCCAGGAGCTCGATGATCCGCCGGGAGGCGACCGGCCGCGTCAGGCCGAGATGCCCGACGCGCTCGCCGCCCTCGACCAGCGTCTCGGCGAGCGAGAGCCCTGCGACCAGCGCGCGGTCGATCTTGCTCGCCTGGGCCAGCGAGGAGGAAAAGCCCATCGAGGCGGAGCGGTCGATCCAGAGCCAGATCGCGTGCGAGGCCTCCCATTCGCGCTCGCGCACGAAGAGATGGCCGTCGCGGGCGGAGCGGCGCCAGTCGATCCGCGCGGCGGATTCGCCCGTGACCAGCGGCCGGTACTGCCAGAAGGTCTCGCCGGGTCCGGAGCGCCGGCGGCCATGGATGCCGTGCACGCTGGCCGAGACGCGCCGCGCCTCCAGCACCAGCCGGGGCAGGCGTGCCGCGAGATCGAGCGAGGATTCGACGACCGGCCGCGAGGGCAGGCGTTCGGCGGGGCCGAGGACGCGCGTTCGCAGCATCAGTGTGTCCTCATCCCGCGCGCCGCCTCATCCGAGCCGTTCCACCAGCCTGCCGATCACGCCCTCGATGGTCTCGCCATCGGCGCGGGCCGCGAAGGTCAGCGCGATACGATGCTTCAGCACCGGCTCGGCGAGGGCCGCGACGTCGTCGACCGAGGGGGCGAGCCTGCCCTGCACCAGCGCGCGGGCTCTCGCCGCCAGCGTCAGTGCCTGGCTGGCGCGCGGTCCGGGGCCCCAGGCGAGCTTGCCGGTGATCGCGGCGTCGCCGTCGCCGGGGCGCGCCGAGCGCACGAGGTCGAGGATCGCATCGACCACCGCCTCGCCGACCGGCAGCCGCCGCACCAGCCGCTGCGTCGACATCAGCGTCTCGGCGCTCATCGCCGCCGCGGGCTGGTGGTCGCCGGAGCCGGTGGTCTCGAGCAGGATGCGCCGCTCGGCCTCGCGGTCGGGATAGCCGACATCGATCTGGAGCAGGAAGCGGTCGAGCTGGGCCTCGGGCAGCGGATAGGTGCCCTCCTGCTCGATCGGGTTCTGGGTGGCGAGGACGTGGAAGGGCGCAGGCAGGTCGTGGCGCTCGCCGGCGACGGTGACGTGGTGCTCCTGCATCGCCTGCAGCAGCGCCGACTGGGTGCGCGGACTGGCGCGGTTGATCTCGTCCGCCATCAGCAACTGCGCGAAGACCGGGCCGCGGATGAAGCGGAAATGGCGCTTGCCGTCGGCGCTTTCGTCGAGCACCTCGGAGCCGAGAATGTCGGAGGGCATCAGATCGGGCGTGAACTGCACGCGCCGGGCCGAGAGGCCGAGCACCGTGCCCATCGCCTCGACGAGCTTTGTCTTGGCCAGGCCCGGCACGCCGACCAGCAGGCCGTGGCCGCCGGCGAGCAGCGTGATCAGCGAGAGGTCGACCACCTCCTGCTGGCCGAAGATCACCCGGCCGATCTCGGTGCGGGCCGCGCCGATGGCCGCGAGCGCCGCTTCCGCCGCCTCGACGACGCCGCTGTCGAGGTCGATCGGGGCGTCGGCATCCTTCTGGGCACGGGCTTGCGCCGCCATGGCGATCTCCTTCGGGGTCGCCTGCGCGAGGCGATGATGTCGGGTGTCCGACTGTGGCGTCCGGTATGCGCGCGCTCAAGAGGCAGGGGCAAGCGCTGCACAACACTCCGCTTCACGATTATGTAGAGTTCAAGGCGAGATCACGAAGCAACCGGCGTGCCGCGCCGGGGAAAGGGCATTCTCACGATGACGGACGGCGCTTCCGCGATGGACAGGCTGCTCGGCTCGCTGGCCGGGGCGAAGCGGCGCGGCCTGCCGCCGGTCGAACGCTGGAACCCGCCCTTCTGCGGCGATCTCGACATGCGCATCACCCGCGACGGCACCTGGTTCTATCTCGGCACGCCGATCGGCCGGCCGGCGCTGGTCAAGCTCTTCTCTTCGGTATTGAAGCGGGAGGGCGACGGCTATTTCCTGGTGACGCCGGTCGAGAAGGTCGGGATCACGGTCGAGGATGCGCCGTTCCAGGCGGTCGAGATGGCGGTCGAGGGCGAGGGCGACGGTCGCCGCATCCTGTTCCGCACCCAGGTCGACGATCTGGTGACGGTCGGGCCGGAGCATGCGCTGCGCTTCGAGCGGTCGCGTGGCGACGGCGTCACGCCCTACGTTCACGTCCGGCGCGGGCTGTGGGCCAGGGTGACGCGGGCGCTGACTTACGATCTGCTGGCGCTCGGCGAAGAGCGCGGCATCGACGGCGAGGCGCAGTTCGGCGTTGCGGCCGGCGGCCTGTTCCATATCGTCGCACCGGCAGCCGAGTTGGGCGGTGAAGGCGGAGAGGCCTGATGGCGCGCGGCCTCCTGCTGCCGGGCCGCGACTGGTCGGCCGCCGACATTCCGCGCATCCTCGCCGGCCATCTGCGCGAGGCGCCGCCGGCACCGGGCGACCTGATCGCGCGGCCGCGCGGCGACCACGACCTGCAGGAAGGACCGGTGGAGATCCCCGACGAGGCGAGCGCGATCGAGGCGGCGGTGCTGGTGCCGATCGTGCTGCGCAAGGAGGGGCCGACCATGCTGCTGACCCAGCGGTCGGCGGCGCTGCGGGCGCATTCGGCACAGATCGCCTTTCCCGGCGGCCGCATCGACGCGGTCGATGGCTCGCCGCTGGTCGCGGCGCTGCGCGAGGCCCAGGAGGAGATCGGCCTCGCGCCGGAGCGGGTGCGCACCGTCGGCTATCTCGACGCGTATCTGACCGGGACCGGCTATCGCGTCACGCCGGTGGTCGGGCTGGTCGAGCCGCCGCTCGACCTCACGCTCAACCCGCATGAGGTCGACGAGGCCTTCGAAACGCCGCTCGCCTTCCTGCTCGACCCGGCGAACCATCAGCGCCACGGGCGTGAGTGGAAAGGCCGCTATCGCAGCTACTATGCGATGCCGCATGGCGACCGCTATATCTGGGGGGCAACGGCCGGCATGATCCGCAACCTCTACGAGCGTCTCGCCGGCTGATCCTTCGCAGAACTGGCAGGTCGATGGTCCGCACGCTGATCGAGGAAATCCTCCTCTTCGTCCTGCCCTTCTGCGTCTTCGCCGGCTATCTCATCGTCCGCCGCCGCAATCCCTTCCGCGTCGAGGCGTGGAGCGGGCACCTGTTCTGGCTCTCCACGCTCGGCCTCGTGCTCGGCATCGCCTTCTTCATCTACAGCGGCCTGGTCGCGCCGCGGCACAAGGGCGCCTTCGTGCCGCCCCATGTCGAGAACGGCCGGCTGATCCAGGGCCAGTTCGATGACTGAGGCGCAGGCCGCGCGCCTCGCCGCGCTGCTGGCCCGTCCCGAGGTCGCCGCCGTCCTCGCCATGCTCTGCCGCGACGGCGAGGCGGCGCGGCTCGTCGGCGGGGCCGTCCGCAACGCGCTGCTCGGCGAGCCGGTCGCCGACATCGACATCGCCACCACGGCTCTGCCGGAGGAGGTGATGCGGCGCGCCAGGGCGGCGGGGCTGAAGCCGGTGCCGACCGGGCTCGCCCATGGCACGGTGACGGTGGTGGCCGAGGGCGTGCCGGTCGAGGTTACGACGCTGCGGCGCGATCTCGAGACCGACGGGCGGCATGCCGTCGTCGCCTTCGGTCGCGATTTCCGCGAAGACGCGCTGCGGCGGGACTTCACCATCAACGCGCTCGGCCTCGATGCCGATGGCGGGCTGCACGATTATGCCGATGGACTCGCCGATCTGGCGGCGCGGCGCCTGCGTTTCATCGGCGAGGCCTCGCAGCGCATCGCCGAGGATTATCTACGCATCCTGCGCTTCTTCCGCTTCCATGCGCGCTATGGCGCCGGCGCGCCCGATCCTGAAGGGCTCGCCGCCTGCATTGCCGGCCGCGCCGGGCTGTCTGGCCTGTCGCGCGAGCGGGTGCGGGCCGAGACGCTGAAGCTCCTCGTCGCGCCGGGCGCGGTGGCGACGCTCCAGGCCATGGCCGGTGCCGGGCTGCTGATGCCGGTCATCGGCCGTGTACCGCGTCTGACGCGTTTCGCCGCCATCGCCGAGGAGCCGGGCGAGGGCGTCCATCCCGCCTTCCGCCTCGCCGCCCTGGCCGTCGCGACGCTGGAGGACGCCGAGGCCCTGCGCGCGCATCTGCGCCTCTCCAACGAGGAGGCCGAGCGCATCGCCGCCATCGCTGGCGCGCTGGAGGCGCTGTCGGGACGGGCGGCCCTGCCGGAAATCGCCGCGATCCGCATGGCCGCCACCCGCTTCGGACGCGACGGGACGGCGGCTGCGCTGGTGCTGATCGGCGCCGGCGGGCGTGAGGCCGGGCCGGTTGAAAATCTGATCGCGGCGCTGGCGCGGACGCCGCCCTTCCTGCCCAGGGGCAAGGACGTGCTGGCGCTGGGCGTGCCGCCCGGCCCCGAGGTCGGCCGGGCGCTGGCGGCGGCGCGCGCAGCCTGGATCGCCGCAGATTGCCCGGCCGGGCGTGAGGCTCAGCTGGCGCTGCTCGCCGAGGCTGTGGCGCTCACGGCCACCTGACGGTCGGCGGCATCGAGGACAGGATCGAGGCGACGTTGCCGCCGGTCCGGAGGCCGAAGATGGTGCCGCGGTCGTAGAGCAGGTTGAACTCGACATAGCGGCCGCGCCGCACCTGCTGCTCGTGCCGGTCGGCCTCGGTCCAGGGCGTCGCCATGTTGGCGCGCAGGATCGCCGGATAGCTCGCGAGGAAGGCCTCGCCGACCGCCCGGGTGAAGGCGAGATCGGCCTCCGGATCGCCCGACCAGACATAATCGTAGAAGATGCCGCCGATGCCGCGCGGCTCGCCGCGATGCTTCAGGAAGAAGTACTCGTCGCACCAGGTCTTGAAGCGCGCATAGTCTGCGACGCCGGCATGGGCCTCGCAGGGTGCGCGCATCGCGGCGTGGAAGGCCTGCGCGTCGGGGTCCTCCTGCGTGCGCCGGTGCTCCAGCACGGGGGTCAGGTCGGCGCCGCCGCCGAACCAGGGCTTGGTCGTCACGACGAAGCGCGTGTTCATGTGCACGGTCGGCGCGTGCGGGTTCCAGGGATGGGCGATCAGCGAGATGCCGGTGGCGTGGAAGCGCGGATCCTCGGCCGCGCCGGGAATCTGCGCGGCGAACTCCGGCGCGAAGCTGCCATGCACCGTCGAGACGTGGACGCCGACCTTCTCGAAGACGCGGCCGGTCATCATCGCCATGACGCCGCCGCCGCCCGGCGCGCCGTCATGGTTGGTGCGCTGCCAGGGAGTGCGCACGAAGCGGCCCGGGCGATCGGTCTCGGGCGGGAAGGGGCCCGTCGCCTCATCCTCGATCTGCTCGAAGACAGCGCAGATCCGATCGCGCAGCGTCGCGAACCAGGCGCTGGCGCGCGGCTTCATCGCTTCGGCCAGGGCCATGGCCTCCCCGCTCGCAGGCCTGTCGCGGCTGTCGTCCATCACTCGCTTCCTTCCGTCATGGCGGGCGGCGCGAAGCCGCCGAGCTGCCGCAGCGCCTCGCCCATTACCATCGCCGCGGCGAGCGCGACATTGAGGGATCGCACCTCCGGGCGCATCGGCACCCGCACGCTGGCATCGGCCGCGGCGTAGACCTCCGGCGTGACGCCGGCCGATTCGCGCCCGACCATGACGATGTCGCCCGGCCGGAAGGCGAAGTCGACATGGGCGGTCGCGCCATCGGTCTCGGCCAGGATGAGCCTCTGCCCGCCGGCCGTGCGCCAGCGCTCGAAGGCGGCGAAGGAAGCGTGACGGGCGACGGCGGCGCGGGCGAGATAGTCCATGCCGGAGCGGCGGAAATTGCGATCGGACACGTCGAACGCCGCCGGCTCGACGATGTCGACGCCCAGCCCGAGACAGGCGGCCATGCGGATCATCGTGCCGGTGTTCTGCGGGATGTCCGGCTGGAAGAGGGCGAGGCGCAGCATGGCCGCGTCATGCGCCGGGGGACTGGCCGCGGTCAAATCGGGCGGATGCCATGCTCTGGCCTTGCCGTGTCAGGGGGCCCATATAGCGTGCCTGCCGTTCTGCGCGCCGCTGCCCCGGGAGGGCGCCTGTCTCGATGTTCGCACCGCTCTTCCGCTTCCTCGAAAGCCGGATCGACGTCTTCGCGCCCTTCGACGAGCGCGAGACGCCGCCGCGCGGCGTGTTCGCCTTCATGTGGCACCACATCAAGGGCGTGAAGTCCTGGCTGGTGCTGATCATGCTGTCCGGCCTCGCCTTCAGCGGCATCGAGGCGGCGCTCTACCTGATGGTCGGGTGGTTCGTCGACCTGCTGAGCTCGCATTCGCCGCAGGAGGTCTTCGCCTCGCATGGCTGGCTGCTCGCGGGCGCAGCCTTCCTGATCGTGGTGGTGCGGCCGCTGGTCTATTTCGTCAACCACGCCATCGTCGACCAGGTCGTGGTGCCGCAGATCACCAACCAGATCCGCTGGCGCAACCATGTCTACACGCTCGGACACGCGCTCTCCTATTTCCAGAACGATTTCGCCGGCCGTCTGTCCTCGCGGGTGATCCAGACCGGGCAGGCGATCCGCGGCGCCACCATCGAGGTCATCGACGATCTCTGGTACGCGCTGGTCTTCGCCTCGGTGGCGATCGGTTTCTTCGGCTCGACCAGCCCGTGGCTGGCTCTGCCGGTGCTGGTCTGGCTCGCCGGCTATGTGGCGCTGCTGGTCTATTTCGTGCCGCGGGCCAAGCGCCGCTCCGAGGCCAATTCGCATGGTCGCTCGGCGACCACCGGCCGTGTGGTCGATGCCTACACCAACATCCTGACGGTGAAGCTCTTCGCCCGCGCCGACGCCGAGCGCTCGGCCGTGCGCGAGGCGCTGACGCGTTGGAACGCAGCCTTCCTTGACCTGTCGCGGCTGATCACCGGCGTCAGCGTCATCCTGCAGACGATGAACAGCTTGCTGATCGTCGCGATCGCGGCGCTGAGCCTGCAGCTCTGGAGCCAGGGCGCGATGACACCGGGCGGAGTCGCGGCCGCGATCGGCCTGGTGCTGCGGCTGGTGACGATGTCGACCTGGCTGATCCATCTGGTGCGCGGCGTGTTCGAGAACATCGGCTCGGTGCAGGAGAGCATGGAGACCATCGCGCGCCCGCACGATCTCGCAGATCCGCCGGGCGCCAGGGCGCTCGAGGTCCGCCAGGGCGGGGTGCGCTTCGAGCAGGTGCGCTTCAACTACGGCCGGCCGAGCGGCCTGTTCGAGGGGCTCGATCTGACGATCCGGCCCGGCGAGAAGATCGGCCTCGTCGGCCCCTCGGGCGCCGGCAAGTCGACGCTGGTCAACCTGCTGCTGCGGCTCTACCCGCTCGATGGCGGCCGCATCGTGATCGACGGGCAGGACATCGCCCAGGTCTCGCAGGAATCGCTGCGGGCGCAAATCGGCATGGTCACGCAGGACAACTCGCTGCTGCACCGCTCGATCGGCGACAATATCGCCTATGGCCGGGCCGGGGCGAGCGCGGAGGAGGTGGCGGCGGCGGCGCGGCAGGCCGCGGCGCACGACTTTGTCCTCGGCCTCACCGACCAGGACGGGCGCACCGGCTTCGAGTCGCGGGTCGGCGAACGCGGCGTGAAGCTCTCCGGCGGGCAGCGCCAGCGCATCGCCATCGCCCGCGTGCTGCTGAAGGACGCGCCCATCCTGATTCTCGACGAGGCGACCTCGGCGCTCGATTCGGAGGTGGAGGCGGAGATCCAGGCGCAGCTCGCCTTGCTGATGGAGGGCAAGACGGTCATCGCCATCGCGCACCGGCTCTCCACCATCGCCGAGCTCGACCGGCTGATCGTGCTCGACAAGGGCCGGATCGTCGACATGGGCACGCATGCCGAGTTGGTGGCCCGCGGCGGGCTCTATGCGCGGCTCTGGGCGCGGCAGTCGGGCGGGTTCCTGGCGCTCTCGGATGCCGAGGCGACGCCGGCCTGAAGCCCGGCTGCGTCGGGGCTGGCGCGGTCTCCGGCACCTGCGGCGCTAATGCAGGTGCATGCGGCGCGAGCAACAGTAGACTTCGACAAAACTGCATGTCAAAGAGCGCGCAGGCGACGCCTGTCCCGCAGGGGAGGGTGGCGCGCGTCCTATGCGGACGCATGTCGTTATTCAGCCGGCCGTGAGCGCCGGCGGCCGAGCAGGGAACAGGATCGTGGCGCACGCGACCGATAGCACTGGCACCGAACCCACCCGCCGCGACTTTCTGATGCTGACCACCGCCGCCGCCGGCGTCGTCGGTGCGGGCGCCGTCCTGGTGCCGCTGGTCAGCCAGCTCGCCCCCGACGCGCAGACCGTCGCCGCCGGCGCACCGATCGACCTCGATCTGGCCCCGATCGCGGAAGGCCAGGCGATCAAGCTGTTCTGGCGCGGCAAGCTGATCTTCGTGCGTCACCGCACCAAGAAGGAGATCGACGAGGCGCGCGCCGTCAACGTCGCGACCCTGCCGGACCCGCAGGCCGACGCCGACCGCGTCAAGGCCGGCCACGAGCAGTTCCTGGTGGTCTATGGCAACTGCACCCATCTCGGCTGCGTGCCGCTCGGCAATGCGCCCGGCGACCCGAAGGGCGATTTCGACGGCTGGTTCTGCCCCTGCCACGGTTCGCACTACGATTCGTCCGGCCGCATCCGCAAGGGCCCGGCTCCCCTGAACCTGCCGGTGCCGCCCTACGCGTTCACCGCTGACACCAAGATCAAGATCGGCTGAGCTCCGGTAGCGGAAGTCGGCATCGCGCGGAATCATGAGAGCTTGAGGCGAGCAGTATGAGCGGTCACAGCACCTATCAACCGAAGACGGGGATCGAGCGCTGGCTCGATGCGCGCCTGCCGATCGTGCGGCTGACGCATGACTCGGCGGTGTCCTATCCGGTGCCGCGCAATCTCAACTATCTGTGGACCTTCGGCGGCATCCTCGTGTTCATGCTGGTGGCGCAGATCATCACCGGCATCGTGCTGACGATGCACTACACGCCGAACGCCGCGATGGCGTTCAACTCCGTCGAGCACATCATGCGCGACGTGAACTATGGCTGGCTGCTGCGCTACCTGCACGCCAACGGCGCCTCGATGTTCTTCATCGCGGTCTACATCCACATGTTCCGCGGCCTGTACTACGGCTCGTACAAGGCGCCGCGCGAGGTGCTGTGGATCCTCGGCGTGGTCATCTTCCTGCTGATGATGGCGACGGCGTTCATGGGCTACGTGCTGCCCTGGGGCCAGATGTCCTTCTGGGGCGCTACCGTCATCACCAACCTGTTCTCGGCCATTCCGGTGGTCGGCGAGACGATCGTGACCTTCCTCTGGGGCGGTTACTCGGTCGACAATCCGACGCTGAACCGCTTCTTCGCCCTGCACTACCTGCTGCCGTTCATGATCTTCGGCGTGGTCGTGCTGCACATCTGGGCGCTGCATCATGTCGGCCAGAACAACCCGACCGGCGTCGAGGTGAAGGACTACGCCAAGGACACCGTCCCGTTCACGCCCTATGCGACGGTCAAGGACGTGTTCGGCATGGTCTGCTTCATGATCCTGTTCGCCTATTTCGTCTTCTACCAGCCGAACTATCTCGGCCACGCCGACAACTACATCCCGGCGAACCCGGCGGCGACGCCTGCGCATATCGTGCCGGAATGGTACTTCCTGCCCTTCTATGCGATCCTGCGCGCCATCCCGGACAAGCTCGGCGGCGTCATCGCCATGGGCTCCGCGATCGTCGTGCTGGCCTTCCTGCCCTGGCTCGACACCTCCAAGGTCAAGTCGATGACCTACCGCCCGATCGCCCGCCAGTTCTTCTGGGCCTTCGTCATCGTCTGCATCGGCCTGGGCTATCTCGGCGCCATGCCGGCCGAGGGCGGCTACGTCATCGCCTCGCAGATCTTCACGGTGCTGTATTTCGGTTACTTCGTGGCGCTTGCGGTGATCGGAATCTTCGAGCGGCCCGCGCCGCTGCCCACCTCCATCGCCGATAGCGTTCTGAGCGGCTCGGGGGCGCGCATCGCCGCCGCCACCGCCGCCGAACCGCAGTCCAAGGGCTGACGAGACCATGAGCAAGATGTCGCTCCGCCTTTCCGTCGCGGCCATGGCCGCGGGCCTCTCGATCGCCGCCTTCACCGGCCCGGCCTCGGCCGCCGGCGATCGCATCAACCCGCCGCGCGAGACCTGGTCCTTCTCCGGCCCGTTCGGCAAGTTCGACCGCGCGCAGCTGCAGCGCGGCTTCAAGGTCGCCAAGGAAGTCTGCGCGAGCTGCCATGCGATGAGCATGGTGCGCTTCCGCAACCTGTCGCAGCCGGGCGGGCCGGAGTTCACCGCCTCGCAGGTGCAGGCGCTGGCCGCGACCTACCAGATCAAGGACGGCCCGAACGAGCAGGGCGAGATGTTCGAGCGGCCCGGCCGCCCGGCCGACGCGTTCCCGTCGCCGTTCCCGAACGAGATGGCAGCCCGCGCCGCCAATGGCGGCGCCTATCCGCCGGACCTGTCGATGCTGGCCAAGGCCCGCACCTATGAGCGCGGCTTCCCCTGGTTCGTCTTCGACATCTTCACCCAGTACCAGGAGCAGGGGCCGGACTACGTCAAGGCGCTGCTGACCGGCTACACCGAGCCGCCGGCCGGCACCACGTTGCTGCCGGGCCAGAACTACAACACCTATATGCCGGGCCATCTGCTCGCGATGCCGAACCCGCTCAATGACGGGCAGGTCGAGTATCCGAAGGGGCCGGACGGCACCGCTCAGGTTCCGGAGACGGCGGCGCAGTACGCCAAGGACGTCACGGCCTTCATGGTCTGGGCGGCCGAGCCGCATCTCGAGGCCCGCAAGCGCCTCGGCCTGCAGGTCATGCTCTTCCTGATGATCTTCGCGGGGCTGCTCTACTACACCAAGAAGAAGGTGTGGTCGCGCATGCCGGGCCAGGGCGCGGCTCACTGAGCCAGCCGTGACGCGCGCATTTCGACGAGGGCCCCGGTGACGGGGCCCTTCTTTTTTGGGCGGTGACGGATCGAGCGGGGCCGGGCGATTGCACGCCCGTCACAAACTTCCGATCCTGGTCGGTGACGTGTTGCGGGAAGGGTGGACGATGGCTGAGGCGGTTCTAGGCATCATCGGCGGGTCGGGCATCTACGACCTGCCCGGCTTGAGCGAGCTGCGCGAGGAGCGGATCGAGAGCCCCTGGGGCGAGCCCTCCGACGTGCTGCGCATCGGGCGGATGGGGCAGACCAAGATCGTCTTCCTGCCGCGCCATGGCCGTGGCCATGCGATCCCGCCCTCCGAGATCAATTATCGCGCCAATATCGACGTGCTGAAGCGCGCGGGGGTGACCGATCTCGTCTCGCTCTCGGCCTGCGGCTCCTACAAAGCCGAGCTCTATCCGGGGCTTCTGGTGCTGGTCGACCAGTTCGTCGACCGCACCGCCGGCCGGGCGAGCTCCTTCTTCGGCAAGGGCTGCGTCGCCCATGTCTCGCTGGCCCATCCGGTCGGCCCGCGCCTGCAGGAGCGGCTGGCGGAGGCGGCGAGCGCCGAGGCGCTGCCCTTCGTCAAGGGCGGGACGCTGGTCACCATGGAAGGCCCGCAGTTCTCGACGCGGGCGGAATCGCTGACCTACAAGGCCCTCGGTTACGACCTGATCGGCATGACCGCGATGCCGGAGGCCAAGCTCGCCCGCGAGGCCGAGATCACCTATGCGACGGTCGCGATGGTGACGGACTATGACTGCTGGCACGAGGAGCATGCGGCAGTCGACGTCGCCGCGGTCATCGCCGTGCTGCACGCCAATGCCGACAAGGCGCGCCGGCTGGTGGCGCGGCTGGCCCGCGACTTCCCCGCGGAGCGCGAGCCCTGTCCGGCGGGCTCCCACACGGCGCTCGACTTCGCGATCGTCACCGCGCCGGAGCATCGCGACCCGGCGCTGCTGGCGAAGCTCGACGCGGTCGCGGGCCGGGTGCTGGCGGGGCGGAGCTGAGCCGCACTGGCCGGTATCGCGGCCGGTCGGCGTCTGCGGCGTTTCCATCGCGCCGGGATTGGCTCTAAGAGAGACGCCCCAGCCGATGGATACCCTGTGATGGACCGCAGCGCGCTCGCCGATCTGAAGAATGCGATCCGGACGATTCCCGACTATCCGAAGCCGGGCATCCAGTTCCGCGACATCACCACGCTGCTCGGCGACGCGAGGGCTTTCCGCCGCGCCGTGGACGAACTGGTCCAGCCCTTCGCCGGGCTGAAGATCGCCAAGATCGCCGGCATCGAGGCGCGCGGCTTCATCCTCGGCGGCGCCGTGGCGCATCAGCTCTCGGCCGGCTTCGTGCCGGTGCGCAAGAAGGGCAAGCTGCCGCACGAGACGGTCAGCATGAGCTATGCGCTCGAATACGGAACCGACGAGATCGAGGTGCATCGCGACGCGGTGGCCCGCGGCGAGCGCGTGCTGCTGGTCGACGATCTGGTGGCGACGGGCGGCACGGCCGAAGGCGCCGTGAAACTGCTCGCCTCGCTCGGCGCCGAGGTGGTGGCGGCCTGCTTCATCGTCGACCTGCCGGAACTCGGCGGCGCCGAGCGCATCCGCCGGCTCGGCGTGCCGGTGCGCACGCTGGTTTCCTTCGACGGGCACTGACGCGCGAATGCGGATCGCGGGGCGCCATTACCGGACGATCTGGCCCGAGGAGGGCGGGGCGGCCGTCATGGTCATCGACCAGACGCTGCTGCCCTTCCGCTTCGCGACGCGCCGTCTCGCCAGCCTCGCCGAGGCGGCCGAGGCGATCTCGACCATGGTGGTGCGCGGTGCGCCGCTGATCGGCGCGACGGCGGCCCATGGCGTCGCCCTGGCGATGCGCGCGGATCCCGGCGACGCGGCGCTGGCGGACGCGCTCTCCATCCTCGGCGCGACGCGGCCGACCGCGGTCAACCTGCACTGGGCGCTGGCACGGATGCGCGATGTCCTGGCCCCCCTGCCGCCGCGCGAGCGCCCTGCCGCCGCGGCGGCCGAGGCGGCGGCGAACTGCGACGAGGACGTGGCCCTGTGCCGGGCGATCGGCGAGCACGGGCTCGGGCTGATCGCGGCCGTGGCGGCACGCAAGCCTCCCGGAGCGCCGGTCAACATCCTCACCCATTGCAATGCCGGCTGGCTCGCCACCGTCGATTGGGGTACGGCGCTGGCGCCGATCTACAGGGCGCACGATGCCGGGCTGTCAGTGCATGTCTGGGTCGACGAGACGCGGCCGCGCAACCAGGGCGCGGCGCTCACCGCTTATGAGCTCGGCGCCCATGGCGTGCCGCACACCGTGATCGTCGACAATGCCGGCGGGCACCTGATGCAGCACGGCAAGGTCGACATGGTGATCGTTGGCACCGACCGCACCACGGCGACCGGCGATGTCGCCAACAAGATCGGTACCTATCTCAAGGCGCTGGCGGCGCAGGACAACGGCGTGCCCTTTTATGTAGCGCTGCCCTCGCCGACGATCGACTGGCGCCTGAGCGACGGGCTCGCCGAGATCCCGATCGAGGAGCGCTCGCCGCAGGAGGTGACGCATCTCCTCGGCCAGGCGGGCGAGGGTGAGCCTTCGCTCGTCCGGGTCGTCGCTCCGGGCAGCCCGGCGGCGAACCCGGCCTTCGACGTCACGCCGGCCCGGCTCGTCACCGGGCTGATCACCGAGCGCGGCATCGCGCCCGCCAGTTCCGACGGCCTGCGCCGTCTCTTCCCCGAGCATGCCCCGAGGCAGGACAGATGACCGAGACCGCATTGAGAGAAGCCATCGTCGAGGTGGCGCAGGCGATCGACAGGGCCGGGTACTGCCCGTCGAAATCCGGCAATGTCTCGGCGCGCTTCGGCGACGGGCTGCTGATCACCCCGTCGGGCCTGCCCTATGCCAAAACGCGCCCGCAGGACCTGATCCATCTGGCGCTCGACGGGAAGGTGCTCTCCGGCGAGCGCAAGCCCTCGTCGGAATGGCCTTTCCACACCGAGATCTACAAGGCGCGGCCCGACGCCGAGGCGATCGTGCACACCCATTCACCACGCGCCACCGCGCTGTCCTGCGCCCGCAAGGGCATCCCGGCCTTCCACTACATGATCGCGCTCTGCGGCGGCGCCGATGTGCGCTGCGCCGACTACGCCACCTTCGGCTCGCCGGAGCTGGCGGCCAATGCGGTGAAGGCGCTGGAGGGCCGCAAGGCGGTTCTGCTCGCCAATCACGGCGTCATCGCGCTCGGCGCCACGCTGGCCGGCGCGCACGGCATCGTCGCCGAGGTCGAGAACCTGGCGGGGCAGTATCTCGACCTGCTCGCCTCGGGGCTCGAGCCCGCCATCCTCGACGCGGAGGAGATGGAGCGCGTCACCGCCAGGTTCGCCGGCTACGGCAAGCTGGGCTGAGAGAAAGCGGAAACCATGCCCGGGACGCCGGAAACGGCGTCTCACCTGTCGTTAACCGGCCGGTGCCATAAGCCAGTCCATGGAAGTGTCGCGCTACCTGTATGAGTCGCTGGACCTGCTCGGCATCGGGGCATGCGAGTACGATGGCGATCACCGGGCCGTCGGCTGGAACCGGACCTTCCTGCATTTCTTCCCCGAGCATGCCGGCGCGATCCATCCCGGCGAGAGCTATGCCGACAATCTCCGCCGCTTCTACGCCGTGCGGCTGGAGGGCGAGGAACTGGCCGAGCTGGAGCGCTATGTCGCCGAGGGCGTGGCGCGCCATGACGGCCAGACCCAGCCCTTCGAGTTCCTGCATTGCGGCCGGCGCCTGCGCGCCTCCTCCCTGCGCTCGCCCGGCGGCAACCGCGTCAGGCTCTGGCAACTGCTCGCCTCAGGCGATGCGGCTGCCCCGGCCGTGCCCGTGGCGGCGATCCCGGCGATCGAGGCGCTGAGCTATATTCCCGACGGCGCGACGCTGCTCGACGCGCAGGATCGCATCGTCGCGGCCAACGACGCCTTCCGCCAGCTCTACGACATCCCGGCCGACCGCCCGATCGTCGGCGTCAGCCTCGACGAGATCATCGCCGATTGCTGGCGCGGTGCCAGCGCCGGCGGCAGCGCGCCGGTGAGCGTGCGCAACGGGCTGCGCTATGACGGCGCGCCGCTGGAGCTCGAACTGCCGGGCCAGCGCTGGCGGCGGGTGATCGCCCGCCACGCCTCGGACGGCATCGGCTGCTTCATCCACGCCGACATCACCATGGCCAAGCGCCAGCAGATCGAGCTGCTCGCCATGCAGGAGGCGCTGCGTGCCGCCAATGGCGAGCTGGCCAAGCTGGCCAGCACCGACGCGCTGACCGGCCTCGCCAATCGCCGCAGTTTCATGGAGCGCCTGCAGGCGGAGGCCGGCCGCACCGGCCGGCTGGCGCTTCTCCTGGTCGATGTCGACCAGTTCAAGGGCATCAACGACCGCTTCGGCCATCTCGCCGGCGATGCCTGCCTCGGGCTGATCGCCGATGCGATCGCGGCCGAGGTTCGCGAGGGCTATGGCCAGGCTGCGCGCATCGGCGGTGAGGAATTCGCGCTGCTGTTGCCGGGGGCCGATCCGGAGGCGGCATTCGCGGCGGCCGAGGCGATCCGTGCGCGGCTCGGCGCCATCGCCTGGGGGCGCGTGGATGCGAGCGGGCAGCTCGGCCGCGTCACCGTCTCGATCGGCCTGTGCGCCTGCATCCTGCCGGCGTCTGCGACCGAGATCTATGGCTGGGCCGACAGCGCGCTCTACGCCGCCAAGCGCAACGGGCGCGACCGCATCGAATGCGCGCTGGGGCCGGGCGAAGCCGACCGCCGGGCCTCCTGATCAGCCGCTGCGGCGCTCGACGAAGACGCAGCCGTCGAAGCCGAAGACCTCCTCGCCGTTCTGGTTCACGCCGCTGTTGCGGTGGAAGAACAGGCCCCATTGCGGCCGCGAGGCACTGACGCGCTTGCCGATCACGGTCGAGCGGTAGGTGATCCGGTCGCCGACAAAGACCGGCTTCAGCCAGCGCATATTGCGGAAGCCGGGGGAGGGGCCGAGGCGCGGCGCGTCCTGCCCGCCGAAGGCCGCGGCATAGGCGGCCTCCTGCCGGCGCCGGTGCACCACCATCGTCGCCATCCAGCCGGCCGCCGTATGCCAGCCCGAGGCGCACAGCCCGCCGAAGGCGCTGGCGCGGGCCGCCTCGGCGTCCATGTGGAAGGGCTGCGGGTCGAAGGCGCGGGCGAAGGCGACGATCTCGTGCTCGGGAAAGGCGAGGCTGCCGAGCTCATGGCTCTCGCCGACCTCGATCTCCTCGAAGAAGCGCGCCGGCGGGGTCTCGCCGGGCGCGGGCTCGGGGTCGCAGGGCTCGGCAGGGGCACGGTAGACCGGCGGGTGGGCGAGCCAATCGCCGCGCGGGGCGGCGAAATCCGAGCCGCGACGGCCGATCATGATCCAGTTGGTCTGCTCGACGATCGGCTTGTCGTCACGCCCCAGCAATTCGAGCCGGAACAGCACCAGGCCCATCTGCGGCCGCGAGCGCGATTCCTTGGCCTCGACCGTGGTGCGCCGCAGCCGGACATGCTCGCCCGGCAGCAGCGGACGCAGCCATTTGACCTCCTCGACGCCCGGCGCGCCCATGGAGGCGGAATCGAGCAGGAAGGTCTGCGCCATCAGCCGCATCAGCAGGCCGCAGGCATGCCAGCCCGAGCCGATCAGCGTGCCGCCGAAGCTCGCCTTCGCCGCCACCGGGTCGGTGTGGAAGGATTGCGCGTCGAAGCGCGAGGCGAAGGCGATCAGGTCGTCCTGCGAGACGTCGATGCCGCCAGCCTCGACGACCTCTCCGACGACGAAGTCCTCGAAATAGCGCATGGCGGCCTCGAAATCCCGGTCAGTTGGCGAAGCGGAAATGCAGCACGTCGCCATCGGCGACGACATATTCCTTGCCCTCGAGGCGGAACTTCCCGGCCTCGCGCGCCCCGGATTCGCCCTTGTGCGCGACATAGTCGTCGAAGGCGATGGTCTCGGCGCGGATATAGCCCTTCTCGAAGTCGGTGTGGATCACGCCGGCGGCCTGCGGGCCCTTTGTGCCCTTCTCGATCGTCCAGGCGCGCGCCTCCTTCGGGCCTACGGTGAAGTAGGTCACGAGGTTGAGCAGCGCATAGCCGGCGCGGATGACGCGATTGAGGCCGGGTTCGGCCAGGCCGACGGCTTCGAGATAGTCCTTCTGGTCCTCGGGCGGCAGCACCGCGATCTCGCTCTCGATCTTGGCCGAGACCACGACCGCGACCGCGCCCTCCTGGGCCGCCCGTTCGCGGACCTTCTCGGTGAAGGCGTTGCCCTTGTCGGCGCTGGCCTCCTCGACATTGCAGACATAGAGCACCGGCTTGGACGAGAGCAGGCCGAGCTGCTCGAAGGCGCTGCGCTCGTCGGCCGAGGTCTCGACCAGGCGCGCGGGCTTGCCGTCGCGCAGCAGGACCAGGCAGCGGTTCATCAGGTCGAGCGCTTCCTTGGCCTCCTTGTCGCCGGACTTGGCCTTCTTCTCCAGCGGCACGACGCGCTTTTCCAGGCTTTCGAGATCGGCGAGCATCAGCTCGGTCTCGATGGTCTCGATGTCGTCGACCGGCGAGATGCGGCCCTCGACATGGGTAATGTCACCGTCCTCGAAGCAGCGCACCACATGGGCGATGGCGTCGCATTCGCGGATATTGGCGAGGAACTGGTTGCCGAGCCCTTCGCCGCGCGAGGCGCCGCGCACCAGGCCGGCGATGTCGACGAAGGTCAGGCGCGTCGGGATGATGTCCTTGGAGCCGGCGATGGCGGCGAGCTGCTCCAGGCGGGCGTCCGGCACGGCGACGTCGCCGACATTGGGCTCGATCGTGCAGAACGGATAGTTCGCGGCCTGGGCCGCCGCCGTCTGCGTCAGCGCGTTGAAGAGGGTCGACTTGCCGACGTTCGGCAGGCCGACGATGCCGCATTTGAAGCCCATGATCGCTCGTCCTCTGGCCGCGGCGGGCGATGCCGGCGCGGGAAACTGTGATGCTCGCTGCTGCGGCGCGTTATTGGGGGCGCGGCCGCAAAAGACAAGGTCGGGAGCGGCGAGGCCGCCCTGCGCGGCGGGCTCAGTCCGGCTTTTCGCCGAGCCGCTTCACCGCGCCATGGCCGTGCGCCTCCATGAACAGGTGGACCTTGTTCTGGAAGCTGGCGTCGTCATGGGCGGCGAGCAGTGCGGCATTGTCGGCGCAGGCCGTGCACAGATCCTCGACCCAGGGCTCCTCCGCCTTGCCGAAATCGTTCAGCACATAGGCGTGGACCAGCGCCTTGTCGCCGGGATGGCCGATGCCCATGCGCACGCGGCGGTATTCGTTGCCGATGGCCGCCGTGGTCGAGCGCAGCCCGTTATGGCCGGCATTGCCGCCGCCGAGCTTCACCCGCAGCTTGGCCGGGGCGAGGTCGAGCTCGTCGTGGAAGACGACCACGTCAGCCGGGGCGACCTTGAAGAAGCGGGCAGCCTCGCCGATCGCCCGGCCGGATTCGTTCATATAAGTCTGCGGCATCAGCAGCAGCACCTTCTCGCCGCCGATGACGGCCTCCGCCGCCTGGCCCTGGAAGCGGGCGCGCCAGGGCGCGGCGCGGTGCGCACGGGCGATCGCCTCCAGCGCCATGAAGCCGATATTGTGCCGGTTGCGGGCATAGCGCGCGCCCGGATTGCCGAGGCCGGCGAAGATCAGCATCGCGTCCTGTCCCGCATCTCATGCCGTCGATAGCAAAACGGCCGGGCATGCCCGGCCGTCCGCGAGTGTCGTTCGTCCGCTCGGTCGAGCGCCGGGCTCACGCCTCGGGGGCTTCGGCCTCGGCGGGCTCGGCGTCGACGGTCGGCGGCACGATCGTGACCAGCACGAGCGAGTCGCGGTCGCCGGTCAGGGTGACGCCGGCCGGCAGCTTGAGCGCATTGCCGTGCAGCGTGTCACCGACCTCGAGACCCTCGACGGAGACTTCGAGCGCGTCCGGGATGCGCTCCGGCGAGACTTCGATCTCGACGGTGTGCTCGACGATCTGCATGGTGCCGCCGTTCTTCAGGCCGGGCGAGGCGTCCTGGCCGACGACGTGGACCGGGACCTGGACCTTGACGGTCTGGCCGGCCGAAACGCGCAGGAAGTCGACGTGCAGCGGCGTGTCCTTGACGGGATCGAGCTGGTAGTCGCGCGGGATGACACGGGTCTTGTTGCCGTCCACGTCGATCTCGAACAGCGTGGTCAGGAAGTGACCGGCATAGATCATCTGGCGGGTCTTGTTGGCGTCGAGCGCGATGGCGACGGGCGCTTCGCCCGCACCGTAGATCACGGCGGGGGTGAGGCCCTGACGGCGAACAGCCCGGGCGGCCCCCTTGCCGACCTGGGCGCGCGTCGAAGCCTGAATCTGCTTCACGGCGGTCATGATGTGCATCCTTGCTAAATGACAAGGCCGCCTGGCGGCGGCCCTTTCCGATCAGCGCCCCTGCCTCCAAGGGTGTCAGTGGAGCGCTGGCTGCCTCATAGGCGAAAAGGCGCACGATCTCAACCCCGAAAGGGCGGAGGGGCGGCAGGAAGCCTGTCTCAGGCGGCGCTGGCGGCGCCCGGCGCGGCGGTCGTGCCGAGCCGCTCTACCAGCATGCCGACCATGTCGGTCGGCACGGCCTGCGAATAGAGGAAGCCCTGGCCGAGCTCGCAGCCCATGGCGCGCAGGCGGCTTTCCTGCTCGCGTGTCTCGATGCCCTCGGCGACGATGCGCACCCCGAGGCTCTCGGCCATGCCGACCAGCGCGCCGACGATGGCGTTGCTGCGCGCGCCCGTGTCGAGACCGCCGATGAAGGAGCGGTCGATCTTGATGACGTCGACGGGGAAGTCGAGCAGATGGGTCAGCGAGGCGAAGCCGGTGCCGAAATCGTCGAGCGCCACGGTGATGCCGCGCTCGCGCAGCATGGCGATGGTGCGCGCGACGCCGTCGAGCCGGTCGCCCATGATCACCTGCTCGGTGATCTCGACCACCAGCTGCTCCAGCGGCAGCCGGGCCCGGCCGAAGGTGCGCACGATGCGCGGCACGAGATCGCCCTTGAGGAAGTCGGCGGCGGTCACGTTGATGCCGACCGAGGCGATGGCGATGCCTTCCCGCTGCCAGCGCAGCATGTCGGCGGCGACGGCCGAGAGCATCTGGCTCGAGAGGCGGTAGCCGATTCCGGGATCCTGCAGCGCCTCGTGGAATTCGCCGGCGGAGACGATATCGCCATTGGCCAGGCGCAGGCGCGCCAGCGCCTCCAGCCCGCGGATGCGCCCGCTCGCGAGATGCACCACCGGCTGGTAGTGCGGGACGATCCGGGCGTCGTTCAGCGCCTCGTCGACGCGGCGGATGGTCTGGAGGCGGCGCGTCATCGAGGTGCGCAGCTCGTGATGGAAGCGCACGAAGCCGCCGCGCTTGTGCTCCTTGGCGTGATAGAGGGCGAAGTCGACGTTCTGGCGCAGCACGGCGACATCGGTGCCGTCCTCCCCGGCGAGCGTGCCGCCCATGGTCACGCTCGGGTTGATCCGGCTGCCGTCGCAGTCGACCGCGCCCTGCATGCTGCGCAGGATGGCGCTGGCGGCGGAGCGCAGATCGGCGGCGCGGCTGCAATGGGGCAGCAGGGCTGCGAATTCGTCGCCGCCGATGCGGAAGACATTGTCCTTGCCGACGACGCCGGCGATGCGTGACGCCACCGCCTCGATCAGCCGGTCGCCGATGGCGTGGCCGAGCGTGTCGTTGACCGCCTTCAGGCGATCGATGTCGATCATCATCAGCCCGTAGCGGCTCGGGCCGCGCGCGCCGAGGGCCGTGATCGCCTCGTTGAAGCGCGCGCGGTTGGGCAGGCCGGTCAGCGTGTCGAAATAGGCGAGGCGATGGTTGCGGGCATTGACCTCGTCATGCTCGATCGCGATGGCGCAGAGATGCACGCAGGCCGAGACGATGCGGCGCTCGAAGCCGGTCGGCCCGCGCTTCTCGCGATAGTAGAAGGCGAAGCTGCCGACGACGCGGGCGTCGCGCGCCACGATCGGGCTCGACCAGCAGGCCTGCATACCGAGCGCCAGGACGCCGTCGCGGTAGCCGTCCCAGAGAGGGTCGGTGGCGATGTCGGTGACCTCGACCTGCTCGCCGCGGAAGATCGCGGTGCCACAGGAGCCGACCCGCGGGCCGATCGGCAACCCGTCGACGAAGGCGGCATAGGAGGAGGGCAGGCTGGGGGCGGCGAGGGTGAGAAGCCGTTCGTCCGGCGTGCGGGCGAGGACCGAGCAGGTCACGCCCGGCGCGATCGCCTCCACCTGCCGACAGAGATGGTCCATGACCGTGGCGAGGGGCTCGCCGCGGGTGATTGCGACGAGGATCGCATTCTGGAGCGATTGCAGGCGCGCTACGGAGTCCGGTAGTCGCATCATGGGAGGGCTCGCCGGTCGGAATCCGTCGAGCATCGCCGCAAGGCGTGAAGCGGTCGTTAAGCCGGCTCCGGGCCCTGCTGACGGCCTTTATTCACGCCGGCATCAGCCCCAGGCGCTCGTCGCGCCGACGCAGCCAGTGCACCAACGGCAAGGCGAGCAGCACCATCCAGGCCTTGCCGACGATCTGCCCGGCGAGGAAGTCGAGGCTGCCGAAGGCGAGCTGGAGGAAGACGATGCTGTCGACCACCAGCCCCATCACCCCGGAGGCGGCGACGGCGAGCACGAGGTTGCGCCGCTGCAGCGGTGTGTAGACCGCGAAGTCGGCGAGCTCGGAGAGCAGGAAGGCGGTCATCGAGGCGACCACGATCGCCGGCGGGGCGAGGAAGCCGGAGATGATCGTGCCGACCGCAATGGCGCCGAGGCCGACATAGGTGCCGAGCCGGCGCTGGACGATGTCGCGCAGCACCAGAGCGAGGCCGATCATCAGCACGCCGCTCGGTGCCTTGAGGCCGGGCGCCACGGGCACGAGGCAGGGGCCCTGCGGCACGCAGACCGTGCCGGCATTGGCGATCAGCCAGTTGGCGGCCGGAATGGTGAGCGCGAAGAGCACGAGCGCGATCAGGCCCTCGAGGCGCCGTTGCCGGTCAATCGTCATGGTGCGGTCCGCTGTCGTCGGGGGCCAGTTCGTAGGCGGCGAAACCTTTTGCTCGCAAATCGCATGCCGGGCAATGGCCGCAGCCATAGCCCCAGGCGTGCCGCGTCTCGCGATCGCCGAGATAGCAGCTATGGCTCTCCTCGACCACGAGGTCGAGCAGGGGCTCGCCGCCGAGCCGGCGGGCGAGCGCGAAGGTCTGGGCCTTGTCGCGCCACATCAGCGGGGTGTGCAGCACCAGCCGGCGGTCGAGGCCGAGCCCGAGCGCCACCTGCATCGCCTTGACCGTGTCGTCCCGGCAGTCGGGATAGCCGGAATAGTCGGTCTCGCAGACGCCGAGCACGATGTGGCGGCAGTCGCGGCGATAGGCGAGGGCGGCCGCGAAGGTCAGGAAGATCAGGTTGCGGCCCGGCACGAAGGTGGTGGGCAGGCCGGTCTCGGCGAAGCCGATCTCGGCCTCGCGGGTCAGGGCGGTCTCGGAGATCGCGCCCAGCGAGGCGAGGTCGAGCATGTGGTCCCGGCCGAGGCGCGTCGCCAGCTCGGGCACGACATGCGGCAGCGCCCGGCGGATGGTCTCGCGGCAGGCCAGCTCGACGCGGTGGCGCTGGCCGTAGTCGAAGCCGACGGTCTCGACCGCATCGAAGCGTGCGAGCGCCCAGGCGAGCGCCGTGGTGGAATCCTGTCCGCCGGAGAACAGGACCAGGGCGCGCCCGGCCGCCATCAGTCGAACAGGCTGGACACGCTCGTCTCGGCGGCGGTGCGATGGATCGCCTCGCCCATCAGCTGGGCGATCGAGATGACGCGGATGTTGCGCGCGACCTTCACGGCCTCGGTCGGCATGATCGAGTCGGAGATCACCAGCTCCTTGAGCTTGGAGTTGGCGATGCGGGCGACGGCGCCGCCGGAGAGCACGCCATGGGTGATGTAGGCATACACCTCGCGGGCGCCCTGCTCGAGCAGGGCGTCGGCCGCATTCACCAGCGTGCCGCCGGAATCGACGATGTCGTCGAGCAGGATGCAGGAGCGGCCCTCGACCGAGCCGATGATGTTCATCACCTCGGATTCGCCCGGCCGGTCGCGGCGCTTGTCGACGATGGCGAGCGGCGCGTCGATGCGCTTGGCCAGCGCGCGGGCGCGCACCACGCCGCCGACATCCGGCGAGACGACCATGGCGTTCTTCCAGTCCAGCCGGTCCTTGATGTCGCGCGCCATCAGCGGCGCGCCGAACAGGTTGTCGGTGGGGATGTCGAAGAAGCCCTGGATCTGCCCGGCATGCAGGTCGAGCGTCAGGACGCGGTCGACTCCGGCATGGGTGATCAGGTTGGCGACGAGCTTGGCCGAGATCGGCGTGCGGCCCGAGGCGCGACGGTCCTGGCGGGCATAGCCGAAATAGGGGATCACCGCCGTGATGCGCTTGGCCGAGGAGCGGCGCAGCGCATCGACGATGATCAGGAGCTCCATAAGATGGTCGTTCGTCGGGAAGGAGGTCGACTGGATCACGAAGACGTCCTGGCCGCGGACGTTCTCCTGGATCTCGACGAAGACCTCCATGTCGGCGAAGCGCTTCACCTGCGCCCGGGCCAGCGGGACCTCCAGATGCGCGCAGATCGCTTCGGCGAGGGGGCGGTTGGAGTTGCCGGCGACGACTTTGAACGGAGAGGGCATGCCGGGACGCACCAGAAACGCTGAAGAGCTCGGGGGGCGCGGGGGGCACCCCAGTTTCGAAGGGCTCATAACAGCGCGATGACGCCGAGTCGACCGATCGTCGCGATGGCCGTCATGCAAATGTTGCGCTGCGGTAACAGCAGCGGCCGCCTTTCGGCGGCCGCGAAGCGTTCAGTGCGTGACTGCGTCGGTCAGCGGCTTCGTCAGTCCGTGGCCTTGGCGGTGCGCGTGCCTTCGGCTGGGCCGGACGGGCTTGTGGTCAGGAAGCCGGCGATCGCGTCCATCGAATCGGAGGCCGCCTTGGCGACGATGGTCTGGTCGATGCCGGACCAGGGATCGCCGCCGCCGCTGCGCCGGCCGATGCTCTCGCCCTGCACGCGCTGGGCGCGCTTGCGCTTCTCGTCATAGACGTCCCAGACGAAGGCGAGGGCGGTCTGGCCGTCTTCGGTCGGCTGGGCGGTGAGGTAGCCGCGCACCCGGAAACGCGCGGGCTTGTCGCCGGGCACGATCTCCATCTTGCGCTCGGCCGCGGCCTCGCCGAGCAGGCTGGCGAAGGCGGTGGTCACCTGCGTCGGCGCGCCGGAAATGCTGTGCACCGAGACCGGAATGCCGGGCGCATCGACGCGCGGACGCGCCGCGGTGGTGGTTTCCTGGCAGCCGGCCAGCGCCAGGGCGAGCGCAGGGCCCAGGACGGCGCCGCGCACGAGGCCACGAGAAGGAATCGACATGTCGCCTCCCGCCCGCTGCGACGCGGGCCTTGTTTGACGGAAACTCTCCTGCGCCGCCCGTTCTAGGCCCTGATTCCCGCCCGGTCCAGTTCGCAGCCCGCCGGCGCCGTGGACGGGGCACGATTGCGCTGGGGCGGTGGCTTCGCCATATCTGCTGCGCATCTGGACGGCGCGGAGCGCGCGCAAGCGCAGGGTGCCGCAGCGCAGGAGTCATTCCGATGGTCAGTACCAGCAACCGCATCCTCGACGACATCGCCCGTCTCGCCACCGACGCCGCCGGCGCCGCCCAGGGCGTGCGCCGCGAGGTCGAGACCGTGGTGAAGACGCAGATCGAGCGTCTCCTGCGCGACATGGACGTGGTCACCCGCGAGGAGTTCGAGGCGGTGCGCGAGATGGCGCTGCTCGCCCGCGAGGAGAACGACCGGCTCGCCGCGCGCCTCGCCGCGCTCGAGGCCAAGGCCGGCCAGGGCTGACCGGAGCAGGACCGTAAGGTCCGGGGCGGTTGTTGCCGCAAGGTCCGTCAGCCTTGTGGACAGTCCGGTTCGGGGATTGAGCGCAGGGTCGAATCCGCAGAGCCTGCGTCGCGTGTTGGGTTCGTCGTGAATCCGGCGCTATCGTCGATGAAGAGAGGTGATTCGTCGGGACTGCCGCCCAAAACGGCGCTTCCGGCGGATGGCGGGCCGTCAGCGGCAGCCAGGTCGGGTTGCGTTCTCCGAGCTTTTCCAGTCGCCGTGTTCCCGTTCTCGAACGTGCCGGAGCGCCACAGGCCTCCGGCGGTTGGACCCTGGGCATGATGGATCTTGATCTGGACACCGACTTCGAACGCCCTTCCAACCCTCTCGACCTGATCGAGCATCTCGCGGCCATCAACAGCTGGAGCTTCGACCGCGACGGCGACGACGAGCTCTCGGTCTCGGTGACCGGCGGCTGGACCGAGTATCACGTCGCGATCACCTGGCTGTCGGATGTCGAGGCGATCCATGTCGCCTGCGGTTTCGACCTCAAGATCCCCGAGCGTCGCCGCCCCGAGGTGATGACGCTGATCGGCCTGATCAACGAGCAGCTCTGGCTCGGCCATTTCGACCTGTGGAGCTCGGAGAACGTCGCGGTCTACCGCCACGCGCTGCTGCTCTCGGGTGGGGCGGAGCCGACCGCGGAACAGGCGGCGGCGCTGATCAAGGCGGCCGTCGAGGCCTGCGAGCGCTATTACCAGGCCTTCCAGTTCGTGGTCTGGGCCGGCAAGACCGCCCGCGAAGGCCTCGAAGGCGCGATGCTGGAGACGATGGGCGAGGCCTGAGCCGGGCGCGTCGTCGCGCGGGCTTGACCCCGGCGCGGCGCGGGGCTTTCTGGGCGGCACGCGCCGCGCCGCGTCCAGACACGCCCAGCCGAAACAGGAATTCGCCATGTCCAGCCAGCTTCCGCAGTCGCTCGTCCTCGTCGGTGCCGGGAAGATGGGCGGCGCCATGCTCGAGGGCTGGGTCAAGCTCGGCCTCGAAGGCCATCGCATCACCCTGATCGATCCGCATATCGGCGAGGCGATGTCGGCCCTGGCCGCCGAGAAGGGCATGAACGTCAACCCGGCGAAGCCCGCCCCGGCCGAGGTCGTGGTGCTGGCGACCAAGCCGCAGATGCTCGACACCGCGGCGCCTTCGGTGCAGGCGCTGATCGGCCCCGGCACGCTGCTGATCTCGGTGCTCGCCGGCAAGACGCTGGGCGATCTCGGCCAGCGCCTGCCGAATGCCGGCGCGATGGTGCGCGCCATGCCGAACCTGCCGGCCTCGGTCGGGCGCGGTATCACCGCCGCCGCGGCCGGCCCGGGCGTCAGCGCGGCGCAGCGCGCCATGGCCGACCAGCTGCTCGCCGGCGTCGGCAAGGTCGAATGGCTGGAGAGCGAGGGGCTGATCGACGCGGTGACCGCGGTCTCCGGCTCGGGCCCGGCCTATGTCTTCCATCTGGTCGAGTGCATGGCGGCGGCCGGTGCCGCGGTCGGCCTGCCGGCGGACCTCGCCGAGCGGCTGGCGCGCGCCACGGTCGAAGGTGCCGGCGAATTGCTGTTCCAGTCGGATCTCTCCCCCGCCACCCTGCGCCAGAACGTGACCTCGCCGGGCGGCACCACCGCCGCGGCGCTCGCGGTGCTGATGGCCGAGCAGGACGGCATGCCGCCGCTGCTGCGCCGCGCCGTCGCCGCCGCCAAGAAGCGCGCCGAGGAACTGGCCGGCTGAGCCGCCATCGCGCTGCCGCATCGGCAGCCTAGAGAGGGAGGCTCGGGAACGGGCCTCCCGGCTCCGGCCACGCGCGCCGCGACAGCGCGCCGGCTTGCGCCCGGCCGCGACGAGGCCCAGCTTTCCGACAGCAGCCCTTCGCGAAGGAGAGAGCCATGGCCAGCAAGCCCGTTTCGTCCGAAGCCACCGGCGGGGCCGCCCGCCCGGACCCGCGCCGCGCCGTCGTCGAGGCGCTGTTCCGGCTCGCGGCCAGCCGCGACTGGGACACGATCGAGCTGCCCGACATCGCGCAGGAGGCCGGGATCGGCCTCGCCGAGATGCGCAATCTCTTCCCCTCCAAGCTCGCTATCCTCGGCGGGCTGACGCGCATGGCCGACGAGGCCGTTCTCGCCGGCAATTCGGACGATCTGCGCGACGAAAGCTATCGCGAGCGCATGTTCGATCTGGTGATGCGCCGCCTCGATGCGCTGGCGCCCTACAAGGCCGGCCTGCGTTCGGCGCTCGTCGCATTGCGGCGCGACCCGCTGGCGCTGGCCGCCTTCGGCCGCAGCGCCACCAATTCCTGGCGCTACATGCTGGCTTCCGCCGGCATCCCGACCGAGGATTCGCTCGGCTCGGTGCGGGCGCGCGGTGCCGTCCTGCTGATGAGCCGGGTGATGGAAACCTGGCTGGTCGACGACGAGCCGGAGCTGTCGCGCACCATGGCCAAGCTCGACGCCGAACTGAAGACGGCGGCCCGCGTGATGGCGCGCGTCGAGGACGTGCACCGGCTGACCGCTCCGCTGCGCGGGCTGGCACGGGCGCTCTGCGGCGGCCGGCGCGAGCGGCGCCGGCGCGAGCGCATGCAGCCCGAGGCGCCCGACGACTACGCCGTCGCGATCTGAGCGCGGCTGATTCGTGGCGAGAGCATGGCGATATTAAGCTGACGTTAGTGTCCGGTCGGGGAGGGTGCGATGCCTGTACCGACTGGACCTTGCGATGCCTGTGCTCAAAGCCCTCCGATCCTTGTCGATCGGTCAGTCCTTCGCCCTGGTGGCCGTGCTCGGTGCCATGCTGGCGGCCTCCTGCGGCGGCGTGACCCTCTACGAGGCGCGCAAGGACATGGTCGCGTTGAAGCGGGCCGAGGTGACCAGCTCGGTCGACGCCGCCGCCTCGACCATCGCCGCCTATGTCGCACGGGTGAAGAAGGGCGAGCTCGATGAGGCGTCGGCGCGCAAGCTCGCCATCGACGCGGTGACCAATGCCCGCTTCGACAACGGCAACTACGTGTTCGTCATCCGCTATGACGGCATCAACATCGCCCATGCCAGCCCGAAGCTCGTCGGCACCGACATGTCGACCCTCGCCGATCCGACCGGGCTGCTGTTCGTCCGCAAGATGATCGACATCGCCAAGGCCGATGGCTCCGGCTATATCGAATATCAATGGGTCAAGCCGGGCGACAGCGACCCGTCGCTGAAGATCTCCTATGTCGTCGGCGTACCTGAGTGGCAGTGGGCCGTCGGCGCCGGCATGCACATCCACGACGTCAACCGCGCCTTCATCACCACGACGCTGAAGGTGGCGATGGTGTTGGTCCCGCTGTCGCTGCTGCTGTTCGCTGTGGTCTTCCTGCTCAGCCGCCGCGCGGCAGGCATGCTCTCCAGCCTGTCGGAGGCCGCGACCGGGCTCGCCGCCGGCGATCTCGCGGTCGAGATCGCGCATCGCGAGCGCCATGATTCGATCGGCGAGATGGCCCGTTCGCTCGAGGTCTTCCGCGACGCCGCCGTCGAGAAGCGCCGCATCGAGGCCGAGAAGGCACAGGCCGAGAGCGAGGCGGGCGAGCACCGCCGCGTCGCCGACGCCGAACGCACCCTCAACGAGGCGCAGCGCAGCGAGGAGGCCCGCAAGCAGGCCGTGGTGGTCGAGGCGCTGGGCGAGGGGCTCGACCGGCTGACGGCCGGCGAGCTGACCTACCGCATCGAGGCGTCGTTCAGCGCCGAATACGCCAAGCTCAAGGGCGATTTCAACGCCGCCATGGCGCATCTCGAGCGCACCATGCGCCAGATCGCCAGCAACGCCGACAGCATGAAGACCGGCGCGGGCGAGATCCGCCAGGCGGCCGACGACCTCGCCAACCGCACCGAGCAGCAGGCCTCCTCGGTCGAGGAGACGGCGTCTGCCCTCGATCAGCTGACCGCCACCGTGCGCCAGACCGCCGAGGGCGCGCGCCAGGCCAACAGCGCGACGATCCAGGTCAAGAGCGAGGCCGAGCAGTCCGGCCAGATCGTGCGCGACGCGGTCGCCGCGATGGGCGGGATCGAGCGCTCGGCGCAGGAAATCTCGCAGATCGTCGGCGTCATCGACGAGATCGCTTTCCAGACCAACCTGCTGGCGCTCAACGCCAGCGTCGAGGCGGCGCGCGCCGGCGAGGCCGGCAAGGGCTTCGCCGTGGTCGCCTCCGAGGTTCGGGCCCTGGCGCAGCGTTCCGCCGCGGCTGCCAAGGAGATCAAGGGGCTGATCGCGGCCTCGTTCGAGGAGGTCGAGAAGGGCGTGTCGCTGGTCGGCCAGACCGGCAGCGCCCTGACCCGGATGTCGGGCGAGATCACCCGCGTCGCCTCGCTGGTCGCCGAGATCTCCTCGGCGGCGCAGGAGCAGGCCGCCGGCCTGCAGGAGGTCAACGGCGCCGTCAACGACATGGACCAGGCGACGCAGCAGAACGCCGCCATGGCCGAGCAGTCGACCGCCGCCTCGCAGTCGCTGCTGCAGGAGGCCGACAGGCTCGCCAGGCTGCTCGGACATTTCCGCCTCGGTGCCGATGCGGCGGCGCATGCTGCCTCCGCGCCCGCGGCCAAGACGGTCGCCGCTTCCGTGGCCAACCCGGTGGCCAACCCCGTGGCCAAGCCTGCCGCTGCGCCTGCGATCTCCGCGCCGGTCTCGGCGGCGGCGACCGCCGAGGTCGCGGCGCTCAAGGCGATGGCGAACCGCATGGCGCGCGTCGCGCCGCCGGCCAAACCGCCGGCCGCACCCGCCCGCAAATCGGTGGTCAACGAAGCCGATAGCGGCTGGGAGGAGTTCTGAGCATGGCGTCCGACGAGCTCGCCGCCCCGATCGTATTCGATGATTTCCTCAAGGTGGACATCCGCGTCGGCACGATCGTCGAGGCGGAGCCCTATCCCGAAGCGCGCAAGCCGGCGATCAAGCTCGTGATCGACTTCGGCGGCACGATCGGCCGCAAGCGCTCCTCGGCCCAGATCACCCGCCATTACCGGCCCGAGGATCTCCCGGGCCGGCAGGTGCTGGCGGTGGTCAACTTCCCGCCGCGGCAGATCGGCAAGTTCATGTCCGAGGTGCTGACCCTCGGCGTGCCGGATGCCGAGGGCGAGGTCGTGCTGATCGCGCCCGACCAGGACGTGCCGCAGGGCGCCAGGCTGTTCTGAGCGGCCTGCCGCCGCTGCGTGGTCCGGCGAGCCTCAGCGCAGCGAGCCGGCGAAGCCGGTGATCGCCGAGACGACCGCGCCCTCGCGCCCGACGAAGCCGTGATAGGCCCGGGCCTGGCAGGGATTGCCGGTCGAACTGCCCCCGTCGACCCAGACCAGCCGCGCCCGCGGGCCGGCCCAGGCCTTGAACGCCTCCGCCCCTTCCGGAAGCGACACCCGGCAGCTGTCCTTGCGGTGCTGGATGATCAGCATGGGCGGCAGCGCAGCCGCGTCACCGAGCGCCGGGCGCGCCTCCTCCAGCATGGCCGAGGCGAAGACGATGCCGTCCGGCCGCGAAGGCAGGGTGGAGGCGACCTTGAGGGCACCCCGGCTCATCGCCACGACGATCACCCGCGGCGCGATCTCGCGCATCATCGCGATCGCCTTGTTGGGGTCGGCCCCGCCGTCCAGGACGAGGCTGGCGATGCCGCTGCGGGCATAGTCGCCGCGGGTCCGGACGATCCAGTTGCCGCTGCGCTGCACGGTGCCGTCGGCGCCGATGCCGATATTGCCGTCGCCGCCGGTGAGCAGGATCACGCCGGCACGCGCCTTGCCGGCAGGCTTGTTGAGAAGCGCCTTGCCGCCGCCGAAGAAGCCGCCGAGATCGACGACCTCCTCGGCACGGGCGCCGACGGGCGCGAGCAGCAGGGCCAGGACTGCGAGCATTTTGGGGAAGGCCGGCATGGACGTGTCCTCTGCACGGCGGCCACGGGCCGGGGCCGCAACGTGCGACAATCGCGCCGATCGCGAGCGTCCGCCAGTGGGTGCGACGGGCCTGAACGCCGATATTTCATCAGCCTGCGCGCGGCCGGTGAGACGGCTCGCTAGACCGGCAACCTGACGGTGGCGCGCAGGCCGCCGAGCGGAGAATCCGACAGGATGACGTCGCCGCCATGGGCGCGGGCGATGTCGCGGGCGATGGCGAGGCCGAGCCCGGTGCCGCCGCCGTCGACATTGCGGGATTCGTCGAGGCGGAAGAACGGCTTGAACACGTCCTCGCGCAGCTCGGGCGCGATGCCGGGCCCGTCATCGTCGACCATGACGATCAGGTAGCGCGCGTCATGGGTGGCGCCGATGGCGATGCGGTCGCCGAAGCGGGCAGCGTTGGAGACGAGATTGGTGAGCAGGCGGCGCACCGCGTCGGGCCGGATCACCACCAGCGGGTCGCCGACCACCGAGAGGGTGGTCTGGTGGCCCTGGCGCTCGGCATCGGCCTTGAGCTCCTCGAGCAGGGCACGGATATCGGTCTCCACCGCCGCCTCGCCGGCGTCGCCGCGCGCGAAGGCGAGATAGGCCTCCAGCATGCGGCTCATCTCGTCGACGTCCTTCTCGATCGCCTCGAGATCGGGCGAGCGCTCGAGCAGCGCCAGCGAGAGCTTGAAGCGGGTGAGGATGGTGCGCAGATCGTGGCTGACGCCGTTGAGCATCATGGTGCGCTCGCCCATGGAGCGCTCGACGCGCCGCTTCATCTCGATGAAGGCGTTGCCGGCGCGCCGGACCTCGCGGGCGCCGCGCGGGCGGAAATCGGCCTCGCGGCCCTTGCCGAAGGCCTCCGCCGCATCGGCGAGCCGCAGGATCGGCCGGATCTGGTTGCGCATGAACAGCACGGCGATGGTGAGCAGGATCAGCGAAGTGCCGATCATCCAGAGCAGGAAGATGTGGCTGTTCGAGGCATAGGCTTGGTTGCGGCGGGTCAGGATCCGCATCACGTCCTTGCCGAGTTTGACCCGGATCTCGATCAGGCTGGAGCGGCCGACCGTGTCGAGCCAGAACGGGCGCTTGACCTGCTGGCTGAGCTCGGTCGAAAGCGCGTTGTCGAGCAGCGAGAAGAAGGGGCGGGGGCCCGGCGGAGGCAGATCGGCATCGGGCAAAATCTCGACATCCATGCCGAGCCGCTCCTCGGCGATGCGGCCGAGGACGTTGCCCTCCTTGTCCTGCGGATAGCTCTCATAGACGTCGATCAGCACAGCGATCTCGGAGGAGACCGAGGAGGAGAGGCGCTGGGTCACCGTCTGCCAGTGTCGCTCCATGAAGACATAAGCGATCACCGATTGCAGCAGCACCACGGGGGCGATGACGATGACCATCGCGCGCGGATAGAGCCCCTTGGGCATGATGCGGGCGAGTGCGCGCGCCGGCGGGTCGAACAGCCGCTTCACCGGGGCGAAGAGATAGGCGAAGACATGGGCGACGAGCCGGCCGAGCGGGGCGAGCAGCGCCATCAGCCCGCGCCCGGTGCGGGCGGCGAGCGGGGCGATCATGCGCCAGGGCGAGGCCGAGGCCACGCGCCTCAGGCCCTGTCCGTGACGAGGCGGTAGCCGACGCCGCGCACGGTCTGGAGATAGAGCGGGTCGGCCGGGTCGCGCTCGATCTTGCGGCGCAGGCGGTTGATCTGCACATCGATGGTGCGGTCGTTGGCGGCCGAGCCCTGCGCGGCGAGCTGCTCGCGCGGCACGTGCTCGCCGGCGCGCTCGGCCAGCGCGGTCAGGATCTCGCGCTCGCGCTCAGTCAGGCGGATGAAGTCCTCGCCCTGGCGCAGTTCGCCGCGGGCCAGCCCGAAGACGAAGGGGCCGAAGCGGACATGGTCCGGCCGGGCGGCGGCCACTGGCGCCTCCGGCTGCGGATTGCGCCGCAGGATGTTGCCGAGCCGCAGGATCAGCTCGCGCGGTTCGAAGGGCTTGGCGAGATAGTCGTCGACACCGATCTCCAGCCCGGTGATGCGGTCGCCGGAATCGGAGCGGGCGGTGAGCATCAGGATCGGCACCTGCATGCCCTTGCGCAGGCGCCGCGCGAAGTCGAAGCCGTTCTCGCCCGGCATCATGATGTCGAGCACGATGGCGTCGAAGACCAGGCTCGCCAGGCGCGAATCGGCTTCGGCCGCATTGGCGGCGGTGGTGACCCGATAGCCGTTGTCGCCGAGGAAGCGGGCGAGCAGGTCGCGCAGGCGCCGGTCGTCGTCGACCACCAGGATATGGGGCGCCTCGTCGGGGATCGCCTTGCGGGGGCCGCCGGCTGCCGTCATCGCTGCTCCTCCCTGGCGATCGGGTCACATGCTGCTGCCGCCGGGATTAGCACGATGCGTCAGCCGGACCCAGCCAGGTGCGCCATGACGCCGCGCTGGGCGGCCGGGTCGATCATGCCGGTGAGGTAGCGCGCGACGATGGCGGCGGCGCCTGGCCCGGCTGCGTCGAGCGCCCGCGCGATTCGCTTGGACTGCAGCTCGGCCAGCCGTATGGCGAGGTCGCGCCCCGTCGCGGTGGCGTGGAGCTTGCGCTGGCGCTTGTCGCGGGTGCCGGTGCGCTGCTCGACGAAACCGGTCTCGACCAGCTCCTTCAGCACGCGATTCAGGCTCTGCTTGGTAATCTGGAGGATATCCAGCAGTTCGGCGATAGTCATGCCCGGCCGGCGCTGGACGAAGTGAAGCACCCGGTGATGGGCGCGGCCGAAGCCGTAATCTGCGAGGATGCGGTCCGGGTCGCCGACGAAGTCGCGATAGGCGAAGAAGAACAGCTCGATCAGGTCGTAGGGCAACGCGTCGGACGGCGCGTCGGGCAGGGAGCGAATCTGGGAGGGGATCGGGGCGGACATAGGCGCTTGACGCTCCCTCTTTTTATGTCAGCGTTGTTGACATATCTCAGACGGAAGATTACCGGTCAAGCGTGTGCTGCGACCGATTATGTCGCCAGCGCCGGGCCTCACGCAGTTTTACGGTCCGTCTTGCGTGCCGCCGGCCCCGAATGCCCGGCCGCAACAATGCATCAGGAGGATGTGTATCATGGCAGTCATTCCTTTCGACCAGCGCGACGGTGTCATCTGGTTCGACGGCAAGCTTGTGCCGTGGAAGGATGCCAAGGTGCACGTACTCACCCACGGGCTGCATTACGGCTCCTGCGTGTTCGAGGGCGAGCGCGCCTATGACGGCGTGATCTACAAGTGCACCGAGCACTCGCAGCGCTTCCACAAGTCCGCCGAGATCATGGACTTCACCATTCCCTATTCGGTCGCGGAGCTCGACGAGGCGAAGTATCTCTGCCTCAAGGAGAGCGGCCTGAAGGAGGCCTATCTCCGTCCGGTCGCCTGGCGCGGCTCGGAGATGATGGCGGTGTCCGGCCTCAGCAACACGATCCATACCGCGATCGCGGTGTGGGAGTGGCCGAGCATGTACGACATGGCGCAGAAGCTGAAGGGCGTGCGCCTCGACGTGGCCGAGTATCGCCGCCCCGACCCGGCCTGCGCGCCGGTCCACGCCAAGGCGGCGGGCCTGTACATGATCTGCACGCTCTCCAAGCACAAGGCGGAGCGCGCCGGCTATGCCGACGCGATGATGCTGGACTGGGAAGGCAATGTCGCCGAGTGCACCGGTGCCAACATCTTCTTCATCAAGGACGGCGTGATCCACACCCCGCTGGCCGACCGCTTCCTCGACGGGCTCACCCGCCAGTCGGTGATCGCGCTCTGCCGCAAGCGCGGCTTCGAGGTGGTCGAGCGCCGCATCCGTCCCGAGGAGCTCGCGGGCTTCCAAGAGTGCTTCATCACCGGCTCGGCCGCCGAGGTGACGCTGGTCTCCGAGATCGGCCCCTACAGCTTCGTCACCGGCAATATGGGCAAGGTGATCATGGAAGACTATTCGGACGCGGTGCGCCCGAACCGGCAGGCGGCCTGAGCGGCCGCCACGCAGTCCGGCTTTGATCCGGCGTCCCGGTCAGCGCAGGCGGGCCGGGACGTTTTCATTTGGCCTGGCGGATCTCGTGGCGGACGAGGGTGAGCCAGTCCTCCTGCGGCAGACCGCGGCAGGGATCCATGGTCGAGAACTCGCCCAGCATGAAGCGCGAGCCGTCCCAGACATAGGTGCCGGTGCTGCCGCAATCGCCGATGCCTCGCCCCTTGGCCTCGAAGGCGAGGCGGCCGGTGGCGGGATCGTATTCCGCGTTGATCAGCATGTTGTCCGCCGTCTCGCCGGGGCGCTGGAGCACGAGCTTGCTCGCCTTCGCAGGGTCGCTACCCTGGACGGTCCAGAAGCCGGTGACGGCGTTGTAGGCCCCGAGCCCGCAGAACAGCGCGACGAGCTGCCGGCCATCGCCGAGCGGATAGACCTGGTCCGGGATGCTGGCGGCGTCTTCCGGCGCCTCGCAGAGATCTGGCTCGGCCTGCTGCACCGCCTTGCGCAGCCCGGCGACCAGCCGCTCGGTCTCGGGCTTGGGCAAGGCGGGCTGGCCCGCCGTGGCGATCGCCGTCACCACCGGGAGACGCTTTGCCGCCGGCACGGCCGAAGCCGGCCGGTCGCCCTTGCGCACCAGGGCGGTCGCGGTGTCGAGGCGGCCCTGCTGCTCGTCGATCCAGAGCAGGGCGGCGACCGAGCCGGACAGCGAGATCTCGAAGCGGCGCCCGCCCAGCGTCGCGGTGAGCTTCGTCGCCTTGCGGGCGGCGGCGAGAAAGGCGTCGAGGCCGGCGCCCGGTATCGTCACCACGGCCGTCTCGGGATCGGGATGGCTGACGGGCAATTGCGCGACCGTTGCCGGGACGGTGGCGCCGTCGAGCATGATGCTCGCCGTCGCAGCCTTGCCGAGCTTCTCGGCATGGATGCGGATGGCGAGCCTGGCGGGAGCCTCGGGCCTTGCTTGCCGTTCCAGGCGCAGCAGCGCCGCGGTCTCCGCCGTCTCGGCCGGCAGCGACAGGGCCGTGCAGGCGCCGATATTGTCGCAGCCGGCATACCAGTCGCGGAAGGTCTTGCTGACCGGCTCGGCCGCCTGTGCGCCGGCGAGCGTGATCAGGGCGAGCGCCGGGCCGGCGAGCGGCAGGGCGAGGTGGCGCGGCATCATGGCGTCAGGTCCAGCGTTCGGCGGCCGCGTCGTCCTCGGCGCGGGCCTCGACCCAGGCGCCGGTCGTGCCGTCGGCCAGGTGCTCGCGCTTCCAGAAGGGGGCCCGCGTCTTGAGATAGTCCATCACGAATTCGGCGGCGGCGAATGCGGCGGCGCGATGGGCCGAGGCCGCCAGCACCAGCACGATCCGCTCACCCGGCGCGATCATCCCGTGGCGATGGATCGCGACGAGGCCGGTCAGCGGCCAGCGCGCCATGGCGTCCTGCGCGACTCGGCCGATCTCGGCCTCGGCCATGCCGGGATAATGCTCCAGCTCCAGCGCCGAGAGGCGGCCGCCCTCGTCGCGGCAGAAGCCGGAGAAGCTGACCACCGCGCCGATGTCGCCGCGCCCCGCCGTGAGCGCGTCGATTTCGGCGGCTGTGTCGAAATCCTCGCGCTGGATGCGGATGACCGGCTGCATGGCGGCTCAGCCGCCGGTCATCGGCGGGAAGAAGGCGATCTCGCGGGCGCCGGCGATCGGGCTCGCCGGCTTGGCATGGACCTGGTCGATGGCGCAGCGCACGATCGCCTCGTTGGCGAAGGCGAGCTCGTAGCCCTCGCCGCGGCCCTTCAGCCAGCGCACCAGCTCGGCCACCGTGGCGATTCCGGTCGGCGGCTGCACGGTCTCATCGGCGAGGCCGACGCGCTCGCGAACCCAGGCGAAATAGACCAGCTTCAGCGGCGCGGCAGCGGTCATGGCATATGCTCGTCCAGGGCGACCAGATGGCGGATGCCGGAGTTGAGATAGTCCCAGCCGGTGTAGATGGTCAGGATGGCCGAGACCCAGAGCATGCCGATGCCGATCTGGGTGTTGTAGGGCAGGACCTGGTCGCCGGCCGGGCCGGCCACGAGGAAGCCGAGCGCGAAGAGCTGCGCCGTGGTCTTCCACTTTGCGACCTTGCTCACCGGGACGCTGACCTTCAGGTCGGCGAGGAATTCGCGCAGGCCCGAGACCAGGATCTCGCGGCACAGGATCACGATCGCCGCCCAGATCGCCCAGCCGCGGATCGTGCCGGTGTGGACGAGCATCAGCAGCAGCGCACAGACCAGCAGCTTGTCGGCGATGGGATCGAGCATCCGGCCGATCGCCGATTGCTGGCTCCAGGCGCGGGCGAGCCAGCCGTCGAGATAGTCGGTGATCGCGGCGGCGATGTAGATCGAGAGCGCCGCCCAGCGGGCCCAGTTCTCCCAGGGCCAGAACAGCAGCGCCACCACGGCCGGAATCGCGAGGATCCGACCATAGGTCAGGAGATTGGGCAGCGACCACGGGCCGCGGCGGCGGATGGCATCGGGAAGAATCGTCACGAAGGGCACCAAAGCAGCGCGTCGATGACAGCGTCAACACGGAAGACGGCGATTGCGTGTCGGCTGGCGGCTCAGCGCTCGTTGAAGTGATCGTGCACGGCCTTCGCCGTGGCGGCGTTGACGCCCGGCGTGCGCATCAGATCCTCGAGTTTCGCGCGCTGGATCGCCTTCACTGTACCGAAATGCAGCAGCAGCGCGCGCTTGCGGGCCGGGCCGATGCCGGCGATCTCGTCGAGCGGATTGGTCTTTATGTCGCGCCTGCGCTTGGCGCGATGCGTGCCGATGGCGAAGCGGTGGGCCTCGTCGCGCAGGCGCTGGATGAAGTAGAGCGCCGGATCGCGGGGCGGCAGCTTGAACGGCTCCCGTCCGGCCATGAAGAAGGTCTCGCGCATGGCGTTGCGGTCGGCGCCCTTGGCGATGGCGACCAGCGCGATGTCGGTGGCGCCGCATTCGGCCATGATGGTGCGCGCCGCCTCGAACTGCCCCTTGCCGCCGTCGACGATGACCAGGTCGGGGCGCGCCGGGAAGGTGCCGTCGTCGTCCATGGCGGGCAGGGAGGCCGTGGTCGGCGCCACGGAGCCCTCTCCCCCGGTTCGGGGGAGAGCTGGAGAGGGGGCTGCGCCATCCGCGACGGTCCGGTCGCCCGGCTCCGGCAGGCTCTTCGGTGAAAGGGCCCCCTCCCAGCCCTCCCCCGTTCCGGGAGAGGGCTCTTGCGCCTCGTCCGGCGATGTCGAGGTTGTGCCGCTTTCCTTCGCCAGCCGCGCGAAACGGCGCTTCAGCACCTCGCGCATCATGCCGAAATCGTCGCCGGCGACGGTGTCGGCCGAGATGTTGAAGGTGCGGTAATGGCTCTTCATGAAGCCGTCGCGGCCGGCGACGATCATGCCGCCGACGGCGTTGGTACCCATGATGTGGGAGTTGTCGTAGACCTCGACACGCCGCGGCGCCTTCGCCAGCCCGAAAGCCTGGCCGAGCGCCTCGAGCAGGCTCTGCTGGCCGGCATTGTCGGCGAGCTTGCGCGACAGCGCCTCGCGCGCGTTCTTGAGGGCGAGGCCGACGAGGTCGCGCCGCTCGCCGCGCTTCGGCGCCAGCAGCTCGACCTTGCGGCCAGCGCGGGCAGTGAGCGCCTGCTGGATCAGCTCGGCCTCGGCGAGCTCGTGCGAGACCAGCACCTGCCGGGCCGGCGGCTTGTCGTCGTAGAACTGGGTCACGACGGAGGCCAGCACCTCTTCCGGCGTCAGGCTGCGGTCGGCGCGCGGGAAGAGGGCGCGATTGCCCCAGTTCTGCCGGTTGCGGAAGAAGAAGATCTCGACGCAGAACTGCCCGGCCTGTTCGTCGATGGCGAAGACGTCGGCCTCCTCGACGTCGCGGGTGTTGATGTCCTGCCCGGCCTGCACCGCCGACAGCGCCGCCAGCCGGTCGCGGTAGCGCGCCGCCTTCTCGAATTCGAGCGCCTCCGCCGCCTCCTGCATGCGGCCGGACAGCAGCGCCTTCACGGTGCTGGAGCGGCCGGACAGGAAGTCGCGCGCCTGCGACACCAGCCCCTGATAGTCCTCGTGCGAGATCTCGCCGGTGCAGGGCGCCGAGCAGCGCTTGATCTGGAACAGCAGGCAGGGCCGGGTGCGGTTCTCGTAATAGCTGTCGGAGCAGGAGCGCAGCAGGAAGGCCTTCTGCAGCGCGTCGATGGTGCGTTCCACCGCCCAGACCGAGGCGAAGGGGCCGAAATAGTCGCCCTTGCGCTGCCGTGCGCCGCGATGCTTGGCGATCTGCGGCGCCGGATGGTCGCCCGAGAGGAAGATGTAGGGGAACGACTTGTCGTCGCGCAGCAGCACATTGTAGCGCGGCCGCAGCTGCTTGATGAGGTTCGACTCCAGCAGCAGCGCCTCGGTCTCGGTGCCGGTGGTGACGAACTCCATATTCGCCGTCTCGGCGATCATGCGGGCGACGGCGTTGGTGTGCGCCATGCCGCGCGCATAGGCCGAGACGCGGTTCTTCAGGCTCTTGGCCTTGCCGACATAGAGCACCTCTCCGGCGCGATCGAACATGCGGTAGACGCCGGGCCGGTTCGGCAGGTGCTTGGCGAATTCGGCGATGACCTCGATGCCGGCCCTGAGCGCGCCGGGGGCGGTCTCGCCGATCGTGACGACGGGTTCGGGCGGGGAAGGGGCGTCCTCCCGCTCGGGCAGCGCTTCGTCGGGCAGGTCCTGGCGTTCGCGAGTCATGGGCTGCATGTAGGATGCCGCGGCGGCTTCGTCATGTCAGGAGTGCGCCCGCTTTCCGCTTGACCTCGCCGGGCGGGCGCGGCCAAGTCTCGCGCCTTCCCGGAACGCGCCCCGCGCGCCGGCCCGGCGCCGCCCGCGTGCGGCCGCATCGCCGGATGCGTGCAACAGGATCGGACCATGCCCGTCTTCGCCCTGCCTTTCCCGGTGATCGACCCGGTCGCGCTGTCCTTCGGGCCGATCGCGATCAAATGGTACGGGCTGGCCTATGTCGCCGGCCTGCTCGGCGGCTGGTGGTATTGTCGCAAGCTCGTCGCGGCCGAGCGGCTGTGGGGCGGCCGCGCCCGCCCGGGCGTCGACCAGCTCGACGACATGCTGCTCTTCGTGGCGCTCGGCGTGGTGCTGGGCGGGCGGCTCGGCTTCGTGCTGTTCTACGATCTGGAACGCTATCTCGCCCGGCCGCAGGACATCGTGCAGGTCTGGCAGGGCGGCATGTCGTTCCATGGCGGGCTGGTCGGCGCGACGCTCGGGCTGTGGCTGTTCGCGCGCCGGCGCGGCATTCCCGCGATGAGCGTGTTCGACCTCGCCGCCACCGTGGTGCCGATCGGCCTGTTCCTCGGGCGCATCGCCAATTTCGTCAATGCCGAGCTCTGGGGGCGGGCGGCACCCGACGTGCCCTGGGCGATGGTGTTTCCCAATGCCGGCCCGGTGCCGCGCCATCCGAGCCAGCTCTACGAGGCCTTCGGCGAAGGCATCCTGCTCTTCATCCTGCTCGGGCTCGTCGTCCGCGCCGGCGGTCTGAAGCGGCCTGGCCTCGTCGCCGGCCTGTTCGGCATGGGCTATGCGATCGCCCGCATCGTCTGCGAGTTCTTCCGCGAGCCCGATCCGCAGCTCGGCTTCCTGTTCGGGACGGCGGGCGGTACCGGCGGCGGGCTGACCATGGGCATGCTGCTTTCGCTGCCGCTCTTCGCCGCCGGCCTGGTGCTGGCCCTGCGGACGCGGCGGGAACCGGCCGCGTCGTGAGCGCGCTGGCGGCCGAACTGGCGGCGCTGATCCGCGAGGAGGGGCCGATCCCCGTCTCGCGCTACATGGCGCTGTGCCTCGGCCATCCGCGCCATGGCTATTACATGAAGCAGGATCCGTTCGGCGCGGGCGGCGATTTCGTCACTGCGCCGGAGATCAGCCAGGTCTTCGGCGAACTGCTCGGCCTCTGGGCGGCGACGCTGTGGCGGATGATGGGGGAGCCGGCCGCGCTGCGCCTGGTCGAGCTCGGCCCCGGCCGCGGCACGCTGATGCAGGACATGCTGCGGGCCGCGAAGGTTCTGCCGGGCTTCCGCGCCGCGCTCTCGGTGCATCTCGTCGAGACCAGCCCTGTGCTGCGCGAGCGCCAGCGTGCGACCCTCGCCGCCTCGAGCGTCGCGGCGCGGTGGCATGACGAGCTCGAGACGGTGCTCGACGGGCCGGCGATCGTCATCGCCAACGAATTCCTCGATGCGCTGCCGCTCGACCAGTTTGTGCGCACACGCGAAGGTTGGCGCGAGCGGCTGGTCGGGCTCGACGCCGAGGGCGCGCTGGTCTTCGGGCTGGCGGCCGAGCCGGACCGCGATATCGGCCTCGTCGCGCCCGAGGGCACGGTGCTGGAGCAGCCGGCCGCGGCGCTGGCGGTCGTGACGCAGATCGGCCGCCATCTCGCGGCGCAGGGCGGGGCGGGGCTCTTCCTCGATTACGGCTCCTCGCGCTCTGGTTTCGGCGACACGCTGCAGGCGATGCGCCGGCACGGCTTTGCCGACCCGCTGGCCGAGCCCGGCGATGCCGATCTGACCGTGCATGTCGATTTCGAGCGCATGGCGGGCGCCGCGCTCGCCGCCGGTGCGGCGGTCTCCGGGCCGGCGACGCAGCGCGATCTGCTGCTGGCGCTCGGGCTCGAACAGCGCGTCGCGGCGCTGGCGCAACGCGCCACGCCGGAGCAGAGGCGCGCCCTCGCGGCGGGGGCCGAGCGCCTGGTCGCGACCGGGCCGACCGCGATGGGCGAGCTGTTCAAGGTGCTGGCGCTCGCCGATCCGCGCCTGCCGGCCCTGCCCGGATTTGACCTTCATCGCCTGCCAGAGCAGCGCCGAGCCTTTTAGGAGCGGATGGACCGACCATGCTGATCAGCTCTCCCGACCTCGCCAGGGAAACCGGCCTGCGCCACGCCTTCTTCACCCGCGAGGGCGGCGTGTCGACCGGCATCTACGCCTCGCTCAATGGCGGGCTGGGTTCGCGCGATGAGCGGGCGGCGGTGAGCGAGAACCGTGCGCGGATGGCGAAGGCGCTCGGCGTCGAGGCGGGCAACCTCGTCAGCGTGCACCAGATCCATTCGCCGGACGTTGCCGTGGTGACCGGGCCCTGGCTCGGCGAGCGGCCGCAGGCCGACGCGATGGTGACCGTGGCGCACGGCGTCGCGCTCGGCATCTCGACGGCCGATTGCGGCCCGCTGCTGTTCGCCGATGCCGAGGCCTGCGTGGTCGGCGCGGCCCATGCCGGCTGGAAGGGCGCCTTCGGCGGGGTGATCGGTGCGACCGTGATCGCGATGGAGAAGCTGGGCGCGCGCCGCGAGCGCATTCTCGCCGTGCTCGGGCCGACGATCAGCGCCGCCGCCTATGAGGTCGGGCCGGAATTCGCCGAGCGCTTCAAGGCCGAGAACCCGACCTTCTCGCGCTTCTTCACCGCCTCCGAACGGCCGGCGCACTGGATGTTCGACCTGCCTTCCTTCATCGCCCATCGCGCCCAGGAGGCGGGTATCGGCCGCTTCGTCGACATGGGCTTGTGCACCTATGGCGACGAGCGGCGCTTCTACAGCTATCGCCGCACCACCCATCGCGGCGAGGCGGATTACGGCCGGCTGATCTCGGCGATCGCGCTGGGCTGAGCCGCTTCCCGCGGCCCGATTGTGTCCGGCGGCCAGGAGGCGCATGCTGCCTGCCGTCCAGTGACGTCTATCGGACGGGGGATCGCATGGAACAGATACTGGCCAACCTCATCGCCGGGGCGCTCGGCGGCAATGCAGCCGGCAAGGCCTCGCCGAGCTTCGATCTCGGCACGCTCGGCAACACCATCGCCGGGCTGGTCGGCGGCGGGGTGCTTGGGCAGATCGTGCCGCTGGTGCTGCCGGCGATCACGGCCGCGGCGCAGAGCGGCAATCTCAGCATCGGCGGCATCGTCACCAACCTGATCGCGGGCGGCGCCGGCGGCGCCCTCCTCACCGCGATCATCGGACTGGTGAAGAACAAGGCGGCCTGAGCCCGGGCGCTCGGGGCGGGCCCCCGGTCCCGCCCTGCGCGTGACGGGGATGCGCGTCGCTCAGGCTTGCGGTGTGCGCCGCGAGCCGCATGATCGGCCGTCCTATCGCCGGAGGCCGAGATGTCGCGACCGATCGCCTATTATTTCTCGCTGTTGTCCCCCTGGACCTATCTGGGGCACGCCCATTTCGTCGCGCTGGCCGGGCGCCATGGCCGCGCCGTCGACTATCGCCCGGTCTCGCTCGGCTCGGTCTTCGGCGAGACGGGCGGCCTGCCCTTGCAGAAGCGCCATCCGGTGCGGCAGCGCTACCGCGTGCTGGAACTGCAGCGCTGGCGCGAGAAGCGCGGCCTGCCGCTGGTGCTGTTCCCGAAGCACTTCCCTTACGACGTCACGCTGGCGGATCGCTGCGTGCTGGCGCTGGTCGCCCGTGGCGAGGATCCCGCCGGCTTCATCGGCGAGGTGCTGGCGGATGTTTGGGCGCATGAGCGCGACATGTCGCAGCCCGAGGCGCTGGAGGTGGCGGCAAGCCGCGCCGGGCTCGATCCGGCCGGGCTGATCGCTGCGGCGCGCGACGACGCGATCGGCAGCAGCTACGAGGCCAACCAGTCGCGTGCCATCGAGGCCGGCGTGTTCGGCGCGCCGAGCTATGTCCTCGACGGCGAGGTGTTCTGGGGCCAGGACCGGCTGGAGCTGCTCGCCGATGCGCTGGCGAGCGGCCGCGCGCCCTATCGCAACGACGCCACGCGCTGAGGGGCGGGGGACGGTGGTCAGCCCGGCGCCTCAGCCGAGGATGTCGGGCGTGCGCCAGCCGATCTGCTGGCCGGCATCGACGGCGAGCGTCTGCCCGGTCACCGATTCGGCCCGCGTCAGGTAGATCACCGCCTCGGCGATCGCTGCGGGATCGACCGGCCGGCCGAGCAACGTGCCGTCGGCTTCCGCCGCGAAGCCGGCCTCGCCGTCATGCGGGTTGGCGAAGGTCGGGCCCGGCGCGACGGCGTTGACGCGGATGCGCGGGGCGAGCGTCTGCGCCATCGTCGTGGTGGCGGCATGGAGCGCCGCCTTGCTCAGCGTGTAGGAATAGTATTGCGGCGTCAGCTTGCGCACGCGCTGGTCGAGGATGTTGACGATCGCGCCCTTGCGGTCTTCGGGCAGCCGGTTCGCCATGGTGCCGGCCAGCACGGACGGCGCACGCAGGTTGATCGAGAACTGCCGGTTCCACTGCGCCACCTCGAGATGGCGCAGATCGTCGACGAGGAAGCTCGAGGCGTTGTTGACCAGCAGCGTCACCTTGCCGAGCGCGGCCTCCGCGGCGGGCACCAGCTCCTCGACCTGCACCGGATCGACGAGATCGGCCTGAAGCGCACAGGCCCGGCCGCCCTGTGCCACGATTCCCGCAGCGAGCGCCTGCGCTTCGGCGAGCGAGCGATGGCAGTGGATGGCGATGGCGTAGCCCTCGGCCGCCAGCCGCTCGACGATGGCCCGGCCGATGCGACGAGCGCCGCCGGTGACCAGCGCGACCTCAGCGCTCATTGCGGTCGCCTCCGGCGCGGTGGCTGCGGCGCTGCATGCGTCTCTCCCAGTGCTTGGCGACGCGCAGATACCGGTAGAAGGCATAGTTCATCGCGGTCATGAAGCCGTAGACGCCGCGCAGGGCGTGGCGGCGGCCGATATAGGCCTTGAAGAAGTTCGCCGGGAACTCGGCGACGAGGCGGAAGACCGAGAGCGTCTCGCCGCGCGCGTCGAGATCGTCTGCCTGCGCGTCGCTGTAGGCGTTGAGCTTCGCCATCTGGTCGCCCAGCGAGCGCACGGAATAATGATGGATCGTGCCCTTGAGCGCCGCGACGCGGGCGTCGGGCGCGAGATCGACCCGGTCGTGCACGGGGGAGGCGGAATAGCGCCCTTTGTCGGCGCGATAGAGCCTGACCGGCGAGAGGGCGTAGGCGAATCGGTGCGGCGCGCCTTCGCCGGGGAAGATCTCCGCGATTCGGATCTTGTAGGCATCGGCCGCGGGCTCGCCGTTTGCGAACAGCGCTGCGATCTCGGCCGCCAGATCGGGGGGAATCACCTCGTCGGCATCGATGTTGAGCAGCCAGGCGTGCCGGCACTGCTCCTCGGCGAAGCGCTTCTGCGGGCCGTAGCCCGGCCAGGCGTTCTCGATGACGCGCGCGCCATGCGCGGCGGCGATCTCGCGCGTGCCGTCGGTCGAGCCGGAATCGACGAGGACGATGTCGTCGCTCAGGGCGCGGACCGCCGCGATGGTCGGGCCGATCCGGTCTGCCTCGTCGCGGGCGATGATGAAGATGGAGAGAGGCGGCACCAAAGGTCGTCTCGGCTGTCGTCGATAACCCGGCTTAAGCCCGGCGGGCGCAGGCCGCAACCCGCCGCCGGCCCCGGTGTTTTCAGGCTTTTCGGAACCTGGGCGACGGTTGCGGCGTTGGAGGAATCGCGACGGCCCTCCGGTGCCTTAGCGTTAGGGTTCGATTCACCAATTTATCCAACCTTAACAATCACTAACCGGAATTGAGCAATGTGGAGACGCCCTTCCGGATTGTGCCGCAATTTCGCCTTGGTCTGGCATGCAGCTGTGTTTTGGCCGCAACAGACAGGGCGCCTCACCTGGCCTATAAGTGGGTCATCGAAATCACAGGCCGACATCTGTCGGCGAACGCGACGACTAAGGAGTACGTCATGAAGAAGATCCTGCTTTCGGGTGTTGCCGCCCTCGGCATCGTCGCCGCTGGCGCCGCTTCGGCCGCCGACCTTCCGAGCCGCAAGGGCCCGGTCGTCGCCCCGGTCTACGTTCCCGCCTTCACCTGGACCGGCTTCTACGTCGGTGCCAACGCCGGCTACGGCTTCGGCAAGGTCAAGAGCCGCGGCTGGAACGCTGTCGGCACGCTGTTCGGCGACACCGACGGCTTCGTCGGCGGTGGCCAGATCGGCTACAACTACCAGGTCGGTCAGGCCGTGTTCGGCCTCGAGGCTGACTTCCAGGGCGCCGACCTGAAGGCCGGCCCGAGCTGGGCTGGCTTCGGCGTCGTCGGCAACTCGAAGGTCGAGTGGTTCGGCACCGTTCGTGGCCGCATCGGCTACGCCTTCGACCGGTTCCTGCCCTACGTCACCGGTGGTTACGCCTACGGCAACGTGAAGACCACCCTGGCCCCGGGCCTCGGCATCAACGGCTTCAACGGCGACAGCAACACCCACTCCGGCTGGACCGTCGGCGCTGGCCTCGAGTACGCCATCACCGACAACCTGACCGTCCGTGGCGAGTACCTCTACGTCGACCTCGACAAGAAGAGCATCTTCGGCACCGCTGCCAAGGTCGGCCACGAGTTCTCGGTCGTCCGCGCCGGCCTGAACTACAAGTTCTAGTCTCACCTTCAGGTGTGACGAACGGAACCCGGTGGCTTCGGCCACCGGGTTTTTCTTTGTCTGGTGCATGGGCGAGGCAGCGCGTCGCCTCTTTCAAGCCCGGCCGTAAATGGAATGACGCCCCGTGCCGAGCGTGCGGGGCTTTTTTCGTCGCGTGGACGGTGCGGACGCCCGCGCCCCGGCTCTGCGCGGGCGGGGCGAGGCATGCCCGGATCCTTCGGCCGGTGGCACCGAGGCCGGCGCAACACCACGCGCAAAAAAGCCGCGCTTCCCAGGGGAAGCGCGGCGCGCTCTGGGCTTTCAGGGCGATCGCGTGGCACGCGTGCGCGCCGGCGTCAGCCCTTGAAGCGCGTCGCCTCGAAGGCCGGGACCTTGGCGGCGAAGGCGTCGAGCCAGGCGACGAGGGCCGGGTGGCCGCTGCGCCAGCTGCCGTCGAAGCGCAGGTCGAGATAGCCGAGCGTGCAGGCCAGCGCGATCTCGCCGATCCGGGGCTTGTCGTCGAAGGCGGGCGGGGCGGCTTCGAGCGCCGCGAGGCCGCGCGCCGCCTTGCCGGCCTGGTTCTCGACCCAGGCGGCGTTGCGGTGCTCCTCCTCGCGGAAGCGGGTCTCGTAGACCTGCAGCAGCGCGGCGTCGCCGATGCCGTCGGCCAGCGCCTGAAGGCGCAGCTGCGGGAAGCGCGCCATCCCGGCCGGGATAATGATGCCGCCGCCGGCGAGCATGTCGAGATATTCGGCGATCACGCGCGAATCGAACAGCGTCGTACCGTCCTCCAGAATCAGCGTCGGGATCTTGCCGAGCGGGTTCTCGCGGCGGATCGAATCCTGCGGGTCGGTGGTGTCGGTGGCGACGACCGTGATCCGGTCGGTCAGGCCGAGGACCGCCGCCGCGATCTTGATCTTGCGGCCGAAGGGCGAGGCGGGGGAGGAGCGCAGGGTCAACATCGGCACACTCGTTCTCTGGCGGGGACCATCAGCCGTCCGGGCGGATCGGCTCGCATCGATAGCGCGGACGCGGGCCCTGGGCGAGCCGTTCCGCCAGCGCCGGCAGGAGAATCTGCGCCTCCTCCGCGAGGCGCCAGGGCGGGTTGATCAGCAGCATGCCGGTGGCGCCGAGCCCGCCGGCGGCCTCCGGCCGGTCGACCTCGATCTCCAGCCGCAGCAGCCGGCCGATGCCCGCCTCCAGCAGCGCGTCGAGCATCGCCTCGGCGCCGTCGCGATCCTTCAGCGGATACCACAGGGCGTAGATGCCGCTCGCCCATTTACGATGGGCCTCGATCACCGCCTGCGCCATGGTGGCGAACTCGTCGCGCTCCTCGAAGGGCGGGTCGATCAGCACCAGGCCGCGACGCTCCTTGGGCGGGACATTGGCGCGCAGCGCCGTCCAGCCGTCGATCTCCAGCGCCTTGCAGCGCCGGTCGCGCCCGAGCGCCTCGCTGAGCTTGCGGAAGGTGTTGTCGTGCAGCTCGGCCGCGATCAGCCGGTCCTCGGCGCGCATGGCGTGGCGGCAGATCCAGGGCGAGCCGGGATAGGCGGAGGAGCCGTGTGCCTCGCGGGCGGCGGCGACGGCCTCGCGCCAGGGTGCCAGCAGCTCCTCGACGGCCGGTGCCAGAGGCGACTGGGCGAGCCGCGCGACGCCGTCCCGCCATTCATGGGTGCGCAGTGCCTCGTCCGAGCCGAGATCATAGCGGCCGGCCCCGGCATGGGTATCGATCAGGCGGTAGGGTTTGTCCTTGGCCGCGAGGTGCAGGAGGATGCGGGCCAGCACGACATGCTTGAGCACGTCGGCGAAATTGCCCGCATGGAAGCCGTGGCGGTAGTTCATCTTGGCTCAGCGGATCGAGTCGACGCGCAGGTCGCGCGTACGGCAGCCGGCCCGGTCGACCTCGGGGCAGCTGCGGAAGCCGCGCAGATCGCGGGTCAGGCAGATGCGGACCTCCTGCAGCGTCCCGCGCCGGCAGGCCACAGCCATCATGTCCGGGCGCAAGCCGGGATTGGCCTCGGTGAAGGCGCGCTCGATCGCCATCGGGTCGAGCGTGCGGTCGCGCTCGACGCTCGTCAGCAGCGGCGGAATCGCGATCTTGTCGCGGGCCTTGCGGACATCGGCGAAATAGGCGGCGGGGCTGGAGCCCGAGCAGGTGCCATGCTTGCGCCACTGGTAGCGGGCGAGGCCCTCCGAGGGGAACAGCCCGTCCGCCTCGCGCATGGCGATGCGCGAGGGCGAGCGCTCGAAGGCGCTGCAATCGCTGGGAAAGCCGCGCTCGTATTGCGGCCAGAGCCCGTGGACGACGAAGCCCAGCCCGGTGCCGTCGGCGCATTGCTCGCGCGCATCGCGCCGCTCGTCGCCACCGAGCGCGCAGAAACCCGGCGTCCAGGACAGGGCCAGCACGTAAAAGTCGAAATTGCCGGGCGAGCCGCCGCGCCGGTCGCGCTGTGCGGAAGCCGGCGTGGCTACAGCGAGCAGCGTCGCGAGCAGGAGGGCGAGGCGGCCGAGGCGCATGGCGCGGGCGATACGGCTCAGGGGCGGGCCATCTTGCAGTCGGGCGCGTAGCTACGCAGCGGGTCGAGCCCGGAGACGCACCAGTTGACGTTCCAGGTCAAGCCGAGGAAGCCGAGATTCTCGCGCACCGAATAGTCGACGCGGCGGAGCACGCCCTCATTCGTCATCATCCGGGCGGTGCAGAAGCGGCGCGGGATCAGGTCGTCGCCCCAGGGGCGCCAGGCGATCGGGCGGACGCTGTCGAAGGAGATCGCGCGCAGCGGGCCCCAGAACTTGGCCTCGCGCGAATTGAACGAATTGGAGATCTCGCCGAGCACTGCCGGATCCTCGCAGGCCGGGAGATGGCCATACATCGGGATGATGCGGTTCTCGGCCCGGTCCGCCGGGTGGACGGCGCGGGTGCCGGCGGCCTGCGCGGCAACGACGGCCAGGCAGAGCGCGGCGGCGAACGTGGTCAGCAGCGGGAGGCGGCGCATGGAGAAGGCCTCGTGCGGGGGAGGGAATCCGTTGCCGGCACGATGGCGGGGGCGGGAGTCGCGGTCAAGACAAATGGCCGCCGCCGGCGCGGACCGGCGGCGGCTGTGGCTTTTCGATCCGGCCTCAGCCGAAGGAGGCCTCGAGCATCGAGGCATAGTCGGCCGCGCTGGCCTGGCGCGGGTTGGAGGCGCTGGAATGGTCCTTGGTCGCGGCCTCGGCAATGGCGGGGATGACGGACCGCGGCACGCCCATCTGCGTCAGCGTTGCCGGCAGGCCGAGGCGCGCGGTCAGCCCGGCGATCCACGCGGCCAGGTCGGCATCGGGGGCGAGGCCGAGCGTGCGGCGGATCTCGGCGTATTTCGCCTCGGCGGAGGGCGCGTTGAAGCGCAGCACCGCCGGCAGCAGCACGGCGTTCAGCGTGCCGTGATGCAGCGAGACGTCCTTGAGGCCGCCGAGCGGGTGGGAGAGCGCGTGGACGGCGCCCAGCCCCTTCTGGAAGGTCAGGCCGCCCTGCAGCGCGGCCATCAGCATTTCCTTGCGGGCCTCGCGGTCGGAGCCGTCGGCGACGGCGCGCTCGATATGGGCGACCGCGCGCTTCAGCCCGTCGAGGGCGATCGACTCGGCGACCGGATTGTCGCGCGGGCTGAGATAGGTCTCGATGCAGTGGGTGACCGCGTCCATGCCGGTGGCGGCGGTGAGGCCGGCGGGCAGGCCGAGCGTCAGCTCGGGGTCGCAGATCGCCAGCTTGGGAATGAGGTGGCCGGAGATGAACCCGAGCTTGCGGCCGTCCTTCAGCGTGATCAGCGCGGCGCGGCCGACCTCGCTGCCGGTGCCGGCGGTGGTCGGCACCGCGATCACCGGCGCGACCTTGGCGGTGATCTTCGGGATGCCGCCGAGAATCGCCGCATAGGTCTCGAGCGGGCCGTCATGGCCGGCGAGCAGGGCGACGCCCTTGGCGAGGTCGATTGGCGAGCCGCCGCCGATCGCGACCAGGCTGTCGCAGCCATTCTCGCGATAGACCGCCAGAGCGGCCTCGACGGCCTCCTCTGTCGGGTTGGTCGGGGTGTCGGCGAAGATGGCGGCGTTGCCGAGTGCCGGCGCCGCGGCGCGCAGCTGCTCGACGATGTCGGTCGCCGCCAGGCCACGGTCGGTGACGATCAGCGGGCGCGAGACCTTGAGATCCTCGAGCCCGGCCGCGATGGCCTTGAGCTCGCCGAAGCCGAACTGGATCGTGGTCAGGTAGTTGATCGTCGCCATATCTGTCCTCCCGCCCGCCGCCATTCACTGGGGGGCGGGGCTTTTTGACCTGTCGCGCGCCGCGAGGCTACCCCCACCGGCGCGCTTTCGTTGCAGGGGCCTCCGGCGCGGACCCGCCCCAGGCGCGGCTCAGCCGGGCTCGACCGGCTGCGTCGCCTCGGCCGGGGCGCTGCTGCGGCGCTCCAGCACCATCAGCGCCAAGCCGGCGGCGACGATCAGCGCCGCACCGACCAGCATGGACGGCGTCGGCCAGTCGTTGAAGACCAGCCAGCCGAAGACCAGTGCCCAGACGATCAGCGTGTACTGGTAGGGCACGACCACCGAGGCCTCGGCGAGCTTGAGCGAGCGCGTGACGCACAGATGCGCCACCATGGCGACGATCCCGAGCAAAGCGAGCAGGGCGGTGTCGGCCAGCGTCGGCGTGACCCAGCCGAAGGGCAGCAGGATCAGGCCCATGACCAGCGCGCCGAGCGTCTGCCAGGCGACCAGCGTCACGTCGGGCGTGCCCTTGAGCTGGCGGCCGGTGATCATCAGCGCCGCGAAGGAGAGGCTGCCAACCACGGCGATGATCGCCGGCATGGACAGGCTCTGCCCCGACGGGTTGAGCGCGATGGCGACGCCGACGAAGCCGGCGACTGCGGCGAGCCAGCGCCCGGCATCGACTTTCTCGCCGAGGAGCACCGCGGCCAGCACCACAGCCCAGACCGGGGCGGCCAGCCAGATCGTCATCGTGTCGGCCAGCGGCAGATAGGACACCGCCCAGTAGAACAGCGCGACCTCGCAGGAGCCGAGCAGCACGCGCAGCAATTGCAGGCCCGGCCGCTCAGGCCGCAGCGTGCGCGACAGGCCCTGCCTGACGACGAAGGGGGCGATCACCACGAGGGCGGCGGCGCTGCGCAGCAGCAGCACCTGCCCGACCGTGTAGGTGGCGACGAGCCATTTCCCCATCACGTCGTTGATCGAGAACAGCAGGATGCCGATCAGCATCATCATGATGCCGGCAAGGGAGGCGTTGCGGGGAGCCATCGACCTGACGAGCCAAGAGTGACCAAGAGTGGCGAGATGCCTGTCTTGGCCCGGCGCCCCGGTCTCCGCAAGCCATGTTGACGCAAGGGCCGGACGCACCGGCTGCGGGGCGTGAGCGGCGCTAGAGGCTGGCCGCGGCGCGGGCCGCCTGGTCGTACTGGCCGGACAGCGAGCGCATCGCCGCGGCGATCTCCGAGAGTCGTCCCGGATCGATGCCGGAGGCCAGCACGGACTTCACCAGGATCTGCTCGCGGATGCCGGCATAGCGGCTGCACGCTTCCTCGCCGGTGGGGGTGATCGCGACGATCTTCTCCTTGCCCTTGCGACGGCTGGTGACGAGGCCCTGCCGCTCCAGCTTCTTCAGGGCGTAGTTCACCAGATGCGTGTCTTCGATGTTGAGGATCAGGCAGATGTCGGCGAGGCGCTTGGCCTTGCCGCGATGGTTGACGTTGTGGAGCACGAGCACGTCCATCGGGGTCAGCTCGGGCAGGCCGGACGCGGTCATGCCGCGCACGATCCAGCGATGGAAGGCGTGCACCGTCATCGACAGGGCGAATTCGAACTCCGAGAGCGCCGGCATGGCGCCCGAGGCGAGGTGCCCGGAGGAGACGATCGGGCCCAGGCCCGTGGGGGCGGGCTTCGGGTCAGCATCTGACATCGCGGGTCCGTCCTTGGGTGATCATGCCGACCAGCGGCCAGAGGTCGTAAGCGGGCCGGCCGGTCGCGGCCGCGATCGCGGCGCGGTGCGGCGAGAGATTGGTGCATTCGAGCACGATGGCGCCGATCTCCGGCGCGGCGGCGACGAGCGCACGCGCCGCGTCGACCGCCTCCGCCTCGCGGGCGGCGAACCCGTCGGCGCAGGGCTCCTCGAGGATGGCGCTGCGGAAGACGCCCGCATCCGGCAGGCCGGCGACGGGCGTGTCGGCGGCGGCGCCGGACGCAGCGAGATGCGCCGCCGAGAGGCCCATGCGAGAGAAGGTCAGCACGCCGACCCGCCGGCCGGGCGGCAGCGCCTGCGCCAGCATCGGGATCAGCAGCAGCGAGCTGGTGGCGACCGGCACGGGCAGATGCGCGGCCAGCGCCGCTTGGTAGGCGATCAGGAAGCCGCAGGAGGTGGTGATGGCGGTGGCGCCGCGGGCGACGAGCCGCTCGCCGGCGGCGAGGAAAGGCGCGAGAAAGCCGTCATCGGCGATGCCGACGATGCGGCGCGCGGTCGCCTGCGGGACGCGCTCGAAGATCACGGGCCCCGAAAAGCTTTCCGGCGCCCCGATATCGCCGGGGAAACGCCGGAAGCCGGTATCCAGCATCAGAACGCCGAGGGTCATGTCGTCCCGTTCGCGTCCGCCGGCCCCGCCGCGCCGGAAAAGCGCGGCGGAGCCTCGCAGCTCACATCTTGCGGTAGGCGTCGAGGATGGCCTGGCCGTTGGCGCCGGCCTTCTTCAGCCAGTCGGCGGTCAGGGTCTCGCCGGCCTTCTTGAAGCCCGCGGCCAGCTCCGGGGACGGCGGCTGCACCTTCATGCCCTTGGCCTTGAGCTGGTCGATATACCAGGCGGCCTTCTCCTCCCACATCTTCCAGCCCCGCTCCTCGGCGGCGGCCGAGGCCTTCAGGAGCGCGTCCTGCGTCGGCTTGTCGAGCTTGTCGAAGGCGGCCTTGTTGACGATGGTCGCGTCCTTCGGGATCCAGGCCTGCACGTCGTAGAAGTGCGTCAGCGACTCCCAGGCCTTGGAATCGTAGCCGGTGCCGCCCGAGGACATGAAGGAGTTGACCACGCCGGTGGCGAGCGCCTGCGGCAGCTCGGCCGCCTGCACGGTCACCGACTGCATGCCGAGCAGGTCGCCCAGGCGCGCGGTGCCGACATTGTAGGCGCGCCACTTCAGGCCCTTCATGTCGTCGATCGTGTTGATGTCCTTCTTGGAATAGACGCCCTGCGGCGCCCAGGGGACCATGAAGAGCAGCTTCACGCCCTGGCTCTCGAGCTTCTTCTCGATCGCGGGCTTGGAGGCGACGTAGAGCTTCTTCGACTCGGCGAAGGAGGTGGCGAGGAACGGCACCACGTCGATGCCGAAGATCGGATCCTCGTTCTCGTGGATCGAGAGCAGGAACTCGCCCATCTGGGCCTGGCCGGTCTGGACGGCGCGCTTGATCTCGGGGGCCTTGAACAGCGAGGCGCCGGCATGGACCGTGATCTGCAGCTTGCCGCTGGTCGCGGCGTCGACGTCCTTGACGAAGAGCATCAGGTTTTCGGTGTGCGGATTGTCGGCCGGGTAGGCGGCCGGCAGGTTCCACTTGGTCTGGGCCACGGCCGGGGCGGCCATGGCGAAGGCGCTGCAGCCGAGCGCGAGCGCGGCGAGGGCGGTTCTGCGGTTGAGCATCAGGCTGTTCCTCTCTCTTTCTGGTTATGGTTTCGCGACGGTCGGTCCGGCGCCTGCCCGGTCAGGAGTCCGGGAAGGCGAGCTTGGGCAGGTAGAGCACGATCTCCGGGAAGGTCGTGATGATCAGCACGGCGATGTTGAGGAGAATGAAGAACGGAAACGCCGCCTTCGCAATCGTCCACATGTCCTTGCCGCTCATGTTCTGCAGCACGAACAGGTTGAAGCCGACGGGCGGGGTGATCTGGGCCATCTCGACATGGATGACGAGGTAGATGCCGAACCAGATCAGGTCGAAACCGGCTTCCTTCACCATGGGCAGCACGATGACGGCGGTCAGCACGATCATCGAGATGCCGTCCACGAAGCAGCCCAGGATGATGTACATCACGGTCATCGCCAGCACGAGCATGTGTGGCGAGAGGTCCTGGCCCTTCACCCATTCCGCCAGGGCGGCCGGGATGCCGGTAAAGCCCATCGCCGCCGTGCAAAAGGCCGCGCCGGCCAGGATCAGCATGATCATGCAGGTCAGGCGGGTCGCGCTCATCAGGCTTTCGCGGAAGGTCGCCCAGCTCAGCGTGCCGCTCCACCAGGCCAGCACCAGCGCGCCGGTCACGCCGAAGGCGGCGCATTCGGTGGCGGTGGCGATGCCGAGGATCAGCGCTAGGAAGACCGCCGCGATCAGCAGCAGGCAGGGCGCGAGCTTGGCCGACTGGCGCAGCTTCTGGCGAAACGGCATCGGCGGATCGCGCGGCGGGGTCTTGTCCGGGTTCAGCAGCGACCAGACGATGACGTAGCCCATATAGAGCGCCATCACGAGCAGGCCGGGCAGGAAGCCGCCGAGGAAGACCTGCAGCACCGAGACGTTCGCCGTGATCGCGTAGACGACGAGCGGGATGGACGGCGGGATCAGCAGGCCGAGCGTGCCGGAGCCCGCCAGGGTGCCGATGCTCAGCCCCTCGTCATAGCCGCGCTTCTTGAGCTCGGGCAGGGCGATCTTGCCAATGGTGGCGCAGGTGGCGGCGGAGGAGCCGGAGACCGCCGCGAAGATGCCGCAGCCGACGATGTTGGTGTGGACCAGCCGGCCGGGCAGCCATTGCAGCCAGGGCGAGAGGCCCTGGAACATCTGCTCGGACAGCCTGGTCCTAAACAGGATCTCGCCCATCCAGATGAAGAGCGGCAGGGCCGCCAGCGTCCAGGAGGCCGAGGCGCTCCAGACGGAGGTCGCGAGCACCTGGCCGATCGGCACGTCGGTGACCAGCGCCATTGCGACCAGGCCGACCAGGCCGAGACCCACGCCGATCCAGACGCCGGCACCGAGGACGCAGACCAGGAAGAGAAGGAGGACGAGCGACAGCTCAGCGAGACCCATCAGACGCCTCCACCCTGCGCGACGCGCTCGACGAGTTCCTCGGCGGTCTTCGCTGGTTCCGGTTCATAGGTCGGGCGGCCGCCCCGCAGCACGATCACCAGCTCGTCGATCATCGCGATCAGCAGGAGCGCGAGGCCGAGCACCATGCCGAACTGCGGGATCCACAGCGGCACCGAGACCACGCCGGTCGACATGTCGTTGAAGCGCCATGAATCATGCGCGAGGATCACGCACTGCCAAGTGAAATAGGCGAGGAAGGCGATGCCGACCGACAGCGCGAAGAGCTCGGCGATGCGGCGCTTGGCGCCGTGCAGGCGCTCGAGCAGCAGCGTCACGCGGATCATCTCGCCGCGCTTGAAGGTGTGCGCCAGGCCGAGGAAGGACATCGCGACCAGCGCCCAGCCGGTGAAATCGTCGCCGGAGGGGATGTTGAAGCCGGTTTCGCGGCCGATCGGCAGCAGCAGCATCATGGCGAAGATCGCCAGCAGGAACAGCGCGGCAAGCACGCCGGCGCCGAAATACAGCATGTCGAGCAGGCGGCGGATCATGGCGTGGCGCCTCGCTGCGGCGCGCTCGCCTGCGGTGCACCGGAGCGACGGTACGCGAGACCGGCGCTCTTCCCCCCATGCGGGCGAACGCCCACGACGCGTGCGGTCATCGCTCTCTCCTCAAGATGCCGGAAGGGCCCCTCAGCCCCTTTGCCCGATCATTGGCGCGGACGCTAGCCGGCGCTGTCGCGATGCTAGCGGGCCGTCTTGGCTTGTCAATAAAACATCGACGATTTATCGATGATCCGTCACTGTGATCGGCGACTTGTTGGAGACGGGCCATGACTGCGCAGCGCTGGGACTTCTGGATCGACCGTGGCGGCACCTTCACCGACGTGATCGCCCGTGATCCTGAACGCAAATTGCATGCCCGCAAGCTCCTCTCGGAAAATCCCGGTGCATATCGTGACGCCGCCGTGCAGGGCATTCGCGACCATCTCGGGCTGGCGGCCGGCGCGGCGATGCCGGCCGGGCTGATCGGCGAGGTCCGCATGGGCACCACGGTCGCGACCAACGCGCTGCTGGAGCGCAAGGGCGACCGCACGCTTCTGGTGACGACCAAGGGCTTCCGCGACGCGCTGCGCATCGGCTACCAGGCCCGCCCGGACATCTTCGCCAAGCAGATCGTCAAGCCGGCCGAGCTCTATGACGCGGTCGAGGAGATCGACGAGCGCGTGCTGGCCGACGGTACTGTGGAGCGCACGCCCGACGCGCAGGCGGTGCGCGCCGCGCTGCAGGCGCAGTTCGACGCCGGGTTCCGGGCGCTCGCCATCGTGTTCATGCATGGCTATCGCTATCCGAAGCACGAAACCCTGGTGGCCGGCATCGCCCGCGAGATCGGCTTCCCGCAGGTCTCCGTCAGCCATGAGGTCTCGCCCCTGATCAAGCTGGTCGGGCGCGGCGACACCGCCGTGGTCGATGCCTATCTCTCGCCGATCCTCGCCCGCTATGTGGCGCAGGTCTCGGAAGAGCTCGACGTGGCGCGCACCGGCGCCCGGCTGATGTTCATGATGTCCTCGGGCGGCCTGACCGCCGCCGATCTGTTCCAGGGCAAGGACGCCATCCTCTCCGGCCCGGCGGGCGGCGTCGTCGGCCTGGCCGAGACCGGCCGCTCGGCCGGCTTCGAGAAGGTCATCGGCTTCGACATGGGCGGCACCTCGACCGACGTGGCCCATTTCGACGGGGAGTATGAGCGCGCCTTCGAGACCGAGGTCGCCGGCGTGCGCATGCGCGCCCCGATGATGCTGATCCACACTGTCGCCGCCGGCGGCGGCTCGATCCTGCACTATGACGGCGCGCGCTTCCGCGTCGGTCCCGATTCGGCCGGCGCGAATCCTGGTCCCGCCGCCTATCGCCGCGGCGGCCCGCTCGCCGTGACCGACGCCAACGTCATGGTTGGCAAGCTGATCCCCTCCTATTTCCCCGCCATCTTCGGTGCCGGGCAGAACGAGCCGCTCGATGTCGAGACCGTGCGCGGCAAGTTCGCGACGCTGGCGGCCGAGGTCGGCGACGGCCGCAGCCCCGAGGAGGTCGCCGACGGCTTCATTCAGATCGCGGTGGCCAACATGGCCGAGGCGATCAAGAAGATCTCCGTGCAGCGCGGCTACGACATCACCCGCTATGCGCTGAACTCCTTCGGCGGCGCCGGCGGCCAGCATGCCTGCCTCGTCGCCGATGCGCTCGGCATCAAGACGGTGCTGCTGCACCCGTTCTCCGGCCTGCTCTCGGCCTATGGCATGGGCCTCGCCGAGATCCGCGCTACGCGCACCGCGGCGCTGGACGTGCCTTTCGACGGCGCCGTCGAGGCGGCGATCGGCACGCTCGCCGAGAAGCTGGCGGCGGATGCACGCGCCGAGGTCGCCGGGCAGGGCGTGGCGGAGGCCGACATCACCCTGCATGTGCGCCCGCATGTGCGCTATGCCGGCACCGACACGGCGATCGCGGTCGCCGCCGGCTCTTCCGAGGCGATGCGCGAGGCTTTCCAGGCCGCGCACAAGGCGCGCTTCGGCTTCATGGACGAGAGCAAGGCGCTGGTGGTCGAGGCCGTCGAGGTCGAGGCCATCGGCGGCGGCGCCCGCTTCACCGAGGCCGAGCTGGCCGAGGGCGCCGGCGAGCCGCAGCCGAGCGAGCGCACCCGCTTCTTCGCCAAGGGGCAGTGGCACGACGCGGCGGTGGTGCGCCGCGAGGCGATGACGCCGGGCCAGAGCATCGCCGGTCCGGCCATCGTGATCGAGGCCAACCAGACGGTCGTGGTCGAGGATGGCTGGCGCGCTCGGCTGACCGCGCGCGACCATCTGGTGCTGACGCGCGAGAAGGAGCTGGTCCAGCAGGCGGCGATCGGCACCAGGGCCGATCCCGTCATGCTCGAGATCTTCAACAACCTGTTCATGTCGATCGCCGAGCAGATGGGCGTGACGCTGCAGAACACCGCCTATTCGGTGAACATCAAGGAGCGGCTCGACTTCTCCTGCGCGGTGTTCGACCAGACCGGCGCGCTGGTCGCCAACGCCCCGCACATGCCGGTCCATCTCGGCTCGATGGACCGCTCGGTCGAGACCGTGATCGCCAACAACCCGGTGATCCGCCCCGGCGACGTCTTCTGCCTCAACGCGCCCTATAATGGCGGCACGCACCTGCCCGACATCACGGTCTGCACCCCGGTCTTCGACGATGCCGAGACGCAGATCCTGTTCTGGGTGGCGAGCCGTGGCCACCATGCCGATGTCGGCGGTACGGCGCCGGGCTCGATGTCGCCGCGCGCCACCAATATCGACGAGGAAGGCGTCTATATCGACAACTTCAAGATCGTCGATCAGGGCCGCTTCCGCGAGAGCGAGCTGGTCGGGCTCCTGACCGGCGCGCAATGGCCGGCCCGCAACCCGGTTCAGAACGTCAACGACCTCAAGGCGCAGATCGCCGCCAACGAGAAGGGCGTCGCCGAGCTGCGCAAGATCATCCGCTCCTTCGGGCTCGACGTGGTGCAGGCCTATATGGGCCATGTCCAGGATAATGCGGCCGAGAGCGTCGCGCGCCTGCTGACGCGCCTGCACGACGCCGAGTTCACCTATCCGATGGACCAGGGCTGCGCGATCAAGGTGAAGATCTCGATCGATCGCGAGGCGCGCGAGGCGACGGTCGACTTCACCGGCACCTCGCCGCAGCGGGAGGACAATTTCAACGCGCCGGCGCCGGTGACGCGGGCTGCGGTGCTCTACGTCTTCCGCGTCATGGTCGACGACGCGATCCCGATGAACGCCGGCTGCCTGCGCCCGATCAGGATCATCGTGCCCGAGGGCTCGATGCTGGCGCCGCGCTATCCGGCGGCGGTGGTCGCCGGCAATGTCGAGGTCTCGCAGGCGGTGACGAACACGCTGTTCGGCGCGCTGGAGGCGATGGCCGCCTCGCAGGGCACCATGAACAACCTCACCTTCGGCAATGACCGCTACCAGTATTACGAGACCATCTGCTCCGGTTCGCCGGCCGGGCCCGGCTTCGACGGCACCTCAGGCGTCCATGTCCACATGACCAATTCGCGGCTGACGGATCCCGAGATCCTGGAGTCGCGCTTCCCGGTCGTGCTGGAGGACTTCCACATCCGCGCCGGCTCCGGCGGCAAGGGCGAATGGAGCGCCGGCGACGGCACCAGCCGCACCATCCGCTTCAGGGAGGGCATGGACTGCGCCATCCTCGCCTCGCATCGCAGGGTGAGGCCCTTCGGCATCAAGGGCGGCGAGGCCGGCGAGCTCGGCCGCACCCTGGTGCGGCGCCTGACGGGCACGGTCGAGGAGCTGCAGCCCTCCGACCAGACCTTCCTGGAGGCCGGCGAGGCGGTGACGGTGATCACGCCGACGGCCGGGGGGTATGGAAAGCCGAAGGGCTGAGGCTTAGCTGGAGTCTCCTATCAGGAGACGCCCATGGCCCAGACCTGGATGATCACCGGTGCCGGACGCGGCATCGGCCTCGCATTGACGATGGAACTGCTGCGCCGCGGCGATCGGGTGATCGCCGCGGCCCGCAACCCCTGGGGCGGCGCGCTCGCCGAGCTGGCGGCGGCCTATCCCGGCGCCTGTACCGGCCTCGAACTCGACGTCACCTCCGAAGCCAGCGTCGCGGCGGCCAAGGCCTCGCTCGCTGGCCGGCCGATCGACGTGCTGGTGAACAATGCCGGCCTGCTCGGCCCGCGCGGCCACCAGTCGGCCGAGGACATGGATTTCGACGCCTGGCGCAACGTGTTCGAGGTCAACGTCTATGCGCCGCTGCGCGTGGCGCAGGGCTTCTTGCCCAATGTCGAAGCCGGCAGCGGCCGCAAGATCGTCACCATCTCCAGCCGCATGGGCTCGATCGGCTCCAACCCTTCCGGCATGATCGCCTATCGCTCCTCAAAGGCGGCGGCGAACATGACGATGGTCGCCTTCGGCAACGAGCTGCGCGCCCGCGAGATCGCGATCCTGCTCTTCCATCCCGGCTGGGTACGCACCGAGATGGGCGGGGAGGGCGCCGACATCGCCGCCGGGGAGAGCGCGGCCGGGCTGATCGGCACCATCGACGCCTCCGGCATGGCCCAGAGCAACAGCTTCCGCGACTGGCGCGGCCAGGCGATCCCCTGGTGAGGGTTTCGGCCTGATCCGGCCGAAAGGCCAATTATGACAGATGCTTAGCTGGCTTCGTTAAGCATCTGTTCGTTCTCGCCTGCGAAAACGCCCCCGCTCGGCTTTGACGGGGGCGGCATGCGGCGGTTCGGACTGACGGCGAAGATCACCTTGCTGTTCGCGCTCTTCGGGATCGCGGCGGCGCTGGGGCTCGCCAGCGCGGTGCGTGGGCTGGAGGCCGTCCACCGCATCGACGCCGACGCGATCGCCGGCCAGCGCCTCGCCAACAGCGCGGCGCTGCTGTCGAGCCGCGTGGCGCAGGCCTCGCTGCTCAGCCGCCTGCCGGCCGAAGCCGGCGACCGGGAGATCGCGCGTACCATCGACGAGCTCGATGGGGCGATCGCGCTGGTCGAATCGGCCCGCGCCAGCCTGATCTCGGCGCTGCCCGCGCGGCTGCATAAGGACAACGCGGCGCTGAACGCGCATATCGGCACCTTCCTCGCCTTCCAGACCGGCATCGTCGATATCGGCCGGCGGGTCTCGCCCAAGGCCGCGCTGATCGAGGCGGAAGCCTCGGCGGCGCGCGAGAACGTGCGCCAGATCATCGGCATCACCGGCGCCCTGCGCGATTCCTTCGACCAGTCGGCACGCCGCGCCGCCGCCGATGCCGAGATCCTGGCCGCGGATGTGCGCCGGCGCGTCCAGCTCATCGCGATCGGCCTGCCGCTCGCCGGCGCGCTCCTGGCGATCATCCTGCTGCGGGTGCATCTGACGCGGCCGCTGCGCCAGTTGATGCAGACGATCGAGCGGGTTTCCTCGACCGACGCCGTGGTCGAGGTGCCGCATCGCAAGCGCCGCGACGAGATCGGCGAGCTCGCCCGCACGGTACGGGCGCTCAGCGAGGTGCGGGCGCAGCTCTCCTCCCGCGAGGCGCAGGCCGCCCTGGCGGAGACGCACCGGCAGCGCCGCACCGAGGAGCTTCATCGGATCGCCGAGACGTTCGAGAGCCGGATCGGCCGGCTGCTCGCCGAGATCGCGACGGTCAGCGAGGGGCTGCGCGCGGCGCTGGACGACGCGGCGGTGCAGGCCGAGCAGATCTCGCAGAGCAGCGGCTCGGCGGCCGGCGCGGTCACCCATGCCGGCGCCGAGGCGGAGCGGATCAGCGATGCGGCGGTGCGGCTGGAGGACGTGGTCGACCAGATCAGCCGTGAGATCGGGCGGGTCTCGGAGACCGCAGCGCTCGCCACCCGGGACGCCACCGCGGCGGTCGGCCTGGTCGGGCGCCTGACCGAGAATGCCGGGCAGATCCGCGGCGTCGTCGAGCTGATCGATGCGGTGGCGCGGCAGACCAACCTGCTGGCGCTCAACGCCACGATCGAGGCGGCGCGGGCTGGCGCCCATGGCCGCGGCTTCGCCGTGGTGGCCGGCGAGGTCAAGGCGCTGGCGGCCCAGACGGGCGATGCGACGGGGCAGATCGCCCGGCGCATCGCGGCGGTCGAGGCGGCGCTGTCGCAGGCCGCGACCGGCATCTCCGACATCGTCGGGCGCGTCGAGGCGGTCGAGCAGGCCAGCACCGAGATCGCCACGATGGTGGGCTCGCATTCGCGGCTGCTGCAATCGCTCGGCGAGACGATCGCGCGCATCTCCGAGGTGACGGGCGAGGCGGTTGGCGCGATGTCGACCATCGCCGACGCCAATGTGCTCTCGGTCCAGCGCGCGGCGCAGGGGGCTTCCGGCGCCCGCGGGCTGGACGAGCGCATCACCGCGCTGCGCAGCGAGGCCGACGAATTCGCGCGGCGGCTGCGGGCGGCCTGAGCGGGGTTGCGTCCGGCGGCGACTCAGGGCCCTTCTGGCGGCCATGTTCGCGACGTGTTCGATCTTCCGATGAGCTGGTCCCCGCAGCAGGATGGCGCGCTGAAAGCGGTCTCCGCCTGGCTGGCGACCGGCTCGCCCCAGGTCTTCCGGCTGTTCGGCTATGCCGGCACCGGCAAGACGACGCTCGCCCGCCATCTCGCCGAGGGCGTCGACGGGCCGGTGGTCTTCGCCGCCTTCACCGGCAAGGCCGCCCTCGTGCTGCGCGACAAGGGGTGCGCAGGCGCGCAGACCATCCACTCGCTGATCTACCGTTCGCGCGGGGTCGACGAGGAAAGCCCGACCTTCGTGATCAACCGCGAGAGCGCCGCGGCCAAGGCCAAGCTGATCATAATCGACGAATGCTCGATGGTCGACGAGGAGCTGGGTCGCGACCTGCTCTCCTTCGGCACGCCGGTGCTGGTGCTGGGCGACCCGGCGCAGCTGCCGCCGGTCAAGGGCGGCGGCTTCTTCACCGAGCACGAGCCCGACGTGATGCTGACCGAGGTCCATCGCCAGGCGGCCGACAACCCGATCGTGCGGATGTCGATGACGGTGCGCGAGGGCGGGCGGCTGGCGCTCGGCGACTATGGCGAGAGCCGGGTGATCCGCCGCGACGCGATCACGCCCGAGATCGTGCTCGGCGCCGATCAAGTGCTGGTCGGCATGAACAAGACCCGGCGCCTCTACAATGCCCGTATGCGCCAACTGATGGGGCATGTCGGCACGGTGCCCGCGGTGGGCGAGAAGCTGGTCTGTCTGCGCAACGACAAGAGCAAGGGCCTGCTCAACGGCGGCGCCTGGATCGTGCAGGAGCTCAAGACCTCGAAGAAGGGCCTCGTCACCATGCGGGTCACTCCGGAGGACGATACCGGCGGCAAGCCGGTGAAGGTCTCGGTGCTGCCGAATTTCTTCGACGGGACGGAGGAGGAGGTGGCCTGGGAGCTGCGCCGGCATACCGACGAGTTCACCTTCGGCTACGCCCTGACCGTCCACAAGGCGCAAGGTTCGCAATGGGACGACGTGGTTCTGTTCGACGAGAGCTTCGCCTTCCGCGAGCATCGCGACCGCTGGCTCTATACCGGGTTGACTAGGGCGGCGCAGACGGTGACCGTGGTGGTCTGACGGCCTCGAGGAGTTGCCCGGGCCGTCCGAACAAAAGCCGCCGGTCGGTCCGGCTTTCGCCATAGTGCGGGGAAACCTTGAGCCTAGCTTCTCCAAGGGAGCGGGATCATGGCGGATCGGTCCGACCCGAATCTCAGTGACCAGGCTTTCGGCGACATGGCGGCGCTGCGGCGCTTCGGCCTGGGGCCGCGCCGCGACGAGCGCGCCTCCGCGGCGCAGGCCCGCGAGCGGCTGCTCGCCGAGATCGGCCGGGAGGGCGGGGCGCCTGCGCCGGCGGTGAGCTTTTCCGGCGCGGCGCCGATCGGCCGTGCGCTGTATGCCTTCGAGGATGCCGAACGTGCCGCGCGGGAACGGCGCGTCGCCGAGGCCGGCAAGCCGGCCGGCGTGCAGCTGGCGCAGGTGCCGCCGCCGACCGGTCCATCGGAGCCGCCGCGCCAGCAGGCGCCGGCCGAGCCGCCCTTCCCGCAGAGGGTGCTGCGCGAGGAGATGGTCGCCCGCGTCGCCGTGGCGCTCGAGGCCGATTGCGGCTTCACCGAGCGGCTGGTCGCCTTCTGGTCGAACCATTTCTGCGTCTCGGTCGCCAAGGGCAATTTCGTCCGGGCGATGGCCGGTGCCTTCGAGCGCGAGGCGATCCGCCCGCATGTCTTCGGCCGCTTCGAGGACATGCTGGTCGCGGTCGAGAGCCATCCGGCGATGCTGACCTTCCTGGACAACCAGCTCTCGGTCGGGCCGAGCTCGCCGGCCGGGCGGCGGCGCGGGCGCGGGCTGAACGAGAACCTCGCCCGCGAGATCATGGAACTGCACACGCTCGGGGTCTCGGGCGGCTACAGCCAGGCGGATGTCACCAGCCTGGCGCGTATCATCACCGGCTGGGGCGTGGCCGGGCGCGACGGGCGCCTCGGTTTCCCCGGCTCCTTCGCCTTCAATCCCGGCGTGCACGAGCCCGGTGGCCAGCGCCTGCTCGGGCGCGTCTACCGGCAGGAGGGACGGACGCAAGGGCTGGCCGCGCTGGCCGATCTCGCCCGCCATCCCAGCACCGCCCGCTTCGTCGCGCGCAAGCTCGCCCGGCACTTCATCGCCGACGATCCGCCGAAGCCGCTGGTCGCGGCGCTGGAGCGGGCCTTCCTCGAGACGCAGGGCGATCTCGCGGCGCTGGCGCGCACGCTCCTGACCGCGCCGGCCTCCTGGGAAGCGCCTGCCCAGAAGCTGCGCTCGCCGCAGGAGTTCCTGCTCGCGGCCTTCCGGGCGCTCGCCCGCAAGCCGGATTACGGCCAGATCGCCGGGCCGCTCGGCGCGATGGGACAACCCTTCTGGCAGCCCTCGGGGCCGGACGGCTATCCGGACGGCAATGCCGCCTGGGCGACGCCGGAGGGCATCAAGACGCGCATCGACGTCGCGGCCGCGCTCGGCCGGCAGGCGGCGGAGACGGTGCCGGACCCGCGGGCGCTGCTCGATACGATCCTGGGGCCGCTCGCCTCGCCCGAGACGCGCCAGGCCGTCGCCCGTGCCGAGAGCAAGCCGCAGGCGATCGCGCTGTTGCTGATGTCGCCCGAATTCCAGCGGAGGTGAGCATGGCCGCCGACGATGACGACTGCGAACGCATGACCCCTTCGCGCCGGGCGGTGCTCGGCGCGGCGGGCGCCCTCTTCGCCTGGTCCTGCATGCCGCGTTTCGCGCATGCGGCCGGCGCGCGCGACTGCCGCTTCCTGCTGGTGGTGCTGCGCGGCGCCATGGACGGGCTCTCCGCCGTGCCGCCGCTCGGCGATCCCGATTATGTCGGCCTACGCGAGGGCATCGCCCTGAGCCGCGACGGCGCGGACGCGGCCCTGCCGCTCGACGGCTTCTTCGGCCTGCATCCGGCGATGCCGCAGCTGGCACGGCTCTATGCCGGCGGGCAGGCGGCGATCGTCCATGCCAGCGCCACCGGCTATCGCGAGCGTTCGCATTTCGACGGGCAGGACGTGCTGGAGAGCGGGCAGGGCGGTCCTGGCCGGACGGAGAGCGGCTGGCTCAACCGGCTGCTGGCGGCGCTGCCGCCGGGCGAGGCGGTGGCGCGCCATGGCGCGCTCGGCGTCGGCGTGGTGCCGCCGCTGATCGTGCGGGGCGAGGCACCGGTTCTCGGCTGGGCGCCGCCGCGCATGGCGCGGGCCGGCTCCGACCTGGTGCAGCGCCTCGGCGATCTCTACGGCCAGCGCGATCCCGGGCTGGCGCAGGCTCTGGCGCGCGCGGTCGAGACCGAGACGATCGCCAACCGGCAGGGCATGGAGCGGCCGCGCGGCGGCGGCGGGCCGGATACCGCCGAGGGCATGCGCCGCATCGCGGAGGGCGCAGCGCGCATCGTCGCGGCCGAGGACGGGCCGCGCATCGCGGCGCTGGCCTTCGAGGGCTGGGACACCCATGCCAATGAAGGCGGCGCCAAGGGGCGGCTCGGCACCCTGCTCGGCGGGCTGGACGGCGCGCTCGCCGCCTTCGAGGAGGGGCTGAAGTCGGTCTGGAAGGACACGGTGGTGATGGTGGTGACGGAGTTCGGCCGGACGGCGCGGGTGAACGGCACGGTCGGCACCGATCACGGCACCGGCACGGTGGCTTTCCTCGTCGGCGGGGCGGTGCGCGGCCGGCGGGTGATCGCCGACTGGCCGGGGCTGAAGCTTTCACAACTGCACGAGCAGCGCGACCTGCGTCCGACGACCGATATCCGCGCCGTCGCCAAGGGCGTGGTCTCGGACCTGTTCGGCCTCTCGGGTCCGGTGCTGGCGGAGCGCGTCTTCCCCGGCACGGGCGCTCTGGCGCCGATGCAGGGTCTGGTGGCCTGAGCGGCGCCCGCCCCGTCACGCGGCGCGCAGGCCGGAGGTGCCAATCGGCCAACCGAAATGCGAAAGGGCCGCGCGAGCGGCCCTTTCGTCATGTCTATGCCGCGCCCCGAGGGACGCGCGGGAATCAGGCCCAGGCGCGCTCCTTGAGCTTCTCCTCATAGGCCTCGATCTTGCTCGACTTGGCCATGGTCAGGCCGATGTCGTCGAGGCCGTTCAGCAGGCAGTGCTTGCGGAACGGGTCGATCTCGAAATGCAGCTCGCCGCCATCGGGGCCCTTGATCGTCTGATTCTCGAGGTCGACCGTCAGCGTGGCGTTGGCGCCGCGATCGGCGTCGTCGAACAGCTTGTCGAGGTCTTCCTGGCTGACCTTGATCGGCAGGATGCCGTTCTTGAAGCAGTTGTTGTAGAAGATATCGGCGAAGCTGGTGGAGATCACGCAGCGGATGCCGAAGTCCAGCAGGGCCCAGGGCGCGTGCTCGCGCGAGGAGCCGCAGCCGAAATTGTCGCCGGCGACGAGGATCTGCGACTGGCGGTAGGCCGGCTGGTTCAGGACGAAGTCCGGGTTCTCTGAGCCGTCCTCGCGATAGCGCATCTCCGAAAACAGCGCGGTGCCGAGGCCGGTGCGCTTGATCGTCTTCAGGTGCTGCTTGGGGATGATCATGTCGGTGTCGACATTGATCACCTTCAGCGGGGCAGGGGTCGAGGTCAGAGTGGTGAAGGGCTGCATGTCTCTTGCTCCTTGTCGGGGCGGACGCGGTGCGGCGCGGGCTAGCCCGCCGCGCGCTCGATGGCGTCCATGTCGTCGTCGTCGAAACCGAAATGATGGCCGATCTCGTGGACGAGCACATGGGTGACGATGGCGCCGAGGCTCTCGTCGTGCTCCGCCCAGTAGTCGAGGATCGGCCGGCGGTAGAGATGGATGGTGTTGGGCATCTGGCCGGTCTGCGGGGCAAAGCCCTGCTGCGGCAGGCCGACGCCGGAGAAGAGCCCGAGCAGGTCGAACGGGCTCTCCGCCTCGAGCTCCTTGAGGACTTCGTCCTCCGGGAAGTCGGTGACGTTGATCACCAGATCGGCGCAGAGCTGGCGGAACTCGGCCGGCAGCCGGTCGAAGGCGGCCTGGGCGAGATCCTCCAGCGCATCGACCGAAGGCGCGCGCAGGCCGTCCCACGCGGCCTGGTCGAGGGGGCCCTCGGCGCTGGAGCGCCTGATCGGGGGAACGCTGCTGCCCATCACCAGAACTTCAGTTGATGCCCGAGCCACCAGGACAGGCCGATGAAGGCGACCAGCGAGAGGGCGCGGCCGATCCGCCGCCCCCAGAGCTCGATCCGGTCGTCCTCCGGCGCATCCCGGCCGGCGAAGTGATCGGCGGCACGCCCCATCGAGGAGCCGAGCAGGCTCTCGGAATCGCGCTTCACGCGTCCGAGCGCCGCGTCGGCCTCGGTGGAGCGGGCCGTCTCGCGGGGGTCGTTCGTCATCGCCGCCTCCCGCGCACCCGCCGGTTCAGCCGAGCGTCCGCACGTCGACGAAGCGGGCGGTCAGCGCCGCCGCCGCCGCCATGGCCGGCGAGACCAGATGCGTCCGGCCGCGATAGCCCTGGCGACCCTCGAAATTGCGGTTCGAGGTCGAGGCGGCGCGCTGGCCGGGCTTGAGCTGGTCGGGGTTCATGCCGAGGCACATCGAGCAGCCCGGCTCGCGCCATTCGAAGCCGGCGGCCAGGAAGATCTTGTCCAGGCCTTCGGCCTCCGCCTGCTGCTTCACCAGGCCGGAGCCCGGGACGATCATGGCGTAGTCCAGGCTCGCATGGACCTTCTTGCCCTCGACGATCTTCGCGACGGTGCGCAGGTCTTCGATGCGGCCATTGGTGCAGGAGCCGATCCAGATCACGTCGAGCGGGATGTCGGTCATCTTCGTGCCGGCGGTCAGGCCCATATAGTCGAGCGCCCGCTTCTTCGAGGCGCGCTTGACCTCGTCCTCGATCTGCTCCGGATCCGGCACGACGCCGGCGACCGAGATCACGTCCTCGGGGCTGGTACCCCAGGAAACGATCGGCGGCAGGTTGCTGGCGTCGAGCTTCACCACGCGGTCGAAATGCGCGCCCTCGTCGGTGCGCAGCGTCTCCCAGTAGCGCAGCGCGGCCGCCCAGGCCTCGCCCTTGGGGGCGCGCGGACGGTCCTTCAGATAGTCGAACGCCTTCTGGTCGGGCGCGACCATGCCGGCGCGGGCGCCGCCCTCGATCGACATGTTGCAGACCGTCATCCGGCCTTCCATCGACAGGCCGCGAATGGCCTCGCCGGCGTACTCGATGACGGAGCCGGTGCCGCCGGCGGTGCCGATCTCGCCGATGATGGCGAGCGTGATGTCCTTGGCGCCGACGCCCGGGGCCGGGGTGCCGTCCACTTGGACGAGCATGTTCTTGGCCTTCTTCTGGATCAGCGTCTGGGTGGCGAGCACGTGCTCGACCTCCGAGGTGCCGATGCCGTGGGCCAGCGCGCCGAAGGCGCCATGCGTCGAGGTGTGGCTGTCGCCGCAGACGATCGTGGTGCCGGGCAGCGTGAAGCCCTGCTCGGGGCCGACGATGTGGACGATGCCCTGGCGGATATCGAGCTCGTTGAAGTACTCGACGCCGAAGTCCTTGGCGTTGCGCGCCAGCGCCTCGACCTGGATGCGGCTTTCCTCTTCCTGGATGCCCTTCGAGCGGTCGGTCGTCTCGATGTTGTGGTCGACGACGGCGAGGGTCTTGCTTGGCGCGTGCACCTTGCGGCCTGTCATGCGCAGGCCTTCGAAGGCCTGCGGGCTTGTGACCTCATGGACCAGATGGCGGTCGATATAGAGCAGGCAGGTGCCGTCTTCCTGCCGGTCGATGACGTGATCCTCGAAGATCTTGTCGTACAAGGTGGTCGGAGCTTTGGACGCAGTCATGGCTTCTTGTCTTCTGTCGTGGGAATGACGATGGGGCCGAGGCGGCCCGGTGCGGAGCGTGAGCGGGCCTTCGGCCGGCCGGACGGCCGGTCTCAGGCCCTGCTAAGGCCCGCTGCGAGCGATGCGGTGAAGCGTCCGAAGAAGCGCCAAGGCAGACGGGCATGGTCGTGCAGCGCGGCGAAACCCTGTGTGGTCGGAAAACGGCGCGGGTTCAGCGTGCGGCGCACCACACTGCGAACTGCCCCCCGTTCCTGCCGTCCCGTCGTCATGGGTTCGTTCTATCGGTTCCAAACTGGCTCGTCTTCATATCAGCGAGTCCGGCGAGAAACAATCGCCGGAGGCGTCACGGTGACGCAGCGTCGCGAACCGGCGGCGCTTCCGTGCATTATCCTTAGGCAACCGAAGCACAGGAGGATGCGCAATGCTCTATGTCGACACGCCCAGCCACGCCGAGATCGTCAGGCTCAACGGGGCCCGTTCCGACGCCTGCGTGTCGATCTACGTGCCGACCACGCCCCTGACCGAGGAGGTCGGCGCCAGCCGCATCGCCTTCCGCAACCTGGTGCGCGAGGCGATCGGCCAGCTCGAGGCCGGCGGGCTCGACAAGCGGCGGATCTGGCCGCTGCAGGAGGAACTCGACGCCGTGGCGGAGGACGACGCGCTCTGGCGGCACATGGCGCACAGCCTCGCCGTGTTCGCGACGCCGGAGACGATCCGGGTCCACCGCCTCGCCAACCGCCTGCCGGAGATGGTGCAGGTCTCCGACCGCTTCCACCTGAAGCCGCTACTGCGGGCCGTGACCTTCGCGCACGAGGCCTATATCCTGGCGCTGTCGGAGAACCATGTCCGGCTGATCGAGATCTCCTCCGACCTGCCGCCCGAGCCGGTGAAGGTCGAGGGTCTGCCCAAGGACGCCGCCAGCCATGCGCGCCTGTCCTCGATCAGCAAGAGCCATGGCTCAGAATCGAATCGCCGGCTGCATATCCAGTATTGCCGGGCGATCGACTCGGCGCTGCGCCCCGTCATCGGCGGCAGCGGCATCCCGCTGATCGTCGCGGCGGTCGATCCGCTCGGGCAGGTCTACCCCTCGGTGAACCGCTATGACGGGCTGCTGCCCGAGGTGATCCGGCAGAGCCCGGACCATATGAGCGATGCCGAGCTGGCCCAGGCGGCGATCCCGCTGCTCGACAACGCCTATGCGGCCGAGCTGTCCGGCCTGTGCGATCTCTTCGCCCAGCGCGACGGGCAGGGCCGGGCGATGACCGACATCTCCGACGCGGCGCGCGCGGCGACGCGCGGCCAGATCGACGTGCTGATGGTCGACATGGATGCGGTGGTGCCCGGCACGGTCGACGAGGACGGCGTCGTCGCCTTCGCCGAGACCGATGATGCGGTCGCCTATGGCGTGGTGGACGAGATCGCAGGGCGCGTGCTGGCGGCCGGTGGCCGGGTTCTGGCCGTGCGCAAGGCCGACCTGCCGGAGGGCGCCGAGACGCTGGCGGCGATCCTGCGCTATGCCGGCTGAGGCCTGAAACGCAGAACGCGGCCCGCAGGGGCCGCGTTCGTCAAATCCGATGCCGTAAGGGGCGGATGCGGCGGTGTCGAAGACCGCCGTCCGCGATCGCTCAGCCGATCACTTGCCCTTGGCGCCCTTGGCCGGCTTGGCGTCGATGCGCTCGGCGATACGGGCCGACTTGCCGCGACGATCGCGCAGGTAATACAGCTTGGCGCGACGCACCTTGCCCTTGCGGACGACCTTGATGGAATCGAGGTTCGGCGAATAGAGCGGGAAGACGCGCTCGACGCCCTCGCCATAGGAGATCTTGCGGACGGTGAAGCTCTCGTTGAGCCCGCCGCCGTCACGGGCGATCACGACGCCCTCATAGGCCTGGACGCGGCTGCGCTCGCCTTCCTTGACCTTGACGTTGACCTGCACCGTGTCGCCGGGCTGGAAATGCGGGATTTCCTTGCCGTCGAGGAGCTTGGCGATCTGCTCCTGGTCGATCTGCTCGATGATGTTCATGGGTCTCTCCATGGCCGTGTTCGCGCTGGGCGCGGGCGTTACGGCTCGCTGTTTTCAGTTGAGGCCGTGGCCATAGCCGAGGCGGGGGCATTTGTCGAGCGCCGGGCTTTCCTTCGCCGGGCGAGGCGGCCTAACCTCGCCGCCTCATAACGTCAGGGAAACGCTCCATCGTCATGCCTATGGATCATCTCAAGGTCGCCCTCGTCACCGGTGCCGCGCGCGGCATCGGGCTTGCTACCGCGCGCCGCTTCCTGGCCGACGACTGGCGCGTCGTGCTCCTCGACATCGACGGGCCGGAGCTGTCGCGGGCGATGGCCGCGCTCGACGCGCCGAGCGCCACCATGATGATCACCTGCGACGTCGCGGTTCCCGCCGAGGTTTCGGCCGCCGTCGACGCCACGGTCGCGCGTTTCGGGCGGATCGACGCGCTGGTCAACAATGCCGGCACCGCGGTGTTCAAGCCGCTGCTGGAGACAACCCATGCCGAATGGCGCCGGGTGATGGAGGTCAATCTCGACGGCCCCTTCCTGATGACCCAGGCCGTGGCGCCGGTGATGGCGGACGGAGCCGGCGGGGCGGTGGTCAACATCACCTCGATCTCTGGCCTGCGCGCCTCGACGCTGCGGGTGGCCTACGGCACCAGCAAGGCGGCGCTGGCGCATCTGACCAAGCAGCAGGCGGCCGAGCTCGCCGGGCTCGGCATCCGGGTCAACGCCGTGGCGCCCGGACCGGTCGAGACCGCGATGGCCAAGGCCGTGCACAGCGCCGAGATCCGCGCCGATTATCACGACGCCATCCCGCTCGCCCGCTACGGGCTGGAGGAGGAGCTTGCCGAGTCGATCTTCTTCCTGTGCAGCGAGCGCGCGAGCTACGTCACCGGCCAGGTGCTCGCCGTGGATGGCGGCTTCGACGCCGTCGGTATCGGCCTGCCGACCCTGCGCGGCCAGCGCCGCAACCGCTGAGACCCGCTGACGGTGCCCGGCCTCAGCCGGGCACCGCTGCCGCGAAGGGCTCCATCAGGATGTAGCGCCCGGGTTGGCGCTGGTGCGCGTCGATCTGCGGGACGAGGCGGGTGAAGTGCTCGCTGCGGCAATGCGCCTCGAGCGCCGCCCGATCCGGCCATTCCTCGACGAAGACGAAATGCCCCGGATCATCCTGGTCGACGAAGAGGTCGTAGGCGATGCAGCGCTCCTCCATCCGGGTGAGACGGACCAGCTCGTCATAGAGCGGGGTCACGATCCCGATGGCCTCCGGCTTGATGAAGTCGCGTGCGATCACCTTGAGCATGTCGTCTTCCGGCTCCCGTGTTGCTGGTCCTGATTGGCGCCTCTCCTAGCCGGCCGTCAGCCCGCGGGCGTCAGCAGCGTTTTGCCCTTGCGCCGGCTCGCCATCGGCGCGAACCTGCCCCCGACTTTCCTCTTCGACGGCCGCCCGACCTCGTCGGGCCGGAGCGACCGCCGCCTTCCCGGCATGGCCGCTTCGCGCCGGCCTGCCGGTCCACCTCCGCGGCGACGGGAGGCCTCTCGCCCCTCGTGGCTGCGGCAGCAGACGAAGGAGGACGAGATGGCAGAAGCGTCCGGCCAGGAGGCACGGTCCCCCGGCACCAGATCGGGGGGGCCGCGCTGCATCGCGCTGGTCGGCCCCTTCCAGAGCGGCAAGACCACCCTGTTCGAGAGCCTGCTCGCCCGCTGTGGTGCGATCTCGCGCCCCGGCGCCGTCAAGGCCGGCAACAGTTGCGGCGATGCCTCCGCCGAGGCGCGCGCCCATCAGATGAGCACGGAGCCGAACGTCGCCACCGTCGAGTTTCTCGGTGAGCGCTTCACCTTCATCGACTGTCCCGGCTCGATCGAATTCCTGCACGAGATGCGCCATGTCCTGCCGGCGGTGGATGCCGCGGTGGTGGTCTGCGAGGCGGACGACCGCAAGGCGCCGGCGCTGGAGCTCGTGCTGCGCGAGCTGGAAGAGGCGGATATCCCGCGCTTCCTCTTCCTCAACAAGATCGACGCCGCGGCGCGCCGGGTGCGCGAGACGCTCGGCCTGCTGCAGCGCGCCTCGCGCACGCCGCTGCTGCTGCGCCAGATCCCGATCTGGCGGCACGGCATCGCGGTCGGCTTCATCGATCTCGCCCTGGAACGGGCCTTCATCTACCGCGAGCACGCGCCGAGCGAGGTGGTGCCGCTGGCGACCGACGAGATCGAGCGCGAGCGCGACGCCCGCTTCTCCATGCTGGAGCGGCTGGCGGATTATGACGACACGCTGATGGAGGACCTGCTCGGCGACATCGAGCCGCCGCGCGATCTCGTCTTCGACGATCTCGCCCGCGAGCTGCGCGAACGCCATGTCGTGCCGGTGCTGATCGGGGCGGCCGAGCGCGGCAACGGCGTGACGCGGCTGCTCAAGGCGCTGCGCCACGAGGTGCCGGGGCTCGCTGCGACGCGGGCGCGCAACGGCGTGGTCGACGGCGGCGCGCCGCTCGCGCTGGTGATGAAGACCTGGCACGCCGGGCAGGGTGGCAAGCTCTCGCTGGCGCGCGTGCTGCGCGGGCGGCTGGCGGAGGGCGATGCGGTGGTCTCCTCGGGCGGGACCGAGGCGCGCATCGGCGGCGTGCTGGCGCTCAAGGGCGCCGAGCAGCAGCGCCGTCCGGCAGCGGAGGAGGGCGAGGTCGTCGCCTTGGCGCGGCTCGACAGCGTCAGGACCGGCGATGCGATCGCCGCTGGCAAGCTCCGGCCCGACGCGATCAGCGCGGTGGCGCCGCCCGAGCCGGTGCATGCGCTGGCGATCGCGGTGCGCGACCGCAAGGACGATGTCCGCCTCGCCGCGGCCCTGGCGCGGCTGGTCGAGGAGGATCCGGCGCTCGTGCTGGCTCATCTGCCCGAGATCGGCGAGATGCGGCTGGCGGGGCAGGGCGAGATGCATCTGCGCGTCGCGCTGGAACGGCTCGGCGGCCGCTACGGCGTCGCGGTCGAGGGCGGCGTGACCGCGGTCGGCCATCGCGAGACCCTGCGCGGCACGGCCTCCGCCCGCGGGCGCCATCGCAAGCAGAGTGGCGGCCACGGCCAGTTCGGCGATGTGGTGCTGGAGGTGGCGCCGCTGCCGCGCGGCGAGGGTCTCCGCTTCGTCGACCGCATCACCGGCGGCGTCGTGCCGAAGCAGTATATCGGCGCGGTGGAGGCGGGCGTGCGCGAATACTGCGCACGTGGCCCGCTCGGCTTCCCGCTGGTCGACCTCGCGGTGACGCTGACCGACGGTTCCTATCACACGGTCGATTCCTCCGACATGGCGTTCCGGCAAGCGGCGCGGCTGGCGATGACGGAGGCCTGTGCGCAGGCCGGCTCGGTGCTGCTGGAACCGGTGCTCGCGGTCGAGATCGTCGTGCCGTCCGAGGCGATGGCGCGCGCCTCGGCCCTGGTCGCGGCCCGACGCGGACGCATCCAGAGCTACGATGCGCGGCCGGGCTGGCGCGGCTGGGACCGGATCAGCGCGCTGATACCCGAGGCGGAGACCGCCGGGCTGATCGTCGAACTGCGCTCGGCCACCGCCGGCGTCGGCTCGTTCAGCAGCCGCTTCGACCATCTCGCCGAGTTGGCGGGGCGGCAGGCGGAGGCTGTGGTGTCGGCGCACGGCCGCTGAGCGCGCCGGAGGCGTTCCGGCGCGGCTACGACGACCGGTTTGCTTGCATCGGCGCGCTTCTCCCGCGTGCCGATGCGCCCGGAGCTTGCGCCGGAGGCGGGCTTCTTCCACTCTGGACGGCGATGACGATGGCTGATGGTCGCGTCCCGCCGGCAGGTCCGCGCGGGGAGGCGTCGATGGTGAGCCCGAGAAAGCCCGGTCACAGGGCGTCGGGACCCGAGGGAGGACGAGGATGACGGCGAATTCCGCCAAGCCGGCAGGCGCAGACGCTCGTCCCTGGCTGGCGCACTATCCGATGGCGGTACCTGCGACCATCGACGACGCCAGGGCCGGCACGCTTGCCGAGCTGGTGCGCTCCGCCTGGGAGACCTATCCCGAGCGGCAGGCGTTCGAGAGCTTCGGCAAGAACCTGACCTTCGCCGAGACCGGCCGGGCGGCGCGTGCCTTCTGCGCCTGGCTGCAGGCGCAAGGCTTCCGCAAGGGCGACCGCATCGCGCTGATGATGCCGAACGTGCTGGCCTATCCGGCGGCGCTCTTCGGCGCGCTGATCGGCGGCTACACGGTCGTCAACGTCAACCCGCTCTACACCGCCCGCGAGCTGACCCACCAGCTGGCCGATTCCGGAGCGCGCGTGCTCGTGGTCATCGAGAACTTCGCCCATGTCGTCGAGGAGGCGCGGCCGAACCTCAAGCTCGACGCCATCGTGGTCGCCTCGGCCGGCGACCTGATGGGCTTCAAGGGCGCGATCGTCAACTTCGTCGCCCGGCGGATCAAGAAGATCGTCAAGCCCTTCGCGCTGCCGGGCTCGATCACGCTGAAGAGCGTGCTGGTGGGGCCCGATACGCCCGAATCGGTGGCGATCGCCCCCGACGACGTCGCCTTCCTACAATATACCGGCGGCACCACCGGCGTGGCCAAGGGCGCGATGCTGACGCATCGCAACGTCGCCGCCAATGTCGAGCAGGCCAATCTCTGGCTGGGCTGGGCGATGGAGCCGCCGCTCGGGCGCAGCGACTACCAGCACGTCATGGTCACGGCGCTGCCGCTCTACCACATCTTCGCGCTGACCTGCTGCTGCCTGTTCATGCAGCGCATCGGCGCGAAATGCCTGCTGATCGCCAATCCGCGCGATTTGACCAGCTTCATCCGCACGCTGAAGTCGAGCCGCTTCACGCTCTTCTCGGGCGTGAACACGCTCTACAACGCGCTGGCCGGCCATGCGCAGATCCGCGAGGTCGACTTCTCGGAGCTGCGCTTCGCGGTGGCCGGCGGCATGGCGACCCAGGCGATCGTGGCGCGCCGCTGGAAGGACGTGACCGGCAAGCCGATCATCGAGGGCTACGGGCTCTCGGAGACCTCGCCCATGGCCTCGGTCAACCGGCCCGACATTGGCGAGTTCACCGGCACGATCGGCTTCCCGCTGCCCTCGACCGACATTGCGATCCGCGACGCCGAGAACAACGACATGCCGCTCGGCGAGGCGGGCGAGATCTGCATCCGCGGGCCGCAGGTGATGGCGGGCTACTGGAACCGGCCGGACGAGACGGCCAAGGTGATGACGCCGGACGGTTTCTTCCGCTCCGGCGATGTCGGCATCATGCAGCCGGACGGCCAGGTGAAGGTCGTGGACCGGATGAAGGACATGATCCTCGTCTCCGGCTTCAACGTCTATCCCAACGAGGTCGAGGATGTGCTCGCCGCGCATCCGGGCGTCGGCGAATCGGCGGTGATCGGCCTGCCGGACGAGCATTCGGGCGAGGCTGTCACCGCCTTCGTGGTGAAGCGCGATCCGGCGGTGACGGCCGATGCGCTGCGCGCCTTCTGCAAGCAGGAGCTGACCGGCTACAAGGTGCCGCGCCAGATCATCTTCCGCGACAGCCTGCCTAAGACCAATGTCGGCAAGGTGCTGCGCCGCGCGCTGCGCGAGGAGGTCGCCGCGGAACGCAGCCGCGGCGTCTGAGCCTCATTCCGGGGCGTGCATGGTCTCGCGCAGCTGGCGCAGCTGCGGCAGGGCCTTGTCGAAGCCCGCGGCGTCGAGGCCGCAGCTCAGGACGGTGCGGCCGCGCGGGGTCTCCAGCGCGAAGACGGCGAGGCGGCTGGGGGCCGGCTTGCCGTCGACCTGCGGGGTCACCACCGCCTCGATGCCGTTGAAGCCCTGGTGCTCGAAGGCGACCAGCTCCGAGACCGTGCCGATCTTGCCGAACATGTCGCGATAGAGCTGCTGCCATTCCGGGCGCAGCATCTGCTCGTTGATCGCCTCGCGGGTGACCTCCGCGTTCTGCGGGCCGGCCTTGAAGCCCAGCGTGCAGAGCACGCCGTCGCGGCCGGACGGCTTTGGCGCGCCCGCGCCGGTCGCGGAGATGTCGATCGCGGCGTCGTACTGCCCGCGCGCCCTGCCCACCTTGGCGGCGAAACCTGCCGGCGGCGAGATCGATAGGCCGGTGGCGGCGTCGCCATAGGACTGCGCCAGGGCGGGGCCGGCCGCGAGAGCGGCGACGAGGAGGGCGGACATGCGAAGTCTGCTGGTCATGGCGATGCGCTAGTCCCGAATTGCGGCCTCGGCGAGACGCCGGTGACGGTCTGAATGGTCACTCGCGGGCGCAGCGTCAAGCCGCGAGCAGAGCCTTGCCGGCCCAATCGCCGGCGGTGACGGGCACGATTCGGCCGGGCGGCGGCGCGGCGGCGAAGCGCACCAGCGTGAAATCCTCGGCCCGCCCGGTGCCGCCGCGCTCGGTCAGGACGGTGAGCGGCCGGCCGATGCGGGCGGCGAGATGGCGGGCCTGCGCCGCATCCGCCGCCTCGCGCAGCCTGGCCGCGCGCTCGCGCACCAGCGCGGCCGGGAGTTGCGGCATGCGGGCGGCCGGCGTGCCCGGCCGGGCCGAGTAGGGGAAGCCGTGGACATAGCTCAGCCCGCAATCCTCGATCAGCGCGAGGGTGCGGGCGAACATCGCCTCGTCCTCGGTGGGGAAGCCGGCGATCAGGTCTGCCCCGAAGACGATCTCCGGCCGCAGACGGCGCATTTCGGCGCAGAAGGCCACGGCATCGTCGCGGCCATGCCGGCGCTTCATCCGCTTCAGGATGAGGTCGTCGCCCGATTGCAGCGAGAGATGCAGATGCGGCATCAGCCGCGGCTCGCCGGCGATCAGGGCGCGCAGCTCGTCGTCGATCTCGACGGCGTCGAGCGAGGAGAGGCGCAGGCGCGGCAGTTCGGGGACGGCGTCGAGGATGGCGCGGACCAGCGTGCCGAGGCCGGGCGCTGCCGCGTCCTCGCGGCCATAGCTGGTCAGGTCGACGCCGGTCAGGACGATCTCGCGCGCCCCGTCCGCGACGAGCAGCCGGGCCTGTGCCACCGCGTCGGCCAGCGCGACCGAGCGGGAATTGCCGCGGCCGAGCGGGATGACGCAGAAGGTGCAGCGATGGTCGCAGCCGTTCTGCACCTGCAGGAAGCCGCGCGTATGGTCGGCGAGCGGGCGCGTGCGCCAGGCGCTCGCGCCGCGCGCCGTCATGATGTCGCCGACAGCGAGCTTGTCCGCCGGTGCCGCGGCATCGTCGGGCGGGCGGTTGGCGCCGGCCAGCGCGCGCCATTGGGCGGGGTCGAGCTTCTCGGTGTTGCCGAGCACGCGCGTCACCTCCGGCATGGCGGCGAAGGCGTTCGGATCGATCTGTGCGGCGCAGCCGGTGACCACGACCGGGCGCTGCGGCGCGGCACGCTTGAGCCGGCGGATCGCCTGTCTCGCCTGGCGCACCGCTTCGGCCGTGACGGCACAGCTGTTGACCACCGCGAGGTCGCGCAGGCCCGCGGCCTTGGCCTGCGCCTCCAGCGCCTCGCCCTCGACGAGGTTGAGCCGGCAGCCGAAGGTGCGGACCTCGACGCCCATCCTAGCCCAGCGCGCCGAAGAGGGCAGGATCCAGCCTGCCTTCGCGCTCGAAGGTGACCGGGCCGGTCATCAGCACATGACCGTCGCTCTCGCGCCAGGCGATGACGAGGTCGCCGCCCGGCAGGCTGACGGTGGCCTTGCGGTCGCTGAGCTCGCGGCGCACGGCCGCGACCAATGCCGCGCAGGCGCCCGAGCCGCAGGCCTGGGTGATGCCGGCGCCGCGTTCCCAGACGCGCAGCTCGATGTGGTCCGGCGCGGTGACGGCGGCGAGGCCGATATTGGCGCGGTCGGGAAAGATCGGGTGGTTCTCGAGCAGCGGGCCGATTTGCGCGAGATTGAAGCGATAGGGATCGTCGACGAAGAAGACGGCGTGCGGATTGCCCATGCTGACGCAGCAGGGCGTGTGCAGCACCGGATCGTCGATCGGGCCGATCTGCAGCTCGATGCGGCTGGTGTCGGCGAAGGGCTCGGCCAGCGGGATCTCGTCCCAGGCGAGGCGCGGCGCGCCCATGTCGACCGTGAAGACGAGATCGGCCTCGCGGGTGGCGGGCAGCAGGCCGGCCTTCGTCTCCAGCAGAAGCCGCTCCCGGCCGGGGATCGCCATGGCGGAATCGGCCGTCATCGCCCAGGCGACGCAGCGCGTGCCGTTGCCGCAGGCGCCGGCGGCCGAGCCGTCGGTGTTGTAGATGCGGACATAGGCGTCGGTGCCGTCCGTGCGCGGATCGTGCAGGACCATCAGCTGGTCGAAATGGCCGCCCGGCGCGGCGGCGATGGCGCGGGCTTCCGCCGCGCTGACGACATGCCGGCTGCCGCGCAGGTCGAGCACGGTGATCTCGTTGCCGAGCCCGTTCATGGCGAGGAACCGGCGATTGGCCAGGGCGTTCATGTCACAGGTCCTTGATGATGCGGCTCTATGACTGAACCGTCGAAAAAACGCCACCCTTCGCGATCTTCTTGCCGAGCGGCGTTCGGCGTATCGTCACCAATGGCGGTGCGAATCGATCGTGCCCTTTCGGGAATGTCAGCCATGCGGCGGTCCTCTCTTCGCGTCGTCGTCCTCACGCTGGCCATGGCCGCCGTCGCGCCCGCCGCGATCGCGCAGACCGTGTCGCCGCCCGCCCAGCCCGAACCTGCGCCTTCCGAGCCCGCGACGCCGCCGGCCCCGGTTCCCGGCGGGCCGCAGCCGGTCCAGCCGGCGCCGACCCTGCAGGCTCCCGCCATGCCCGAGCCTGTGAAGCCGCCGCCGACGCCGCAGGTGCCGCTCGAGCCGCAGCCGGTGCAGCCGCCTCCGGCGCCGCCGCTGACCGCCCCGCCGCCGGCGCCACCGGTACAGCAGCAGAGCGGCGCGCCGGATCCGAAATCGACACTGGCCGGCAAGCCGGGCGACGCTTCCGACGTTGACGAGGTCGACCTCAAGCCGCGCACCGTCCTGATGCTGGCGGGCCGCGCCAGCTGGGACGATGGCTTCAAGCAGCTTTCGGAGAGCGCGACACGCCTGCGCGCCGCCGCCGAAAAGGCCGGGCTCAAGCAGGCCGGCCGGCCGCTCACCCTGTTCGTCGAGACCGACGATAACGGCTTCCGCTTCGAGGCGATGCTGCCGGTAGATCGCGTGCTCGATCCGGCCGCGGCGGCGACGCTGGGCGAGGGCATCCGCCAGGGCCAGTCACCGGCCGGGCGTTCGCTGCGCTTCGTCCATGTCGCGCCCTATGACGACATCGATTCCACCTACGAGACCATCACCGCCTATCTCGACGCCAAGGGCATCACGGTGAAGGACGCGTTCCTGGAGGAATATGTCGGCGAGCTGACCGATCCGGGCGACCCGAATCTCGAGATCAACGTCTACGTCCAGCCGCGCTGAGACGGCGGCGGGCACGGGCGCGCCGTTACGCCTCCCAGACCAGCCCCGGCCGCATCGGTTTGAAGCGCTCCTGCGGCAGGCCTGCGGCGTCGAGCGCCGAAGCGAGCGCCTCGATCGGCCGCTCGATGCCTTCGTCGGTCAGCTGGAAGGTGCCCCAATGGTGGCCGAGCGCTTGCTCGGCCCGTAGCAGGCGCATCACCTCGACCGCCTCGGCCGGATTCATGTGGTTGTCGCCCATGAACCAGCGCGGCTCATAGGCGCCGATCGGCAGCACGGCGAGGCGGAACGGCCCGTGCTCGCGGCCGAGGCGTTCGTAGAGAGAGCCGTCATGGAATCCGGTGTCGCCGACATGGAAGAGCTTCGCCGCCGGTGTCTCGATGACGAATGAGCACCACAGCGCCATGCGCCGGTCGAAGGCCCCGCGCGCCGACCAGTGATAGCTCGGCACCAGCGTGACTGCGACATCGTCCGACAGCGCGAGCCTGGCGCCCCAGTCATGCGCCTCGGCCCGGATCGCCGGATCGCGCGCCTTGACGATGGTGTCGTTGCCGAGCGGCATGATCATGCGCGGCCGGTCGCGGGTGTGGAGCCGCGCCAGCGACTCGACGTCGAGATGGTCGTAATGATTGTGGCTGACCAGCACCACGTCGATCGGCGGCAGGTCGGCGAAGGCGACGCCCGGCGCATTCACACGCTTCGGGCCGAAGAAGGAGAATGGGCTCGCCCGTTCCGAATAGACCGGGTCGATCAGGATATTGAGGCCGCCCGCCTGCAGCAGGAAGGAGGCGTGGCCGAGATGGACCAGGCGGGCGCCGGCGACGCGGGCCGGCGGCCGGTCCTGCGGCGGGGTGGGATACTGCGCCGGGAAAGCCTCCTGCGCGCGATTGATCTGCCAGCGCAGGAAATCGGTGAGGCCCTTGCGGATCGGCCGGCCGTCGCTGAACACCACCCCGTTGAAATGGTCGCTGACGGGGCCCTGGTAATAGGGATTGTTGCTGCGGCGATAGGAGGCCCAGGCGACGCCGGAGCCGCCGAGAAGGGCGGGAAGCGCGAGGGCGCGGAGGAGCTTGCGACGGTTCATGGCAGGGGAGATGTAGTCCGAAACCGCGCCGGCGTCAGAGCCGGCCGCCCGGTTCACGCCCTCTTGACCGCGGTGACGTGCAGCCAGCGCGTCGGCTCGCCGTCATAGCCGGAGGAGAGATCCTCCTCGATCGTGACGGCGGCCCAGTCTGCGTCGCGGTGGACGCCGCGCAGCCAGTCCGCCGAGGGATAGTTGAAGAAGCGGCCGAAGCGGTCGTGACCCTCGCGCTCGCCGGCCTTGTAGCTCGATTGGAACAGCCCGCCGGGGCGCAATGCCCGGTGGATCCGGGCGAGGATCCCCGGCAGCGCCGCACGCGGCACGTGCAGCAGGCAGGCATTGGCCCAGATGCCGGCATAGAGGTTCTCGTCGGCGAGGTCCTCGAAGAGCAATAGCTCGGCGGGCCGCCTGAGCCGCCGCGCGGTCTGCGCGACCAGTTCGGGCGAGCCGTCGGTCGGCAACAGGTCGAGCCCGAGCCGGATCAGCTCCTCGCTGTCATGGCCGCCGCCGCAGCCGAGCTCCAGCACGCGCCCGCCCGGCGGGATCGCGCCGGCGAAGCGGCGCAGCCGCTCCATGTCCGCTTCGCGGGCACGGGTCGCATAGGCCTCGGCTTCGCGGGCGTAGAACCCGAGTGTCTCGTCGGTCGGCATAGTCTCGTGTCCTCGGGGCTAGTCGCTGTCGCACGGGATCTTCCGGCGCAGATCAGGACTTGCCGCTGCGGACGGCCACCGTCGCGATGCCGGCGCCGATCAGCGCCAGCCCGCCGGCCCGGTTGAAGCGGGCGATGGCGCGCGGATTGCGGACCACCGAGCGGGCGCGGGAGGCGATCAGCGCGTAGCCGAAGGCGTTGGCGAAGGCGAGGCAGACGAAGGTCGTCTCGAAGATCAGCATCTGCGTCCAGAAATCGGCGGCCGGATCGAGGAACTGCGGCAGGAAGGCGACGAAGAAGGTGATGCTTTTCGGGTTCAGCGCCGTGACCAGCCAGGCATGGCCGAGCATCTTCGCGGCGGAGGTGGCGTCATGGCGCGGCTTGGCGTCGAGCTCGCCGCCTGCGCGGAAGAGCTTGACCCCGAGATAGATCAGATAGGCGGCGCCGACCCATTTCAGCGCCGTGAACACCGTCGCCGAGGTGGCGAGCAGCGCGCCCAGCCCGAGCATGGACAACGTCATCGCGGTGAAATCGCCGAGCGCGACGCCGACCGCCATCGGCATGGCGGTGCGCCAGCCCTGGCCGAGCGCATAGGAGACGACCAGCAGGATGGTCGGCCCCGGAATGACGAGGAGAACGGCACTCGCGCCCGCGAAGGCCAGCCAGGTTTCGATGCTAATGATGACGGCCTCTCTGTCCGGAAGATGCTGCTATCCCGGCACCAGCCATCACCAAGGCTCCGGATTTGTAAAGGGCTCAGGAGCCCCAGCGGAAGGTGGTGCGGCCGCCGGCCGGAGCCAGCGGGCCCGTCGAGAGCTCGCGGCGCGGCGCCGCCTCGCCCGCCAGGACCAGCGTCCACCAGGCGCCGTAGCGGGTCTGCGGGTTCTTCGCGAGCGCGATGCCGATGCGGGTGACCTGCGGCATGACGAGGTTGGCGGCGTGTCCGGTCGACTTCTTCCAGCCGTCGAAGGCCTCCTGCGTCGAGAAATAGCCGGCGCCGAGATTCTCGGCCGAGTAGCCGGCGTCGAGCCCGGCGGCATGGACGCGCGAGCCGAAGCTGCCGCCGACGCTGTGGGAGAGGGAATCGGCGCGCGCCATCGCGTCCGACTGGCTCTGCGCCATCGCGGTCAGCGTCGGGTCGAGGCTGACAGGGCCGAGGCCGCGGCCGGCCCGGTGGGCGTTGAGGATGCGCACGGCCTCGGCCGGATCGACGCTGACGCTCGCCAGGCGCTGGACGGTGCGGGGATTCGGCTGTGTCGTCTCGCGCTGGGTTCCGGCGCAGCCGGCGAGCAGGAGGGCGATGACGGCGGGCAGGGCGAGTTTCATGCGCGGTCCGGAAGTCCTGGGCGGGCGGTGCGGCGGGATGGACGAACGACCCGCCCTAGAGCACGATCATGGCGCGATTGTCTCCGCCCCTGCGCGGGTGCGAGCGGGCAATCTTGACTTTTGCTGCATTCTCCCGCTTAAACCCCGGCATTCGTTTCGCCGACATCGCCGAAACCCCATCCGCCGACCGGGCCGCTGCCAGCAGCTTCACGAGCCCGGAGGTCAACGCCCGACAGCGCGCTGCGCCCTCGGGCGCGAAACCGCTTGGACGGATGCGTGACGGTGATGCCGGGCCGGGCGCCAACCGCAACCGACAAGGGGCCGCATGTTCGGCACGCTGAGCGACAGACTCTCCGGCATCCTCTCGGGCCTGACCCGCAGGGGCTCGCTGACCGAGGACGACGTCAACGCCGCGCTGCGCGAGGTGCGGCGCGCGCTGCTCGAGGCGGACGTCGCGCTCGAGGTCGTGCGCAGCTTCACCGACAAGGTGCGCGAGCGCGCCGTCGGCGCCGAGGTGCTGAAGTCGGTCACCCCCGGCCAGCAGGTCATCAAGATCGTCAACGACGTCCTGATCGAGACGCTCGGCGGCGAGGGCGAGGTCATCTCCTTCGACGCGGTGCCGCCGGTCGCGATCCTGATGGTCGGCCTGCAGGGCTCGGGCAAGACCACCTCGACCGCCAAGATCGCGCGCCGACTCACCGATCGGGACAAGAAGAAGGTCCTGATGGCGTCGCTCGATACGCGCCGTCCGGCCGCGATGGAGCAGCTCGCGGTGCTCGGCGGCCAGGTCGGCGTGCAGACGCTGCCGATCGTCGCCGGCCAGTCCGCCGTGCAGATCGCGCGGCGCGCCATGGAGGCCGGCCGCCTCGGCGGCTACGACGTGGTGATGCTCGATACCGCCGGCCGCGTCACGCTCGACGAAGCGCTGATGGCGGAGGTCGCCGAGGTCAAGGCGGCGACCGATCCCCACGAGGTCCTGCTGGTAGCCGACGCGCTGACCGGCCAGGACGCGGTCAACACCGCGCGTGCCTTCGACGGCCGCCTCGGCCTGACCGGCATCGTGCTGACCCGCATGGACGGCGACGGGCGCGGCGGCGCGGCCCTGTCGATGCGCGCCGTCACCGGCAAGCCGATCAAGCTCGTCGGCACCGGCGAGAAGACCGACGCGCTCGAGGAGTTCCATCCCTCGCGCGTCGCCAACCGCATCCTCGGCATGGGCGACATCGTCGGCCTGGTGGAGAAGGCGGCGCAGACCATCGACGCCGAGCAGGCCCAGGCGGTCGCCCAGCGCCTCGCCAAAGGCAATTTCGACCTCGCCGACATGCGCGCCCAGTTCCAGCAGATGGAGAAGATGGGCGGCCTCGGCGGCGTGATGGGCATGCTGCCCGGCATGAAGCAGATGCAGGGCCAGCTCGCCAACGCCAAGCTCGACGACAAGATGATCCGGCGCCAGATCGCGATCATCGACTCGATGACGCCGGCCGAGCGCAAGAACCCCGACCTGCTCAAGAACAGCCGCAAGAAGCGCATCGCCGCCGGCTCGGGCTCCTCGCCGGAACAGATCAATCGGCTGCTCAAGCAGCACCGCCAGATGGCGGACATGATGAAGATGATGGCCAGGCAGAAGGGCGGCATGCTCGGCAAGCTCGGCCAGATGCTCGGCATCGGCGGCGGCATGGGCGGCATGGGCGGCATGGGCGGCCTGCCGGCCGGCATGCCCGACCCGTCGAAGATGGACCCGGCACAGCTCGCTGAGCTCCAGAAGCAGCTCGGCGGCGGTGGCGGCGGCCTTCCCGGCTTCCCGCCCGGCGGCCTGCCCGGTCTGCCCAAGGGCGTGACGCCCCCGGCGGGCATGATGCCGAAGCTGCCCGGACTGGGCGGCAAGAGCGGCCTGCCGGGCCTCGGAGGCCCGTTCGGGGGGAAGAAGAAGTGAGCCCTTCCATCAGCGCCGAGGCGATGCTGGAAAAGCTCTGGAGCCTCCAGGCCAAGCTGAAGGCTGCCCAGATCGACCATTCCCTGGTCGTCTACCGGTACGACGCGGTTTCGATCGTGGCGAACGTGCCGGGAGAGAAGTGGGAAATCGACATTCGCGAAGACGGCGATCTCGACTTCGAGGTCTTCAAGTCGACGCCGATGCAAGGAGAGGCGGAGCTGGAAGCGGCTATCGCCGAAATGAAACGACTGAACGACGCATAAGGAAACAGACCATGTCTCTCAAGATCCGCCTGACCCGTGGTGGCGCCAAGAAGCGCCCGTACTACCGCATCGTCGTCGCCGACGCCCGCTCGCCGCGCGACGGCCGCTTCATCGAGAAGATCGGCGCCTATGACCCGATGAAGGCCAAGGACGCCGAGGATCGCGTCGTGCTCGACGTCGAGAAGGCCAAGGCCTGGCTCGCCAAGGGCGCCCAGCCGACCGACCGCGTGCTGCGCTTCCTTGATGCCGCCGGCATCGCCAAGCGCCCCTCGCGCAACAACCCGAAGAAGGCCGAGCCCGGCGAGAAGGCCAAGGAGCGCGCCGCTGCCCGCGCCGAGAAGGCCGGTGCCGGCGAAGCCGCCGCCGAGTGAGGTCCGTGCCGACATGGTCGTCGTTCCCGGCCTGCGCTGTGCGCGGGCCGGTGAAGCTCTCGTCGGGAGATGCCGGGGCTTTGCCGCGGCATGACGCCCATGGCTGAGGACACCCTCGTCCTGCTCGGCATCGTCGGGGCGCCGCACGGCGTCCATGGCGAGGTGCGGATCAAGGCCTTCACCGGCGATCCGCTTTCGCTGGCCGATTACGGCCCGCTGGTCGACCGCCAGGGCCGCCGCTTCGAGATCGCCGCGATCCGCCCCGCCAAGGAGGTGGTCGTCGCGCGGCTCAAGGGCGTGACCAGCCGGGAGGCCGCCCAGGCGTTGACCGGCGTCGAGCTGCTGGTCGACCGCGCCAAGCTGCCGCCACCCGAGGACGAGGACGAGTTCCTGCAGGCCGATCTCGTCGGCTGCACGGTCGTCGGCCTCGATGGTGCCGTGCTCGGCACCGTCTCCGCCGTCGCCAATTACGGCGCCGGCGACCTGCTCGACATCGCGACGCCCGACGGGCGCTCGGTGCTGATGCCCTTCACCAAGGCCTGCACACCGCGCATCGACATCGCCGGCAAGCGTATCGAGGCGGACCCGCCCGCCGGTCTGTTCGAGGACGACGATGAAGGCTGAGACCCCGGCGCGCGCGCTGATCTTCGACATGGACGGCACCATCGTCGACAATATGCGCTTCCACGACGATGCCTGGGAGAGCTGGTATCGCGGCTACGGCCTGCCCTTCGAGCGCGAGACCTTCTCGGCGCGCACGGCCGGCATGGCGATCTCCGACATCATCGGCCCGCATTTCCCCGCCGCCGACGCGGCCGAGCTCGACCGGCTCGCCGAGGAGAAAGAAGCGCTCTATCGCGAGACCTATCGCCCGCATGTCGCGGCGCTCGGCGGGCTGCCGGCGCTGCTCGACAAGGCGCGCAGACATGGCGTGCCGATGGCCGTCGGCACCGCCGCGGCCCCGGCCAATATCGGGCTGATCCTCGACACGCTGGCGATCCGCGAGCGCTTCGCCACCATCGTCTCGCCGAGCCAGGGTTTCCGCGGCAAGCCGCATCCCGACCTGTTCCTGGCGGCCGCCGAGCGCATGGGCGTGGCGGCGCAGGACTGCATCGTCTTCGAGGACGCGCCGAACGGCGTCGAAGCCGCCCGCCGGGCCGGCATGCGCGCCGTCGCGCTGCTGACCATGCTGCCGGCCGAGGCCTTCGCCGGCTACCCCAATGTGATCGCCACCGCGCAGGACTTCACCGCGCTTGCCGATCTGCCGGCGCTCTCCTTCGCCTGAACCGCCGCGCATTGCGGGCGGCCGGGCCGCCCGCTAGACTGCCCGCACCATGAAGCAGGCCCACTGTACCAGCTCCATCGCGTCCCGCCTCGCCTGAGGCGCCGGACGCCAGGCCTGACGGGCCCCGGTCGCACCGGGCGCCCGCCCTTCCTCATGTCTGAATGGCGACGACCTGCCTCGCGGCGGGCGCGCCGATGCGAGTTGTCCCCAATGACCAATGTGTTCGAGAGCCCCTTCAAGGGCATTCCGCTGACCGCGCAGGTGCGCCATCCCAATATCATGGTGGGGCGCCACAGCTATTACTCCGGCTATTATCACGGCCATGGCTTCGACGACTGCGCCCGCTTCCTGCTGCCGCAGGAGGGCGCGGACCGGCTGATCGTCGGCAGCTTCTGCTCGATCGGTTCGGGTGCGGCCTTCATCATGGCCGGCAATCAGGGCCACCGGAACGACTGGATCAGCACCTTTCCGTTCCATTACCTGCCCGACGAGCCGAGCTTCGCCGGCGCGCGCGACGGCTATCTGCCCGCCGGTGACACGGTGATCGGCAACGATGTCTGGATCGGCTCCGAGGCGATCGTGATGCCGGGAGTCAGTATCGGCCATGGCGCGGTGATCGGCACGCGGGCGCTCGTCACCCGCGACGTCGAGCCCTACGCCATCATGGGCGGCAACCCGGCGAAGACGATCCGCAAGCGCTTCGACGACCGCCATATCGCGCTGCTGCTCGACCTCGCCTGGTGGGACTGGAGCGACGAGGCCCTGCGCGGCGCGATGCCGCTCCTAACCAGCGGCGATGTCGACGGGCTGCACGCCTACTGGACGACGCACGTCCAGCCGGGCTGAGCCGGGCGCGGCGGCCGTGTTGCACGGGTGACGCGGCCGCCGTTTCGTGCCAGAAGAGGCGCATGTCGTTTCGCGCCTCCGTCCTCACGCTCTATCCCGAGATGTTCCCCGGCCCGCTCGGCCATTCGCTGGCGGGGGAGGGGCTTCGCACCGGCCTGTGGTCGCTTGCCGCGCACCAGATCCGCGAGCACGGCATCGGCCGGCATCTCAAGGTCGACGACAATCCAGCCGGCGGCGGCGCCGGCATGGTGCTGCGCTGCGACGTGCTGGCGGCGGCGATCGACGCGGCCGTGCCCGATGGCGATACCCGCCCGCGCCTGCTGATGTCGCCGCGCGGGCGGCCGCTGACCCAAGCCATGGTGCGCGACTATGTGGCGGGTGACGGCGTGGTCATCGTCTGCGGGCGTTTCGAGGGCGTCGACGAGCGCGTGATCGAGGGGCGCGGCCTGACCGAGGTCTCGATCGGCGACTACATCCTCTCCGGCGGCGAGATGGCCGCCATGGTGCTGCTCGACGCCTGCGTCCGCCTGATTCCCGGCGTGATGGGCAAGCAGGCTTCCGGCGAGGAGGAGAGCTTCGAGAACGGGCTGCTCGAATATCCGCACTACACCCGCCCGCGCGAATGGGAGGGGCGGGGCCTGCCCGAGGCGCTGCTCTCGGGCGACCATGCGCGCATCGCGCGCTGGCGGCGCGAGCAGGCCGAGGCGATCACCCGGACGCGCCGGCCCGACCTGCTCGACCGCGATCAGGGATAGGCCGTCACCGGCAGCTTCTCGGCGAGCCAGCCCGCGGGGCCGAGCATGCCGTCGCGCACCGCGAGGAGATCGCGCCAGCCGCGCCCGGCGAGCTTGCGCACCGTGGCGGAGGACTGCGCGCCGCTGCGGTCGATCAGGGCGATCGGCCGGCCGGGATGATCGAGCCGCAAGCCCGCCAACCGGACCTCGAAGGCGGAGCCTGTCACGTCGAGCGGGCGCGCGCCGCGGGGTACGCCGGTATCGGCCCATTCGTCGGGCGTGCGGATGTCGACGAGCGTCAGCCGGCCGGCCTCGGCCGCGGCCAGCGCCTCGCGCACCGGTAGCGAGGCCGGAGCCTGTGCGGATGCCGTTCCCGCGGCGAGGGGCAGCGCGGCGAGGCCCGAGACGAACCGGCGCCGCGTCGTGCTAGGGTGATCCTGCATGCGTCTGCTTCTGTACATCGCCTTCGCCGCCGTCCTGATCGCCGCCATCGCGCCGCACGACGCCAGGCGCCTGCTGACGAAGCTGTGGCATGCGGTGCCGGGCCAGTCGCGCCCGTCGCTGCCGCCCAGATTAGCCGAGCCGGAGCCGCTGCGCATCACGATCGCCGGCCGCACCCATCTGCTGCGGCTCGACGCGCTCCAGCGCTTCGGCGCGACGCCGCGCGAGGAACTCTGCACCGAGTCTTCCGACGAGGGGCGCGCCAATGCCTGCGGCCGCGTCGTGGCGGGTTTCCCGCCGGGCGATGCGGCGCTGCTGCAGGCCGCTGTCGTGCTGGAAGGCGCGGGCAAGGCGAACCCGGCCGAGCGCCTCGCCCGCCTGCGCGACGCCAACGGGCTCGTGCTGATGGGGCTGCGCAGCGGGGCCTTCGCCGGTACGCCGAACCTGCCGGCCTTCGCCTATGGCCGCGTGGCGGACCAGGCGGATAACGGGCGCGTCCACGAGATCGCCGCCGAGCTGGCACAGGCGAGCGCCGGCTTGTGTGACGAGGACGACGACGATTGCCGTATGGTGGCGCTGCAATCGGCCGGCCGCAGCCTCGTCGCGGCCGGGCGCTGGTTCAACGATGCCAGGCGGTTGCAGGCGGCGGCGGAGCTGCTGGCCTCGACGCAGGCGACGATGCGCACGCCCATCGCGGCGGCGGACCGCTTCGACCTCGCCAACGATATCGGCAATGCCTACAGCTACGCCTCGACTTTCGCGGCACCCGAGCAGCGCGTGCCGCTGATCGCGCGGGCGATCGCCGCGTATGAAGCGGAACTGCCCTATGCAGAGGCGCAGGCGCCGTCCTTCGACTCCGGCAAGCTCTGGCAGAATCTCGGCGCGGCCTATGTCGATCGCGGCGTGCTGACCGGCGATCGCCGCGATTTCGAGCGCGGGCTCGCGCTCTACGAAAAGAGCCTGCCGCTGTTCGACCGCACGCGGAACCGGAGTTCCTGGGCGCGGTCGATGTCGAACATGGGCGCGGCGCGCGGGCAGCTCGGGCTGGCGGCGGCCGATCTCGCGATCCACGAGCAGGGGCTGCGCGAGCAGCGCGAGTCGATCGCGGCCTTCGAGGCGGGGGAGGAGCGGCTGGACGCCGCCTATGGCCGCTATCGGCTGGCGCTCGGCCTGTCGCAGATGGCGCAGACGGCGGACAGGCTGGCGGGGCAGGTGCCGGCCGAGGAGGAGACGCGGCGGGCGGAGCTTTCGGCGGTCGCGGCGCGGAGCCGCAGGGACGCGCTCGCCGTGCTGGTCGAGGCGGCGGAGACCTTCCGCCGCTCCGGTTCGCGGGACTATCTCGCCCGGGTCGAGCGCCTGACCGCGGAGATCAGGCGCTCGCTTCCCGAGGAGTAGGTCTCAGCGCAGCTCGGCGCAGAAGCGCTGGATGCGGCGGCAGGCCTCTTCCAGCGTCTCGTCGGCCGTGGCGTAGGAGATGCGGAAGTTCGGGCCGAGGCCGAAGGACGAGCCGTGCACGGCGGCGACCGCTTCGGTCTCCAGCAGGCCGAGGACGAGGTCCTCGTCGGTCTCGATCTTCTTGCCGTTCGGCATGGTCTTGCCGATCAGCTCCGAGCAGTCCGGGTAGACGTAGAAGGCGCCTTCCGGCACCGGGCACTTCAGGCCGCGGGTCTGGTTCAGCATCGAGACGACGAGGTCGCGGCGACGCTCGAACGCCTTCTTGAACACCGGGATGTGCTCCTGCGTGCCGTCGAGCGCCTCGACCGCGGCCCATTGCGAGATCGCCGAGGTGCCCGAGGTCTGCTGGCCCTGCACCGTGTCCATGGCGGTGATCAGATGCTGCGGGCCGGCCGCGTAGCCGATGCGCCAGCCGGTCATGGCGTAGGACTTCGAGACGCCGTTCATGGTCAGCGTGCGCTCGTAGAGGCCGGGCTCGACCTGGGCCGGGGTGACGAACTGGAAGTCGCCATAGACCAGGTGCTCGTACATGTCGTCCGAGAGGATCCAGACATGCGGATGGCGCATCAGCACGTCGGTGAGCTTCTTCATCTCGTCGCGGGTATAGGCCGCGCCCGACGGGTTCGAGGGCGAGTTCATGATCACCCACTTGGTCTTGGGCGTGATCGCGCGCTCGAGCTCTTCCGGCTGGAGCTTGAAGTCGTTCTCGATCGTGGTGTGGGCGAAGGTCGCGACGCCGCCGCAGAGCTGCACCATGTCCGGGTAGCTGACCCAGTAGGGCGCAACGCAGATCACCTCGTCGCCGGGGTTCAGCGTCGAGAGCAGGGCGTTGTAGATGACGTGCTTGCCGCCGGTCGAGACGATGGTCTGCGACGGCTTGTAGTCGAGGCCGTTCTCGCGCTTGAACTTGCGGGCGACCGCCTCGCGCAGCTGCGGGATGCCGGCCACCGGCGTGTACTTCGTCTCGCCGCGGCGGATGGCGGCGATGGCCGCTTCCTTGATGTTGTCCGGCGTGTCGAAGTCCGGCTCGCCGACGGAGAGCGAGATCACGTCCTTGCCCTGCGCTTTCAGGTCACGGGCCTTCTGCGTGATGGCGATGGTCGCAGACGGCTTCACGCGCTTCAGGGCGTCGGCAAGAAAAGCCATGGTCCAGATCTCCGGGAATGAGGGGCGCCTGCTCCGGCGCGGGCGTGGTTTAGGCTTACGAGCACGGCTCCGCAAGCCAGAGCCGGTGATACCAGCCAGAAAGGAAGCGAATGGGCATGCATCGGGAGGGCAGGTTTCGCGTCGCGCGGCTTGCGTCCGAGCCCTCCGGCTGCGATGGCCCAGCCATGGACGAGAACAGCCCCCGCATCGCGATCTATATCGATGCCGATGCCTGCCCGGTGAAGCCGGAGATCTACCGTGTCGCCGGCCGGCACGGGCTGCGCGTCTTCGTGGTCGCCAACAGCATGATCGCGGTGCCGCGCGAGCCGGGGATCGAGCGCGTGACGGTCTCGGGCGGCTTCGACGCGGCCGATGACTGGATCGCCGAGCGGGCCGCGCGCGGCGCCATCGTGATCACTGCCGACATCCCGCTGGCCGATCGCTGCCTGAAGGCCGGGGCGGAGGTCATCGGCCCGACCGGCAAGCCCTTCACCGACGCCTCGATCGGCATGGCGTTGGCGACGCGCGACATGATGGAGGATCTACGCGCCATGGGGATGGCGGGCGGCGGGCCGAAGCCGTTCTCGCCCCGAGACCGCTCCGCCTTCCTCCAGGCGCTGGAGGTCGCGGTGCAGCGGCTGAAGCGGGCCGGGCTGCGCGCCTGAAACGGGCGCGCGCGGGTGCCTTTCGGCCCTCGGCTGGACGGGCCGGCGCTTTCTCCGTAATCCTCGCCGCGAGCAAAGCCGCGCCGCATGAGCGGCGGGCCCAGGGAGGATCTCGATGTCGTTCACCCGCCGTACCACGCTCGGCCTCGTCGCCGGGGCCGTCTTCGCGCCGTCCGTGCTGCGGGCGCAGAGCTTCCCGTCGCGGCCGATCACGCTGGTGGTGCCCTATCCCGCCGGCGGGCCGACCGACGCGATCGCCCGTTTCGTGGCGCAGGAGATGTCCGGCACGATCGGCCAGAACGTCGTGGTCGACAACCGGGCCGGCGCTTCGGGCGCGGTCGGCACCCGCGCCGTCGCCAAGGCCGAGCCGGACGGGCACACCTTCATCTTCGGCAACAACCAGACCCACGGGAACAACATGTTCCTGCTGAAGGACCCGGGCTACGACGCGGTGAAGGACTTCGCACCGGTCTGCGGCGTCGGCGCCTTCGAGCATGCCTTTGTCGTGCGCAACGACCTGCCGGCCAAGTCGATCGCCGAGCTGGTGGCGCTGGCCAAGGCCGAGCCCGGCAAGCTCAACTACGGCTCGACCGGCGTCGGCTCCGGCTCGCATCTGGCGATGGAGCTGTTCATGCAGCGCACCGGCATCAAGATGACGCATGTGCCGTTCCGCGGCGCGGCGCCGCTGGTGCAGGAGCTCGTCGGCGGGCGCATCGACATCGCCAATTCGACGCTGCCCTCGGTGCTCGAGCAGATCAATGCCGGCACGATGCGGGCGCTGGCGCTGGCCTCGCCGGAGCGCAATCCGCGCGCCAAGGACATTCCGACGCTGCGCGAGCAGGGCGTCAGCGATGCCGACGCCGATTCCTGGGCCGCCTTCTTCGCGCCTGCCGCGGTGCCGGCGCCGGTGCTCGACGCCCTCTCGAAATCGGTGATGGCGGCTTTGTCCAAGCCGGAGATCAGCGAGAAGATCCTGAAGCTCGGCTTCACGCTCAAGGTGCGCGATCCGGCAGCGTTCAAGCCCTATCACCTCCAGGAGATCGCCACCTGGGAGAAGATCATCAAGGAGGCGGGCGTCCAGCCGGCCTGAGCACGACCAGCACGACGGCGCGGCGCCTGCCGCGCTGTCGTCACGAAGCCGCGCGAGCCTGTGGCCGTCCAGGGAGGAGAACCGGAATGCGCCCAGCCTTCGTCGCCGCTCTCGCACTGTGCCTCGCCGCGCTCCCCGCGCAGGCGCAGCAACGCTTCAAGTCCAGCGCCGGCGACCTCGTCGTCGAGACGGTTGCCGAGGGGCTGCAGAACCCCTGGGGCCTCGCCTTCCTGCCGGACGGGCGGATGCTGGTCACCGAGCGCGCCGGCCGGCTGCGGCTGGTCTCTTCCGACGGCAAGCTCTCGGCCGCCATCGCCAATACGCCCAATGTCACCGGCCGCGGCCAGGGCGGCCTGCTCGACGTGGCGCTCGATCCGGATTTCGCCGGCAACCGTCTGATCTATCTCTCCTTCGCCGAGCCGCGCGCCGGCGGCAACGGCACCAGCGTGGCGCGCGGCAAGCTGAACCAGGCCGACACGGCACTGGAGCAGGTCGCGGTGATCTTCCGGCAGATGCCGACGATCAACAGCAACATGCATTTCGGCTCGCGGCTGGTCTTCGACCGGACGGGCGCGCTCTTCGTCACCACGGGCGACCGCTACGGCCAGCGCGACGAGGCGCAGAACCCGGCCAACCATATCGGTAAGGTGATCCGCATCAGGCCCGACGGCAGCGTGCCGGCCGACAATCCCAACAAGCCGGGCTGGCAGCCCGAGATCTGGTCGATCGGCCATCGCAACGTCCAGGGCGCGGCGCTGCATCCGCAGAGCGGCCAGCTCTGGACCGCCGAGCACGGCGCGCGCGGCGGCGACGAGATCAACACGCCCAAGGCCGGGCTGAACTATGGCTGGCCCGTCATCACCTATGGCGTCGACTATTCGGGGCTGAAGATCGGCGAAGGCACCGCCAAGGCCGGCATGGAGCAGCCGCTGTTCTACTGGGATCCCTCGATCGCGCCCTCGGGCGCCGCCTTCTACACCGGCGAGCGCTGGCCGGGCTGGAAGAACTCGCTCTTCGTCGGCGGGCTCGCCGGGCAGATGCTGGTCAGGCTCTCGACACAAGGCGAGGCGGTGACCGGCGAGGAGCGCCTGCTCGACGGGCTCGGCGAGCGCATCCGCGACGTGCGGCAGGGGCCGGACGGCTATCTCTACCTGCTCAGCGACGATGCGAAGGGGCGCGTGCTGCGGGTGCGCCCCGCCCCGTGAGGCGATGGTCCTCTCAGGGGCCGCAATCCCACTGGTGCTCGACGATGAAGACGTTGCGCGCGGCGAGCTTGCCGCGCGTGTCGTAGAGATCCCCGACATGATAGGTAATGCCGGCATCGTCATGGGCGTCGCGGCGGACCTGCACCGACCAGCCATAGCCGACCTTGCGGCTGCGCCAGTCGGGATGGACGTCGTCGATCGTCGCGGAGGCGAGGATCTGGGCGCTGGAATCGGCCGGCGCGCAGGTCGGGCCGGCGAGCGCCGGCGCGGCGCAGAGGACGAGGGCGAGCGAGAGCGGCAGGCGGTTGGGCATGGGCTGTTCCTGGGCGGGGTCAGGGCGTGACGAAGCCCCCGCGGCCCCGGCGAGGGGCGGCGGGTCCGATCGGGTGGCTGGTCAGGCCTTGGCGTGGAAGATGAAGAAGGCGCCGGCCGCGATCAGCGCGAAGCCGACGGCATGGCTCCAAGTGAGCTGTTCCTTGAGCCAGAACACCGAGAACAGCGCGAAGACGGTGAGCGTCACCACTTCCTGGATCGTCTTGAGCTCGGCGGCCGAATAGACGCCGTAGCCGATCCGGTTGGCGGGGACGGCCAGCATGTATTCCGGCAGCGCGATCATCCAGCTGGTCAGGATGACGATCCAGAGCGCGGCGCCCCTGTAGGAGAGATGCCCGTACCAGGCGAAGGTCATGAAGATGTTCGACCCGACCAGCATGAGGACGGGCAGCAGATGGGCGGAGCTCAGGGCCGGCATGGCGGGAGACCCTTGACGGAGGGAGAGGGAGAATCGGAGGGGCGACGCTCTGTCGCGGTGCGTCGTCCGGCCGGGGGAGGCGGGCCGGATCGCGGACAGAGCGCTGCGGTCATGGCGGTGAAAAGGCGGAATCGTGTCGCTTCACGGTTACATAGCGCATCCAGGCGCGGTGCGTCTCGCCCCGCATGGTTAACCTCTCTTAAGGATCGCGCCGTAGTTTGGCGGCATTGTCTCGTTCAGGTGGACCCATGCGCGCATTGATCCTCGCCCTGCCCGTCGTCTTCGCTGCCTCGGCCGCATCGGCGAATTTCGCCTCCTGCGTCGCAGGGCTGCGCTCGGCCGCGATGGCGAAGGGCGTCAGCGCCGCCACCTTCGACCGGGCTATGTCGGGCGTCACGCCCGACATGAAGATCATCGAGGCGATGAACAACCAGCCCGAGTTCAAGACGCCGATCTGGGACTATCTCGGCACGCTGGTCGACGACGAGAAGGTGGCGGAGGGCCGCCGCATGCTGCGCCAGCACGCCGGCACGCTGGCGGCGGCCGAGAAGCGCTTCGGCGTCGACCGGCACACGATCGTCGCCGTCTGGGGCGTGGAGAGCGATTTCGGCAAGGCGCGCGGGCGCTGGCCGCTGGTCCAGGCGCTCTCGACCGGGGCCTGCCTGGCGCCGCGGCGCAACGCCTTCTTCCGCAACGAGCTGATCTCGACCCTGCAGATCGTCCAGCGCGGCGACCTGCGTCTGGAGCAGCTGGTCGGCTCCTGGGCCGGCGCCTTCGGCCACACCCAGTTCATCCCGTCGACCTATATGCGGCTGGCGGTCGATGGTGACGGCGACGGCCGGCGCGACCTGGTCGATTCGATCCCCGATGCGCTGCACTCGACCGCGAATTTCATGCGCCGGGCCGGCTGGGTCACCGGCGCCAGCTGGGGCTATGAGGTCCGTGTGCCGGGCAGCTATTCCGGCGGCACCGGCCGCAACCCGAAGCGCCCGGTCTCCCACTGGGCCGGGCAGGGCGTCGTGAAGTTCGACGGCTCGGCGCTGTCGGGTGGCGGCAATGCAGGGCTGCTGATGCCGGCTGGGCGCAACGGCCCGGCCTTCCTTGTCTTCAAGAACTACGACGCCGCCTTCAGCTATAACGGCGCCGATTCCTATGCGCTGGCGATCTCGCTGCTCTCCGACCGGCTGCGCGGTCGCCCCGGCGTGCAGGGCCAGTGGCCGACCGACGACCTGCCGCTCTCGCGCGAGCAGCGCCGCGAGCTGCAGCGCCTGCTGATCGCCCGCGGCTACGATGTCGGCGAGCCCGACGGCGCGGTCGGCTCGCTGACCCGCGCCGCGATCCACGACGTCGAGGGCCGGCTCGGCATGCCGCCGACCGGGCGGCCGGGCGAGAAGGTCCTGCGCGCGCTGCGGGGGCGCTGAATCATGAGCGAAACGCGTCGCCTGATCTCCACCGGCTCGCCCTTCGAGCACGCCTTCGGCTATTCGCGCGCCGTCGTCGACGGGGACTATGTCTTCGTCTCCGGCACGACGGGCTACGACTACGCGACCATGGCGCTGCCCGAGGATGTCGGCGCCCAGGCGCGCAACATCTTCCGCACGCTGGAGAGCGTGCTGGCGGAGGCCGGCTCATCGCTGGCCGAGGTGGTGCGGGCCCAGTATTTCGTCACCGATGCGGCCTATTGCGAGCCGGTGCTCGCCGTCTGCGGCGAGGTCTTCCGCGAGATCCGCCCGGCGGCCGGCATCTATGTGATCTCCGGCCTGCTGAAGTCCGAGCTCAAGGTCGAGATCGAGGTGACGGCGCGGCTGCGCCCGGCCGCCGTCACAGCCTGACGGCGCTGTAGGCCTCGGTGCGATAGGGCACGGTCACCGACGTCTCGCCGGCGAGCGCGGGTTCGCCGGCGATCAGCGTCCTGACCTCGGCCGCGACCGCGTCGCGCGCCGCTGGATCGAGCGCCGCGATGAAGCTGGTCGAGAGCACGCGCGCGACGATGACGTCCTCCGCCGGGCCGCTATGGCCGAAGGCGAAGTCTGCCCGCAGCAGCGGGCCGAAGCCCTCCGCCGGGAAAGCCGCCTTCCAGCCGCCGCGATGGGCGCGCGGCGCGTCGCCCTCGTAGCGCGCCACCAGCTCGCCCAAATGGGCGACCCAGCCGATCGTGGCGTCGCGCTGGTTCCTGACCAGGCCGAGCCGGCCGCCGGGCCGCAGCACACGCGCCATCTCGCGCAGCGCTGTTGCATTGGCGAACCAGTGGAAGGACTGGGCGCAGATCAACGCGTCGAGGCTGGCATCCGCCAGGGGGATCGTCTTGGCGCTGCCTTCGTGCACGGTGACGGCGGGATAGGCGGCCGCCAGCCTGTCGCGCATCGCCGCCACCGGCTCGACGGCGATGACCTCCGCGCCCGTGGCGAGCAGCAGCGGTGCGAACTTTCCGGTTCCGGCGCCGAGGTCGAGCACGCGCCGGCCCGGGCCCAGGCCGATCGTGTCCCGCAGCCAGGTGCCGAGCGCCGGCGGATAGTCCGGCCTGCGGCGCACATAGGCGTCGGCGCCGGAGGCGAAGCCGCGCGCTGCGGCCGGGTGGAGCGATCCGCGTCCTGTTCGCGATCGCTGCTCATGCGGGCTGCTCCTGTCCTGCCGAGGGCTCCGGTGCTGGGCCGGTTCTTGCGCCGGGCCGTGGCGTTTCGATGTCATGTCCCGTCGGTGGGGCCGGTGTGCGCCCGGCAGGCGCGGTTGCGCTTGCCTGCGGCGAGCAGCGCCCGTAATCACCCGGCACCATTCTTTTCAGATTGCGCGAGGCTCTCGACCATGGCGACCCACAAGCTGCTGCTGCTTCCCGGCGACGGTATCGGCCCCGAAGTGACCGCCCAGGTCGAGAAGATCGTCTCCTGGTTCGAGAAGACCGGTCTGGCCTCCTTCGCGCTGGAGCGAGGCCTGGTCGGCGGCATCGCCTATGACACCCACAAGCAGGCGATCTCGGAAGGCGACATGAAGCTCGCCCAGGACGCCGACGCCGTGCTGTTCGGCGCGGTCGGCGGGCCGAAATGGGCCGATGTGCCCTATCAGCACCGTCCCGAGGCCGGCCTGCTGCGCCTGCGCAAGGATCTCGGCCTGTTCGCCAATCTGCGCCCGGCGATCTGCTATCCGGCGCTGGCCTCGGCCTCGTCGCTAAAGCCCGAGGTCGTCGAGGGCCTCGACATCCTGATCGTGCGCGAGCTGACCGGCGGCGTCTATTTCGGCGAGCCGAAGGAGATCGTGACGCTGGAGGACGGCCAGAAGCGCGGCGTCGACACCCAGCTCTACACCACCGGCGAGATCGAGCGCATCGCGCGCGTCGCCTTCGAGCTGGCGCGCACCCGCCGCAACAAGGTCTCCTCGGCCGAGAAGCACAACGTCATGAAGACCGGCGTACTCTGGAAGCAGACGGTCGCCGCCCTGCACGCCGCCGAATACAAGGATGTCGAGCTCGAGCACGTGCTGGCCGACAACTGCGCCATGCAGCTGGTGCGCTGGCCGAAGCAGTACGACGTCGTGGTCTGCGACAACCTGTTCGGCGACATCCTCTCCGACGTGGCGGCGATGCTGACCGGCTCGCTCGGCATGCTGCCCTCCGCCTCGCTGGGCGCCGAGGATCCGGCGACCGGCAAGCGCAAGGCGCTCTACGAGCCCGTCCACGGCTCGGCGCCCGACATCGCCGGCAAGGGCCTCGCGAACCCGATCGCGATGATCGGCTCCTTCGCCATGGCGCTGCGCTACTCCTTCGGCGCCGGCGAGGCCGCCGACCGTCTCGAGGGCGCGATCGCCGACGTGCTGGGCTCCGGCACGCGCACCAAGGACATCGCGGCGCCGGGCGCCAATGCCGTCTCGACCACCGAGATGGGCGACGCGATCATCAAGGCGCTCGAAGCCCGCGGCTGAGGCGGCTTCGGCTCCGCCTCCGTGCGGGCCACGACTGGACGCTCTGACGGCCCGCCTCGCGCGGGCCGTTCACGTTTGCGGCGCAACCGCTCTCCCTCTCGTGAGTTGGTCGGGTGCGCGGGGAGCACTAGGCTGACCGCCAATCGACACGGAGTATGTCCGTCATGCTGATCAGGCACCGCGCCGGCTGGGAACTGCCCGAGAGCGCCGCGACCCCGGAATCCGTCTATCTCGACCGCCGCCAGTGGCTGGCGGGCGCCGCCGGTCTCGTCGCGGGCACGGCGCTGCCGGGCCTCGCACGGGCCGACACCACGGCTCCGACGAGCGACCTCTATCCGGCGAAGCGCAACGAGGCGTTCACGCTGGACCGGCCGCTTACCGAGGAGAAGCTCGCGGCGAGCTACAACAATTTCTACGAGTTCGGCATGTCGAAGGACGTGGCGGGCGCGGCCAAGCGCCTCGTCGCCCGACCCTGGACGATCAAGATCGACGGGCTGGTCGAGAAGCCCTTCGAGATCGACGCCGACGAGCTGATCCGCAAGATGGGCGTCGAGGAGCGGCTCTACCGCTTCCGCTGCGTCGAGGCCTGGTCGATGGCCGTGCCGTGGACCGGCTTCCCGCTCCGGAAGCTGGTCGAGCTCGCCCGTCCGCAATCGGGTGCCAAATACATCCAGATGCAGACCTTCCTCGATCCGCGCATGGCGCCGGGCCAGGGGCAGCGCTGGCTGCCCTGGCCCTATACCGAGGGGCTGACGCTGGCCGAAGCGACGCACGACCTCACGCTGATGGTGACCGGCATCTACGGCAAGCCGGTGCCGAACCAGCACGGTGCGCCGCTGCGGCTGATCGTGCCGTGGAAGTACGGCTTCAAGTCGGTCAAGTCGATCAACCGCATCAGCTTCGTCGCCGAGCAGCCCAAGACCTTCTGGGAGGGGCTGCAGGCCTCGGAATACGGCTTCTGGGCCAATGTGAACCCCGAGGTGGCGCATCCGCGCTGGAGCCAGGCGAGCGAGCAGGTGCTCGGCTCGCGCGAGCGCCGGCCGACGCTGCTGTTCAACGGCTATGCCGAGCAGGTGGCCGGCCTCTACAAGGGCCTCGAAAAGGAACGCCTCTGGGCCTGAGCCTGAGGCGACGGCGGGAATCGGGTGCCATGCGCCGGCATGCAAGGCTATCCTGCCGCCATGGAGACGTCCTTCTGCTTCTTCGACACGGCGATCGGCCGTTGCGCCCTGGTCTGGCGCGACGGGCGCATCGTCGCCGCGCAGCTGCCGGAGCGTGACGAGGCGACGGCGCGAAAGCGCCTCGCGCGGCGCTGCCCCGAGGCCGGCGAGGCCGAGCCGCCTCCCACGATCCGCGCGGCCATCGCCCGCATCGTCGCCCTGATGGCGGGAGAGGCGGTCGATTTCTCCGATGTGGCACTCGACCTCGACCTCGACGCCGCGACGCCGTTCGAGCGGCGCGTCTACGCGGTGGCGCTGGCGATCCCGCATGGCGAGACACTGAGCTATGGCGAGGTGGCTGCGCGGATCGGCGAGCCCGGTGCGGCGCGGGCCGTCGGGGTGGCTCTCGGGCGCAATCCGATCCCTATCATCGTGCCCTGCCACCGCGTGCTCGCGGCCAATGGCGGCACCGGCGGCTTCTCGGCGGATGGTGGCGTCGAGACCAAGCTCAGGCTGCTGACCATCGAAAAGGCACGCACCGGCGCGCAGCCCTCGCTGTTCGAGGCTTTGCCGCTGCAGGCGCGCACGCACTAGCCGGCGCCTGAAAAACGGGCAGGCAGCCCCGCGGCGGATGCCGTGAATGGAAGAGCGATAGGCAAGAAAAAAGGCCGGCGTCCCGAAGGAGCCGGCCTAGAAGTTTGAAACATTCAGCGCAGAGCGCCAAACATCTCAGAGGGGAACGGCTGGAACGAACTCGACGCCGGGAGGAGAATGCGGAGCCCGTTCCGAACAACCGTGAGCTGAATATCGGGCAGGTCGTGCCTTTTTGCAATGCAGCATTCGGCGGGGCGGTCATGCGCTTGATGCATGAGAATTGGGCTGGTTGCGTCATAATTCCGCATTGCCTTGCGTCTGCCGCAGGTGTGGCGGAAAAAAGGCAGGCGCCGAGTGCCGCATTTTCGCGCTGCTGCCGCGCGCAGTTCTCCGTCGGCGCGGAAACTGTGCAGCTGCGAGCAGCCGCTGCAGGGACGAAACGGGGCGGGAATGTGGTGTTTCGTGCGCCACGCGCCAGATGTTCGCCGGCGGATCGGGCCGTAAACGGCGGTGTGGCCGGCCCGGGAGGACTCATCTCGCGCCGCAGCATCCGGCGCGCTGGCCGGATGCCGTCGCAAGGGCGGCCGGAGCCGCCCGTTCAGTAGGTCCAGCGCTGCGCCTTCTGGATCAGGAAGTCGCGGAAGACCTGCACGCGCGCCACCGACTTCATCTCCTCGGGATAGACCAGATAGCTCTCGAGCTGCGGCATCTCAGTCTCGCGCATCAGCTGCACGAGCGGCGAGCCCGTCTCGATGAGATAATCCGGCAGCACGGCGATGCCGGCGCCCGAATCGACCGCGCGCTTCATCGCCGTGATGTTGTTGACCTCGAGATGGATCGGCCGGGGATTGCGCTGGTCGCGCCCGAGCGAGCCGAGCCAGTGCACCGCGGTGAGATAGGAGGGCGAGGTGCCGCCGAAGGAGAGCAGGCGGTGATTGTCCAGGTCCTCATAGCTCTTCGGCTCGCCGAAGCGCTTGATGTAGGCCGGCGAGCCATAGACGTGGAAGTGCACGGTGAAAAGCCGGCGCTGGATCAGGTCGGGCTGCTGCGGCTGGCGCAGGCGGATGGCGATGTCGGCCTCGCGCATCGACAGGTCGAGCTCCTCGTCGGTGAGGATCAGCTGGACCTTGATGTCGGGATAGAGGTCGAGGAACTCCGCGAGGCGCGGCGTCAGCCAATGGCCGCCCAAGCCGCGCGTCGCGGTGACCTTCAGCTCGCCCGAGGGGTGCTCGCGCGTCTCCGAGAGCTGGGCGCGGGTGCGTTCGAGCCGCTGCGTCATCTCGCGCGCGGCGCGCCATAACAGCTCGCCCTGTTCGGTGAGAATCAGGCCGCGGGTGTGGCGGTGAAACAGCGGTGCGCGCAGCTCGCGCTCGAGTGCGCCGATCTGCCGGCTGACCGCCGACTGGCTCAGGCCGAGGCTGTCTCCAGCCTTGGTGAAGCTCCCGGATTCAGCAACCGTGTAGAAGATGCGGATGCGGTCCCAATCCACCGCGTTCCCCCCGTGTTATGCGTTCAGCGCATGATGGAAGGGGAAACGCGTCAGGTCAACGGCTGCTGAGCCGGGATCCGGGATTCCAGCTGCTCAAAACGCGTGCTGTCACCGATCAAAATCGCTGATGTGTCCCGGTTGCCTCATTCCGCGGCTTCACGGGTGGCGAGCTGCTGCGCCATCAGCCAGCGCTCGGCGTCGAGCGCGGCCATGCAGCCCAGCCCGGCGGCGGTCACCGCCTGGCGGTAATGCTCGTCGGTGACGTCGCCGGCGGCGAACACGCCCTCGATATCGGTGCGCGTCGTGCCGGGCTCGACGGTGAGATAGCCCGAGGCGTTCATGGCGAGCTGGCCGGCGAAGAGCTCGGTCGCCGGTTTGTGCCCGATGGCGATGAAGACGCCGTCGGTCTTCAGTTCGCTCTCGGCGCCGGTCTTGAGGTTGCGCAGGCGCAGATGCGTGACGTTCGGCGGCTGGGTGGCGCCGCAGATCTCGGCGATCTCGCTGTCCCAGACCACGGCGATCTTGGGATGCTTGAACAGGCGCTCCTGCATCACGCGCTCGGCGCGCAGCGAATCGCGGCGGTGGACCAGCGTCACCTTGCTGGCGAGATTGGCCAGATAGAGCGCCTCCTCGACCGCGGTGTTGCCGCCGCCGACGACCACGACCTCCTTGTTGCGGAAGAAGAAGCCGTCGCAGGTGGCGCAGGCTGAGACGCCGAAGCCCTGGAAGGCCTGCTCCGAGGGCAGGCCGAGCCACTTGGCCTGGGCGCCGGTCGCGATGATCAGCGAATCGCAGGAATAGGTGTCGCCGGCATCGCCCCAGAGCCGGAAGGGGCGCTGCGAGAGGTCGACGCGGCCGACATGGTCGGAGACCAGCTTCGTGCCCATGTGCTCGGCCTGGGCGCGCATCTGCTCCATCAGCCAGGGGCCCTGGATGACGTCGGCGAAGCCGGGATAGTTCTCGACATCGGTGGTGATGGTGAGCTGGCCGCCCATCTGCAGGCCGGAGATCAGCACGGGCTCAAGCATGGCGCGGGCGGCATAGATCGCGGCGGTGTAGCCGGCCGGGCCGGAGCCGATGATCATCACCTTGGCGTGGATATGGGCCATTCGTCCTGTTCCTCAAACGCGGCGTCTGCGGGATATCGGTGGGCCGGCGCCGTCACGCCAGCCCCATCGCAGCCTTGTGACGCAGCCAGCGTTCCCGCACCGCATCGGCGATCATGCCGGTCGAATCTAGCGGTTCGTAGCGCGCCCCTTCAAGCACGCCCGTGAAGCGATGCACAGCGCCGTGCCCCGCCAGCAGCGCCAGGAAGGCGCTGATGCGGCGATGGCCGCCCTGCGGCTCGTAGACCAGGATCGGGGCGCCGGTGGCGGCGGCCTCGCCGATCATGTTGGTGGAATCGGCGGTGGCGACGATCGCGTCGGCGAGCGCGAGCAGGGGCACGTAAGGGTTGGGCCCGTCGCCGTCCCACCACCAGCCGCCATGGGCGCGCACGATGCCCGCCACTGCCTCGCGCAGGGCCGGAGGCGTACGGCGCGAGCCGGTGCCCATCAGCGAGACGCCCGTGGCGGCGAGGGCTGCGAGGTGGTCGCAGAATTCGGCGATCTCGCGCGGGCCGAAGCGGTGATGGCGGCTGTCGCCACCGACCAGAACGGCGACGCGGGGAGCCGGGAGAGCCGCGAGCGCGGCCGGCGGCGCGGCGCGGGCGGCAGCCAGCGCCGGCGGCGAGAGCCGGTGCGGCGCGGTGACCGAGACCAGCACGTTCTCGCCGCGCAGCCTGTCGTGCTGCGGCACCCAGATCAGGTCGGCCGCCTGGGTACCGGTACGCGGATCCTTGAGGAAGACGGTGAAGACACGGCCGTTGGAGACGGCCTTCAGCGCACGCAGATAGGCGACGGCGCGGCGCCCTGAGGCGATGGCGATGTCGGGGAAGGGCGGGCGCAGCGGGCTCCGCGGGCGGTCGTGCGCCTCGCGCGGATCGATCGGCCCGCGCGGCATCAGCCAGGACCAGGGTCGGCGCGGCGCGACGCGGCGGATCTCGACGCGCTCGCCGAGGCGCTCGGCGACGCCGCGGCACTGGACCTCGTCGCCGGCCTTGCCGTCGGTCAGCACCCAGATCGCCGGATCGTCCGCTCGCTGGTCCACGTCATCCTCTCCGGGGCCGTCCGTCCCCGGCTTCGCGGGCTTCGCGCCGCCGCGGCACGGTCCATGCCTTGTATCGCGCCGGCGCTGCGTCTACACCAGCGCAACCTTTTTCGGGGCGGATTAGTGCGTTCTAAACTCGACGAGATCGACCTTCGCATTCTCACCGAACTGCAGCGCGACGGGCGGATGACGAATGTCGAACTCGCCAGCCGCGTCGGAATCTCGCCGCCGCCCTGCCTGCGCCGGGTGCGCGCGCTCGAAGAAGCGGGGGTGATCCGCGGCTACCGGGCCCAGCTCGACGAGCGCAAGCTCGGCATGGAGGTGGTCTGCTTCGCCTTCGTGCACCTGGCCAGCCAGGCGGAAGCCGATCTCGTCGCTTTCCAGACCCGCATCCGCGAATGGCCGACGGTGCGCGAATGCTGGACGCTGTCGGGCGATATCGACTTCGTGCTGAAATGCGTCGCGACCGACCTGAAGGCCTTCCAGGACTTCGTGGCCGAGCTCACGGCGCTGCCGAACGTCCGCAATGTCCGCACCGCGCTCGCCCTCGACCGGGTCAAGGACGAGCCGATCATGCCGCTCTGACGGACGGCAGTCCCGGCGCTCAGGCGCCGAGATAGCGCTGCGTCCAGCGCGCGGTGTCCTCGATCAGCTTGGCGATGCGGTTGTTGTCGGCCTCGGGGTTGTACCAGGCGCCGCCGCTGCTGTCCGGCTGCTGGACCAGGATGCGGCGCGAGAACAGCACGCGGCCGCCCGAGACCAGCTCGACCATGCTGTCGATCGAATCGTCGCCGCCGCCACCGCCGCCGGTCATGCCGCCGGCGCCGCTGCCGAGCCGCAGGCTGCCGACCGTGACGCGCAAGGTCGGCGCGCCGCTGCGGCGCAGCGGCGCCAGCCGCCCGGCGAGCTCGGCCTCCAGCGCCTGCGCGATGCGGCCGGCATTGCCGCCCCAGCCCTGCGGGCCGAGCGCCGAGGCGTCGACACGGATGGCGCCCACGGCGAAGTCGCCGGTGCGCGCGAAGGCCGGCAGCGCGGCACCGATGGCGGCGCCGGAGAGGGCGAGGAGCAGGCTGCGGCGCGTGATCATGGCTTGGTGTCTCCGGATTCGAAGCGGGGCCGGTGCCGCCGCTCTCCTGATCGTCTCCGAAAGATAGGCACGCGGCGCCCGCTGCGAAAGACGGCTTTGCAGCGGGCCGCGCCGGGGGTAAGGCGGGCGGATGGACAGGTGGCTCACCGAATTCGTCAAGCTCTGGGTCGTGATCGACCCGATCGGTACCTTGCCGGTCTTCCTGGCGGTCACCGCCGGGATGACGGCGTCTGCGGCGCGCGGGGTCGCGCTGCGCGGCGTCCTCGTCGCCTTCCTGGTGCTGGTCTTCTTCATCGTCGGCGGGCAGTTGCTGCTGACGGCGATGGACATCCATCTCGGCTCCTTCGAGATCGCCGGCAATATCGTGCTCTTCCTGTTCGCACTGACGATGATCTTCGGCAAATCGAAGCTGGAGGAGGACCAGAAGCTCTTGCGCGGCAGCGATCTGGAGCGGGCGGTCTATCCGCTCGCCATCCCCAGCATCGCCAGCCCCGGCGCGATGCTCACTGTGATGACGGTGACTGACAACAGCCGCTTCAGCCTCGAGCAGCAGGCGGAGACGGTGACGCAGGTGCTGATCATCCTGGCGATCACCCTTGTCCTGCTGCTCAGCGCCTCGCGGATCATCGCGGTGATCGGCAATGCGGGCGCCAGCGTGATCAGCCGGGTGATGGGCCTGATCCTGGCGAGCGTCGCCGTCGACGGCATCGTCAAGGGCGTGCGCCTGGTCGTGCAGTCCTGGTGAACGGCGGGCAAGCGAAAGGCCCGGCCGCACAGGGCGACCGGGCCTTCAAGGACCGTGCGGAGCGTGAGGCTCAGCGGAAGACGACGTTCAGGACCTCGTAGGACTTGCCGCCACCGGGCGTGTTGACCTGCACCGAGTCGCCGATCTTCTTGCCGATCAGCGCGCGGGCGATCGGCGAGCCGATCGAGACCTTGCCCGATTTCACGTCGGATTCCGGCTCGCCGACGATCTGGTAGAGCTTCTCTTCCTCGGTGTCGTCGTCGATCAGGGTGACGGTGGCGCCGAACTTGATCGTGTCGCCGCCGAGCTTGCTCACATCGATGATGTCGGCGCGGCCGATCAGCGATTCCAGCTCCATGATGCGGCCCTCGTTCAGCGACTGGGCCTCCTTGGCGGCGTGATACTCGGCGTTCTCGGAGAGATCGCCGAGCGCGCGGGCCTCGGAGATCGCCTCGATGATGCGCTGGCGCTCGACCTGCTGGCGGTGCTTCAGCTCGACTTCAAGAGCGGCGAAGCCGCCGGCCGTAATCGGAACCTTTTCCATCGTCTCGTCCCAGTTCCGGAAGCGATCACGCCGGCCGTGCTGTACGCGGCCGGCGTCGTCGTTTCCGATCGTCTATGAGTCTATTTCGCGGCGTCGCGCTTCAGGCGGCGTCGAAATAGGATTGGAGCGACCGCACTTCGAGATCGCCGCTGCAATAGGCCTTGATGCCCTCGGCGGCGGCGATCGCTCCGGCCAAGGTGGTATAATAGGGCACCTTGTGCAAGAGGGCCGCGCGGCGCAGCGAGCGCGAGTCCGCAAGCGCCTGTGGACCGTCCGTCGTGTTGAAGACGAGCTGGATTTCGCCGTTCTTGATCGCGTCGACGACATGCGGCCGGCCCTCGAGGACCTTGTTGATCTTGACCGCGCTGATGTCGTGATCCTGCAGCAGGCGCAGCGTGCCGCCGGTCGCGAGAATCTGGAAGCCGAGATCGGCCAGCATGCGCATCGCCGGCAGGATGCGCGGCTTGTCCTCGTCGCGCACCGAGACGAAGACGGCGCCCTTCACAGGCACCTTCGAGCCGGCGCCGAGCTGGCTCTTGGCGAAGGCCATCGAGAAGCTGCGGTCGAGGCCGATGACTTCGCCGGTCGAGCGCATCTCCGGCCCGAGCAGCACGTCGACGCCGGGGAAGCGCGCGAAGGGGAACACCGCCTCCTTGACGCCGACATGCTTCAGCGGCTCCGGCTTCAGCCCGAACTCGGCCAGCTTCTCGCCGGCCATCAGGCGGGCGGCGATCTTGGCGATCGGCTTGCCGACGACCTTGGCGACGAAGGGCACAGTACGCGAGGCGCGCGGGTTGACCTCGAGCACGTAGATCTCGCCGTCCTTGATCGCGTACTGGACGTTCATCAGCCCGCCGACGTCGAGCGCCAGCGCCATCGCAACCGTCTGCCGCTCCAGCTCGGCGATCATCTCGGGCGAGAGCGAGCGCGGCGGCAGCGAGCAGGCCGAGTCGCCGGAATGGATGCCGGCTTCCTCGATGTGCTCCATGATCCCTGCGATGAAGGCCTGCTTGCCGTCCGACAGGCAGTCGACGTCGATCTCGATCGCGTCCGACAGATAGCGGTCGAACAGCAGCGGGTTCTTGCCGAGCACCGTGTTGATCTGGCCGGTCTTGTCGTTCGGGTATTTGGCCTTGACCTCGGAGGGGATCAGCGAGGGCAGGGTGCCGAGCAGGTAGTTCTCGAACTGCGCCTCGTCGCGGATGATCTCCATGGCGCGGCCGCCCAGCACATAGGAGGGGCGCACCACGAAGGGCAGGCCGAGCTCGGCCGCGATCAGGCGCGACTGCTCCACCGAATAGGCGATGCCGTTCTTCGGCTGCTTGAGCTGGAGCTTGTCGAGCAGGCGCTTGAAGCGGTCGCGGTCCTCGGCGAGGTCGATCGCGTCGGGCGTGGTGCCGAGGATCGGGATGCCGGCCTGCTCCAGCGCATTGGCGAGCTTGAGCGGGGTCTGGCCGCCGAACTGCACGATAACGCCGTGCAGCGTGCCGTTCTGCTTCTCGGTCTCGAGGATCTCGAGCACGTCCTCGGCGGTCAGCGGCTCGAAATAAAGCCGGTCCGAGGTGTCGTAGTCGGTCGACACCGTCTCCGGGTTGCAGTTGACCATGATGGTCTCGTAGCCGGCGTCGCGCAGCGCGTAGCAGGCGTGGCAGCAGCAATAGTCGAACTCGATGCCCTGGCCGATGCGGTTCGGCCCGCCGCCGAGGATGACGACCTTCTTGGCGTCGGAGGGCATGGCCTCGTCGGCCGCCGTCGCGCCGAAGGGCATGGCGTAGGTCGAGTACATGTAGGCGGTCGGCGAGGCGAACTCGGCGGCGCAGGTGTCGATGCGCTTGTAGACCGGGCGTACGGCGAGCGAGCGGCGCAGCTTGCGCACCTCGGCCTCGCCGGTGCCGGCGAGCGCGGCGAGGCGCTTGTCGGAGAAGCCCATCGCCTTGACCTGGCGCAGCGCGCCGGGAGTCTGCGGCAGGCCGTGGGCCCGCACGCGCGCCTCGGTGTCGACGATGCCGCGCATCTGCTCGAGGAACCAGGGATCGATCTTGCAGCTCTCGTGGATCTGCTCGTCGGAGAAGCCGAGGCGCATCGCTTGGGCGACGTGCAGGATGCGGTCCGGGGTCGGGGTCGAGATCGCTGCCTTGATGGCGTTGCGGTCGTCCCCCTTCCCGAGGCCGTCGATCTCGATCTCGTCGAGCCCGTCCAGGCCGGTCTCCAGCGAACGCAGCGCCTTCTGCAGCGATTCCTGGAAGGTGCGGCCGATCGCCATCGCCTCGCCGACCGACTTCATCGCGGTGGTGAGCGTCGGCTCGGAGCCGGGGAACTTCTCGAAGGCGAAGCGCGGGATCTTGGTGACGACGTAGTCGATCGTCGGCTCGAAGGAGGCCGGGGTCGCGCCGCCGGTGATGTCGTTCTCGATCTCGTCGAGCGTGTAGCCGACTGCCAGGCGCGCCGCGACCTTGGCGATCGGGAAGCCGGTCGCCTTCGAGGCCAGCGCCGAGGAGCGCGAGACGCGCGGGTTCATCTCGATGACGATCATCCGCCCCGTGGCGGGGTCGACCGCGAACTGAACGTTGGAGCCGCCGGTCTCGACGCCGATCTCGCGCAGCACCGCCAGCGAGGCGTCGCGCATGATCTGGTATTCCTTGTCGGTCAGCGTCAGCGCCGGGGCGACGGTGATCGAATCGCCGGTGTGGACGCCCATCGGGTCGAAGTTCTCGATCGAGCAGACGATGATGCAGTTGTCCGCCTTATCGCGGACGACCTCCATCTCGTATTCCTTCCAGCCCAGCACGCTCTCCTCGATGAGGATCTCGCTGGTCGGCGAGGCGTCGAAGCCGCGCTCGCAGATCTCGATGAACTCGCTCTTGTTGTAGGCGATGCCGCCGCCCGTGCCGCCCATGGTGAAGGAGGGGCGGATGATGGTCGGCAGGCCGATATCCTCAAGCGCCTCGAGCGCGGCGCCCAGTGTCTTGACGTGGTGCGAGCGCGGGGTCGAGAGGCCGATCTTGGTCATCGCCTCGCGGAAGCGCTCGCGATCCTCGGCCTTGTCGATGGCGTCGGCGGTGGCGCCGATCATCTCGACGTCGAAGCGCTCCAGAACGCCCATCTTCTGCAGCGACAGCGCGCAGTTCAGCGCGGTCTGGCCGCCCATGGTCGGCAGCAGGGCGAAGCCGCCCGGCAGCACATGGCGCTCCTTCTCGATGATCTTGGCGACCACCTCGGGCGTGATGGGCTCGACATAGGTCGCGTCCGCCAGCTCGGGATCGGTCATGATCGTCGCCGGGTTCGAGTTGACCAGCACGATGCGGTAGCCCTCGGCCTTCAGCGTCTTGCAGGCCTGGGTGCCGGAATAGTCGAACTCGCAGGCCTGGCCGATGATGATGGGGCCCGCGCCGATGATCAGGATCGTCTTGATGTCTGTGCGCTTGGGCATGGGTCCGGCTCTGGTCTCGTGGCGCGCGCGGACCCGCCTCCGTTCTCGCGAGCGGGTGGGTGCGGCGCCGGAATGAATGCTAGGCGCTCGCTATAGACGGCGCGGGCGGCCGGGGGAAGCGGAAAGCGCGCGCGACCGCCCTGCATTGCACAGCGCAGCAGGCCGGCGACGGTGGACGGCGGCGGATCACGGCCTTGCGGAGTCATGGGCTGCTCTGTATGAAATGTTACAACATAACATTAATCCTGCAAGGGATCGCCATGGACAAACGCCTCCCCGTTACAGTGCTTTCCGGCTTCCTCGGCGCCGGCAAGACCACGCTGCTCAACCACGTCCTCAACAACCGCGAGGGCCGCAAGGTCGCGGTCATCGTCAACGACATGAGCGAGGTGAACATCGACGCCGACCTGGTGCGCGAGGGCGGCAGCAACCTGTCGCGTACCGACGAGAAGCTGGTCGAGATGAGCAATGGCTGCATCTGCTGCACCTTGCGCGACGACCTGCTGGCGGAGGTCTCCCGCCTCGCCCGCGAGGGCCGCTTCGACTACCTGCTGATCGAGGGCACCGGCATCGCCGAGCCGCTGCCGGTCGCCGCGACCTTCGAATTCCGCGACGAGGAGGGTTTCTCGCTGTCGGACCTGGCGCGGCTCGACACGATGGTGACGGTGGTCGACGCGATCAACCTGACCAGGGATTACGGCTCCCGCGACTTCCTGCGCGAGCGCGGCGAGACGGCCGGGGAGGGCGACGAGCGCACGCTGGTCGATCTCCTGGTCGAGCAGATCGAGTTCGCCGACGTGGTGGTGCTGAACAAGGCCGCGGATGCCGGCCCGGAGCGGCTGGAGCAGGCGCGGCTGATCGTGCGGGCGCTCAACCCGGATGCGCGGGTCGTCGAGACCGATTTCGGCCGGGTTTCGCTCGATTCCGTGCTGGATACCGGGCTGTTCGACCATGACAAGGCCCAGACGCACCCGCTCTGGCACAAGGAGCTCTACGGCTTCAAGGACCATGTCCCGGAAACCGAGGAATACGGCATCTCCTCCTTCGTCTACCGGGCGCGGCGGCCGTTCCATCCGCAGATGTTCAGCGACTTGCTGGCCCGGACCTGGCCGGGGCTGATCCGTGCCAAGGGCCATTTCTGGCTGGCGACGCGGCCGGACTGGGTCGGCGAGATGTCGCTGGCCGGCAGCATCTGCCGCACCGAGGCGATGGGCTTCTGGTGGGCGGCAGTGCCGCGCACGCGCTGGCCGGACCATCCGGAGTGGAAGGCGATCCTGAACCGGCACTGGCACAAGGTCTGGGGCGATCGCCGGCAGGAGCTGGTCTTCATCGGCTCCGGCATGGACGAGGCGGCGATTCGCTCGGCGCTCGACGCCTGCCTGCTCGGCGAGACGCCGACGCTGGCCTTCCGCCCCGAGCGATATAGCGACCTGCCCGATCCCTTCCCCGCCTGGCAGCGCGCGCAGGCCGCCTGAGCCGCGCCGCCGCCCCTCATCCACGTCTACCGGAGACCCTCTGATGCGATATCCCGTTCTCGGGACGGCCTTGCTGCTGTCCGCCGCCATCGGCGCCTATTCCGCCGCCGCTCATGATCACGCCGTCTCGCGCGGCCGGCTCGTCTTCGCCGACCACCAGAAGCCGGTGGTGCGCGTGCTCGATCTCGACAGCGGCGAGGTCACGCATAGCTTCGACGTGCCGAAGGCCAATCCCGGCTTCGCCGCGATCGAGGGCGGCCGCTTCGTGGCGATCAAGACGGGTGACGATGCGGGAACCGTGCGCGTCCTCGACGCCGGCCTGACTTACGAATCGCATGGCGACCACATGGATGTTGAGAAGGGGCCGGTACGCCTGACAGACCTCGCCCTGATCGGCGAGCGTCCGGGCCATGTCGTCTCCGGCCATGGTCGCCTGGCGGTGTTCTATGACGGGATCCGGCCCTGGGAGGGCAAGAGCACGGCCAAGGCGATCCTGGTAGCGATCGACGACCTCGCCAAGGCCAAGCCTTCTCTCACCGAATGGCCGAGCCCCGGCCCGCAGCACGGCATCGTGGTGCCGCTGGCCGGGAAGAGCTGGCTGATGTCCGTGCCGAACCCGGACTATGTGAAGGGCGAGGATCGTAAGGCCTCGTCGCGGCCGAACGGGTTCGAGGTGCTGGAGCAGGGCCGCAAGGGCTTCTCGCGGACCGCCTCCTTCAACGACCAGGCCAAGCCCGACGCTTCCTGCAAGCTCTATCACGGCCATGCGGCCGCCGGGCCGCGCCATGTCTTCGGCTGTGCCGAGGGCGAGGGCGGCGGCTTGCTGGTGCTGTCGCAGGCCGGGGGCAAGGGCAAGGCCGCGTTCACGGCGCGCAAGCTCGCCTATCCCGACGGCCGTCGCATCAGTGCGATCAAGGCCCGCAAGGACGCGCGCTACATGGTGGCCAATTACGGCAGCTCCGCCCCTTACGACGCGCTGCTGCGGGTCGATCCCGCGGCCAGGAGCCTGACGGCCGAGGACGTGCAGGCGGTGCCGGGCGGCCAGTCGGCCTGCCAGTTCGAACTGTCCGGCGACGGCAAGCGCCTCGCAAACCTGACGCCGGACGGGGTGCTGCGCGTCTACGAGATCGCGCCCGCCTGGAAGGAGGTCGCGCGCTTCGAGGCCGTGCCTGCCTTCGACTGCCAGTTCGGCGCGCGCACGCCGACGCCCTCGCTCGCCGTCGTCGGCTCCAGCGCCTTCGTCAGCGACCCGACCAATGCCCGCATCCGCGAATACCAGCTCGGCACGCTGAAGCAGGGGCTCGACATGCCGGTCGAGGGCATGCCGGCCAATCTCGCCGGCAGCGACGGCGGCTGAGGGCGCTGTAGGCTCCCGTTCAGCATCCGGCGTATAGAGGCTGCCGGATGCTGAACTCTCTGCCCCGTCCCGGTCGCCAGCTCATCGCCTACGCCTTTTCCGGCGGGGTGACGGCGGTCGCGCATTACGCCCTGCTGATCGGGCTGGTCGAGCTGGCGGGGAGCGATCCGGTGCCGGCCTCGCTCGCCGGCTTCGCGCTCGGCGCCGTCGTCTCCTATCTTCTCAATCGCCGGCTGACCTTCGAGGCGACGCGCAGCCACGCCCAGGCCAGCTGGCGCTTCGGGCTGATCGCCTTCGGCGGCTTCCTGCTCACCGGCCTGCTGATGCACCTCTTCGTCACCCGCGCCGGGCTGCCCTATCTGCCGATGCAGCTCGTCACCACGCTGATTGTGATGGTGTTCACCTTCTTCGGCCACAAGGTCTTCTCCTTCGCCGATCGCGAAGGCGGCTGATCGGGCGCGTCCGGCTCAGGACTGCGCGCTCACCGAGGCGGCCGGACGGCGGGCCCAGAAGGCCATGCGGTGCGGGTTGTGGCCGAAATTCGGGCGCCGCGTCACCGCCGCGAAGCCGGCCGCCTCGAGCAGGGCGGTGACGGCGACGGCGCTGTAGGTCGACAGCCCGTATTGCGCGCGTAGCTTGCGGTAATCCGAGAAGGCGGTGCGGACCAGCCCGCCGATCGCGGCGACGAGGAAGCCGCCGCGCCAGGCGAAGCCGAGCAGTTCGCCCGCATCGGTCAGGGCCGAGAGATCGGGCGGGATCACGTCGGCGAGGATCAGCTCGCCGCCGGGCTTCAGCTTGTCGCGCCAGAGCGCCAGGCACTGGTTGAACTCGTCGGTTGAGAGATACTGGATCAGCGAGTTGGCGACGACGACGTCGAGCGAGGCGTCGGGCAGGGCCGCGACCTCCTCCGGCGAGACCACCGAGAGGTTGGAAAGCGTCGCGAAGCGGGCGCGCAGCCGGTCGCGCACGGTCGGCGCGGCCTCGCACAGGATCAGCCGGCCGCAGGCCGCGGCGACGAGATCGGCACTGAGCGCCTCGCCGCAGCCATGGTCGAGCACGGCGGCGTCCCGACCAGGCACCGCGGCGGCGATGTCCTGCGCGATGCGGCGGTAATGCAGGTGCTTGTGCCGGTCGGAGACGTAGATCGCGTGCTCGCCGTTCCAGAAGTCGCGCCAGGACATCGGGGTTCCGTTCGCTGCCGGCACCGAAGGGCGCCCGGGACGGGCAAGCCCTAGCCTGTTTTCGGCCGGCGCGGAACCGGGGGCGGGCGGCGGCGATCGGCGTAAACGCCGAAACGCTCCGAGGTCCCCGGCCGAGCCCGCAGGGCAGGGCTGCATGGCCGACGCATTCGCGCGGATTGCATTAGTTTAGAATTATTCTAATATACTCCGATCATCATCGGGAGCGCCGCCATGGCCGCCTTGACCTCGCTGTTCCGGCCCGCACGGCGCCGCTTCGACAGCCTCGACCAGCAGGAAATCCTCTCCCTCGCCATTTTGTCCGAGGAGGAGGATTCGCGGATCTACGCCGCCTATGCCGCCAATCTGCGGGCCGAGTACCCGGCGTCCTCGCAGATGTTCGTGCAGATGGCGGAGGAGGAGGACGGGCATCGCCGCAGCCTGCTCGACCTCTATGTGCGCCGTTTCGGCGAGACGCTGGTGCCGATCCGGCGCGAGCATGTCGCGGGCTTCTACAGCCGCAAGCCGCTCTGGCTGACCAAGTCGCTGCCATTGGCGCGCATCCGCGAGGAGGCGACCGAGATGGAGCGGCAGGCGGCGCGCTTCTACCAGGAGGCGGCGGGGCGCTGCACCGATGCCGAAATCCGCCGGCTGCTCGGCGATCTAGCCCAGGCCGAGAGCCGGCACGAGCGCCGGGCGCAGGCGCTCGCCGAGACGCTGAGCCATGGCGCCGCCGGGCAGGACGAGACCGAGCATGCCAAGCGCAGCTTCCTGCTGACCTGGGTCCAGCCCGGGCTCGCCGGGCTGATGGACGGCTCGGTCTCGACGCTGGCGCCGATCTTCGCCACCGCCTTCGCCACGCAGAACCCGTGGACGACCTTCCTGATCGGCCTGTCGGCCTCGGTCGGCGCCGGCATCTCGATGGGCTTCACCGAGGCCGCCCATGACGACGGCAAGCTCTCCGGGCGCGGCTCGCCCTGGAAGCGCGGGCTGGCGTCGGGCGTGATGACCACGCTCGGCGGGCTCGGCCACGCGCTGCCCTATCTGATCCCGCATTTCTGGACCGCCACGGCGATCGCGCTCTGCGTCGTCTTCGTCGAGCTCTGGGCCATCGTCTGGATTCAGCACCGCTTCATGGAGACGCCGGTCGGCCGCGCGATGATCCAGGTCATCCTCGGCGGCGTGCTGGTGCTGATGGCCGGTATCCTGATCGGCGGGGCCTGACGCGGCTCACCCGGCCGCCGGCACGCGACAGGAGCCTTCCTCCGCGGCCGGCGCGGGCGTTTCGCCGTCGAGATGGTCGCGGATCTCCTGCGCCAGCGCGAAGAAGCGGTCGCGGACCTGGCGTGCATGCGGGTTGGCGCGCTCGATCGCCAGGAAGACCCCGGCGCTGTCGTCGCGCACCATGTCGGTCGCCCGCATCAGCAGCGAGAAGCTGGCGGTCGTCATCCGCGTCGGCAGCGGCTCCATGCGGGTGAGGATGCGCGCGATCAGATGCGTCAGCCCCTGGACGACGGCCGCCTCGCGGTCATGGGCGTCCGGCGTGGTGAGGATGACCCGGAGGCCGAGCACCTTGCGCAGGAAGGCCGCGATGCGCCGGTGCCGCGTGCCGCGCACCGGGCATAGCGCGATGGAGAGGCCGGCGATGCCTTCGCAGGCACTGTTCGGCCCGAACAGCGGATGGGTGGCGACGATCTCGACGCAGGCGGGCAGGGCGGCCTGCATCGCCGCGACCGGCCCGGTCTTCACCGAGCCGACGTCGAGCACCACCGTACCGGGCTTCAGCTGCGGCGCGAGCAGCGCGATCGCCTCCGGCAGCGCCGCGACCGGCACGGCGAGGACGACGAAGGCGCAGGCGGCGACCTCTGCGGGCGTGGCGGGATGCAGGCCATGGCCCGAGGGATCGGCCGCGATCGTCGTCGCCGGATCGAAGGCCAGCACCGGCAGATGCGGCTGGAGATGGCGGGCGACGAGGCGGCCGAAGGCGCCGAAGCCCATCAGGCCGAGAGCAGGTTTTTGGGAAAGGGACATCGCGTTCTTCCTCGAAGGGGCCGCGATGCCGGATGACTGCCTGTGTTCAACCGCCAGCGCGGCGGTTGAGACATGAGAATGCCACCGCCTCTATGAGGACGGGGCGTAATAGCTGCGGGCGAACAGGCAGGAGGTGGTCATGGCGCGCTTAGAGCGCGCGCCAGGGCCGATGTCAACGCGGCCGCCGGGGCGGGCCGCGGGGCCCGCCTCGGCAAACGCGGTTCTCAGGCCGCGCTCTTGGCGGCCTTGTCCGTCTCGATCAGCGCGATGAAACGGTTGAACAGGTAGTGGCTGTCCTGCGGGCCGGGCGAGGCCTCGGGATGGTGCTGCACGCTGAAGGCCGGGCGGTCGGTCAGCGCAATGCCGCAGTTCGAGCCGTCGAACAGCGAGACATGGGTCTCGGTGGCGTTCTCGGGCAGGCTCTGCGGATCGACGGCGAAGCCGTGGTTCATCGAGACGATCTCGACCTTGCCGGTGGTCTTGTCCTGCACCGGATGGTTCGCGCCGTGATGGCCCTGCTTCATCTTCATGGTGCGGCCGCCGATGGCGAGCGCCAGCATCTGATGGCCCAGGCAGATCCCGAAGGTCGGAATCTTGCGGTCGAGCAGCTCGCGGATAACCGGCACGGCGTATTCGCCGGTCGCGGCCGGGTCGCCCGGGCCGTTGGACAGGAAGATGCCGTCGGGGGCGAGGTCGATGATGTCCTTGACGCTGGCGGTGGCGGGCACGACCTGGATGTCGCAGCCGGCCTTGGCGAGCAGGCGCAGGATGTTGCGCTTCACGCCGTAGTCGATCGCGACGACGCGATGCGCCGCGGTCTCGCGCTTGCCGTAGCCCTGCGGCCACTGCCACGGGGTCTCGCTCCAGTCGTAGCGCTGGGTGGCGGCGACGAGCGGCACGAGATCGAGGCCGGCCATGTCGGGCAGGGCGGCTGCTTCGCGCTTCAGGCGCTCGACGTCGAACATGCCCTTGGGATCATGGGCGATCACCGCGTTGGGCATGCCCTTCTCGCGGATCAGTGTGGTCAGGGCGCGGGTGTCGATCCCGCCGATGCCGACGATGTTGCGGGCCTTGAGCCAGGCGTCGAAATGGCGCGCGGCGCGCCAGTTCGAGGGCTCGGTCACCGCCGCGTGGACGACGACGCCGCGCACGCCCGAGGAGGCGGCGGCGTTGACCGTCTCGGTGTCTTCCTCGTTGACGCCGACATTGCCGACATGGGGGAAGGTGAATGTGACGATCTGGCCGGCATAGGAGGGATCGGTGAGGATCTCCTGATAGCCGGTCATCGCGGTGTTGAAGCAGACCTCGCCGGGCGCCTCGGCGATGGCGCCGATGCCGAAGCCCTCGAGCACCGTGCCGTCGGCGAGGACGAGCAGGGCGGTCGCGCGCGGTTCGCTCCAGCCTTGGGGGGCGGGGTTTCCTTCGTGAGCGGTCATGTCTATGTCTCGTCCAGCTGCCGGCCAGGCGCGGCAATCGTGATGGCGTCACGCCGTCTGGCGCCGCCGGTCTGGAGCGCGAGCCTTAATGAGCCGCCCGCGCCCCGTCAATGAACGAAGACAGTTTGGTACTGAAGAAGGTCCCTTGCCCATGACCAGTCTGCGCGAGCAGTTCACCGCCGACCTCAAGACCGCGATGAAGGCGGGCGAAAAGGGCAAGGTCGCCGCGATCCGCCTGATCCAGGCGGCGCTGAAGGACAAGGACATCGAGGCGCGCGGCGCCGGCAAGGGCGAGGCGACGGCCGACGAGATTCTCGCCCTGCTGCAGAAGATGATCAAGCAGCGCCAGGAATCGATCGCGATCTACGAGGCCAATGGCCGCGAGGAGCTCGCCGCCGGCGAGCGCGACGAGGTCGCCGTGATCTCCGCCTACCTGCCGCAGCAGATGGAGGATGCCGAGATCAAGGCGGCGATCGAGGAGGTCATCGCCGAGACCGGCGCCGCCTCCGTCAAGGACATGGGCAAGGTGATCGGCGCGCTGCGCGGCGCCTATGCCGGCCGCATGGACTTCGCCAAGGTCTCGCCGCTGGTGAAGCAACTGCTCGGCGGCTGAGCCGCCTCGATCGCGGCGCCGGCCCCAGGGCCGGCGGCCAAGGCCCGGTCGCGGCCCGTCGAGATCGGCGGGCCGTTGCAGCTTTCCGCCGGCGGCTCGATAATCGGCCCGCCCAGTTCCTGCCGCAGGTCGACGCGCGGCCGTGCGAACGTCTGACCGAGAGCCATGAAGTTCCCGCCCTCCATCCTCGAGGAGATCAAGGCGCGGCTGCCGGTCTCGGCGGTCGTGGGCAAGCGCGTGCGGCTGCAGAAGGCGGGGCGCGAATGGAAGGGGCTCTCGCCCTTCAACGCCGAGAAGACGCCCTCCTTCTTCGTCAACGACCAGAAGGCCTCCTTCTTCGATTTCTCCTCGGGCAAGAACGGCGACATCTTCAAGTTCGTGATGGAGACCGAGGGGCTTTCCTTCCCCGAGGCCGTGGAGAAGCTCGCCGCCGAGGCCGGCGTCATCCTGCCGAAGGTCTCGCCCGAGGCGCATGCGCAGGAGGAGCGCCGCAAGGGCCTGCACGAGGTGGTCGAGCTCGCCGCCCGCTTCTTCGAGGCGGAGCTGCAGGCGGAGCGCGGCGGGCCGGCACGGCGCTATCTCGCCGGGCGCGGGCTGGAGGGCAAGGCGCGCGAGCTGTTCCGGATCGGCTACGCCCCGCCGGATCGCTATGCCCTGCGCGACCATCTCGCCGGGAAGGGCGTCGGCGCTGACGCGATGATGGAGACCGGGCTTCTGGTCCACGGCGAGGAGATCGCCGTGCCCTATGACCGCTTCCGCGACCGCATCATGTTTCCGATCCACGATGTGCGCGGCCGCGTCGTCGCCTTCGGCGGGCGGGCGATGAGCGCCGAGGTCTCGGCCAAGTATCTCAACTCCCCGGAAACGCCGCTCTTCCACAAGGGCGCGCTGCTGTTCAACCACCACAACGCCCGCAAGGCCGCGCATGACCGCGGCCAGGTGATCGTGGTCGAGGGCTATGTCGACGTCATCGCCATGACGATGGCCGGCTTCCCGCAGGTGGTGGCGCCGCTCGGCACCGCGCTGACCGAGGACCAGATCGGCCTGCTCTGGCGCATGGCCGAGGAGCCGGTGATCTGCCTCGATGGCGACAAGGCCGGGCGCAAGGCGGCCGGCCGCGCCATTGACCTCGCCTTGCCACTGCTCGAACCCGGCCGGTCGCTCGCCTTCGCGCTGCTGCCCGAGGGGCAGGACCCGGACGATCTCGCCCGCGCCGGCGGGCAGGCCGCGGTCGCCGAGGTCCTGGCCGCGGCGCGGCCGCTGGTCGACATGCTCTGGGCCCGCGAGTTCGAGGCCGCACAGCTCGACACGCCGGAACGGCGCGCGGCCTTCGAGCGCCGGCTGAAGGAACCGCTGTCACAGATCCGCGACGAAGCGACGCGGCGCCATTACCGTCGCGAGATCGACGAGCGGCTGGAGCGGCTCTTCGCCGGCCCGGCGCAGGGCGAACGGGCCGAGGCGCGCGGGCGCCGCGGCGGCGGCTATCGCGAGGGCGGCAAGCCGGGGCGCGGCGGCGGGGCGCCCGGCGGCTTCGGCGCGCGCCCGGTCGGGCCGCTGCGCGCCAGCCCGCAGCTCTCGCGCTCGCCGCTCTTCCTGCAGAAGCGCGGCGAAAACCCGCGCGAAGCCTTCATCCTCCTGGCGCTGGCGAGCCATCCCAGCCTGCTGATGCGCTGCGTCGACGAGATCGCCGAGCTCGCGCTCGACGGGCCGGCGGCGGAACGCTTCCGCCAGGCGCTGCTGGATGCGGCGATCGACGGGGCCTTCGACGCCGAGGCGTTCGGCCTGCGTCTGGAGCAGACCAGGGTTGCGGAGGCGCGCGCCGCGCTGATGGCCGTGACGGGCGCCGCGGAACGGGCCATGCTGGGCCAAGCCGCTGATCCTGAATCCGTTTTCGAGTCAATTCGACAGGCTCTCGTCTTGCATCATCGGGCGCGCACGCTACATAGCGAGTTGAAGGCAGCCGAGCGCGCGTTGGCCGAAGACGCGACGGAAGCCAATTTCGCCTGGATGAAGGACGTCAAGGCCCGCCTCGAGACGATCGAGGGGACCGAGGCCAGCGCCGAGGACTGACAGGCGGCGCGAGACCGGCCCGACCGGCGGCGCAGGGAAATCGCGATAGTGAACGGTTCGTCAACACGAGCGTCGCTATCTGGTTTGGACGAATCGGTTGGGTGCGCGATCGGCGACGGTCGCCGCGCCCTTTTATGCGTCGGGATACCGCCCAGCGGTGTCCCGGGGCTCGAGATGGCGGAGCATTGATTGATGGCCACCAAAGTGAGCGAGCGGGACAAGTCCGAACCGGCTTCGCCGGAAGCCCCCCCGAGCGCGGACGGTCCTCTCCTCGATCTCACGGATCAGGCCGTACGGCGGATGATCAAGCTCGCGAAGAAGCGAGGCTATGTCACCTATGACGAGTTGAACGAGGTCCTGCCCTCCGAGGAATTCACCTCGGAGCAGATCGAGGACGTGCTCGGCCAGCTCAGCGAGCAGGGCATCAACGTCGTCGACAACGAGGACCCGGAGGCCGCCGGCGAGGAGCGGGCGGCGCGCGGCAAGGAAGGCGAGGAAGACGAGGTCGAGGGCGGCGATCTGGTCGAGGCCTCGCGCTCGGCGCTGCCGGTCGAGGTCAAGCGCAATCTCGAGCCGACCGAGCGCACCGACGACCCCGTGCGCATGTACCTGCGCGAGATGGGCTCGGTCGAGCTGCTGTCGCGCGAGGGCGAGATCGCGATCGCCAAGCGCATCGAGGCCGGCCGCGAGGCGATGATCGCGGGGCTCTGCGAGAGCCCGCTGACCTTCCAGGCGATCATCATCTGGCGCGAGGAGCTGATGGAGGGCAAGGTCCTCCTGCGCGACATCATCGACCTCGAGGCGACCTATGCCGGGCCGGACGGGAAGAATCCCGACCAGGTCGCGGGCGAAGGCGAGGGCGAAGAGGCCTCCGAGGAGGGCGAGAGCCCGGCCGAGGGCGCCGCGTCCGACATCGACGACGACGACATGGAGAACAACGTGTCGCTCTCGGCCATGGAGGCCGAGCTCAAGCCGCGCGTGCTCGAGACGTTCGACTCGATCCACTCGAACTACACCAAGCTGCGCCGCCTGCAGGACCAGGACATCGCCAACCGGCTGGAGAACGCCAAGCTCACGCCGTCGCAGGACCGCAAGTACAAGAAGCTGAAGGACGACATCATCACCGCGGTGAAGTCGCTCTCGCTCAACAACAACCGCATCGAGGCGCTGGTCGAGCAGCTCTACGACATCAACAAGCGCCTGATCTCGCACGAGACCCGCCTGCTGCGCCTGGCGGAGAGCTATGGCGTGGCGCGCGAGGATTTCCTCAAGCAGCACATCGGCGGCGAGCTCGACCCGAAATGGCTGCTGCGCGTCTCCAAATTGGGCTCGCGCGGCTGGAAGGAGTTCGTCGCGCAGGAGAAGGACCGGATCAAGGAGCTGCGCGAGGACATCCATACGATGGCCTCCGAGACCGGGCTCGAGATCCAGGAGTTCCGCAAGATCGTGCTGATGGTCCAGAAGGGCGAGCGCGAGGCCAGGCAGGCGAAGAAGGAGATGATCGAGGCGAACCTGCGTCTCGTGATCTCGATCGCCAAGAAGTACACGAACCGCGGCCTGCAGTTCCTGGACCTGATCCAGGAGGGGAATATCGGCCTGATGAAGGCGGTCGACAAGTTCGAGTACCGCCGCGGCTACAAGTTCTCGACCTATGCCACCTGGTGGATCCGACAGGCGATCACCCGCTCGATCGCCGACCAGGCCCGCACGATCCGCATCCCGGTGCACATGATCGAGACGATCAACAAGATCGTCCGCACCTCGCGCCAGATGCTGCACGAGATCGGCCGCGAGCCGACCCCGGAGGAGCTGGCCGAGAAGCTGGCCATGCCGCTGGAGAAGGTCCGCAAGGTCCTGAAGATCGCCAAGGAGCCGATTTCCCTCGAGACGCCGATCGGCGACGAGGAAGACAGCCATCTCGGGGACTTCATCGAGGACAAGAACGCGATCCTGCCGATCGACGCGGCGATCCAGTCCAATCTGAGGGAGACGACCACCCGGGTGCTCGCCTCGCTCACCCCGCGCGAGGAGCGCGTGCTGCGCATGCGCTTCGGCATCGGCATGAACACCGACCACACGCTCGAGGAGGTCGGCCAGCAGTTCTCGGTGACGCGCGAGCGTATCCGCCAGATCGAGGCGAAGGCGCTGCGCAAGCTCAAGCATCCGTCGCGGAGCCGGAAGCTGCGGAGCTTCCTCGACAATTGATCGCCGGTCACACGGTGGTTCGAGACAAGGGCGGCGCGAGCCGCCCTTTTTCGTTTGCGGACCAAGCGTTCGACGGGTTGGATGCCGACGTCTCGGCGCCGGATGTCACGCCGAGACCCTGTTAACCGCGCCCGCAGCCTTGCCCGGCGCAGCCTTGTTTCCGCTCGAATTGCCGGCAGACTCAGCGCATCGAACCGGAGAACCCGCATGACTGGTCTCATCGACACCGCAGCCGTCCCCACGCAGCTCGCAGAGGAGGCGAAGCGGCAGTCCGGCTCCTCCTTCGACACGCTTGCCGCCGGCGGCGACACGCTCGGCCTCGGCGCGGTCGAGGCGGTCAGCGCCGCGGCTCACGGCGTCGAGGCGGCCGCCGCCACGATCGGCGAGAGCGTGCTGGCCGTGCTCGGCGGGCTTCTGGAAGGTCTGGGCTCCTGAGCGGGGCTTCCGGTAAAGCGCCGGCACAGACGATCCTGTGCCTCGAGACGCGTGGGCCCGGTCTCTACGAATTCACCGATCGCGCCGCCGCCTTCGCAAGGCAGGCGGGCCTCAAGGCCGGCCTGCTCACCCTCTTCGTTCGCCATACCTCCTGTTCGCTGCTGATCCAGGAGAATGCCGATCCGGATGTGCAGCGCGACCTGGCGGCTTTCTTCCGCCGCCTCGTGCCGCATGCCGATGATCCGCGGATGGACTATCTCGTCCATCGCGCCGAGGGGCCGGACGACATGCCGGCCCATATCAAGGCGGCGCTGCTGCCGGTCTCGCTCTCGGTGCCGGTCATGGATGGGCGCCTGGCGCTGGGCACCTGGCAGGGGCTCTATCTGTTCGAGCACCGGGACAGGCCGCACCGCCGCGAGATCGTGCTGCATCTCGCGGCGTGAGCTGTTGCGGGCTCAGTGCGGCGCGAGCACGCGGGCGAGGATGCGCCGGACGACGGGCAATACCAGCATCAGCGTCGGAAAGGCGACGAGCCAGGAAATGCCCCAGGCGGCGGGCCAACTCCTCAGCGCCTCGACGGTCGGCCCGAGCGCCTTGAGCGTCGAGATGCCCGAGACGATAAACGTCATGATGATGGAGATCAGCAGCGGCATGAGGACGGTGCCGTAGCGGGCCGGAAGACGGCGGGAAACTCTGGTCATGGAAAGACATGCCTTCGCGAACGGCCGGGCCTGAGGCGGGCATTGCGTCGTCCGCAGTCGGCGTGGCCGGGGTGAACGCGTTGCCTGACGTGAGACGCTTACGGGCCGGCGGCGCGTGGCCGTCTTGCCGGACGCGACGGCGATAGAATATCCGTGCGCCTCCGGCAAGAGGCGCTTGCGGAGTCCGGTTCGCGCGCGGTGGCCGCCGAAAGCCGGATTCCCCTTTGCGGTGCGATGCTTTAGACGCAGATGGCGGCGCCAGGGCCGGGAGCAGGGCGCCCGGGCTGACCATCAGAAGGCGCCTTGTGCCGTTTCGATCGCCTGACGGGAGGAAACCCATGTCGTTCTGGAAAACGCTGTTCGGCGGCAAGAAGGCCGAGCCCGTGCCGGCTGGTCCGGTCAAGAGCGTCGCGTACAAGGGCTTCACCATCCATGCGACGCCGTTCCTCGAGGGCGGGCAGCATCAGCTCTCCGGCCTGATCGAGAAGGAGATAGACGGGGTGACGAAGAGCCATGCCTTCATCCGGGCCGATCGCTTTCCCGCGCAGGAGGAGGCGGCGGATTTCGCGCTGCTCAAGGGGCGCCAGTTGATCGACGAGCAGGGCGACAAGCTTCTTGCCGGTTGAGCGGACTCTTCTTTGTTCTCAAGCTGGATGCAGAATTACGTTTCGTCATGCTGCAGTAATTCTACGCAATAACGCCAAGATAAAAGGTCGGTAAATTTTTTCGGATCGCCTTATTAGTTGGTTTGGTTCGCGTGCGGGTTGCCGTAGGGGCGTCTCTCACTTTGCTGGGTGCCTATTGATCGCCGTTGGCACGCTTAAATCTTTTTTCGTATTTGGTGTTTCCAGATGCGCATCCAGCACCCTTTCCGACACTGACACAGGTTCTGCATGCCCCCCAGCGCCAAGGCCGGCGGCTCGCCCGAAGGTCCGACCGAAACCAGTGGACGTCGCGTGGGAAGAGGCCGAACCGGAGCGACGGAGACACTCGCCCAGGCGGTAGGGCCTGAGGCGGCCTGCCACGAGGCCATTCTCGCCAGCCTGCAGACGGCCGTCTTCGTGGTCGATAGCGAGGGGCGCCTGACTTATTTCAACGCCGTGGCCGAGCGCCTTGGCGGGACGAAGCTCACGCTCGGCGAGAAGCGCTGGTGGATCGGCCGGCGGGTGATGCGGCTGGACGGTTCGCCGATCGCCGCGGACGACCTCCCTACAGTGATCGTCCTGCGCGAGCGCCGGGCCGTGCGTGGCCCCGAACTGCTGATGGAGGAGCATGGTGGCAGCGTCGTGCCGGTCATGCCGTTCCTTACACCACTCTTTGGGGCGGACGGCGCGGTCACCGGGGTCGTCAATCTCGTCTTCGACATGCGCGACAGCAGCGAGGCCCGTGTCACGCTCGAGGCCGAGACGCGCTCCCTGCTCTTCGACCTCGAGGCGGCGCTCTCCGCCGGCGAGCTTCGCCTGCACTACCAGCCGCTGTTCGACGCCTCGGGGGCGTTGCTCGGCTTCGAGGCGCTGGCACGCTGGCGGCATGACGAACGCGGCGATGTCGCGCCTTCCGACTTCATCGCCGCGGCCGAAGCGGGCGGGCTGATCCTGCCGCTCGCGGAACATCTGCTGCGGCTGGCCTGCGCCGAGGCGGCGCGCTGGACCAAGCCGCTGCGCGTAGCGGTCAACATCTCGCCGCTGCAATTCCGCCATGGCGACCTGCCGGGGCTGATCGAGACCGTGCTGGCCGAGACCGGGCTGGCGCCGGAGCGGCTGGAGCTCGAGATCACCGAAGGCGTGATGATCACCGATTTCGACCGCGCCATGACCGTGCTGCACCGGATCAAGGCGCTGGGTGTGCGGATCGCGCTCGACGATTTCGGCACGGGCTATTCCTCGCTGTCCTATCTCCACGTCTTCCCGCTCAGCACGCTGAAGATCGACCGCAGCTTCGTCGCCAATCTCGGCGTGGTCTCGGAGGCGGCAGCCATCGCGCGCGCCGTGATCTCGCTCGGCCATGCGCTCGGCATCGAGGTCGTCGCCGAAGGCGTCGAGAGGCGCGAGCAGTTCGACTTCCTCGCCGAGGAAGGCTGCAACGTCATGCAGGGCTTCTTCCTCGGCCGGCCGCAGCCGGCGGAGGGCTATGCCGATCTGATGGGCCGGCGGCCGGACTGAGCGACAGCCGCCTGAACCCCTCGCGGGCGGCATGGCCGCCTGCAAGCGGAGCGCTTGTGCCGCTCCGGCCGCCCTCCTATTCCTCGCTGAGAAGAGAACGGCCTGCTGCGATCGGGCCCGGCGAGGAAACATGGTTCCCGAGGATAAGCGCTACGCGCCCGATTCATCCTATGCCTGGCTGCGCCTCGCCATGGCGCTCGTTGTCGGCACCGTGGCCTGCGCCGGCACCTGGTCGGTGGTCGTGGTGCTGCCGGCGGTGCAGGCCGAGTTCGGGACGCTGCGCGCCGGAGCCTCGCTGCCCTATACCTGCGTGATGCTCGGCTTCGGCGCCGGCAACATCGTGATGGGCCGCGTCGCCGACCGCTATGGCATGATGGTGCCGGTGCTGATCGCCGGCGTCGGGGCGGGGCTCGGCTTCGTCCTGGCCGGGATGTCGTCCAATCTCTGGCAGTTCGCGCTGGCGCATGGCCTGCTGATCGGCTTCTGCGCGGGGGCGGGTTTCGGCCCGATCATCGCCGACCTCTCGCACTGGTTCCGCCGCCATCGCGGTCTCGCCGTGGTGCTCGGCGCCTCGGGCAGCTATCTCGCCGGCATGCTCTGGCCGCAGGTCGTGACCTGGGGCCTGGCGCATTACGACTGGCGCGTCACCCATATCGGCATCGGCATCGTCACGGCGGCGGTGCTGATCCCGCTTTCGCTGTTCTTCCGGCGCCAGCCCGCGGCCGGCCATCTCGCGGTCGACGAGGCGGCGGCCTCCTCGGCGCGCGGCGATCTCGGGCTGACGCCGCGCCAGATCCAGCTCCTGCTGGCGGTGGCGGGCTTCTGCTGCTGCATCGCCATGTCGATGCCCCAGGTCCACATCGTCGCCTATTGCGGCGATCTCGGCTACGGCGTCGCCCGCGGCGCGGAGATGCTGTCGCTGATGCTCGGGCTCGGCATCATCAGCCGCGTGCTGTCCGGCGTGATCTCCGACCGCATCGGCGGCGCGCCGACGCTGGCGCTGGGCGCGCTGATGCAGGGCGTGGCGCTGTTCCTCTACCTCTTCTTCGACGGGCTGACCTCGCTCTACATCGTCAGCGGCATCTTCGGCCTGTTCCAGGGCGGGATCGTGCCGATGTACGCGGTCATCATCCGCGAATACCTGCCGGCGCGCGAGGCGGGGGTGCGTATCGGCATCGTGATGTCCTCGACCCTGCTCGGCATGGCGGCCGGCGGCTATGTCTCGGGGCTGATCTACGACCTCTCGAACTCCTACCGGCTCGCCTTCCTCAACGGGCTGGCCTGGAACCTGCTGAACCTCGCCATCGTCTGCTGGCTGATGATGAAGGCGCGCCCGCGTGCGGCCGTCGCCGCCTGAGCCGCGTCCGGATGGCGGCGGCTTGACGGCCGCCGCGCCCGCGCCAGAGTGGGCGAGGGGCGCCCGTCGGCGCGTCTCGACCGGAGCCGCTCGGATGGCCACCACGCATCGCATGCTCCCAGACTTCGCGCGCGGGGACCGCGCGTGATCCGGCTCACCCGCTTCGAGACCCGGCGCCAGCCGGTGGTGCCGGTGCGGCGCTTCGCGGCGCGCATGGGCCGGGCCGTGCTGGTCTGGCTCTGCCTGACCGCGGTCGGCCTCGGCATCGGCATGGCCGGCTATGTCGGCACCGAAGGCATGAGCCTGGTCGACGCCTATCTCAACGCCGCGATGATCCTCTCGGGCATGGGCCCGGTCGGCGAGCTGAAGACGGAGGCGGGCAAGCTCTTCGCCGGAAGCTATGCGATTTTCTCAGGCCTGTTCGTGGTGATCGCCACCGGTTTCGTGCTGGCGCCGCTGCTGCATCGTGTGCTCCACTCCATCCATGTCGAGGAGGGCAGGGACCGCGATGACTGAGACGGCCGATGAACCGCGCGGGACGCTGACCGTCCGCACCATCGCCATGCCGGCGGACACCAACGCCAATGGCGACATCTTCGGCGGCTGGGTGATGTCGCGCATGGACCAGGCCGGCGGCATCGCCGGCGTCGACCGCGCGCTCGGCCGGGTCGTGACGGTGGCGGTCGAGGCGATGACCTTCATCCAGCCGGTCAAGGTTGGCGACGTGCTCAGCGTCTATACGCAGGTGGTCTCGGTCGGCCGCACCTCGATGAAGATCCAGGTCGAGGCCTGGGCCAAGCGTTTCCGCACCTCCGTGCACGAGAAGGTCACCGACGCGACCTTCACCTTCGTGGCGATCGACGACGAGGGGCGCCCGCGCCCGGTCGATCCCGCTGGCGCCGCACCGGTTAAGCAAAGCTGAACGGCCCGGACTCGCGGTTGATTCAGAAGAATCCGTTCGCTTAAGCGTTCTTTAAACCCGGCGCCCGCAGTGTCGGCTCCGGAAAGGCCTCCGGGCCGATCCGCGGGGCTGGGAGAATCCGTATGACCGATCGCCGTTATCGGCGCTCTGGCCGCAGCGCGGGGGCGCGACTGTCGGCCTGTCCGGAGGGCTCGGGGCGGGCCGCCGGACGCCGGGGCACGGCTCGGACCGGAATTGCAGCCGGCAGCATTTTGTTCATCTGATTTCAGTCGAAACCGTCGGGTTGCGGGAGGGAGACCGCACCGGCCGGCCAGTTGCCGTGCCGGACGCCCGGATCCAGGAGTATCGGATCATGTCGAAGTCCAAGGCGCCCGTGACCAAGAAGGCGACGCGCAGAGGGATTGCAGGGCGCATCTATGCGGCGCTGGGGACGCTGGCGGTGATGACCGTCGCGGCCTCCGGCGTGGCCTGGTTCTCCTATGAGCGCGTCGGCGTCACGGTCGACGAGATGGTCACCCGCAAGATGCCGGTGGTCGAGCTGGCGCTGGAGCTGTCGCAGGCGGCGACAGAATCGACGGCGCTGGCCCCGCGCTTCATGGAGGTCTCCACCGTCCAGGGTCGCTCGGCGTTGACCGGCGAGTTCGACAAGGTCGAGGGCCGCCAGTACGAGCTGGTGCGGCGCATCGGCACCTTCGGCAATGCTGGCGAGAAGAAGGCCCAGGAGGCGATCGACAACCTCTCGCGCCACATCAACGACATCAACGACCTGACCGGCGAGCGCCTGCGCATCGCCAACGAGGCCGCGACCGCCATGGCCGCGCTCGACAAGGCCTATGAGAACTTCACCAAGGCGGCGCAGGGCGAGGCCGAGCAGGCCAAGTTCGCGGTGACCTTCACCTTCGACGATCTCAGCGTGCTCTCCGGCGACGCGCTCGCCGGTGCGCTCAAGACGCTGGTCGACCGCGACTTCGCGATCTTCGATCTCGCCCGCATCCTGCAGGCGGACGTCAACGAGTTGGTCGGCCTGCTGCGCGAGATCTCCCAGATCAGCGACAGCCAGAAGCTTGCCACCGCCCGCGAGCGCTTCAACGGCATCGCCTACAAGCTGCGCTCCGCGGTGCAGGACGCCGACAAGATCACCCCGAACAAGACGCGTTCCGCCACGGTGGAAGAGCTGATCGCCGTCGGCGAGGGCTCGACCGGCCTGATCGACGTGCGCAGCCGCGACATCACCACCCGCGAGTCGATCGCGCGCGGGCTCAAGGAGGTCGATGAGGCCGCGACCGCCCTGCGCGGCGAGGTCGAAAGCCTGGTCCGGGCGGCCCGCGAGGAATCCCAGGCGGCCAGCGTCTCGACACGCGACCTCATCGCCCAGAACAAGCTCTGGCTCGGGTTGATCGGCCTCGGCTCGCTGCTGGTCGCGCTGGCGCTCGCCGTGTTCTATGTCCGCCCGATGATCGTCCGCCGCCTGAACGGGCTGTGGGGCGCCACCAAGGCGATCGCCGACGGCAAGCTCGACACCGTGGTCGACGTGCGCGGCAATGACGAGATCTCCGACATCGCCCGCAGCGTGCTGCTGTTCCGCGACAATGCGGTGGCGCTGCGCGCCGCCGAGCAGGCCAAGATCGAGGACGAGGCCAGGGGCCGCGAGCAGCGCCGCGAGATGATGCGCGAGCTCGGCGACGCCTTCGGCCAGGTCGTCGCCGCTGCCGCGCAGGGCGATTTCCGCCAGCGCGTCGCCGCCACCTTCGCCGACGAGGAGCTGAACGCGCTCGCCGGCTCGGTCAACGAGCTGCTCGAGACGGTGCAGGGCGGTCTCTCCGAGACCTGCGCGGTGCTGTCCGAGCTCTCCGCCGGCCACCTCACCGCGCGGGTCGAGGGCCTCTATCGCGGTGCCTTCGCCGAGCTGAAGGACGGCACCAACGGGCTGGCCGGCGAGTTCGAGAGCACGCTGGCACGCCTGTCCGAGACGGTTTCCGCCGTCCGCAGCGCCACCAGCGAGATCCTGGACGGCGTCACCGACCTGGCCGAACGCACCAGCGAGGAGAGCAATGCGGTCTCGGTGGCGACCAACCAGCTCGGCACCTTCGCCGGCTCGGTCCGCAAGACCGCCAGCGACGCCGAGAACGCGGTGGGCATGGCCCATGACGCCGAAAACCGCGCCCAGCAGGGTGAGGAGGTCGTCGCCTCCGCCCTCCAGGCGATGCAGCGCATCCGCGTCTCCTCGAACAAGATCTCCGAGGTCATCGCGATGATCGACGAGATCGCCTTCCAGACCAATCTGCTGGCGCTCAACGCGGCGGTGGAAGCGGCGCGGGCCGGCGATGCCGGCAAGGGCTTCGCGGTGGTCGCCAGCGAGGTGCGCAGCCTCGCCAAGCGCTCGGCTGACGCCTCCAACGACGTCAAGAAGCTGGTCGAGGCCGCCCATGGCGACGTCAAGGTCGGCGTCGGGCTGGTCGAGCAGACCTCGGAGGTGTTCGTCAGCATCCTGAGCTCGGTCAACGACCTGTCGGGGCTGATGAACGGCATCTCCGAGACCGCCCGCGGCCAAGCCAGCGAGGTCTCCACCATCAACAAGGAGATCGACGGCATCGGCACCATGGCGCATCAGAACGCCGCGCTGGTCGAGCAGACCAATGCCGCGCTCGCTCTGACCGACGCCCAGACCCGTTCGCTGACCGAGCACATCGCCCGCTTCGAGTTCCGCGAAGGCCACACGGCCGAGGAAGACCGGCGCGCCGCCTGATCGCAGCCGCGCCGACAGCCCGGCCCAGCTCGGGCCGGCCGCCTGAAACGACAGACGGCCTCCGCCTTGACGCGGAGGCCGTTTCGCATTGCGCTCTTGCGCAGCCCGGCCTGTTGCAGTCCGCCGTTTCGGATTCCGCCCAGCGCGACCGTTGCCGGTGCGGCACGCGGATGCTAGGCGTGGCGCGGGCCGGTAGCTCAATGGTTAGAGCTCGCTGCTCATAACAGCGCCGGTGCCGGTTCGAGTCCGGCCCGGCCCACCACTTCCGAACAGAACTACGAACCGGCCCTCGCCCGGCGGCGTGGCTACGTATATTCTTCTCGAAATTGTCATTCTTGCCGATAACGTGGATTTTCTCAGGCTCGACCACAATGGCGTCGACGATGGCACCGAGCCAGGCCTTGCGTCCTTCGATCGGCCCCTCGGAGAGACGCTCGACGAGCGCCCGGCGGAAGGTTTCCACAAATTGAGAATCGAGAGCGGGTCGTTCGACCATACTAGCCTTGGCGCGCTCGAGTGCGGCCGAGGCTAGGTCCCGCTTCTCCCGTAAGCTCCTCACACGGCTCTGGAGTGAAGGTTCGGTCGGATCGAGGATACCGGCTTCTATCGCGGCATAGACGTTTTGCAGCGCTTTCTCAGCCTCTGCGGCTTTCCGCTGCAGCTGAGCGATGCGCACGATGACCGATTGCTGTTTCGAGGCCTTGCGCTCGTGCAGGGCAGCCAGAATACCGGCGAGGCGATCCGGCGTGGTCAGCCATTGCACGAGTTCGCTCATGACGCGGGCTTCTGCCAAACCTCGCCCTACCGGCTTGTTCCTGCACGCTCCGGCCCCCTTGTTAATGGAGCCGGCGCATTTGTAATAATGGTAGATCTTGCCATGACGGCCAGTGCCGCTGGATGGCGACATGGCCCTCTTGCAGCATCCGCAGTGGATTAGCCCGCCGAAGAGAGACGGGGCGCTGTCCAGACGGGGACCACGGCGGCTCGGTTGCCGCTCGCCCAGCTGGGCCTGCACGGCGCCGTAGGCTTCGCGATCGATGATCTCAGGCACCTTGTAATCGACGATCTCGCGATCGGGATTCTGGTTGCCATGCTTGTCGAATACGTTCCAGGAACGGTCGCCGGTATAGGATTCGCGAAGCAGTATTTCGTGAATGGTGCTGTGGTAGAATTCGCCACCCCTGCGGGTGCGATATCCGGCGGCATTGAGGTGCTGCACGATATTGCGCACCCCCATCGGGCCCGACGAGCCGTCGCCTTCGAGCGCGAGACGAAAAACGAGACGGACGATGTCAGCCTCGATGGCGTCGATTTCGAGCCTCCGCTTTGTCGTCCGGCCGATCGTTTCGGCCGCGACGGAGCGATAACCGAACGGGGCGGTCCCTCCGTTCGAAAAGCCGAGCCGGGCGGTCGCGGACATGCCCCGCATAGTGCCGACATGAGCGTCATGGGACTTGAGTTCGTTCGCAAACCCTAGGGCCAGCCGCATCAGTTTGCCGCCATCGCGTGCGACGATGTTCTCGGTCATGGAGCGAGTGGCGATACCGTGTGATTTGAGATCGAGCACGGTCCGCTCCTGGTCCAGGAGATTGCGGAACGCCCTCGATATCGAATGCACCAGGACGGCGTCGATGGAGCGCGTCCCGTCCAGGCAGCGTGCCAGCATCTTTTGGAATTCGGGGCGCTGCAGAGAACTCGCGCTTTCCCCGGCATCGCAATAGAGCCCGACCACCGTCCAGCCCTGACGCTCGCAATGGTCGCGCATCTGGAGCTCCTGCTCCTCGAGCGAGAGCCGGTTCTCGGCCTGCTTGTCGGTGGAGACGCGAATATAGAGTACGACCCGGTCGGGGCCGCTCGGAGCGTCTTCGGAAGCGGGGCGTCGGCGGCGGGCCATGTTCGAATCCTATGGGGTTTTCAGGGCATTTAAGGTCGAATTCGCCGTGTTGAAGCCTGTCTCGGGTCAGGTCATTGCCCGAGTGCCTTCGTGACGATGTCGCCGAAATTCTGCTCGAGCGCGTCGAGTTCCTCCGTGCCGATGAAGCCGGCGTCTATCTTTTCGAGGATGATCTCCCGATCGGGGAGGGCCTCCCCAGAGATGGAGGCGGGGCACAGCGAAGGGCGGCCGCCTGAACCTCTGGTCCGGACCTCCTTTCTCCGTCCTTTTTCACCCCGCTTGCCCACGTCCGCCGCTCCTGTCGAGGAGCGGGAGGCTGGCTGTTCGGCATCGCCGCCGACATGAATCTAATTGGGACCGGGCACTTTTCGCGACGTCAGGGTGCGAGAGGGGGCAAGCGAAAGGTCCGGCTTTCTCCCGGTCGATCGCACAGGATCAGGCCGCCGGTGAAAGCGGCAAGCCCGTACGCCTGATCAATTTGCGCACAGATCCATTCGATCGCGTCGTGGACGAGAACGGTGTTGGGGAAGAGCTGCACCTTCCAACCCAACCGGATATTCGGGTCAGGTTGATGGGCAAGAAGATATCGCGCCAGGTCCCAGGTAAGGAAAGCGGGCTCGCCGCGGGAAAGGCGCCCAGCGAAAACGGCCAGATCGAATACGCGATGATAATCGATCGTTTTCGGCGCGCCGTGATAGCACTGCCGGAGCCGAGACGCATTCACGCCGCTGACGAAGGAAAGCTCCGTCATTTCCGTGATCGAGAGGCGGGGCAGGCGATCCAGCACATCGCGAGAGATGGTCTCGTCGGCTCGTCGCTTGTTCTTGTTGACCTCGACGAATGTCGCCCGCATCCCCTCTGCGGTCGCCTGCGCGGCATTTCGTGCTCGGCCGACGAGGTCGATGGCGGTGACATGGGACGAAACTAGAGCCCGCAGGCCATCGGCGTCATTCACCGCTGTGAGCCGTGCGGCTTTCATCGGGACCAGATAGCCCTGATAGGCCGGATGGCATCGTGCGTGACGCTGGCGGATAGACCGGCGCCCCTTCGCCAGCAACGTGCCGATAGAGGAGGGCCCCGGTGCTGCCGAATTCAGCACATCTCCGAGAGTCCGTGGGGCTGCTTTGCGGTTCTTGTCGGCCTGCTGGCGCGCCTCGACGGCCTCGAGCGCCTTCACGACGCATTCCAGATCGGCGATCAGACAGGCCTGGACGTCGTCAAGCTCGTTCTCGAGCTTGGTCCTCGGCCTCTTGCCCGATCCGCCGCCGGCATAAGGATCCGGCCCGGCTCGATCCGGCGGTTGGAAGTGGACCTTGACGAAATGCTCGACCTGGCCGGTTCTCCGCAGAAAATCCGGCATTAGCCGAGGGATGGTTCCCCAGAATTCCAGTACGCCCATGACGCAACTCCACACACGAATCACGCGCTGGATTTTACATGACGTTGGGATGAGCACGGAGATGCCTGCCGTTGCCACTACGTTCCAGCGAGATCGTTTCAATTTGACCGAATATTCGGGCTCGATTTTCAGGGCTGCTCGGCATGCTCCTGCTGAAGAATTGGGAGAGGCCGGCAGGCATGACGCAGATGACGCCAGGGGCGGGGCAGGGGCCCTTCAGCGCTCATGATCTCAAGGGGCGGGACTTCGCGCCGCTGCAATTCATCGTCGACGATCTGATTCCTCTCGGGCTGACGGTGCTGGCCGGCGCGCCGAAGGTGGGCAAGAGCTGGCTGAGCCTGGATATCGCGCTGTCGGTGGCGAGGGGCACCGCCGTTCTCGACGAAAGCGCTCATCGCTGCACGAAGGGGGCGGTTTTGTACCTTGCTCTCGAGGATAACGACCGGCGCCTTCGCGGCCGCTTGGAGCAGATGCTCGGGACGGGTCCAGCCTGGCCGGCCAACCTGTTCTTCGAGACGGGGCCGATGGGGATGGATTCAGATGGGCTCGGGCGACTGGACCGGTGGATCGCGACGACCGAGGGGGCTCGGTCCCGTGGGCGTTCTCAAGCCTTGTTGTACAACACCAGGCGCTCGCACTCCTCGCTCGGCTACAAGCCGCCAGCCCGACATCTATCGTGGCGTCGTCAAACATGGTCGTGAAACCGATCATGCATTAGATTGAAGCCGGACCACTCAATCGGGGCAGGTTAGATTTCGGTGGTGAGGTTCCGGCGGCGCTGATGCCTCGGCGGTTTACGAGGCGGGTCAGAAATCGTCAGCAGGAGTCAGGCCGGAGCAACGCGCGGCCGCTGCGGAACGCGATGATCTGGTCTGCGGCTTTCACCGATTGCAGCCGGTGGCTCACCACGATGACGGTCTTGCCGCGACAGACCGCCTCGATCGCTTGCCGGATATCGTATTCGGTGTCCGGGTCGATCGACGCCGTGGCTTCATCGAGCAGGACGATCGGCGCATCCTTCAGGATGGCGCGGGCGATCGAGAGGCGCTGGCGCTCACCGCCGGACAGGCGCTGGCCGCCCTCGCCAATGGGAGTGTCGTAGCCTTTCTCCAGGGCCATGACGAAGTCGTGGCAGCCGGCGGCCCGCGCTGCCGCGACCATTTCCTCCAGGCTCGCTTCCGGCCTGCCGAGCTTGAGGTTCGCGGCGACGGTGTCGTCGAACAGGAAGGTGTCCTGGAGCACGATCGCGAATAGTTTCGATCTCAGGGTTTCCGAAATCTCGCGCAGATCCACGCCGCCGAGACTGATCCTTCCCGCATCCGGATCGAAGAAGCGAGCGATCAGCGCAAGCGCGCTGCTCTTGCCCGAGCCGGACGCGCCCACGAAGGCGTGCAGCTGTCCCGCCGGCAGGTCGAGATCGACCTCCTTGAGCGCCGGCCGGTCGCCATAGGCGAAGGAAACGCCCTCGAAGCGGAGGTCGAGCGAAGCGGGCCGGAGCGGTGTCGCCGGCTCGTGCTGAACAGGCAGATCGAGCAGGGTTGCGATACGCTGCATGCGCTGCGCATGCAGGCGGCGAAAGGCGAGGAATTCGAAGGCATCCGCAATCGGCGCATAGAAAACGAGACCGACGACGAGGAACAGCAGCAGGATCGCAGGCGCGAGCGTGCCGCTCTGCGTAAGGAGCCCTCCCGTCAGCAGGATGACGCAGAATCCGACATCAAGCGCCGACCAGCTCATCACGATCGAAGGAGTGAGCCGGACGATCGTGTCACGGGTGGTCTTGTGGTGTTCCTCCAGAGCCTGCTGCAATGCCGTGAACCGGCCTGCGCCCAGGCCGAGCGCACGCAAGGTGCCAATGCCTTGAAGATAGTCGATGACGCGGCCGCCGAGCCGCTCTCGCGCCGCTACGAGCCGTTCCCATACCGTCCGATGCGCACGATCCATCCAGGAGACGAGCACGGCGAAGAGCGGCAGTGTCGCGACCGCTGCCAGCGCGAGGCGCCAGTCTAGCAGCAACATCACCGCCAGGCTCAGCAACGGCGCGACGAAGATGCGCATGGCCTGGCCCGGCGGCATGACGAAGTTGAGCTCCGCGGCATGCCGGGTGACCGCAGCCTCCGCTTCGCCGGTGTCGCGAGCGAGCAGCAGGCCGAGCGGAACCGCGCGCAGGTGCCGGACGAGGCGGCGCTGAAGATCGGCAACGGCGGAGGTCTGGACACGCCAGAGGATGCGTTGAGAGAAGACGGCCGCCAGCGCCTGCAAGATGAAGCAGATGAGGAGGGCGAGGGTGTAGGCGACGATGCGCTCACGCGTCAGCATGCCGGCGAAAATGTCCGACAAGGCCAGAAAGGTGGCGATGACGGGAGCGCCGAAAAGCAGGCTCTCCAAGGCGAGCAGCGGCACGGCGCGGCGCAGCAGCGCTTGGCCTGCCGGACCGGCAAGCTGCCAGAGCAGCCGCAGACCCGCCCCGCCAGCGAGCGGGATGCCCGCCGAGGCGCAGCCGGCCGGGCCGGGGGCGGGTTGCGGCGGCTCGTCTTGGGGCACGGCAACGTTCCCGCCACCGCCCGGCGGCAAACGCCAGCCCGCGTTCGCCTCGTAGCGCTGCCAGAGCGTGCGATAGCTGTTGCTTCCGGTCAGGAGCGTGTCATGGTCTCCTTGCGCGGCGATGCGGCCATCCTCCACGAGGAGGATGCGGTCCGCGTTGCGAACCGTGTCGAGCCGGTGAGCGATCGCGATGACGGTTCGCCCCTGCCCCAGCTCGCGCAGCGCCTTGAGCACCGCGGCTTCGTTCTCGGTATCGAGGGCGGCGGTTGCCTCGTCGAGCAGGATGACCGGGGCAGCTTTGAGGATTTCCCGGGCGATGGCGACGCGCTGGCGCTGGCCACCCGACAGCGCCCGGCCACCTTCGCCGACCGGCGTGTCGAGGCCGAGCGGGAACTCAACCGCGAATTCGCTGACGCAGGCGCGGCGCGCCGCTTCATCGACTTCTGCGTCACTGGCGTCCGGGCGTCCGGCGTGGATGTTCGCGCGGATTGTGTCATTGAACAGCCAGGCATCCTGCAGCAGGAATCCGACCGTCCGCACCCGGACATCTGCCTGAAGGTCGCGCAGATCGACGCCGCCGATCTCGATCCCGCCCCCATCAGGGTCCCAGAAGCGAGCAGCAAGCCGGGCGATCGTGCTTTTGCCGGCTCCGGAGGCACCGACGATTGCGGTCAGGCTGCCTTGCGCCGCCGTGAAGCTGACGCCGTCGAGCACGGTCTTGCCGTCATAAGCGAAGCGCACGTCGCGAAAGGCGAGATCGAAGCGCTCGGGCAAACGCAGCGCCGTCGCCTCCGGCAGTTCCGGAGCATCGAGCACGGCGAGTATCGCCCGCCCGGCGGTCTGCATGCGCCAGAAGATGGTGCCGGCCACCATGATGATCCGGAAGACTGGGACGTTGATCCCCATGCCCAGTAGCAGGAAGAGCACGACGGTGCCGGCATCGGCCTGCCCGGACAGGTTCAGCAGCCCGGCGACGGGCAGCAGGACCAGGACATTGGCGCGCAGCCCCGCTGTCAGCAACGCCATCGGCGTGAGCGATGCCCCGGCATAGCGCAGGCCGACGGTCGCCATGTCGTCGATGGCGCGCTCAAGCTCGGCGTGGACGTGTTCCGCGCCGAGGAAGGCGCGGATGACCTTCATCCCCTGTACATACTGGATGGTCAGCCCCTTCAGCCGCGCCATGGCTCCGAAGAAGGCGTGGCGGTGGGGCTTCGTCGCCACCAGTGTCAGAGGAAACAGGGCCAGCAGCACAGGGAACATCGCCATCGCCGCCAGCGCCAGGCGCCAGTCGATGCTGGCCAGCAATCCTGCAGAAAGCAGCGGGACGGCGAAGGCGGCGGCGGTGTCGGGAACGGCATGGGCGATCGCGTCCTCGATCTCCTGGACGTCGTCGACGATGACCCGGTGCAGTTCGCCGGTGGAGCGGCCGGCGAAGAAGCCGAGCGGGACACGATCCAGCTTGGCCACCAGCGCCATGCGCAGATCGAGCAGCAGATCATAGGCGGCGAGATGCGAGAGATGGGCGGCGAGGCTCTGCGCCAGCGTCTTGCCCAGGATCGCGGCGAAGGCGATGCCAGTCCAAAGCCAGAGCGTGTCCGGGTCGAAGGTGCCGCCGGGCATGAGGGCGAGCGTGACCGCGTAAACGGCGTAGAACGGAACCAGGCCGAAGGCCGCCCCGGCGATTGCGAGAGCGGCCGACAGCGCGAGGCGCAAGCGATAAGGACGAAGGTAGGCTTGCATCGAGAATCTCAGAAGGTAGCGCTGACGCCCGCGCCGAAATAACGGCCGCGACCGATGATCAGCCCGCGCGCATCGGCGCCGTAGAGAGCGCCGAAGTATTCGGGGCGCTGATCGAGCAGGTTGCGGCCGAAGGCATAGACCTTGAGGGTCTCGTTTTCCCAGGACAGCTGAGTGTTGACGATGTGATAAGGGCGCAGATCAAAGCGCCGCGCGACGTCTGCCGCGCGCGAGCCGACGAACTGGTAATCGGCCTTGGCCACGAACCTGCCTGGCATGCCTATCTCTAAACCCGGAAGAGTGTACTGGATGCTCGCATTCGCGGTGACGCGCGGCACAAGGGGAACCGGGTTGCCGTTGCGCGCTCCGGTCAGCGTCGTGGGCGACACGCCGCGCATTTCGGAGCGGGTGAGGCCGAGTCCGCCGCCGATCTCCAGGCGGTCGCCGATCCGCGCCCGGCCCTCGATCTCCAGCCCATAGCTACGGAAATCCTGGTTCGCGTAGAAGATGGCGAAGGTCGACGGATCGAAATCCATCATCTGGCCATCCTTGATGTCGTTGTAGAAGGCTGCGGCCGCGAGATCGATGCGCCCGCCGAAGAGGCGCGACTTGGCACCGATCTCGTAGCTCCACCCCTTCGCCGAGCGGAACGGTTCGGATGGCAGGCCGTAGGGCGCGTTGACAGTATACCGTTCGAAGCCACCGGAGGCATAACCGCGTGCGACCGAAACGTAGCTGTTGAGCGTATCGCTCCACTTGTAGCTCAGCGCCATGCGGCCCGTGAGGTAGGGGTCCGAGTAACGTCCGCGCTGGTCGAAGACCGGCACCGTTCCCGGGAAACCCGAGGATCTCCAGTTCGCATTGAGCCGTGCCCGGTCGAAGGCATAGCGCGCGCCGCCGGAAAGCGTCAGCCGCTCGGTCAGCGGCAACGAGACGTCGGCGAACCCCGCGAAGGTTTCCGAGAGGATCTCGACCCGGTTGGAGCCATGGCTGATCGGCGAGGTCGTGCTGTCCTGGATACGGTTCTGGCCGTATTCCGAGCGGAAATAGTGCAGGCCCGCGACCCAGGTGACGCGGCTCCCTTCGGCCGAATTCAGCCGGAACTCCTGCGAGAAGACCCGCTCGCGCTCCACGGCCCGGCTCCAGTCGACACTGGGATCGTTGAACGAGGTTGGCGGCAGCCCCGTCACCCGAGCGAAGACGAAAGCGTCGGTATCGTCGGTGCGGGCCTTGATCCGGATATCCTGGTAGCCCGTGACGGAGGTGAAGGATAAGGCGTCGAATCGCCTGCTGATGGTCAATGCGCCATGGGCGGTCCGCCGGGCGGCCGGCACCGGCGAATCGACGCCGCTGAACGGGCGGCCACGGAGCGGATCGAGCACGGCGAGGAGGTTATTGCGCTCGTCGCGTTCGTAACCGCCAGTGAAGGTGACGTCGACATCGCCGGACGGCGTCCACCGCAGCGTGGCGCGTCCGGCGGCGACGTCCGCCTCGCCCTGTTTGCCGCCGATCACCAGATTCGGGATGTCGCCGCCATACCGCTGGATGCGCAGCGCGGCGCGCCCGGCCAGCTGGTCCGGCAGGAGCCAGCCTCCGGCGATGACTTCGCCCAGTGCATGGCCATTGCTGCCGATCTCACCCGTCGCCCTGAAGATGCGCTTCCCGTCGGCCGGCGCGGTGACCACATTGACCATTCCGCCGAGCGCATTGCGGCCGAACAGCGTACCTTGCGGCCCGCGCAGCACCTCGACGCGCTCGACATCGAGCAGTGTCGGCGAGAAGCCGAACATCGTGGTCGGCACGCCATCCACGGCGAAGCCGACCGTGTTGTCGAGCGAGTTGAGCGGCGCGCCGAGTGGCCCGATGCCGCGCATGGTCGTGAAATTCTGGCCGGGCTGGGCGAAGTCGACAAAGTTGAAATTCGGCACCTGCCGGGCGATCTCAGCACCGGGATCGACGCTGCTGGAAGCGAGTGCGCCACCCTGCACGACGGTCACCCCGCCCGGTACGTCGAAGGCGTCCTCGCTGCGCTTGCGAGCCGTGATAGTGATCGTGTCGAGGGTGATCGTTGCGTCATTGCCAGCCGGCGCGGGGTCGGCGTCAGCGCGGTGCGGCAGGACGGAGAGGAGCGCTGCGCCGAACAGCGAAAATGACAAGCCGATCCGCATCCGATGACGCGCTCCCGAAATTTGAGCCAACGTGGGAGAGCATCCGTTGCTTCCCTGCCGCGCGGGCGTGGAAAGCTCCTCACCCGCTGCGGGTTATCGCCGGCGCGGCGGCGGGCGGCCACGCGTACGGCTGTCGCGCGAGCAAGTTTGACTATCGCGCGATCGTCTCGCCCCGGCTGCGTCCGGCCTCCAGGCTGGGCGCATAGCCGAAGCGGCGGCGATAGGCGGCCGCGAAGGCAGCCGGACTGGCAAAGCCCACCCGGTAACCCACCGCCGAGACCGGGAGATCCTGGCTGCGCAGCAGCAACTGGGCGAGATCGAGCCTGCGGCTGCGGACATAGCCGAAGATGGTCGAGCCGAAAGCCTGGCGGAACTGACGGCCGAGCGTGGTCGCATTGACGGCGAACATCGCCGCGAGCGCATCGAGGCTCGGCGTTTCGACGATGTGCTCGTCGAGCGTGGCGCGCAAGTGAAAGGCGCGCTCGCGTTCCCGCGGGCCGAGACCGCTGCGACCGGCCTGAGCATCATCCTCGCTGACGATCCGGCAGAGCTCGGCGGCGAAGGAAAGGGTGCAGCCTTCCAGGAAAAGTTCGCCGAGCGAGCCGGAATAGATGTCCGAGAGACTCTGATGGGCGAGTTCGGCAAGCCGGCGTGAAGGCGGCAGGCGGCGCACGCCGCCCCCATTCGCCAGCATGTCCTGCAGTGGTGCGAGGCCATGGCCGCCTTCGCGGTCCCGAAAGCGCTCAAAAAACTCTGATTTGATGACGAGGCCGGCCGCGGCGCAGTGCCGGCCGCGCTGGCAATGGCCGACAAAGCGGCCGGGCGCGTCGAGAGCGATCAGTACGGGACAACCCGCCTCGTAGAGAATCGTGCCGTGGCCGTCGCATTCCATCGACAGCGGCGCGCCCGTCAGCGCCAGACTGCAGGACAGCGAAGGCTCGATCACCTCTTCCAGGCGCATGTCGACGAGATATTCGACGTCATAGCCGCCCGCGAACAGCCCTGGCTGGACCTCGCGGGTCAGCACCTTGCCGAGCGCTGCCGGGGTGTTCATCCGCTGCGTGAAGGGGCCGGTGATCGCGATCCGGGCGCGCAGCCGCTCGGCGGCTTCCTCCAGATTGGCGATCGCCAGCGGGCGTGCGGCCGGAAGCGTTCCATCCATGCCCGGGATTGAACGCGAAGGAACATAAAAGTCAATAAAATCCGATGTTTATATGGATTCTCAACTGGCTTCGAATCCGGTAGGACCTGCGGTGCTCTTCGGCTGAGCTGACGGGCTCGGAGCCCATAGAAGAGCGCTGCCGGCTGCCGCAAGAGCGAACAACGCCGAGGCCGAGAAGATCGCGCCGTAGCCCAGCATGTCGCCGCCTTGCCCGGACAGGAGGCCGCCGGCGAGACGCAGCGCCGCCTCCAGCGAGGTCAGCAGCCCGTAATCCGTGGCGGCCCGCTCCGGCGCGGCGTAACCCATATAGAGCTGGTACATCGCCACCATCAACGCTCCCGAGATCGCGCAATCGACGACCACCAGCCCGGCGACGACCGCGGCGGGCAAGGCGAGCGACATCGCGAGCGCCGCCATGGCCGCCGCCTTCGCCATATAGAGGCCAGCCAGGACCGCCAGGCTTCCAAAGCGGCGGACCAGCCAGCCGGTGGCGGCGCTCGCCGGCAGGATGCAGGCCATGCCGAGCGTGCCGATGATCCAGCCGACCTCGGCGGCGCTGAAGCCACGATCGATCATGATCGCGGGAAGCAGCGCGTCTGCGCCGGCCGCACCACCGGCGAGCAAGATCAGCAGTCCGAGACGCGCAAAGCCAGGTCGCCGGAACAGGCCGCTCCAGCTCGCCAGCAAGGCGCGCATGCCGAGGCGGCGCCCCGCGGCGACGGGGCGCTCCTGCGAAATGCGCGGGACCGGCTCCAGCCAGGCAGGAAGCGAGAGCGCAGCGATCAGAAGCGAGACGACGACGATCGCCACGGCCCATGGCAGATGAGCGCCGAGCGTGAGGATCAGCCCGCCGCCGATGATGCCGCCGAGCGTGATGCCGGCGACCTGCCCGGCATTGGCGAGCGCACGCTGCTTCTCGTCGAGCGCCTCGATCAGCCAGGCGGCGAGCACGACCTGCAAGGTCGCGCCGACAGCGGCGCTGACGAGTGAAATCACGATCAACGGCCAGTGCGGGCTGCCTGGCGGGAAAGCGGCGACCGCGAGGAAGACCGCGGCCATGGCGATCGGCAGGGTGCGCAGCCAGGCAATACGGGAACGGAACGGCGGAGCGGCGGCGGCGTCGAAATACGGTGCCCATAGCCATTTAAGAGCCCAGGGTAGCCAGATTACATAGGCAAGGCCGACAGTGGCGAGCGAGGCGCCGCCATCGCGCATCAGGGCCGGCATCGCCACGGTGAAGAAATAGGCCGGCATCCCCTGGACGAGGTTGAGCAGGCCGACCGTAAACAGATGCCGCAGCATAATGTCCCTACCGCCTTCGTTTACCAGTTGCGGCTGAGGCCAAGGCCAATGACCCGCCCGCGGCCCACCGCCATCGAATGCACGGCCGGGCTGTATGCGGCGCCGTAGAGTTGCGGACGCTCGTCGAGCAGGTTGTTGGCGAAGGCGTAAACTTGCGTATCGCGCCCCGACCAGCCGATCCGGCCGTTGACGATGTGATAGGCGTCGAGCTTGAAGTTGTTGGCGAGATCGGCTTCGCGCTGCCCGACATATTGGTAGCTGGCGCGGGCGAGGAACTCGCCGGGAAGGCCGATGAGCGAAGCAGGCAGGCGGTAATCGACGCCAAAGCTCGCCGTCACGCTAGGAGCGTTCGGCACGGCGTTGCCATTGCGGTAGCGCGTCTGCGTGACCGGCACATTGACCAATTCGGAACGTGTCAGACCGAAACTGCCATTGAGCGAGAGTTGGTCGGTCAGGCGCAGGCTGCCCTCGAGTTCGAAGCCGCGGCTGCGATAGTCCTGATTGGCGAAGACGTAGCTCACGGTGCTGCCCGAGACCAGGAAGTCGATGATCTGACCCTTCTCCACGTCATTGAAGAACAGGCTGGCGTTGAGCCGGGCACGACCGTCGAGGAAATCGCTCTTGGCGCCGAGCTCATAGGTCCAGCCGGTCGACGGCGAGAAGGCGCGATTGGGGAGGCCGAGCGCGGAGTTGAGCGTGACTTTGTCGAAACCGCCCGATGTGTAGCCGCGCGCCACTGAGCCATAGGTGATCAGCCCCGGCTGCCATTCATAGGAGAGGGCGGCGCGGCCTGTCAGATAGGTGTCGGAAATGCTGTTGCGGTCGGTGAGGATGCCGGGCGCCCCGAGCGGGCGATAGCGCGAATCGAGCGACTGCCAGTCACGCGCCAACCGCAGGCCGCCGGAGAGCTTCAGGCGCTCGCTCAACGGCACGGTGGCATCCCCGAAGATTGCGCCGGTCTGCGAGAGGATCGCGGTGTCGTAGTCGCCATTGGCGTAGACCGACGAGGTTCGCGCTGTGCGCTGCTGATCGTAGTCGGAACGGAAATAGCTGATGCCGCCGACCCAGGAGAGCCAGGAGCCCTCTGCTGAGTTCAGACGCAGCTCCTGGTTGAAGATCCGGTCGTGCTCCAGAGTGCGGATCTTGTCGTTCAGCGGATCGGCGAATGTGCGCGGCGGCAGCCCGGTGAGAGCCCCGAAGACATAGGAATCGAAATAGTCGTAGCTGTGCTTGCTGGTGATGTCCTGGAAGCTCGTCACCGAGGTCATGGTGAAGGCATCGAAGCGCTTCTCGACCGTGAGAGAGGCGTCGGCGCGGCGCAGAGTGATCCACGGCACGATGTCGCCGCCGCTGACCGGGAAGCGCGGATGCTCCTTGAGCAGCGAGAACTGGCCGGTGCGGCGATCTTGATCATAGCTCGCCCTGAGATCGATGGTGAGGTCGCCGCTTGGGGTGAAGCGTAGGCTGCCACGGCCGACACTGAGGCGCGCCGCGCCTTCCTTGCCTCCGGCGATGGTGTTGGGAATGTCGCCATCGACGCGCGAGAAGCGCAGCGCCGCGCGCCCGGCCAAGACCTCTGGCACGAGCCAGCCGCCCGCGACCGCCTCGCCGAGCAGGTGTCCCTTCTTGCCGGCCTCTACGGTGGTACGGAACTCGCGGGTTCCGTCGGCCGGCTTGGTCACCACGTTGATCGCGCCACCGAGGGCGTTGCGGCCGAAGAGCGTGCCCTGTGGCCCGCGCAGAACCTCGATCTGCTGGACGTCGAGCAGGGTGGGCGGATAGCCGAACATGGTCGTCGGCACACCGTTGGTCGAGACACCGACCGTGTTGTCGAGCGCGTTGATCGGCAAAGCGAGCGGGCCGATGCCGCGAATGTTCAGGAAGTCCTGGCCGGCGACGTTGACCGAGTTGAACATCACGTTCGGAGCAGTCGAGACCATCTCGCGGGCCGGGTCGGAGCTGGTGTTGGGAATGGCGGCCCCGTCGATGACAGTGATCGCGATCGGAACGTTCTGCGGGTCGGCCTTGCGCTTCAGCGACGTCACAGTGATCTCGTCGAGGGCGATCACGCCGCTCTTCGGCGGCTCCTGGGCGCGGGCCTGTGAAACGAGGACGAGCGCCAGCGCGCTGCCGAGCATGAAAGGGAGGCGGGAGACAGACATCATCCTGAGCTTTCCATACGGAACCGAAGCGGCGCGAGGCCAGCGTCGGGCAGTGATGTCCATCGGAGCGGGATTTGGCTATCGCGCCGGCTTTCGCGGCGTCGAACGAAACTTTCGCGGGATCAAATCAATGCGGCCGCATTTCTTTTTCGCTGCTGGGCGTCAGACCAAAGCGCCGGCGGTAGGCGGTGGTGAAGGCCGCCGGGTTGGAGAAGCCGACCCGGTAGCCGATCTGCGAAACCGGAAGCGTGCCCAGGCGCAGCATCTCGCGGGCGAGCTCAAGCCGCCGCTCGCGCAGATACTCGAAGATGGTCATGCCGTGGACCTGCCGGAAATGGCGGGTGAGTGTCGTCACGTTCAGGCCGACCATGATCCCGAGCTGGTTCAGCGAAGGTGGGCTGACGATGTTCTCGTCGAGGCAGCGGCTGACTCTCGCGACGCGGTCCTGCTCGATGGCCGACAGCGAGCGAGCCGGATCGGGAGGGCTGGCATCGGTCTGGTTGAACAGATGCATCGCCTCGGCGATGAAGGACAGCGCACAGCCTTGCAGGAACATCCGCTCGAGCAACCCGTCATAGGGGTTGTCGAGATATTGGCGCCCGATATTGGTGAGGCGCCGCGAGCGAGGCAGCTCGCGGAAGCAGAAACCGTTTTCCGCAAGCGCCTGCAAGGGGCCGAAGCTGTCGTCATCGGCGGCGAGCCTGTCGAGGCAGTCCGGCAGCAAGCGGACGCAGAGTCCGGCGGCACGGCTGCCGGCGTGACAATGCCCGGTGCAGAGACGCCCTTCGTCGAAGCCCAGCACGACCGGAACCGTCGGCCAGAGGCAGTACTCACCGTGGTCCGCGACCGTGAGCTGCGCCGGATCACCTTCGAGCAGGAGGCCGAATGCGATGCCACGCCGCTCGCGAACTTCGAGCTTGGTGTCGATGAGGTATTCCAGGTCGTAGGCCCCGACGAAAAGTCCGGTATCGACCTCTTCGCCGATCAGCCGCCCTCTCGACAGCGCCGTATCGGCGGCGTTGAGGCGAGCCGGCGCAAGCCGCGTTTCCTGAGCCAGCCGCTCTGCAATACGCTCAATGTCGTTCTCCTGATAGCGGATCCGATCCATGCGTTCCATTCGTCCGTTCTGTCTAGGGCAGGCCATTCTGCCTGCAGCTACGGACTGAGGCGTTCAAGCATTTTCTTCTCTCGTTTAAATAATTCGAGGGCAGCGCTTTATCGTGGCCGCAGTTTTGCCTCGTGTGTTATCGATGTGTCGTTCATGCTGGCCATGTCTCTTATAACATTTTTATTTTGTTTTATTTTAATCTGAGTAACTGAACGTCATCAGACTTAATTTCTATCGCCTCTGCGTCAAGTCGTGGAAACCGGAACCCTGTTGCAGCTTCGAGCCGTCTCGCGACTTCCAAGGTTACTCGCCTCGTCTCAGCACTTGCCGCAATCCGGAGGGAAATCGCAGAGTGTGCGCTGGTTGAGGAGGTTGGCGCCACACGATGAGATCGCGCCGGCGGTCAGCGCGGCACGAAGCCACAAACGTAACTGGTCTGAGGAGGCAGTTTAGCCGTTAAGTCCTGGCGCCGGGTGTTATGTCGGATCATCAGCTCGGCGAGCGCGGAATCGGTTGCCCCTAGGGTCTGGACCCATAAATTGGTTGGCGTCGCCGGCGCAGTGTGATTCACGGCTTCCGAAAGGAAACACGGATGAATCGGGATCGTTTCTGGCTGACGGACGCGCAATTTGCTCGGATCGAGCCGCATTTTCCAACCGATACGCGGGGCAAACCGCGCGTGGATGACCGCCGGGTGATCAGCGGCATCGTCCACGTCCTGAAGTCGGGCGGGCGCTGGATCGATGCGCCGCCGGATTACGGACCGCGCAAGACGCTCTACAACCGCTATGTGCGCTGGGCCGCCAAGGGCATCTGGGCCGATCTCTTCCATGCGCTGACCAGCGCCGGTGGTCCGCCGGCCCAAGTGCTCATCGACTCCTCCGCTCCTCCGCCGTGAAGGCGCACCGCTCGGCCTCGGGCGGAAAAGGGGGGAGCGGAACCAAGCCATCGGGCGCTCGCGCGGCGGCCGCACGACCAAAATCCACGCGCAGACCGACTGCGACTGCCGGCCCATCGCCTTCCTGCTCACCGGCGGCCAGGTCGCCGATTGCACGGCCGGATCGGCCCTGCTGAAGCAGATGCCGGCTGCCCGCATCCTTCATGGCGACACGGGCTACGATAGCAACGCCATCCGCCGGCAGGTCGAGGAGAATGGCACCATACCCAACATTTCGCCCAAGGCTAACCGCCGCTGGAAGAACTGCTTCTCGCCTGTCCTCTACCGCGACCGAAACGCCATCGAAAGCATGTTCTGCCGCCTCAAGGACTTCCGACGTGTCGCAACCCGATACGACCGAAACGCCGTAAACTTTCTTGCAGCCGTCTGCATCGAGGAGGAGCGCGACCTGCTAAAAAAAGCCGCGCGGTACTTTGCCAGGCAACCCGAGTGAAGTACCGCTTCATGAACGAGCATCGGCATGACTATGCCGTCACGCTGATGTGCCGTGTCGTGCGGGTTGCCAGGGCAGGGTTTTATGCCTGGCTTCATACCCCGTTATCGGATCGCGACATCGAGGATGCCCGGTTGCTGGAGCTCATCCGGCACTCCCATGCAGGCAGTCACGAGATTTACGGGGCTCGCCGGGTGTTCGGCGACCTGCGGGAAGTGGGCGAGACCTGCGGCCTGCATCGTGTCGAGCGGCTCATGCGGTGTCACAAGATCCGGGCCGTCCGCGGCTACAGGAAGCCCCGCACGTTTGCCGGCCGCCCGTCCCTCATCGCGCCCAACCGTCTGCAGCAAGCTTTCACGGTAGACGCGCCCAACAAAGTCTGGGTCACCGACATCACCTACATCCGCACATGGCAGGGCTGGCTGTACCTGGCCGTGGTGTTGGACCTGTACGCCCGCAAGGTCGTGGGCTGGTCGATGAAGCCGACGCTAAGCCGCGAACTGGCGCTGGATGCCCTGCTCATGGCCGTCTGGCGCCGCAAACCCGATGGGCGTGTCCTGGTGCATTCCGACCAGGGCAGCCAATATGGCAGCGAGGACTTCAAGCGGTTCTGCGCGGCCCATTCGCTCGAAACCAGCATGACAGACGCGGCAACTGCTGGGACAACGCGGTCGCCGAATCCTTCTTCAGCAGCCTGAAAAAGGAGCGCATCCAGAAACGTATCTACAATCCCGCGCCTTGGCCCGCGCCGATGTCTTCGACTATATCGAGACGTTCTATAACCGAACCCGCCGCCACAGCCATCTCGGCGGCGTCAGTCCCGAGGCGTTCGAACGCGCTTCGGCGTGAGGCTCGGCTCTGTCCACGAAACCGGGGACCGTCCAGATGGCGCAAGGACCCATGAAGGCTCCTGACCGAAGTGAGGTAAAGCTCGATCCTCAGATACCGCGACCATCGCGATGTCATCATCTGTAATCCGGAATGTTCCGCTTAGGACCTGTGCTGGCTGGCCGAACTGACTTTCCAGATTTTAGATCGGTATCTCAATCACATACGTGTTCGTGGCTTTGTCCGGTCCGGCCCACCAATCTCCGGCTCACCCTCCACGCAGCGCCAGTAAGCCTGGGTATGCACGCGTGGGTGCGGTCGAAGATCGCTACGCGTGACGACTCGGCGCGTGCGCCGATTCCGCCCCCATGCCGCACATCCCGGAGGGGAGGGCGGATGCGCCGGCGGGCGGGGATAAACCCGACCTTAACCTCGATCGGCCATTTCCTTGGGGCAGGAGTGACTTCGCGTGGGCGGTACCTGCGGGGTGCGAGGGTGGCAGAACCATGCGGCTGATCGTCGGCACAATCATCGTCTTCGCCTGCGTCTTCGGCAGCTACGCGGCGATGGGCGGCCATCTCGAGGTCCTCTGGCAGCCGTTCGAGTTCGTCATCATTCTCGGGGCCGCGATCGGCGCCTTCATCATCGGCAACCCCGCCCCCGTGCTGAAGGCCGTGCCGATGATGCTCGGCACGCTGTTCAAGGGCCCGAAATATACCCAGGAATGCTATGTCGAGCTGCTGGGGATGCAGTACTCCCTGTACAAGCTCGCAAAGCAGAAGGGTCTGCTGGCGCTCGAGGAGCATATCGAGAACCCGAGCAGCTCGACGCTGTTCAACGCGTTCCCGACCTTCGCCGCGAACCACCACGCCGTCGAGTTCGTCTGCGATTACATGCGCATGGTGACGCTGGGCGCCAATAACGTCCACGAGATCGACGCCCTGATGGACGAGGAACTGGAGACGCATCACCAGGAACAGGAGCGGATCGTCTCGGCGATGCAGTCGCTGGCCGACGGGACGCCGGCGCTCGGAATCGTCGCCGCCGTGCTCGGCGTGATCAAGACCATGGGCGCCATCACCGAGCCCCCGGAGGTGCTGGGGCATCTGATCGGCGGCGCCCTCGTCGGCACCTTCTTCGGCGTCTTCGTCGCATACGGCTTCTTCGGTCCGATGGCGCAGTCGCTCAAGAGCACCTTCGAGGCGGAATCCAAGTACTACCTCTCGCTCAAGGCCGGGCTGCTCGCCCATATCGGCGGCCAGCCGCCGGTCATGGCGGTCGAGTTCGCCCGCAAGGCGCTGATGAGCGACGTCCGCCCGACCTTCAGCGAAGTGGAGGCGGCGACCGCCAGCCTGCCCGCCTAGCGCCGCCCCGATTTCCGACAGGCACGCAATGTCCAAGCCCAACCAGACGATCATCGTCAAGAAGGTCAAGAAGGCCGCCCATGCGCATCATGGCGGGGCCTGGAAGATCGCCTATGCCGACTTCGTGACCGCGATGATGGCGTTCTTCCTGCTGATGTGGCTGATCAGCATGACGACGCAGGAGCAGAAGATCGGTCTGGCCGAATACTTCGCCCCGGCGAATGTCAGCCCGTCGAACAGCGGCGCCGGCGGCGTCCTGATGGGCAGCGCCCTCGACAAGGCGGGCAACAGGTCGTCCCTGCCGCGCGACGTGGCGCGGGGGACCAGCGGGCTGGACGACAAGGCGCGCCCGATGACGGCGGGCGGCGCCAGCGAGCGCGAGGCCAGCCGCCAGGCCGCCAATGCGCAGGCCAATCACAGCGCCATCGCCAGCCTGCGCCAGGCGCTCCAGGCGATGCCGGACATCGCGGACCTGTCGCGCAACATCGTGATCGAGCCGACCAAGGACGGCGTGGCGGTGTCGCTCGTCGACGAGTATGGCCGCGCCATGTTCCCGGACGGCCAGGTCCAGCCCTATGATCGTACCCGTCGCGTGCTGGAGGCGATCGCGCCCACGATGCGGCGCCTGCCCAATCAGGTCTCCATCTCCGGCCATACGGCCACGGCGCGCCCCGGCTCGGTGCAGGCCATCGATTCCTGGGGGCTGACGACCGGCCGTGCGCTCGCCGTGCGCGAGATCCTGTCGGGTGCCGGCCTTCCCAACGACCGCTTCACCTCGGTGATCGGGCGCGCCGACACGGAGCCGCTCCTGCCCGACAATCCTCATCTCCCGACCAACCGGCGCGTGACGATCACGCTGCTCAACGCCGAGCCGCCGCTGCCCCCGGGAGCCCGTCCCTGACGCAGGCGGGGGCGCGGCCGCCCTTTGGCGGTCCGCGCCGCTGCTTTTGACATCTGGAGCCATTCCTCCGGAGGGCGGTCTCGCTCTGTGTCGGCCCTGCAGCGCGCCAGAGGGATGAGCCGAACGATGGGCCCGGGTCAGGATACCGGCGTGACAGACCGGCATCGTAACCTGGTGCATCCGAAACCGAACCGCTTTCCGCCCGCATCATCCCCCCCCTCCTCTCTTGCAAATGGATTGCACTTGCAATCGATGTCGTGCTCCTGCATCCTGCAACTGCAATTGAATCGCAAGAGGAGTGGCGGATGGTCGATCGGGGCAGGCGGGTGTTTCTCCGGGGGGCTGCGGGGGCAGGGGTGGCGCTGGTCGCTGCCGCCGCGTCTGGGCCTATCTTCGCCCAGGCCGCGAAGCTCGCCGTCGTCACCACGACCGGGATGATCGCCGATGCGGTGCGGCAGGTCGGCGGTGCGCATGTCGAGGTCCGGGCTCTGCTCGGCCCGGGCGTCGATCCGCACATGTACCGCCAGACCTCCTCGGACATCGCCGCGGCGACGCGCGCCGAGGCGGTGTTCTGGCACGGGCTGAACCTCGAGGCCCAGATGAAGACCTTCTTCGCCGGGCTGTCGCGCTCGCGGCCCGTGGTGGCACTCGGCGAGGCGCTGCCGAAGGACAAGCTTCTGTCCGACCAGTCAGATGCCAGCCTGCCGGATCCGCATGTCTGGATGGACCCGCGACTGTGGACGGGCGTCGTCACCGCGGCGCGCGACGCTCTGAACCGCCTGCGCCCGGCGGCCAAAGCCGATTTCGAGGCCGGCGCCAGCGCCTATCTCGCCGAGATCGAGCGGCTGGCGGACTATGCCGACAAGGCCTTCGCCTCGGTGCCCGCACGTTCGCGGGTGCTGGTGACGGCGCATGACGCGTTCAACTATTTCGGCCGGGCCTATGGCTACGAGGTCATGGGCATCCAGGGGGTCTCGACCGAGAGCGAGGCGGGGCTCCGGCGCATCGAAGATCTGGTCAAGGTGCTCGTCGAGCGCCGGATCGGGGCGATCTTCGTCGAATCCTCGGTGTCCGATCGAAACGTCAAGGCGCTGATCGAGGGCGCCGCCGCGAAGGGCCACAGCGTGGTCATCGGCGGCGAGCTGTTCTCCGACGCGATGGGCGAGCCCGGCACCTATGAGGGCACCTATCTCGGCATGATCGACCATAATGCCACGGTGATCACGCGCGCTCTCGGCGGCGAGGCGCCGGCGCGGGGCCTGAACGGCCGCCTGGCCCAGTCCTGATGTCCGTGTCGTCCACCCAGCCAGCCACCGAGGCCGCCATGTCCTCCACCGGCAATCCCCGCCTCGCCGCGAGCAATGGCCGTCGCCTCGCCGACGACAGGGCCGGCTCGCCCTTCGCCATCCGCGGTCTCTCGGTCAGCTATGGCGGCAAGCCGGTGCTGTTCTCGGTCGACTATACCGCGCCGCCGGGCGCGATGATCGCGATCGTCGGGCCGAACGGCGCCGGCAAGTCGACGCTGATCAAGGCGGCGCTGGGGATCGTGCCGCGCCTGTCGGGCGAGGTCTCGGTCTTCGGCCGCGATGTCGCGAAGGCGCGTCCGCGCATCGCCTATGTGCCGCAGCGCGCCAGCGTCGACTGGGACTTCCCTGCAACTGTGCTCGACGTGGTGCTGATGGGGCTCTACCGCGAGATCGGCCTGTTCCGCTTCGCCGGGCGCCGGCATGAAGAGGCCGCGCGCGCCTGCCTGGAGCGCGTCGGGATGGCGGCATTCGCCGACCGGCAGATCGGCCAGCTCTCGGGCGGCCAGCAGCAGCGCGTCTTCCTGGCGCGCGCGTTGGCGCAGGAGGCCGATCTCTACATCATGGACGAGCCCTTCGCCGGCGTGGATGCTGCTACCGAGCGCGCCATCATCGGCGTGCTCAAGGCGCTCAACCGCGCCGGCAAGACGCTGATCTGCGTGCATCACGACCTGTCGACGGTGCCGGACTATTTCGACCATGTGCTGCTGATCAACGGGCGGCGCATCGCCGACGGGCCGGTGGCGACGACCTTCACCGAGGAGAGCCTGCAGGCAACGTATGGCGGCCGGTTGGCGACCGCGCAGATCGACCAGCTCGCGGCGCGACCGGCGGCCGGAGCCTGAGCCATGGGCGAGCGCATGGAGGCCTTCCTCTCCGCTCTGCTGCTGCAGGCCGGTTTCAATACCACGCTGGTCAGCCTGGGCGCGGCGCTGCTCGGGGCGAGCGCGGGCGCCATCGGCACTTTCGTCCTGCTGCGCAAGCGTTCGCTGGTCAGCGACGCGATCTCGCATGCGACGCTGCCGGGGCTGGCCGGTGCCTTCATCGCCATGGCGCTGTGGACCGGGAACGGCCGCTGGATGCCGGGCCTGCTCGTTGGCTCGGCGCTCAGCGCGGCGCTGGGCATCCTCGCGGTCGAGTGGATCACGCGGCGCACGCGCCTGACCGAGGACACTGCGATCGGCGCCGTGCTCTCGGTGTTCTTCGGCTTCGGCACCGTGATAGTCACGGTCATCCAGAGCCTGAGCACCGGCGGGCAGGCCGGGATCACCGGCTTCCTGGTCGGCTCGACCGCCGGCATGCTGCGCAGCGAGGCCGAGCTGATCGCGGTGACGGCGGCGCTGCTCGGCGTGGCGATCTTCCTGCTGCGCCGGCCGTTCACGCTGGTCTGCTTCGACCAGGATTATGCCGCGACGCGCGGCATCGACGTGCGGCTGACCGACCTCGCCATGATGGGGCTGACGCTCGCCGTCACCGTGATCGGGCTCAAGGTCGCGGGCCTGGTGCTGATCGTGGCGCTGATCATCATCCCGCCGGTCGCCGCGCGGTTCTGGACCAACCGGCCGGAACGCATGGTCGTGGTCGCCTCGGCGATCGGCGCGGTCTCGGCCTATCTCGGGGCGGTGATCTCCTCGACCGGTCCGGGCCTGCCGACGGGCGCGCTGATCGTGCTGGTCGCCTTCGCGCTGTTCTCCGTCTCGCTGGTGTTCTCGCCGGTGCGCGGGCTTCTGGCGGGCACGATCGAGCGCGTCGTGCTGAGCCGGCGCATCCATGAGCGGCAGGGGCTGCTGGCGCTGGCACGCGGCGAACCGATCCACGACCCGCTGACGCGCCGGGTGCTGCGGCGCCGGGGCTATGTCCGCGCCGATGGCGTCGCCACAGAGGCCGGGGGCCGTGCCGCCTCGGCGGCCGTGCTCGACGAGGCGCTCTGGGCCGCCTATCGCCGTCGCTTTCCGGACGAGGCGGCGGCCGAGCCGCGCCAGGGGCTGGTGCCGATCGCCGATGCGGTGCCGCCCGACCTGCTGGCCACCCTGCGCGGCGAGCTGCGCCCGAGCGGAGCACGCGCATGACCGGCGAAACCTTCGTGATGCTCAACCTGGTGCCACTCGGCGTCGGTATCCTCGCCTCGGTGGCCTGCGCGCTGCTCGGCAATTTCCTGGTGCTGCGGCGGCAGGCCCTGGTCGGCGACGCGATCAGCCATGTCGTGCTGCCGGGTATCGTCGGCGCCTTCCTGTTGACCGGGACGATCGCGGCCGGCGCGATGCTGGCCGGCGCGGCGGTGGCGGCGCTGGCGGCGATCCTGCTGATCGAGGTGATCCGCAAGGCCGGGCGCATCGAGCCCGGCGCGGCGATGGGCGTGGTCTTCACGGCGCTGTTCGCCGCCGGCGTGCTGATGCTCGAGCAGTCGAATGCCCGCAGCGTGCATCTCGACGTGGAGCACGCGCTCTACGGCAATCTCGAGAGCATCGTCTGGTTCTCGGCGCAGGGCTGGGGCTCGCTCGTCGACCCCGCGGCCTTGGCCGATCTGCCGCCGCAACTGCCGCGGCTGGCGCTCGTGGTCTGCGCCGTGCTGCTGTTCGTCGTGGCATTCTGGAAGGAATTGTTCATCGGCACCTTCGATGCCGCCTTCGCCGAAAGCGTCGGCGCGCGTCCGGGGCCGGTCGGGCTGGCGCTGATCGTGATGGTGGCGATGGTCTCGGTGATGGCCTTCGACGCGGTGGGGGCGATCATCGTGATCGCGATGTTCATCTGCCCGGCTGGCGCGGCCCGGCTGATGACCGACAGGCTGGTGCCGCAGCTGGCGTGGAGCGTGGCGTTCGCAGTGGCGGCGGCGGTGATCGGCTATGGGCTCGCCGCCTGGGGGCCGCTCTGGATCGGCATGGCCTCCAGCGTCAGCGCCGCCGGCATGATCGCCACCGCCTCGGGCGTCATCCTGATGCTGGCCTGCCTCGCCGGGCCGAAGCGGCGTGGCGTGAGGGTGGCGGCGTAGAGGCGCGCCCCGTCATTCCGGGGCGTGTTCGCAAGTAGGAATGCCGTCATTCCGGGGCTTCGCGCTAGCGAAGAGCCCGGAACCCATGACCATGACTGTCCCCTCGAGGCACTGGCCCGGCAGGGTCATGTGTGACCTGGCGGGGAGGGCACCTGCCGGCGCATCTCCCCGCCATGCGCCTCACTTGAAGCCGATGAGGACGCCGTCGGCGCCGAGGGTCAGCTGCAGGCCCTGGCGGCGCGCGTCGAGGCTGATGGTGACGCCCTTGTTGTTGCGCAGCCAGATCCGGCCCTCGCCGCGCGAGCCGACGGCCCAGCCCTCGCGGAGCTGGACATAGGCGCCGGCGAGATCGGCCCGGCGCTTCAGCCCGTAGACCCGGCCGCTGGCGACGAGGCGGGAGGCGCCGATGCCTCCGATGCCGAGACCGCCGATGGTGATCGGGTAGCTGCGCCCGGCATAGGTGAGGGTGCCACCACCCAATTCGCCCTGGCCGATGAAGGCGACGGAGATCTGCTCGATGCGCAGCGACCCGGTCTGCGGCCCGAGCGAACGCGGCTGGGCGGCGACCGGGGTGGCGAGGAGGACGAGCGCCGCGAGGGCGGAGAAGCGAAGTCTGGACACGGGGATGCTCCCTGGGTTGGCTGACGGCCTCAACCCGCCAGCCCCGGTCCCGGTTCCGGCGCGGAACGGGAAGCCGCCATGCGTGACGCCATGCCGGCGGCATTAACCGCAGTTTTACCGTGTTCCGTCAGGGTCTCGTGCCGGAGATGCCGGGCCATGGCCCGCCGGAACGGGGTCGTGCCGTGAAGGCGGGCGCGAGGCCCGTCTCTTCTGTCGGGTACCGGGTCACAGTCGCGTCATGCACATCGCTCCCGCCTTTCCCAATCTCTCGGTGCTGCTGATCGACCCCAGCCCGCACTATCGCCGCATCATCCGCACCATGCTCTACCAGGCGCAGCTGCAGCGCGTGTTCGAGGCGGCGGACCTGCCGACCGCGGCGACCACCTTCATCCAGAAGCAGCCGAACATCGTCATCCTCGACTGGGATCTGCCGGATGGCGAGAGCGCGAAATGCCTGGCGGCGATCCGCTCCTTCAAGACCTCGCCCTTCGCCAAGGCGCCCGTGCTGGTGATGATGGAGCGGCCGGACCGGCGCGCCGTGGTGCAGGCGGTGAAGCTCGGCGCCCATGAGATCGTGGTGAAGCCGATCTCGCCGAACAATCTCTGGCTGCACTTGTCCGGGATCATCAACGTCCCGCGCAAATACAAGGAGCAGGACGGCAGCATCTCGCTCGTCCCGCGCGCAATCAGCAACAACCTGTTCTGACCGGCTGCGCGAGCCGTCGCCGCCACCACACACGCCGCAAAAGCGCCGCAATCCCTGCCGTCCGCGCTAAAAGTTAGCGAAGTGTTTACCAGCGGCATGAGATTTTTCGATGCCCAGTCACAGGTCATTGCGCCGTGGTCATCACAGTCTCGCTGCCGCCGCTGCTCGGACGCTCCGAAGCCGCTGCCTTCCGGAACCAGCTGCTCGTCGCGATCGAGCAGAAGGAGAGCGTTGCGGTCGAGTGCGCCGGGGCCGGGCCGTTTCCGAGTCTCTGGATCCAGCTGCTCCATGCGGCGGCCGGCAGCGCGCAGGCCAAGGGGCTGAGCGTGACGCTCAGGGGCTTGTCCGCCGAGTGCCGAAAGTCGTTCGAGGCGATCGGGTTCGACTTTTCTCACAGCGCGCTCGTCGTGGAGTGACCATCGATGCGTATTCTGGCGATCGACGACACCAAGACCCTGCTGAGCCTGCTCAGCATGACCCTGCGCAATGCGGGGCATGAGGTCGCCGAGGCGGAGAACGGCGAGGAGGGCCTGCAGCGCTTCGACCAGTTCAAGCCGGACCTGGTGATCACCGACCTCAACATGCCGGTCATGGACGGGATCGAGTTCACGCGCGCCTGTCGCGCGCGTCCTGCCGGGCAGAACACCCCGATCATCGTGCTGACCACCGAGAACGGTGCCGAGATCAAGGCCGAAGGGCGCCGCGCCGGCGCCAGCGCCTGGATGGTGAAGCCGTTCGAGCCCAACATGCTCCTCGGCCTCGTCGCGCGCTACCAGAGCTGAGGCCGGCCATGGACGCGCTCGCTGAACTCAAGCAGACCTTCTTCCAAGAGTGCGACGAACTGCTCGGCGCCTTGGAGCAGAAGCTCCAGGCGCTCGACGAGGGATCGCGCGATTCGGAGGACGTCAACGCCGCCTTCCGGGCGATCCACTCGATCAAGGGCGGCGCCGGTGCCTTCGGCTGCACCGAGCTCGTCGCCTTCGCCCATGTCTTCGAGGCCTCTCTCGACCATCTGCGCTCCGGCCGCGTGGCGCTCGACGATGCGCCGTTCGGCCTGTTCCTGCGCTGCTCGGATGCGGTGTCGGACCTCGTTTCCGCCGCGCGCAACGACGAACCCGCCCAGGAGCGTCCCGATCTTCTGCAGGCGCTGGAGCAGGTCGGCCGGGGCGATGCCGCGCCGGCCAAGCCCGCGGCCGCACCGGCCGTGCCTGCGCCTGCGCCGGCCGCTCCCACGCCCGATGCGCCGCTCGGCGTCGCGGCGCTGGGCAATCTGCTCGCCATGGTCGATGCCAGGCAGGCGGCGCCCGCCGCGCCCGCTGCCGCAAGCGACGACGACGGCTGGGACGACGAGCCTGCGCCCGTCATCCGCAAGCCGGGCCGCGATGTCTGCGTCCGCATCATGCCCGAGGGCGACCTGTTCCGCCGGGTGATCGAGCCGCGCGTCGTGCTCGGCATTCTACCGCCCGACGACGTCGTCTCCATCAGCTGCGAGCTCGACGGCGTGCCGACGCTGGAAGCGCTCGACGTGTCGGAGTGCCATCTGCGCTTCACCGTGATGCTGCGCACCGAGATGTCGGTGGAGGAGCTGGTCGCCAAGTTCGACTTCGTGCTGGCCGCCGAGGAATTCGAGATCGAGCTCGTCTCCGAGGCCGATGAGGAGCAGGCCGAGGTCGAGGCCGAGCCGCAGGCCGAGTCAGTGTCCGCCGCGGCCGCGCCCGAGGTTCCCCAGAGCGTCGCCGCCGACCTGTCGGCCATCCTGGCCCGTCTCGGGCCGAGCGAACCGGCGCAGACGCCGGTGCCCGCCCCGGCGCAGACCGCCGCTCCCGCCCGTCCGGCCCAGTCCCCCGTGCCGGCGCAGCGCGCGCCCGCCCCGCCGGCCCGGGCCGAAGCGGCAGCGCGCCAGCGCCAGGCGGTCAGCGTTCGCGTCGATCTCGACCGGATCGACCGGCTGATGAACCTGGTCGGCGAGATCGTCATCACCCAGTCCATGCTGGTCGAGTGCGTGCGCTCGCTGCCCTATGACGTCTACGCCAAGACGGCCGAGGGCATCCTGACCCTGTCGCGCCAGACGCGCGAATTGCAGGACCATGTCATGGCCGTGCGGGCGCAGCCGGTGAAGGCCGTGTTCCAGCGCATGCCGCGCCTGGTGCGCGAGCTCGCCCAGACGCTCGGCAAGGAAGTCCGGCTGGTGCTGGAGGGCGAGAACACCGAGGTCGACAAGACGATCATCGAGGAACTCGCCGATCCTCTGACCCACATGATCCGCAACTCGATGGATCACGGGCTCGAGACGCCCGAGGAGCGCGTCGCCGCCGGCAAGGGCCCGGAGGGCACCATCCGCCTGGTCGCCGAGCATCGCGCCGGGCGCATCGTGATCAGCGTCACCGACGACGGCCGCGGCATCAACCGCGAGAAGCTGCTCGCCAAGGCGCGCTCGCGCGGGCTGGTCAGCGAGGACGAGCGGCTGGCGCCGGAGGAGATCGACCAGCTGATCTTCGCCGCCGGTCTCTCCACCGCCGAGGTGGTCAGCGACGTCTCCGGCCGCGGCGTCGGCATGGACGTGGTCCGCCGCAATGTCGAGGCACTGGGCGGGCGCATCAGCGTCGATTCCGATCCCGGCCGCGGCTGCCGCTTCACGCTCGCCCTGCCGCTGACGCTGGCCGTGCTGGAAGGCATGGTGATCCGCTGTGGCGACGACCGCTACGTCATACCGATCGCCTCGGTGATCGAGACGCAGCACCTCGCCACCTCGGCGATCGAGCACCTGACCTTCGGCCAGGAGGTTCTGCGCTGGCGCGGCGAGGTCACGCCGCTCTATCGGCTCGGGGCGGTGATGGGCTCCTCCGGCAAGCGCGACGAGAACATCATCATCATCGCCGAGACCGAGCGTGGCGGGAACGTCGGCATCGCGGTCGACGAGATCGTCGGCCAGCAGCAGGTGGTGGTGAAGAGCCTCGAGGCGAATTACGGCGCGGTCAACGGCGCCTCCGCCGCCACCATTCTCGGCGACGGCCTCGTCGCCCTGATCCTCGACGTGGATTCGATGCTGCGCCTGGCCGCAAGCGGTCGCCAAGCCGCTCCCGAACTCAAACTGGCTGGTTGAACGATGACGCTCCAACTCGGTGAGAAGCATTTCTCCACGGCGCAGTCCGAATCCGCGGCGCGCCGCATCGTCACCTTCCGCGTCGGCGACCGGACCTTCGGCATCGATGTCGGCATGGTGCGCGAGATCAAGGGCTGGCAGGCCACGACGCCGCTGCCGCACGCGGCCCCGCATGTGCGCGGCGTGCTCAACCTGCGCGGCGTGATCCTGGCGGTCTACGACCTGCGCACCGCCATCGGTCTCGGCACCACGGAAGCCACCGCGACCCATGTGATCGTGGTCGTCGACGTCGACGACAAGACCGCCGGCCTGCTGGTCGATTCGGTCTCGGACATCGTCGACGTGCCGGTCAGCGCCGTGCGGCCCGCGCCCGATCTCGAGCGCGACGAGCACGGGCTGATCGAAGGCCTCGTGCTGCTCGACACCGACATCGTCGCGCTGCTCGACCTCGCCGCGGTGATCCGCGACGGCGGCGACACGCAAGCGAAGCCGGCGGCACGGGTGAACTGATCAGGACCGGGCTGCGAGCCCGCGGCACCCCGCCGCCGGTGTCCCGCCACCCGACGAGACCGGAAACGGATGAGCGCGATGCCGGGGGGGTTGTCGAAACTCACCGTGAGATTGCCGGTGCTGTTCGGCGCCGGGGCGCTGGCCTCGGCCGGGCTGGCCGGGTTCGGCGCCTGGCGCGCGGCCTCGCAGGCTGTCGCCGCGGGGTTCGATCCGGCGCGGGCCGATGCGCTGGTGTCTTCCGTGCTGACCCAGGGGCTGGGCTTCGGCGTCGCGGGCTGTGCGCTCGCCGCCGGGCTGGGTTGGCTCGCCGCGCGGCGCCTGGCGCAGCCGCTCGCCGCGATGAGCGCCGGCCTCGAAAACGCCGGTGACGAGGGCTTCGCGCTGCCCGCCGGCAGCGAAACGCGCCGCGACGAGATCGGTGCGCTGGCGCGTGCGCTCGACGGCTTCTCGCAGGACAGCCTCGCCGCGGCCCGGATCCGCGCCGCGCTCGACGGCTGCCGCACCTGCATCATGGTCTGCGACGTGCAGGGCCGCGTCGTCTTCGCCAACCGCTCGCTGCTGCGCTTCTTCTCCGAGGCGCAGGACGATTTCCGCGTCGCCTTTCCCGGCATTTCCGCCAAGGACATGCTCGGCAAGGTGATGCACGTCTTCGCCGAGCAGGCGGCGCAGCAGCCCGCCATCGGCACGGTGCGCACCCAGCGCGTGCGGCTGGGCCGGCGCATCGTCGCCCTGACGCTGAGCCGCATCCTGCGCGAGGACGGCAGCGAGATCGGCTCGACCATGGAATGGCTGGAGCTGACCGAGGAGGTCCGCGCCGCCGAGGAGGTCGCCGATGTCGTCGCCGCGGCCGCCGAGGGCGACTTCTCCCGCCGCATCCCGCTCGCGGGCAAGCCGGAAGGGCTGGCGCGCATCGCCGAGGGCATGAACCAGATCAACGCGATCGTCGATGCGGCGCTCGGCGAGTTCGCGCAGGTGCTGGACGGGCTCGCGGCCGGCGACCTGCGCCAGCGCATCGACGGGCATTATGGCGGCCGGCTGGCCGAGCTGGCCGGTGCGCTCAACGAGACGATGGCCCGGCTCTCGGGCACGATCGCCGGCATCCAGGAATCCTGCGACCATGTCGCGGTGACGGCGGTCGAGATCGGCGAGGGCGCGGCCGATCTCGCGCGGCGCACGGAAGAGGGCGCCGCCAGCCTCGAGCAGACCTCGGCGACGACCGAGCAGATCGCCGCCTCCGTCCGTGACAGCGCGGCCCGGTCGCGCGCGGCGAGCCAGCTCGTCGACGGGGCGATGGACGTCGCCGGCACCGGCAAGCGCGTCGTCGCCGACGCTGTCGGCGCCATCGGGCGGATCGAGGAGGCGTCCTCGCGCATCTCCGAGATCGTCGCCGTCATCGAGGGCATCGCCTTCCAGACAAACCTGCTTGCGCTCAATGCCGCCGTCGAGGCCGCCCGCGCCGGCGAGGCCGGCAAGGGCTTCGCCGTCGTCGCCTCCGAGGTGCGCACGCTGGCGCAGCGCTCGAGCGAATCCGCCAAGGACATTCGCGGGCTGATCGCCGATTCCAACGCGCAGGTCGCCGATGGCGTGCGCTTCGTGCGCGAGGCCGGCGACGTGCTGGTGCGGATCGTCGCGGCGGTCGAGCAGGTTTCGACCACCGTCGCCGAGATATCCGACGCCGCGGCCCGCCAGGCCGGCGGCGTCGCCGAAATGAGCCTCTCCGTGGCGCAGATGGACGAGGCGACCCAGCAGAACGCCGCGCTCGCCGAGCAGAGCGCCGGTTCGGCCGCCAGCCTCGCCCGCGAGATCGCGGCGCTGAATGCACTGCTCGGCGTGTTCCGCTCGGATGAGCCGGCGAGCCGCCAGCTCCGCGCCGAGCCTCCGCGCCTGCGCCAGGCTCAGCGTGAGCGCCCGGCGCCGGCGCCGCGCCGTCGCGCGGCCGGTGGCGGCTGGACGGAGGCCTGAACAGCATGCGGTCCGATCTTCCTGCCGCTGTGCCCCTCGCCACGCCGGCCACCGAGCCGGTGCTGTCGCGCGACGACATGCGCTTCGTCGCCGCGCTGGTCTACGAGCATGCCGGCATCGTCATCCGCGAGCACAAGGAGGCGATGGCGCGTGGCCGTCTGGCGCGTCGCGTCAAGGCGCTCGGCATGACCTCGCTCGCCGAGTACTGCGCCTTCCTGCGCACGCCGGCGGCCGCGGGCGAGATTCCCGAGCTGATCAACGCCGTCACCACCAACCACACCGCCTTCTTCCGCGAGCGGCACCATTTCGACCATCTGCGCGAGGCGGTGCTGCCGCGGCTGGTGCAGGCGCATGCCGGACGCAAGGCACGCATCCGCATCTGGTCCTCGGCCTGCTCCTCGGGCGAGGAGGCCTACAGCATCGCGGCCGTCTCGCGCGAGGCGATCGGCCCGCGCAGCGATCTCGATTTCCGCATCCTCGCGACCGACATCGACACCGACATTCTCGACCGGGCCGCGGCCGGGCGCTATCCGGCCGACCTGATCGAGCGGCTGCCGGCGGACATGCGCCCGCTGCTGAAGATCGACCCGGCGTCCGGGCGCAGCGAGGTCCGGATCGCGGAAGAGCTGCGCCGCCTCATCGCCTTCAAGCGGCTGAACCTGATCGAGAGCTGGCCGATGAAGGGCCCGTTCGACGTGATCTTCTGCCGCAACGTCTTCATCTACTTCGACGCCCCGACCAAATCGGCGATCCTCGACAGGTTCGTCGCGCTTCTCCAGGTCGGCGGCTTCCTCTACCTCGGCCATTCCGAATCCCTGCCGCAGCCGCATCCCCAGCTCAGGCTGATCGGCCGGACCATCTACGAGCGCATCCCATGAACCCGGCCCCCAGGCCATCCCGACGCTATTTCGACCCGCGTTTCGACGCGACCATCGTCACCGTCGCGCCCGGTGAGCACGCGATCACCGCGGCCAAGGACGAGATCATGGCGACGGTGCTGGGCTCCTGCGTATCGGCCTGCATCCGCGATCCGCAGGCCGGCATCGGCGGGCTCAACCATTTCCTGCTGCCGCGCAACACCGGCAGCAGCGATCCCAGCGCGGCGGAGCGCTATGGCGACACCGCCATGGAGGTCCTGATCAACGACCTGATGAAGCGCGGCGCCCGCCGCAGCAATCTCGAGGCCAAGGTCTTCGGCGGTGCGCGGGTGCTCTCGGGCTCGACCATGCTGGCGATCGGCGAGGGCAATATCCGCTTCGTCACCGAGTTCCTGCAGCGCGAGGGCATCCCGGTGGTCTCGCAGGATGTCGGCGGCACACGGTCGCGACGAATCCACTACCAGCCCTCGACCGGCCGCGCCTGGGTCCAGCACGTCCAGTCGGCGGCGCGCGATCCGGCCCATGAGCAGGAGATGGCCTATATGGACCGTCTCCGTAACCAGCCTGTCGCCGGTGACATCGAGATCTTCACATGAGCGCTCCAGCAGCGGCCACGCCGGTCACGGTCCTCGTCGTCGACGACTCCCTGCTGATGCAGAAGCTGATGACGCAGATCGTCAACGCCACCCCGGGATTCCGGGTGATCGGCGTCGCCGGCAGCGCCGAGGAGGGCTGGGACCGCATCCAGGAATTGCGTCCCGACATCCTGACCCTCGACCTCGAACTGCCGGGCCGGCACGGGCTCAAGCTCCTGGCGCGCGTGCTCAAGCAGGACCCGCTGCCGGTGCTGATCGTCTCGGCCTTCGGCGGGCCGGGTGCCGACAACACCATCCAGGCGCTGGAACTCGGCGCGATCGACTTCATCGAGAAGCCCGACGGCACCGGCCAGACGCTGGACAGCTTCGTGCGCCATGTCGGCTCGGCGCTGCAGCGCGCTTCGGCCAGCCGCCGGCTGATCCTCGCCACCAAGGCGATGACGCAGGCGGTCTCCGCGGTGGGCGAGGTCGGCCGCGCGCCGCTCGCCCGGTCCGAGCCGCGTCCGGCCGGCCGCGCGCCGCTGGTGGCGATCGGCGCCTCGACCGGCGGTGTGCCCGCGGTGCAGACCGTGATGCGCGATCTCGCGCCGTCGCGCCTGCCGATGGTCGTCGTCCAGCACATGCCGGCCGGCTACACCGCGAAGTTCGCGGCAAGGCTCGCGGCGGCGACGGGGCTCGACGTCAAGGAGGCCGAGGACGGCGACCGGCTGCGGCCGGGCGGCGCCGTGGTCGCGCCGGGCGGCAACCGGCATCTCGAGATCGAGGAGCGCCGCGGCGAGCTGGTCTGCGTGCTGCGCGAGGGCGCGCTGGTCAGCGGGCACTGCCCCTCTGTCGACGTGATGTTCCATTCGGTCGCCCGCGCGCTCGGCGCGCATGCGATCGGCGTGCTGCTCACCGGCATGGGCCGCGACGGTGCTGACGGACTGTTAGCCATGCGCAGAGCCGGCGCCGAGACGTTAATCCAAAGCGGCGAAACCTGTGTGGTAAACGGTATGCCCAAAGCCGCATTCGAGATAGGAGCCGCCGAACGGGTCGTCCCGCTCGCGCAGATCGGCGGCGTGGTGGCATCCCTGGCCGGAGACCGCCCACAGCAGCGTACGGCGTAAGGAGAGTAGTATGTCGAAGGCGCGAAGCGATTATCGCATCCTCGTGGTGGATGATCAGAAGAGCATGCGCGGGCTCGCCACCTATTTCCTCCAGCAGATCGAGTTCCAGGACATCGACGAGGCGGAAAGCGCGCGCGAGGCCCTGATGAAGATGCAGGTGAAGCGCTACGACCTGCTGCTGCTCGACTGGAACATGGACGGCATGAGCGGCATCGACCTGCTGCGGGCGATCCGCTCGGTGCCGGAGCTCAACCAGATCAAGATCATCATGGCGACCTCCGAGCGCTCGGTCGACAAGATGGACGAGGCGACCAGCAATGGCGCCGACCATTACGTGGTGAAGCCCTATGAGCTGCGCGACCTCGAGGTCCGCATCCAGAAGGTGCTGAACTGCTGAGCGCGCCGAGGGCGCCGAGGACGCACACGGTTTCAAAGCCCTGGCCGTCGGCCAGGGCTTTGTCGTTCGGGGATGCCCGGACGGACGGGCGGACGTCGCGCCCGCCTGCGTCTCAGCCGCGCGCGTAGATGTCCTCGATGCGGACGATGTCGTCCTCGCCGGTATAGCTGCCGACCTGGACCTCGATCAGCTCCAGCGGGATGCGGCCCGGATTCTTCAGCCGGTGGGTGCAGCCGATCGGCAGGTAGACGGATTCGTTCTCGTGGACATGGCTGGTCGTGCCGTCGACCGTGACCTCGGCGGTGCCCGAGACCACGACCCAGTGCTCGGCGCGATGGAAGTGCTTCTGCAGGCTGAGCTGCGCCTGCTCCTTGACGTGGATGCGCTTGACCTGGAAGCGGTTGCCGATGTCGATGCGCTGGTACCAGCCCCAGGGGCGGTAGATGCGCAGATGCTCGCTCGCCTCCGGCCGGCCCTCCGCCTTCATGCGCTCGACCAGCGCCTTGACCTGGCCGGCGGCCGACATGGCGCTGACCAGCACCGCGTCGCGCGTCGCGATCACCACCACGTCGTCGAGGCCGACGACGGCGGTCAGCATGTCCTCGCTGCGCACCAGCGAGCGATGCGTGTCCAGCGCGATGGCCGGGCCTTCCAGCACGTTGCCGTCGCCGTCCTTGGGCGTGATCTCGTGGATGGAATCCCAGGTGCCGACATCCGACCAGTCGAAGGAGGCGGCGAGCATGCCGGCGCTGTCGGTGCGCTCCATGACGGCATAGTCGATCGAGATGCGCGGCGCGGCCGCGAAGCTCGCGGGATCGAGGCGCAGGAAGTCGAGGTCGCGCCGGGCGCCGGCGACGGCGGCCTCGGCGGCGGCGAGGACCTGCGGGGCGTGGCGCGCCAGTTCTGCGCGCATGCTGCGCGCCGCGAACAGGAAGTTGCCGCTGTTCCAGAGGAATCCTTCGGCGATGTAGCGCTCGGCGAGCTCCCGGCCCGGCTTCTCGACGAAGCGGGCGAGGCGATGCGCATGGGGCGCGTCGAGCGCGGCGCCCGGCGCGAGATAGCCATAGGCCGTGGCCGGATGGGTCGGCGTGATGCCGAGCGTCATGATCAGGCCGGTGGCGGCGAGGCCGGCGGCGATGCGGCAGTCGCTGCGGAAGGCCGAGGCGTCGCCGATGACATGGTCGGAGGCCAGCGCGATACAGACGGCGGCGGGATCGCGCGCCTCGGCCATCACGGTGCCGACGGCGATCGCGGCGGCGGAATCGCGCCGCTCCGGCTCCAGCACGATCTCGCCCTCGACGCCGATATCGCGCATCTGCTCGGCGGCGATGAAGCGGAAATCATGGCTGGTGATGACGATCGGCCGGTCGAAGGCCGGATCGGCGAGGCGCTGCAGCGTGGTCTGGAAGGTGGAGAGACGGCCCTCCAGCAGCGGGATGAACTGCTTCGGCATGGTCTCGCGCGAGAGCGGCCACAGGCGCGTGCCGGAGCCGCCGGCCATGACGAGCGGAACGATCTTGGCGGTCATGGTTGCGCTTCCGGCTGCGAGGGAGGTGTGTGAGCGTTTACGCGCCGCGAGGCTACCATGAGGTGAACGCGGCGGTCGCCCGGCCCGTTCCGCAGGCCTCAGGGCTTGCTCTTCTCGCCGGGGCGGAAGGCTGCGATCACCGCCGGGTCGGTCTCCAGCCGCGGGCCGCCGATCAGGTCGATGCAATAGGGGATCGCCGGCATCACCGCGTCGAGGCATTCGGCGATGGCGCGCGGGCGGCCGGGCAGGTTGACGATCAGGCAGCCGCCGCGGATGCCGGCGGTCTGGCGCGAGAGGATGGCGGTGGGCACCTTGGCGAGGCTGACCTGGCGCATCAGTTCGCCGAAGCCGGGCATCGGCTTCTCGATCACGTCCTCGGTCGCTTCCGGCGTGACGTCACGCGGGGCGGGGCCGGTGCCGCCGGTGGTGACGACGAGGCAGCAGCCCTCGCTGTCGGCCAGCGCTGTCAGCGTCTCGGCGATCACGCCCCTGTCGTCGGGGACGATGCGTGCCAGCGCCTGCCACGGGCTGGCCAGCGCCTTCATCAGATAATCGGCGATCGCCGGCCCGCCCTCGTCGGGATAGATGCCGGCCGAGGCGCGGTCGGAGACGGTGACGATGCCGATCCTGGCCGGGCCGATCTTGGTCGCGCTGCTCATCCCCGCCTCCTCAGACGCCGTGATAGTCGCGATACCAGCGCACCATGCGGCCGATGCCGTCGGCCAGCGGCGTATGCGGCCGGAAGCCGACCGCGGCCTCCAGCGCGCCGACATCGGCGGCGGTGCGCAGCACGTCGCCGGGCTGGCGCGGACGCATCTGCTTCACCGCCTGGCGGCCGACAGCCGCCTCGATCGTCGCGATGAAGTCCATCAGCGCGACGGGGGCGGCGTTGCCGATATTGTAGAGGCGCCAGGGCGCCGACGAACTCGCGGGCGAGGGCGCGTCGCCCGACCAGTGCGGGTCCGGCGCAGCCGGCTTGTCGAGCACCCGCACCACGCCCTCGACGATGTCGTCGACATAGGTGAAGTCGCGCTCGTGCCGGCCCTCGTTGAAGACCTCGATCGGTTCGCCGGCGAGGATCTTGCGGGTGAAGATCAGCGGCGCCATGTCGGGCCTGCCCCAGGGTCCGTAGACCGTGAAGAAGCGCAGGCCCGTGGTCGGCAGCCCGTAGAGATGGCTGTAGGCGTGCGCCATGCCCTCGTTCGCCTTCTTGGTGGCGGCGTAGAGGCTGACAGGATGGTCGGTATTGTCCTCGACGCGGAAGGGCGTGCGGGTGTTGGCGCCGTAGACCGAGCTCGACGAGGCGTAGACCAGATGGGCGATGCCGTTATGGCGGCAGCCTTCGAGCACATGGCCGAAGCCGACGAGATTGGACTCCAGATAGGCCTGCGGGTTCTCGATCGAGAAGCGCACCCCGGCCTGTGCCCCGAGATGCACCACGCGGTCGAACCGGCCCTCGGCGAAGAGGCGGCGCATGGCTTCGCCATCGGCGAGGTCGAGCTCGCGGAAGCCGAAGCGCGCCTCGCCGTCGAGGCGGCGCAGGCGGGCTCGCTTCAGCGCGGGGTCGTAATAGCCGTTGAGATTATCGATGCCGACGACCTCGTCGCCGCGCGCGAGCAGGGCACGGGCCGTCTCGTTGCCGATGAAGCCGGCGGCTCCGGTGACCAGAACGCGCATCATCCTTCCGGGGTTCGCCATCGCCTCATGCTGCCTGCTCTATCGGGCAGGCGGATCGCCGGGTCAACGCATTCGCCATGGCCGTCTCAGCCGCGCAGCCTTGCGCGCCAACGCCGCAGCAGGGCGCGCGCCTGGGCCGCGAGACGTGGGCGCAGATCACCAGTGGAGCCGACCGTCACCAGCACGTTCGCCATCGGCTGGCGCTCGGCCCAGGGATAGGGCGCGGCGTCGACGCCGTCGCCGGCTCCGCTGTCGAGCGAGAAGGGCGTGCCCGCGGCGAAGTCGGCCTGCAGCATGGCGATGGCCAGCGCGCGGCCGGGCGACAGGCGGGCACGGCTCTCGTCATAGGCGATCTTGATGAAATGGCTCCGGCCGGCCCGGTCGAGCAGCAGCCCACCGGCCAGAGGCTGCCCGTCGAGGCCGAGCAGGTCGATGCGCACCGCGTCGACCGCGGCGAAGCGGGCGACGATCTCGCGGATATAGGCGGCGTCGTGCGGGCGCTGCGCCAGCGCAGTGCCGGCGCGGCCTTTCCAGCCCGAGGCTTCCAGCGCCAGCAGCGTGTCGAGCGCCACGACCGCGTCCGCACCGCGATGGCGGGTGTAGACGAGGTCGCCGGCCTTGCGGAGCTGGCGATGCTGCTGCATCCGCTTCTTGTAGCCGGAGCCGAGCGCGCGGCGCAGATAGGCGGTCGCATCCTCGCCGGCGCGCGGGATCAGCATCGGCCGCTGCCAGTGCTCGAAGCGCCGCAGGCGGCCGCCGAGCGCGGCGAGCCCAGCTTCGAGCGCGTTGGCCGCCTGGCCGTGCAGCGGCAGCAGCGGCAGGCTCAGCACTTTCGGCAGGGCGGGATCGTCGAGGATCGCGGCGAGCAGTGCTCGTCCGGCGGCCATGGCGTGGTCGCGGTCGAGCACCGGCGCCGAGGAGGTTTCATAGAGCGGCACGAGCGGCGCGGTCAGCACGGGGGCGAAGCCGCTGCGCAGGCCGGCCTGGCGGCGCAGGGCCCAGACGCCGACGAGCGGGCCGTCCGGCGCAGTGCGGGCTTCGAGAACGACGATCTCTCGCTCCGGAACGCCGGAGGCGAGCGCCGCGCCGATGGCTGGCGGCGCCATGTGCGGATTGGGCGCCTCGGCGCGCGACCAGAGCGTGGCTAAGGCGGCGTCGCGGCCGGCATAGGTGCCGGCCGGCACGCGGCTGACGAGGATGCCTCCTCTCATTCCCGCCGCGACCCGTCCGGGCGCCGGCGCAGGCCGAGCACGAAGGCAATGACCTGCGCGGTCGCGAGATAGAGTTCCTCCGGAATGCTGTCGTCGAGCTCGACGGCGGAGAGCGCCTGGGCAAGCGCGGCGTTGCGCTCGACCGCGACGCCGTGCTCCTCGCCGGTCTCGACGATCCGGCGCGCCAGCTCGCCATAGCCCTTGGCGGTGACGCGGGGCGCGCCGGTGCCGTCATATTCCAGCGCTACGGCGAGCGGGATCGGCGTCGGCTCGGTCATGAGCGCCGGTCCAGGAAACGGCCGGGCGCGGCGCTGGCGGCGCGCGGCAGGCCGGTGACGACGTCGAGCGAGGCGCTGTCGAAGCGGGCGCGCAGCAGCGAGGCCTCGAGATCGGGCGCGGCATGGCGCAGCAGCCGGCCGGTATCTTCGCGCTCGACCCAGAAGGAGACGGAAATGGCGCGGCCCTGCAGGGTCACGAGCCCCTGCAGGGCGCCGAGCGGTTCGAGATCGCAGGCGAAGCGCACGCGCCAGATCGGAGCCTCCGTCGACGCGCCAGGCTGGCGCTGCGGCGGGTCGCGCTCGATCTCCAGCGGCAGCACGGCCGTGCCGGTCTGGAGCGCCAGCGGGAGTTCGAGCAGCCAGCGCGCCTGGCCGGGCTGGTCGGCGCGCGCTGCCTCCTGCGGCAGCGAGGCGTATTGGGCCAGCGTGATGCGGTCCAGCGCCGCTTCCGCCTGGTCGAACAGGGCTTGCACGATCGCGGCGGGGCGCGCCGCGGCGCCCAGGCTCGCCTCCACGGCCGGCTGCGGCGTGAGCAGCCCCTCGCGCGGTGGTGGCGGTGGCATGCTGCGCGCTGGCGTGGGCGTGTCACGCGGCGGAAGCGCGGTCGCGGTCGGCTGCGGACGGCCAGCCTCGTCGCTCTCCGGCAGCGGGAGCGCGGCCGCGACAGTGGTCGGAGCGACCGCTGGTCGGCTGACGGTCGCCGCATGCTGCCCGTCGGCGGGCGCGAGCGCCGGGCGGAGCATGTCGCGCAAAGCCTGGAGATCGGCCTTGAGGTCGCCGCGCGGTGGCGGAGCGGTCCCGGCCGCCTGCCGCGCCTCCATGAACAGTCCCGAGCCCGCGATGGCGGCCTTCAGGGTCTCGGGCGTGAGCGGACGCCCATCCGCCGGCAGGCGCTGTCCGCGCAGCCGGTCGATCAGTGCGAGCAGCGGCTTCGGCAGCACCAGCGCTACCGAGCCGCCGGCCAGCCCGTCGAGATTGGCGAAGAGCGGCGCCAGCCCGTTCTGGCGGCTGAGCGCCTGGCCGAGCAGGGGACCGGCCATGGCTCGCGGGGAGGCGGCGGCCGCCGTGGCCTCCGCCCCGCCAAGAGCCTGCATGGCGGGGGCAGGTTGAGGCGATGCCGCTCCGACTGCTGTCGGCGCGCCGGCCGAGCCCTGGCCCGCGGATAGCACCGTGGTTGGGGCCTGCTGGCCGTTCGCGGCACGGGGAGGCGCGGGCGGCGTTCCGGGTGGTGCGGGCGGCTGGCCGGGCTGGCGCAGGCCGATCATTTCGGCCTGCAAGGGCGCGCCCGGCGATTGCGGGGCCAGCAGCTTCAGGATCAGGTTGGTGCCCGGTTGCAGGGCCGCCTGCCGCGCTTCAGGGCCGGCGAGGACGAGCGATACGGTGGTGCCGGCGATGCTGGCGGTGGCGCTGCCGTCGGCCGCGAGCGCGATCAGCCTGGCCTCGACGGTGCGGCCGGCGGCGAGCCCGTCGCCGCCCAGCGCGGCGAGCAGCGTGGCGAGGTTGCGCTGCTGCAGGAAGCTCGCGAGGGTCGCCTGGGTTGGCGGCAGGGCTGGCATGCGGCGAGCCTGTCGGAAAAGGATGAGGAATTCCTTGCGCAAAGCCCCAATGCGCCAGCCGCGCTGGTGCGGCTTTCCGGCTTGGGGCAGGCTTCGCGCCGCACTCTCGGGGAGATCGCTGATGGACTACCGCTCGCTCGGCCGCTCGGGCCTCAAGGTCTCGCCGCTGTGCCTCGGCACGATGATGTTCGGAGACCAGACCGACGAGGCGGCCTCGCGCGCGATCGTCGACCATGCCGCCGCCGCCGGCATCAACTTCATCGACACGGCCGACATGTACGCCCAGGGCCGTTCGGAGGAGATCGTCGGCCGCGCCATCGCGGCGCGGCGGCACGACTGGGTGCTGGCGACCAAGGCGGCCAATGCCTGGGGCGAGGGGCCGAACCAGCGCGGGCTCTCGCGCAAATGGCTGATGGAGGCCTGCGACAACAGCCTGAAGCGGCTCGGCACCGACTATGTCGACATCTACTACCTCCACAAGGAGGATCACTGTACGCCGCTCGGCGAGACGTTGCGGGCGATCGCCGACCTCGTGCGGGCCGGCAAGATCCGCTATTTCGGCGTCTCCAACCATCGCGGCTGGCGCATCGCCGAGATCTGCCGGCTCTGCGACGAGCTCGGTATCGACCGGCCGGTGGTCAGCCAGCCCTATTACAACGCGATGAACCGCATGCCCGAGGTCGAGCACCTGCCGGCCTGCGGCTATTACGGGCTCGGCGTGGCGAGCTATTCGCCGCTGGCGCGCGGCGTGCTCACCGCGAAATACGCGCCCGGGCAGACCCCGCCGGAGGATTCGCGCGCCGGCCGGGCCGATCGGCGGATGATGCAGACGGAATGGCGCACGGAATCGCTGGAGATCGCCAGCCGCATCCGCGAGCACGCCGCCGAACGCGGCCTGACGCCGGTGCAGTTCGCAGTGCGCTGGGTGCTCAACAACCGCCTGCTCACGGCCGCCGTGGTCGGTCCGCGCACCGTGGAGCAGTGGCAGGCCTATCTCTCGGCGCTGGATGCCGACTTCACGGCCGAGGACGAGGCGCTGGTCGACGCGCTGGTGCCAGCCGGCCATCCCTCGACGCCGGGCTACAGCGATCCGGCCTATCCGCTCGAGGGACGCCCGGCGCTGACGGGCTGAAGCGCCAAGGCGGGCCTCAGTTGCCGGGCAGCACGATCACGGTCGGGCGCTGCGGCAGCGAGGCCCTGCCGACGACGATCTGCGGGCTGTCGCGCCGCTCGATCGGCCAGCTCTCCTGCGCCCGGCCGAGGAAGCGTGCCAGCGAGCCGCCGCCGAAGAAGTGCATCGGGATCATCACCCTGGCCTGCAGGGCGGTCAGCACCTCCAGCATGCCGTCCTGGTCGAGCGTGTAGCTGCCATCGACCGGGAAGAGCATCACGTCGACGCGGCCAAGCGCGCGCAGATGGCCGGGCTCCAGCGGGTGGTGGAGATGGCCGAGATGGACGATGCAGAGCTCGCCGACCTCGAAGACGAAGATCGAGTTGCCGTCATGATCGGTGCCGCCGGCATAGGTGCGGATGTTGGTCGGCACATTGCGCACCCGCAGGTCGCCGAGCGTGAGGTCATGCAATGCGGCGCCGGCGCCGGACGGGTCCCAGCCGCGCAGCACGTGCCGGATGGCGGGATCCGGCGCCCGCGAGAAATGCGTGGAATGCGCCTTGTTCATCGTGGCGATGTCGGGCGTCACCGGCGGGCGAACATAGTCGTTGTAGTCGGTCGCGACCTTCACCCCGCCGGCGGTCTCGATCAGGAAGGTGGCATGGCCGACGAAGGTGACGCGCACCTGGTCGGCGGCCAGGTTGGCGCGCAGCACCGGCGGGCCGAGGCGGGCCATCTCCGGCCGGCAGCCCGGCTCGGCGGCGCGGGGAAGCGCTGGCGACAGGCAGGCCGCCAGCATGGCGAGCAGGGCGAGGCCACGGGCGACGATCAGGCGCAGGCTGGACGGTGTCGGCATCGGCGGCTCCCGTATCCACGCTGGAAGGGAGCTTCACGCAAAGAGCGGGCCGGGGAAAGCCTCGCCCCGGGGATGTGAACGGGCCGGCGACGGGCCGTGGCGGTTGCTAGCAGGGCGGCCGGTCGCTACATACGCGGGCAGTTTCCCGACAACCGGCAGTCGCCAGCTCGCAGCGGAGTGCGCATCTTCATGTCCCGCCAGTTCATCTATCATATGCGTGGTCTGTCGAAGACCTATCCGGGCGGCAAGCAGGTCCTCAACAATATCCATCTGTCCTTCTATCCCGACGCCAAGATCGGCGTGCTCGGCGTCAACGGCGCCGGCAAGTCGACCCTGCTCAAAATCATGGCGGGGATGGACAAGGAATGGACCGGCGAGGCCTGGGTCGCGGAAGGCGCGCGCGTCGGCTACCTGCCGCAGGAGCCGAAGCTCGAGGAGGGCCTGACCGTCCGCGAGAACGTCATGCTCGGCGTCGGCCCGCAGAAGGCGATCCTCGACCGCTACAACGAGCTCGCCATGAACTATTCGGACGAGACGGCGGACGAGATGACCAATCTCCAGGACGAGATCGAGGCCAAGGGCCTGTGGGATCTCGATTCCAAGGTCGACCAGGCGATGGACGCGCTGCGCTGCCCGCCGGACGACTGGGAGGTCTCCAAGCTCTCGGGCGGCGAGCGCCGCCGCGTCGCGCTCTGCCGCCTGCTGCTGGAGCAGCCCGAACTGCTGCTGCTCGACGAGCCGACCAACCATCTCGACGCCGAGACCACCGCCTGGCTGGAAGGGCATCTGCGCACCTATCCGGGCGCGATCCTGATCGTCACCCACGATCGCTACTTCCTCGACAACGTCACCAGCTGGATCCTCGAGCTCGATCGCGGCCACGGCATCCCCTATGAGGGCAACTACTCGTCCTGGCTGGTGCAGAAGCAGAAGCGCCTCGAGCAGGAGGGCCGCGAGGACGTGGCCCGCCAGAAGACGCTGGCGCGCGAGCAGGAATGGGTCAACGCCTCGCAGAAGGCCCGGCAGGCCAAGAACAAGGCGCGTATCCAGCGCTATGACGAACTGGTGCAGAAGGCGTCGCAGAAGGGGCCGGACACCGCGCAGATCATCATCCCGATCGCCGAGCGCCTGGGCAACAACGTCATCGACTTCCAGAACCTGTCCAAGGGATTCCAGGACAAGCTGCTGATCGACGACCTGTCGTTCAAGCTGCCGCCGGGCGGCATCGTCGGCGTGATCGGCCCAAACGGCGCCGGCAAGACCACGCTTTTCCGCATGATCACCGGCGCCGAGACCCCGGATGCCGGCACGATCACCGTCGGCGAGAGCGTCCAGCTCGGCTATGTTGACCAGAGCCGCGACTCGCTCGACGACAAGAAGACCGTCTGGGAGGAGATCTCCGGCGGCAACGACGTGATCTATCTCGGCAAGCGCGAGATCAATTCGCGGGCCTACTGCTCCGCCTTCAACTTCAAGGGCGGCGACCAGCAGAAGAAGGTCGGCATGCTCTCGGGCGGCGAGCGCAACCGCGTCCACCTCGCCAAGATGCTGAAGAGCGGCGCCAACGTGCTGCTGCTCGACGAGCCGACCAACGACCTCGACGTCGATACGCTGCGGGCGCTGGAGGAGGCGCTGGAGGATTACGCCGGCTGCGCCGTGATCATCAGCCATGATCGCTGGTTCCTCGACCGTATCGCCACGCACATCCTCGCCTTCGAGGGCGACAGCCATGTCGAGTGGTTCGAGGGCAACTTCGAGGATTACGAGGAGGACAAGAAGCGCCGCCTCGGCATCGACTCCACGATCCCCAAGCGCATCCAGTACAAGAAGTTCTCGCGCTGAGCGCCGCCTGATCCAGGATCGAGAAGCCCCGCGACACGCCCGTGTCGCGGGGCTTTTTTCATGGAGCGGGGTGATCGGGGCGCCCGTCCGCGCGACAGTCCGTTTTCGGAGCGCGCTCTGGCACTTTCACGGCAGGCCGAGCCAGTCGAGCCATCCGCCGGCCGGGGCCCTGCGGTCGTAGGCGAGCCATGCGAAGGCCGGATGCTCCGCGGGCATCAAGCGGTCGATGACGTCCGGCATGATCGCCATGCCGTTGGAGCCGTTGGTGAGGACGACGATGGCTGATCGCCTGGCCGGCGAGCCCGTCGCGAAGGCCTTGAAGCCGCCATTGTCCCCCCCAATGGAAAAACGTTCCCTGTCGAGGCTCCAGCCCCCAGCCCAGCCCCCAGGCGACGTGCTGGTCTATCTTCGTCACCTCGGAGCCGAGGCATTCGATACAGCGCTGGAAGAGGGCGATCTGCGGCGAGAGCCACTGCTTCGCGGTCGCGCGTCCGAGGCGGGCGCCCGACAGGACGGCTTGCAGGAAACGCGCATAGTCGGCTGCCGTCGTGTGCAGCGTGTAAGCCACGATCGGCGCCTCTGGCTTCGCTTTCGTCCCAGGCTGGCGCCCCTGATGCGGCACGGCATGATCGGCCTCGAACTCTGCCCGCCAGACATAGCTGCTTCGCTTCATCCCGAGCGGATCGAAGACGAGGCGGGCCATCATGGCGTCCAGCTTTTCGCCGGTGGCCGCGACGACGACGCGCTGGAGCCAGACAAACCCCTCACCCGAATAGCTGAAGCGGCTGCCGGGCTGGAAGTTCGTCTTCAGAGGCGTCGTCCAGCCGCGCCAGTTCGGCAGTCCGGAGGTCTGGCTGAGCACGTCCCTGACGGTGACGAGTCCGGCGTTGGGATCTCCCGAGACATGACCGGGATCATAGCTCGCGAGCGTCGTATCCAATTACAGGACGCCTGCATCGACGAGTTGCAGCACGGCATAGGCGAAGACGGGTTTCGACAGCGAGGCCGCCTCGAACACCGTATTCTCGTCGACCGGCGCGCCTGTCGCGCTGTCGCGGACGCCGACGGCTCCGGTCTCGGCGATCCTGCCGCCGCGAATGACGGCATAGGCGAGGCCCGGGACATTGCCCTTCGCGATGAGCGGCCCCAGCTCTGCCGCATGGCACGCGCCGAAGGAGATCGCCGAGAGCCAGGCGCAGGCGGCGGCCATGGGCAGGAACCCGGCACGCAGGGCGTAGCGCATGGGGCAGGCTCCTTCGGCGTTCGACCTCGCGACGTCGCGAAACGGAGCGCTCGCGGTCGCGCCAAATCTGGCGATGGGATGGGGGTGGCGGAGATGCGAGGTGGTGTGCGCGGTTCGCGCAATCACCCGGCGCTCAAGGACGGGCGGCGGTAGCCGCGCCCGTCCGGGGTCCTCGATTCCAGCCGGATCGGCGCGGCCGCGCTCTACTCCACGCCGAGCCGCGTTACCGCGCCCTCGCGCCCGCCGACCAGGATGCGCTCGTCGACCGTGGTGACGTCGCGCAGGCCGCAGAGCGCCATGGTGACGTCGAGCTCCTTGCGGATGATGTCGAGGCAGCGGGTGACGCCCGCCTCGCCGCCAGCGCCCAGGCCGTAGAGGAAGGCGCGGCCGATGAAGGTGCCGTGCGCGCCGAGCGCCAGCGCCTTGATAACGTCCTGACCCGAGCGGATGCCGCCGTCGAACAGCACCTCGATGCGGTTGCCGACCTGATCGACGATCCCCGGCAGCGCGGCGATCGACGACAGTGCGCCGTCGAGCTGGCGTCCGCCATGGTTGGAGACGATCAGCGCGTCGGCGCCGCTCTGCGCCGCGATCTCGGCGTCCTCGGGGTCGAGGATGCCCTTGATGATCAGCTTGCCGCCCCATTCGTCCTTGAGGCGCTTGACGTCGTCCCAGTCGAGCTTGGGATCGAACTGGTCGGCGGTCCAGGATGAGAGCGAGCTCATGTCGCCGACGCCGTCGACATGGCCGACGATGTTGCCGAAGCTGCGGCGCGGCGTGTCCAGCATCTTCAGGCACCAGCGCGGCTTGGTCGCCAGGTTGATCATGTTCATCAGCGTCGGCTTCGGCGGGGCCGAGAGACCGTTGCGGATATCCTTGTGGCGCTGGCCGAGCACCTGCAGATCGAGCGTCAGCACCAGCGCGTTGACGCCGGCCGCCTTGGCCCGCTGCATCAGCCGCGAGATGAAAGCGCGATCCTTCATCACATAGAGCTGGAACCAGAACGACCCGCCGACATGGTTGGCGATGTCCTCGAGCGAGCAGATGCTCATGGTCGAGAGCGTGAAGGGCACGCCGGCCTTGGCGGCGGCGCGCGCGGCCAGGATCTCGCCGTCGGGGTGCTGCATGCCGGTCATGCCGGTCGGCGCCAGCGCCACCGGCATGGCGACGCTCTGGCCGATCATCGTGCTGGCGAGCGAGCGGTTGGTCATGTCGACGGCGACGCGCTGGCGCAGCTTGACCTTGGCGAAGTCGGTCTCGTTGCTGCGATAGGTGCCTTCCGTCCAGGCGCCGGAATCGGCGTAGTCGTAGAACATGCGCGGCACCCGCCGCTTCGCCTGCAGGCGCAGATCTTCGATGGTCAGGGGCAGGGACATGGCGCAAGGCTCCCGCTGGTCGTGTCGAGCCGGTCGGTGCCACGGAACGGCGCGTGGCGCAACGTGTCCTCAGGTCACGCCCAGATAGCGCCCCGGCTTATGGTTGACCGCGAGGCTTACATTGAGCGCGACGGCGCCGACCAGCGAGAGCAAAACCTGCGCCGGCGGCAGCACGGTCAGCGCGGCGGCGAGGATGGCGCCGTCCACCGCGAGCTGGAACCAGCCGGCGCGGATGCCGTGGCGCTCCTGCAGATAGGCGGCGAGGATGTTCAGCCCGCCGATGCCGGTGCGGTGGCGCAGCAGCACCAGCATGCCGAGCCCCATGAGCAGGCCGCCGGCGACCGCGGCATAGAGCGTGTCGATGCGGGCGATGTGGAGCAGATGCGGCGTCGCCCAGGTCATCAGCGATACCAGGCTGACCGCCAGCAGGGTGCGCAGCGTGAAGCCCCGGCCCATGCGCCGGACCGCCAGCCAGTAGAAGGGCAGGTTGATCGCGAAGAAGACCGGGCCGAAGGACAGCCCTGTCGCCGCCTGGATCAGCAGGGCGATGCCGGCCGCGCCGCCGGTGACGAGGCCGGCCTGCGCGTAGAGCGCGACACCGAGGCTCATCATCAGCGTGCCGACGACCACCGCGAAGGCATCTTCGTACAGGCGGTGATGCTCGACCGGCAAAGGCTGGCTGCTGTCGCTCATGCTGGGCCTCCTCTTCCGTGTCGTGCGGCGGCGGCGCCGCGCTTCATCGCCGGTTCATGCATCCGGCGCCATGCAATGGTTGAGCCATGCGGCCTGTTCCTGTAGGGCCGCAGCATCCTTCGCGCCAGTCTCCCGAGAGTTCGTCTCCATGATCCTGCGGCTCGTCGCTGCGCTTCTGCTCTGCTTTCCCGCCACGCTGCCCGCTTCCAGCCAGACGCCCGCCTTGCCGCCGGCCCAGTCCGTCGGCTGGCGCACCGGTGCCGAGGCCGCCGCCATCGAGAAGCGTGTCGCGGCGCTGCTCAAGACCATGACGCTGGAGGAGAAGGTCGGCCAGCTGCACCTCTCCGGCCGTGGCGACGGCTTCGACATCGGCCAGATCAAGGCCGGGCGCATGGGCGGGGTGATGAACTTCGTGGTGCCGCAGGAGGTGCGCGAGGTCCAGGAAGCGGTGCGCCAGTCGCGCCTCAAGATCCCGCTGATCATCGGCCTCGACGCCGTGCACGGCTTCTCGACCTATTTCCCGCTGCCGCTCGGCCAGGCCGCGAGCTGGAATCCCGGGCTGATCGAGCAGGCGGCGTTCTGGACCGGGCGCGAGGCGCGCGCCGCCGGCGTCAACTGGACCTTCGCGCCGATGGTCGACATGTCGCGCGATCCGCGCTGGGGCCGCGTGCTGGAAGGGGCGGGCGAGGATGTCCACCTCGCCAGCGTCGTCGCGGCGGCCCGCACCCGCGGCTATCAGCGCGGCGGCGTCGCGGCGACGGTGAAGCATTTCGTCGGCTATGGCGCCGGCGAGGGCGGGCGCGACTACAACTCGACCTGGATCCCGACCAGCCAGCTGCACGACCTGCACCTGCCGCCGTTCAAGGCGTCGTTCGACGCCGGCTCGATGACCGCCATGGCTGCGTTCAACGCGCTGAACGGCATGCCGGCGACCGCCAACCGCGCCATGCTGACCGACCTGCTGCGCGGGCGCTGGGGCTTCCGCGGCTTCGTCGTCTCGGATTTCGGCTCGATCACCGAGCTGCGCCTGCACGGCATCGCCAAGGACGACGCCGAGGCGGCGCGCAAGGCGCTGATCGCCGGCATCGACATGGACATGATGGGCAATGTCTATCACCGCCATCTCGCCGACGAGGTGAAGGCCGGGCGGGTGCCGATGAAGGCGCTCGACGAGGCGGTGAGGCGCGTCCTGCGGGTGAAGTTCCATCTCGGCCTGTTCGACCGGCCCGATGTCGACGTCGCCGCCGCGCCCAAGCTGATGCAGACCGAGGAGGCGCGCCGCGTCGCCCGGCAGATCGCGCGAGAGGGCGTGATCCTGCTCAAGAACGATGCGGACACCCTGCCGATCGCGGCCGGCACCAATACGGTCGCGGTGATCGGCGCCATGGCGGTGCCGGAGGACGAGCGCGTCTGGACCGACCCGGCCGGGCTCGGCCGGCGGATGGTGCAGCCGCTGCCCGACGCGCTGCGCGAGCAGCTGCCGCAAGGCACGACCGTCACCTACGAGCCGGCCTTCACCAAGGCCTGCGGCACCGCCTTCGCCGACAAGGACGCGGCGCTGAAGGCTGCGGCCGCGGCCGATCTGGTGGTGGCGATGCTCGGCGAGGATTGCGAGTTCATGGGCGAGGGCGCCTCGCGCACCGATCTCGGCCTGCCCGGCGTGCAGCAGGAGCTGCTCGAGGGCCTGGTCGCGACCGGCAAGCCGGTGGTTCTCGTGCTCGCGACCGGCCGGCCGCTGGTGCTGACATGGGCCGCCAAGCATGTCGCGGCGATCGTCCAGACCTTCCATGGCGGCACCGAGGGCCGCGCCGCCATCGCCGACGTTCTGGCTGGCAAGGTTAATCCGGCCGGCCGCACCCCGATGAGCTTCCCGCGTTCGGTCGGGCAGATTCCGGTCTATTACGACCATCTGCCGACCGGCCGGCCGCAGCAGGTGCGCCAGCGCTACGAGTCGATCTACATGGACGAGGCGAACGAACCGCTGTTTCCCTTCGGCTTCGGCCTGTCCTACAGCCGCTTTACCTATGCGGGTGCGCGCGTCGACCGGCCGCGCGTCGGGCTCGACGGCAGCGTCACGATTTCGGTTGAGGTGACCAATGCCGGCTCGCGCGACGGCGACGAGGTGGTGCAGCTCTATGTCCGCCAGCCGGTCGCCAGCCGGTCGCGCCCGGTGCGCGAGCTCAAGGACTTCCAGCGCATCACGCTGAAGGCCGGCGAGACCCGGACGGTCGCGTTCCGGCTGCCGGTTCGGGCGCTCGGCTTCCACGACGATGCCGGGGTCTCCCGGGTCGATCCCGGCCTGTTCGAGGTCTTCCTCGGCGGCTCCTCGCTGGCCGAGCGGGCGACGAGTTTCGAGGTGACGCGTAACTGAGTTGCATAAAGGTCGACCAAAGACTGATCACCATCAACCTGTCCTTGCGCGAGCTTTCATCTCGACAACCGTGAATTTTCGGTCAATCCTGTCCAGGCGTTGCTCCCCGGATGGTCTTCCGGGGCGTGCCGCGAGACCACGGATGCTCCAAGGGATGCGACGATGGCGACCGGGACCGTAAAATGGTTCAACACTGAAAAGGGATACGGCTTCATTCAGCCGTCCGATGGCGGCAAGGATGTGTTCGTACATATCACTGCCGTAAAGGAAGCGGGCTTGATGTCGCTGATGGAGGGACAGAAAGTCTCCTTCGAGATGCGCACCGAACGCGGCAAGACTGCCGCGGGCGATCTCAAGCTGCTCTGATCGGGCGCCCCGTCCGAACGCCGCTGCGGCGGCGCGCCGTCCGCTTTCGCATGGGCCGGCGACGGGGCTCGCCATGAAGTGCCGGCTCCGGCTTTGGCGCGGATGACCGTTCACGGTCGAAGCGCCCTCTCCCGACATCGTCGACAGGCGATCGCAGGGCGTGTTCGCGACACGCCCCTGTTAGCCGGCATGTCGCCGGGCGGGCGGTGCCGAATTCTGCGGCGGCCGGGCTGTTTGCGCGCAGGCTGTGGAGCCGCTTGTCGTAGCGTTGGAGCAAGCTTGGCGCGTGACGCGATGCGCGCGCCGCGTGTTCAGTGCGAGAATCGCCGTGTTCATGGGTTCCGGGCTCTTCGCTGCGCGAAGCCCCGGAATGACGATGGCGGGGCGGTCACGCTAGCGTTTCTCTGTGCCGTTCGGGGCGCTGGAGCCGGAAAGCCTCGTTCGCCTTAGCGGCATGCGTAGCGCCAGGCGGACAGTCTTACCTGAAGTCCGCCCCGCGCCCCGCGCCCCGCGCTCGCCTACGCCCGCACGCCGTTTTCTGATCGATGGCCCCACCCTTGTCATTCCGGGGCAGGCCGATAGGCCTGAGCCCGGAACCCATGATCACGACGGTAGCCGGGTATGGCGCCGTCGCTGTGCGCCCGGCGGCTTCTGTATGGCGGTGATCTGGCCGGCGACCGCGGGCGGCGAGCCGCGATCATCGCTTGTCGCGAGGCTGCTGGCCTTTTCGGCAATGTGCCGTGGTCAGCTACGCGCGTCGTGTTCATGGGGTCCGGGCTCTTCGCTACGCGAAGCCCCGGAATGACGCGGGCTTGCTGGCTCGACTTCGGCGTCAAATGGCCCGCAATCTTGCGTGGCCCACGCCGCCAGTGGTGTGCGATTCCGACCGTCAATGAACTGAGTTGGTGAGGTGCGGTGCGGCGAAGCTGGTCTGGGCTAGACGGCCGCGCCGGCTCGAGGTCGCCGGCGGTGGGCGGCATCCCACTGCGCCGTCTATGCACGTCGCGGTGCCTCCAACTCGCCCTCCGCGAAGGCTGCCTGCCTCTCGCCGTACACGTTCCGGTCCATATCCCCGTACCCTTGCGTTCTCAGTGCTTTTGACATAAAGATATATTTATATCTTTTTCGCTGTGTGGATCGAGATCGCCGTGACCCGCCCTTCCGGACAAGCGCTGACGACGCTGCTGGCCTCGCTGAGGGCGGCGGGGGAGGAGACGCGGTTGCGGATCCTGGCGCTGCTGGCCGAGGGCGAGCTCTCGGTCTCGGACCTCACCGACATTCTCGGCCAGTCGCAGCCGCGCATTTCGCGCCATCTCAAGCTGATGGCCGAGGCCGGGCTGCTGCGGCGTTCGCGGGAGGGCGCCTTCGCCTTCTTCCGCATCGACGACGGGGCGCCCGGCGGCGCGCTGGCGCTGACGCTGGCGCGCGAGCTCGATCCCGCCGATCCGATCCTCGCCGCCGATCGCGAGCGGCTGGCCTCGGTGCGCGCGGCACGCGCCGCGACGGCGCAGTCCTATTTCGCCAATGTCGCGCGCGAATGGGACCGGCTGCGCTCGCTGCATGTGCCCGACGATGCGGTGGAGGCGGCGATCGAGGCTGCGGTCGGGCCGCAGCCGGTGAACGCGCTGCTCGATCTCGGCACCGGAACGGGCCGCATCCTGGAACGGCTGGCGCCGCGCGCCAGTAGGGCTGTCGGCGTCGATGCCAACCATGCCATGCTGGCGGTGGCCCGCGCCAATCTCGAAGCGGCCGGGCTGTCGCGGGTCGAGCTGCGCCAGGGCGATATCTACGCGCTGCCCTTCGCGCGTGGCTCCTTCGATCTGGTGATCGTGCACCAGGTCCTGCATTTCCTCGACGATCCGGCGCGCGCGCTGCGCGAGGCCGCGGCGATGGTGGCGCCCGGCGGCCGGCTGGTGCTGGTCGATTTCGCGCCGCACGAGATGGAATTCCTGCGCGCCGAGCACGCCCATCGCCGCCTCGGCTTCGCGCGCGAGCAGATCATCGCCTGGATGGGCGAGGCCGGGCTCGATTGCGATCTTGCCGAGGAGGTCACCGCCTTCGACGGCGGCAGCGGCCAGCTCGGCGTCATGCTCTGGCGCGGGCGCGACCCGCGGGTCCAGGGCGATTTTCCGTTGCGCCAATACGATCGCGAGGTCGCCTGATGAATGCCTTCCGCCCGAGCCGGCACGGGTCGCGCCGCCCGCGCGTCTCCTTCGAGTTCTTCCCGCCGAAGAGCGCGGAGATGGAGGAGAGCCTGTGGGAGAGCGTGCGCCGGCTCGAGCCGCTGCACCCGGCCTTCGTCTCGGTGACCTATGGCGCCGGCGGCTCGACGCGCGAGCGCACCCACGCCACCGTCAAGCGCATGGTCGACGAGACAGGACTGCGCCCGGCTGCGCATCTCACCTGCGTCTCGGCCTCGTGCGGCGAGGTCGACGAGGTGATCCGCTCCTATTGGGAGGCGGGCGTGCGCCATATCGTGGCGCTGCGCGGCGATCCGGCCGGCGGGCTCGGCACGGCCTATGAGCCGCACCCGCAGGGCTATCATCAGACCTGCGACCTCGTCTCCGGCATCAGGCGCATCGCCGATTTCGAGGTGACTGTCTCGGCCTATCCGGAAAAGCATCCGGAAGCCGCCTCGCTCGATGCCGACATCGAGGCGCTGAAGAAGAAGGTCGATGCCGGCGCGACGCGGGCGATCACCCAGTTCTTCTTCGATAACGACGTGTATTTCCGCTATCTCGACAAGGTGCGGGCCGCCGGTATCGACATCCCGATCCTGCCCGGCATCGTGCCGGTGCAGAACTTCCGCCAGACCGCGAATTTCGCCGTCAAGACCGGCGCGAGCGTGCCCGGCTGGCTGGCCGAGCGCTTCGAGGGGCTGGAGGACGACCCGGCGACGCGGCGGCTGGTGGCGGCGGCCGTCTGCGCCGAGCAGGTGCTCGACCTGATCGATCGCGGCGCGCCCGATCTGCATTTCTACACGATGAACAAGGCCGACCTGGTCTATGCGATCTGCCATCTCGTCGGCCTCAAGCCCGAGAAGGCGCCGGCGCTGCAGGTGGCTGCCGCGTGATGCCGTCGCGCGCCGCCGTGCTGCGGCAGCGCGCGACCTGACGACCGAACGACGAGACGAAAGCGTCCCATGACCGATATCAAGCTCGCCCCCGTCGACGGCGCCGAGGTGCAGCGCGCGCTGCGCCAGGCGGCGTCGGAGCGCATCCTCGTGCTCGACGGGGCCATGGGCACGCAGATCCAGAACCTGAAGCTGTCGGAGGCCGATTTCCGCGGCGAGCGCTTCAGTGACTGGGGGCAGGATCTCAAGGGCAACAACGACATCATCGCGCTGACGCTGCCTGAGGCGCTGCGCGACATCCATCTCGCCTATTTCCGGGCGGGCGCCGACATCGTCGAGACCAACACCTTTTCCGGCACCTCGATCGCCCAGGCCGATTACGGCATGGAGGCGCTGGTCTACGAGCTCAACGTCGCCTGCTCGCGTCTGGCGCGGGAGGCCGCCGAGATCGCCCGCGCCGAGGACGGGCGCCGCCGCTTCGTCGCCGGGGCGATCGGCCCGACCAACCGCACGCTCTCGATCTCGCCGGACGTCAACAATCCCGGCTTCCGCGCCGTGACCTTCGACCAGGTCCGCGACGCTTACGCCGAGCAGGTGCGCGGGCTGATCGACGGCGGGTCCGAGCTGCTGCTGATCGAGACGATCTTCGACACGCTCAACGCCAAGGCCGCGATCGTCGCGATCCGCGAGGTCTTCCGCGAGAAGGGCGTCGAACTGCCGGTGATGATCTCCGGCACGATCACCGATCTGTCCGGGCGCACGCTCTCGGGCCAGACCGTCGAGGCCTTCTGGAACGCTGTGCGGCATGCGCAGCCGCTGACCATCGGGCTGAACTGCGCGCTCGGCGCGCGCGAGATGCGCGCCCATATCCAGGACCTGTCGCGCATCGCCGGCACGCTGGTCTGCGCCTATCCGAATGCCGGCCTGCCCAACGAGTTCGGCCTGTATGACGAGCGGCCGGAGGCGACGGCCGCCATGCTGGCGGAGTTCGCCGATTCCGGGCTGGTGAACGTGGTCGGCGGCTGTTGCGGCACCACGCCCGACCATATCCGCGCCATCGCTCAGGCGGTTGCGGGCAAGCCGCCGCGGGCGATTCCGGAGCCGAAGCCCTATCTGCGCCTCGCCGGTCTCGAGCCCTTCACGCTCGACGAGACGATCCCCTTCGTCAATGTCGGCGAGCGGACCAACGTCACCGGCTCGGCCAAGTTCAGGAAGCTGATCACGGCCGGCGATTATGCCGCGGCGCTCGACGTGGCGCGCGACCAGGTCGCCAACGGCGCGCAGGTCATCGACATCAACATGGACGAGGGCCTGCTCGATTCCGAGAAGGCGATGACCGAGTTCTGCAACCTGATCGCCTCGGAGCCCGACATTTCGCGGGTGCCGATCATGGTGGACTCCTCCAAGTTCCACGTGATCGAGGCCGGGCTGAAGACGATCCAGGGCAAGCCGATCGTCAACTCGATCTCGATGAAGGAGGGCGAGGCCGCCTTCCTCGAACAGGCGCGGATCTGCCGGCAATACGGCGCGGCCGTCGTGGTCATGGCCTTCGACGAGACCGGCCAGGCCGACACCTACGCCCGCAAGGTCGAGATCTGCACGCGCGCCTACAGGCTGCTGACCGAACAGGCCGGCTTCCCGCCGGAAGACATCATCTTCGATCCCAACATCTTCGCGGTGGCGACCGGGATCGAGGAACACGACAATTACGGCAACGACTTCATCGAGGCGACGAAGACGATCCGCGAGACGCTGCCGCACGCGCACATCTCGGGCGGCGTCTCGAACCTCTCCTTCTCGTTCCGCGGCAACGAGAAGGTCCGCGAGGCGATGCACTCGGTCTTCCTCTACCATTGCATCCGCGTCGGCATGGACATGGGCATCGTCAATGCCGGCCAACTCGGCTCCTATGACGACCTCGACCCCGAGTTGCGCGAACTCTGCGAGGACGTCGTCCTCAATCGCCGCAAGGATGCGACCGAGCGGCTGCTGGAGGCGGCGCCGCGCTTCAAGGGCGACGGCTCGCAGGCGGTTTCCGGCAAGGACCTCGCCTGGCGCGAGGCAGACGTGCACGAGCGCCTCAAGCACGCTCTGGTCAACGGCATCACCGAGTTCATCGACCGCGACACGGAAGAGGCGAGGGCGCAGGCGGAGAAGCCGCTGCACGTCATCGAGGGGCCGCTGATGGCCGGGATGAACGTCGTCGGCGACCTGTTCGGCGCCGGCAAGATGTTCCTGCCGCAGGTGGTGAAGTCGGCCCGCGTGATGAAGCAGGCCGTCGCCTATCTCATGCCGTACATGGAAGAAGAGAAGCGCCTCAACGGCGGCGCCGAGCGTCAGGCGGCCGGCAAGGTGCTAATGGCGACCGTGAAGGGCGACGTCCACGACATCGGCAAGAACATCGTCGGCGTCGTGCTCCAGTGCAACAATTACGAGGTGATCGACCTCGGCGTCATGGTGCCGACCCAGAAGATCCTCGAGACGGCGCGCAAGGAGAAGGTCGACATCATCGGCCTCTCCGGCCTGATCACGCCGTCGCTCGACGAGATGGTGACGGTCGCCTCCGAGATGGAGCGCGAGGGCTTCGACATTCCGCTGCTGATCGGCGGCGCCACCACCAGCCGCGTCCATACCGCGGTGAAGATCCACCCGGCCTATCACCAAGGCCAGGCGGTCTACGTCACCGACGCCTCGCGCGCGGTCGGCGTGGTGTCGAGCCTGCTCTCCGGCGAGCAGAAGGGGCCTTATGTCGACGGGCTGCGGGCCGAGTACGAGAAGGTCGCCGCGGCGCATCGCCGCTCGGAGGCCGACAAGCAGCGCCTGCCGCTGGAGAAGGCGCGCGCCAACGCCTTCAAGCCCGACTGGAGCGGCTACCTGCCGCCCAAGCCGACCTTCCTCGGCACGCGCACCTTCCGCAGCTACGACATCGCCGAACTGGTGCCGCTGATCGACTGGACGCCGTTCTTCCAGACCTGGGAGCTCAAGGGCCGCTTCCCGGCCATTCTGGAACACGAGAAGCAGGGTGCCGCAGCGCGCCAGCTCTGGGAGGACGCACAGGCGATGCTCAAGCGCATCGTCGAGGAACGCTGGTTCAACCCCAAGGCGGTGATCGGCTTCTGGCCGGCCAATGCGGTGGGCGACGACATCCGCCTCTACACCGGCGAGAGCCGGCAGGAGACGCTGGCGACCTTCCACGGCCTGCGCCAGCAGCTCTCGAAGCGCGACGGCAAGCCCAACCTGTCGATCTCCGACTTCGTCGCGCCCGCCGGCATCGACCGGCCCGACTACATCGGCGCCTTCGTCGTCACCGCCGGCGCGGAGGAAGAGCGCATCGCCGATCGCTTCGCCCGCGACAATGACGATTATCGCTCGATCATGGTCAAGGCGCTGGCCGACCGCATCGCCGAGGCCTTCGCCGAGCGGATGCACCAGCGTGCCCGCACCGAGTTCTGGGCCTATGCGCCGGACGAGGCCTTCTCGAACGAGGATCTGATCCGCGAGGAGTACCGCGGCATCCGCCCGGCGCCGGGCTATCCGGCCCAGCCCGACCACACCGAGAAGGCGACGCTGTTCGCCCTGCTCGAGGCCGAGAGGCGCGCCGGCGTGAAGCTGACCGAGAGCTATGCGATGTGGCCGGGCTCCTCGGTCTCGGGCCTCTATCTCTCGCACCCGGACGCCTATTACTTCGGTGTCGCCAAGGTGGAGCGCGATCAGGTCGAGGACTATGCCCTGCGCAAGGGCATGGACATCCGCGAGGTCGAGCGCTGGCTGGCGCCGATCCTGAACTACGATCCCGCCGGCTACGCGCTCGAGGCAGCGGAATGAGGCATCTGCGTGCGGCGCGCCGGGAGGATCTGGCGCGCATCTGGGAGATCCGCAACGGCGTCCGCGAGAACCGGCTGACCGATCCCGATGCCGTCACCGACGAGGACGTGCTCTGGTATATCGACCAGGCGGTGTTCCTCGTCGCGGAGGTGGACGGCGTCATCGTCGGCTTCGCCAGCGGCGACCATCTCAACGCCTGGCTCTTCGCGCTCTTCGTCGATCCGGCGCATGAGGGGCAGGGCCATGGCCGGGCGCTGCACGACGCCGTGCTGGCGCGTCTCGCCGAGATCGGCCATCGCCAGGCTTGGCTCTCGACCGATCCGGGCACGCGTGCCGCCGGCTTCTATGCCGCTGCTGGCTGGCACGAGACCGGCCGGCAGGCCGACGGGCAGAGCGTCTTCGTCAAGTCGCTCTGACGCGGCGCGCGGCCTCAAGCCGACTGGCGGTCCCAACCGGCGTCGTCGGCGGGCGGCTCCTTGGGCAGCTCCTGCGGGCCGGGGAGGGGCGCGCCGAAGACGCAGAGCCGGTTCCGGCCCGACGCCTTGGCGGTATAGAGCGCGGCATCCGCCTCGGCGAAGCACATGTCGAGATCGAGCGATTGCCCCGGCGGCAGCAGGCGCACGCCGATCGAGGCGCTGGCCCGCAGCGGTTCGCCCTTCCAGTTCACCGGGCGCGCCAGGGCCTGCCGTGTCAGCTCGAGCCGGCGCAGCAGATAGCCCGTACCGGCGTTCGAGAAGATCAGGCAGGCGAACTCGTCGCCGCCGATGCGGGCGACCACCGCGGCGTCGCTCAGCGAGGCTTCGAGCCGGTAGGCGAGCTGGCGCAGACATTCGTCGCCGGCGGCGTGGCCGTGCCGGTCGTTGACGGGCTTGAGATTGTCGAGGTCGACGATGGCGATCAGCCCGGCGGTGCGGGCATCGCGCGGGCAATCGCGCAACTCGCCGAGCCGCGCCTCGAAGGCGCGGCGATTGGCCAGCCCCGTCAGCGGATCGCTGTAGGCGAGCCGGCGCAGCCCCTGCCACATCGCCTTTTCCTGCGTGATGTCCTGCTTGACGCCGAAGAGCCGCACCGGGCGGCCGCAATCATAGGCGACGCCGGCGCTCAGCCGCATCCAGCGCTCGCACTGGTCGGACACGCGCAGGCGGGCGTCGAGCGTGAAGCTCTGCCCGGTCGCGATCAGGAGGTGGCGCGCGCGCTCCATCTCGCTGCGCGACGTGCTGTGATAGGTGTCGAGCGTATCGCGCCGATAGAGACGGCTGCCGCGCATCTGGCCGAACAGGTCGTAGACGCCGTCGGTCCAGCTCAACTGCTCGGTCGCCAGATCGCATTCCCACGCGCCGATCGCCGCGATGGCTGCGGCTTGATCGTAGAGGCGTCGCGCCTCGGCGTCGGAGAGCGGCATGGGCGGCAGACTGGTCGGAGAAAGCAGGCTCGCACGCTAGGCCGAGTTCCTTAACGAAATCTTCGCACCGGCCGGGTTTGCGCGCGATCGTTCAGGCCGTGCGCGAGCCCTGCGTCGCCGCCAGCAGATCGCGCAGCGTCGTGATGGTCGAGCCATCGGCGACGCCATCGACCTTGGCCGGGCGCCAGTGCCGCTGGAAGGCTGCGACCACCGCTTCGGTGCGCTCATCGTACTGGCCGTCGACCGCGATGCCGTAGCCCAGCATGGCGAACATCGCCTGCAGCGCCTCGACCGGCGGGCCGGCATCGCCCCGGGCGAAGAAGCGCCCGCCGCCGATCGGCGCCGGCTCGGTCCAGAGCCCGACGCCGCCCTCTGCGAAGCGGCGCCACGGGAAGCCCTCGCCGGGATCGATCTTGCGGCCGGGCGCGACGTCGGAATGCGCAAGCACCCGCTCGGGCGGGATCGACCAGCGCTCGCAGATGTCGCGGCAGAGATTCAGCGTCGCGACGATCTGCGGCTCGGGATAGGCCGGCAGCCCGCCGGGATGGCCGGGATTGGCGATCTCGATGCCGATCGAGGCCGAGTTGACGTCGGTCTCGCCGGCCCAGTGCGAGGCGCCGGCATGCCAGGCGCGGCGCGCCTCCGGCACGAGCTGGAGCACATGGCCGTTCTCGAAGACGAAATAGTGGCTGGAGACCTGCGAGACCGGGTTGCACAGCCATTGCAGCGCCTCGCCGGCTACCGGCATGCCGGTATAGTGCAGGAGCAGCATATCCGGCCGGCGCTCGCCGGTGCCGTCGCGGAAACGGCGCTCGCCATGATTGGGTGAGGGGAAGACCTTGGCGGCGAAACGGCTGTCGGGGGTGGGCTGGGCGGTCATGCTGGCCTTGTCACGCGGCGTCGTTCAGGCGGGTTCCGGCAGGCGGCCGGTGAAGCCGCGCTCGCGGGCGATCTGGTCCCAGGCGGCGTTGATCGCCGCCAGCCTGCGCGTCGCGATCGCCACCGCCTCTGTCGGCAGGCCACGGGCGATCTCGCGGTCGGGATGGTTCTGGATCACCAGGCGGCGATGCAGGCCGCGCAATTCGCTGTCGGACATCTCGCGATTGGCGCCCAGCACCAGATAGGGATCGTCGCGCCGGCGCAGATGCCGCGCCTCGATCCGCGCGAAATCGGCGTCCGAGATTTTGAAGATCGCGGCGACCTCGCGCAGATAGGCATGTTCGCGCTCATGCACCGCGCCGTCCGCGGCGGCGATCATGAAGAGGCCGTCGAGCACGCCCTCGAGCAGCGCGGGCTCGTCGCTGAAGCTCTGGGCAATCTGCGCCGCATAGGCCTCGAAGCCTGCGGTGGTCTGCTTGGCGAGGTCGAAGAGCCGGTCGACGTGCGCGCGCTCACCCTCCGGTACCGTGACGATGCGGTGGAAGGCCGCGACCTCGGCACAGGACACCACGCCGTCGGCGCGCGCCATCTTGGCGGCGAGCGCGACGAGGCCGGTGGTGAAGACAAGCTGGCGCGGGGGAGGGCCGAACAGAGCGCCCTCGCGGTCGACGAGGACATGGCCGGCGAGCGCGCCGATCAGCGCACCGAGGGGGCCGCCGAGGGCGAAGCCGATGCCGCCGCCCCCGAGGGCGCCCCAATATGACGACGTCATCCGTCCTCCGGCCTGACCGGCCCGCTGTCGAGGCGGGCCGGGCGAATGCGAGCGCTCAGCGGCAGTAGAGCCGGCCGTAGCGGTCGCGATAATAGCCGTAGGGGCAGCCATCGTAATAGCCGTCGTCATAGTACGGCGATGTCGCACCGCCGATGATCGCGCCGCCGGCCGCACCGATCAGGCCGCCCGCGAGCGCGCCGCCGGCGCGTCCGGTGGCGAGGCCGCCGATCACGGCGCCCGTGGCGGCGCCGATGGCCGCGCCGCCGCCGACGCGCTCCTCATGGGGCGTGCAGGCGCTGATGGCGATGCCGACCGCCGCGATAGCCAACATCTTCTTCATCTCGGTTTCCCCCTCTCAAGGGCTCGGTCCGGCGTTGCTCCTGCCTCGCCCGGGCCTGCGATGCCATTGCGACCGCGAATTGCGGTGGCAATGGGGCGCTGATGTGGGGCCGGCCGAGTGCTGCGTCAACGCCATCGCCTGCGAATCGTTCCCCGGCTCAATACATGATCATTACTTTTGGCTGTACGAGGCTATAGTAGTTCTGATGTCTTCGTATTGGCTCATTCCGTGAGCGTATCAGCCTGATTTATGTCGCATTCATCTATCAGATGAGCCGCCGCTCTGGGGGCCGGAACGAAAGATGAGGCACTCGCGTAATGCATAAGATCTCCGCCGGCGGATGCGCCGCCTTCGTGATTTGCCTGGCCGCTCTCCAGCCTGCTGCGGCCGAGGTGAATGCCGAGACGGACGCCCGTGCGTTCATCGTGCGTGAGGCGGAAATCCGCCGCCATGCCGCCGAGGAGGCGAAGGCCGCCGCAACCCCCGCCGAGGCCGGATCAGAGACCGCCAAGGCCGCGCCGGCCACTGCCGCCAAGCCTGCGAAGGCGGTTCGGAGCGCCGGTCGCAAGCCGCTCGCAGCGCCGGCCGCATCGGACGGGCTGCGCGGCCTGGTCGCCCGGCATGCCGCCGCCCATGGCGTGCCATTCGAGCTCGCCGATGCCGTCGTGCGCATCGAGAGCCGCTACAATCCCCGCGCCGCCCATGCCGGCAATTACGGGATGATGCAGATCCGCCACCAGACCGCGCGCGGCGTCGGCTATCGCGGCAGCGCCTCGGGCCTGCTCGATGCCGAGACCAATGTCCGCTACGGGATGAAGTATCTCGCCGAGGCCTATCGCCTCGCCGGCGGCGACACCTGCCGCACCATCATGAAGTACCAGAGCGGCCACATGGCCGTGCGCATGAACGGCGCCAACCGCGTCTATTGCGCCAAGGTCCGCACCATCCTCGCCAGCAACTGACGCCGGGTCCCGGCTTGACGGGCCGGGCCTGAGGGCGCACATCGGCGGCGCCAGTCGGCCGGACGGCCGCTCCCGCCTCGTGCGGGGGAGGAAAGTCCGGGCTCCACGGAAACACGGTGCCGGATAACGTCCGGCGGGGGCGACCCCAGGGAAAGCGCCACAGAGATCGAACCGCCGCGTGCCTCGGCCCGCGGTAAGGGTGAAAAGGTGCGGTAAGAGCGCACCGCGGACCCGGTAACGGGGACGGCATGGCAAGCCCCACCGGGAGCAAAACCGAATAGGGACGGCGCTCGCCCGCAAGGGTGAAGGACCTGTTTTCCGGTCCAGTCGTCCGGGTTGGTTGCTCGAGGCGCGCAGCGATGCGCGTCCCAGAGGAATGGCCGTCACGTCGGGAGAGCGATCTCCCGGCCGTCCAGAACCCGGCTTACAGGCCGGCTGGCACCTCATCCCGATGGCCCGCCGCGCTGGACGCGCCGCGGGCTTGCGATCGCGGGAGGCTCGAGCCCTGACGGGCGGCGAGCATCCCGCCGGTTCGCCTCAGGCGACAGTCAGTTCGACATCGATATTGCCGCGCGTCGCGTCCGAATACGGGCAGACGATATGGGCCTTCTGGACCAGGTCCTCGAGCTGCGCCTTGTCGATGCCGGGCGCCGAGATGGTGAGCTTCACCGCGATGCCGAATCCGGCGCCGTCGTCGCGCGGCCCGATGCCGACATCGGCGCTGACGCGCGCATCGTCCGGAATTTTCACCTTTTCCTTGCCGGCCGCGAACTTCAGCGCGCCGAGGAAGCAGGCGGAGTAGCCCATGGCGAAGAGCTGCTCGGGATTGGTGCCCTCGCCGCCGCCGCCGCCGAGCTCCTTCGGCGTGTTCAGGGTCAGCTTGACGTTGCCGGTATCGGTCGCGGCCTGGCCTTCGCGGCCGCCGGTTGCGGAGCCATGGGCCGTATAGAGGATCTTCATGAGGCACTCCCTGTCGAAAGGCGGATCGTCCGCCAGCTGGTCGATGCTATATAGATTGCGCACAATTAAATAGCAAGCTATTCAAATCGCCGTGACGGCGGCGTTCGGCCGCCATCGCCCGCTGGCGGCGGGGCTGGGAAGAGGTAACGTGCGAGCATGACGAATGATCCCGGCGACCGGCGCGTCGACAGTCTCGACCGGCAGCTCTGCTTTGCGGTGTACTCCGCGGCGCATGCCTTCAATCGCGCCTACAAGCCGTATCTCGCGGCGCTGGGGCTGACCTATCCGCAGTATCTGGCCATGCTCGTGCTGTGGGAGGAGGATGGCTGCCCGGTGAAGGCGCTCTCCGAGCGGCTCCTGCTCGATTCCGGCACGCTCACCCCGCTGCTCAAGCGGCTCGAAGCTGCCGGGCTGGTGACGCGGCGCCGGGGGCGGGAGGATGAGCGGCAGGTCTTCATCGACCTGACGGATGCCGGCCGGGCTCTGCACGACAAGGCGGCGCAGTTGCCCAATCCGGTGCCCTGCGCGGTCGAGGAGAGCGGGCTGCCGGCGGCGCGCCTGCTGGCCGATATCCGCCATCTGCGCGGCGCTCTGCTCAGCCGGGCCGCAGCCGACGAAGGCTGAGCGGCGGTAGACCTATCCCGCCCCGGAAAAATCGCTGCCCGGCCTCGGGGCGAATGGTCGCGCTCGGCCCGGCTGGCGCCTCCGAAAAGCAGCGTCTTCACTGATAGTTAACCTTGTCGGGCTGTCATCGAAAACGGTGGCTCGCGTCCTTGCGGGCGCCTGCTCGCTCCATTGACGCCCATATTGCCCCATGGTATCCCAAATCATCCCGTCGGCACCGACAGGCAAGCGACAGAGCGAGAGCCGTGTGCCGCGCGGTTTTCGGTCGGGGGCTTCGTTTTGCCGGGGTCGACGGGACTTGCGACCGCCGGTCGAGGCCGGCGCGTCTGGTGTCGTGGAAGCCCGGCTCGGAGGCGGCGTTGACGGACCGCTTCGTTTCCCATTTCACCAACCGGCTGGATGCCAAGGGCAGGGTTTCGATCCCGGCATCGTTCCGCGCCGTGCTGGCGCGCGACGGCTACGAGGGACTCTATGTCCATCCCGCGCTGGATCAGGCGAGCCTGGATTGCGGCGGGCATGCGCTGCGGGCAGTGATCGACGAGATCCTGTCGCGCTTCTCGCCCTTCTCCGAGGAATGGGAGTCGCTCTCGACGGCGCTCAACGGCACCTCGGAGGTTCTCAAGATCGATCCGGAGGGACGCATCGTGCTCAGCGAGACGCTGAAGGCCCATGCCGGCATCACCGACGCGGTGACCTTCGTGGGGCAGGGGCACAAGTTCCAGATCTGGGAGCCGGAGCGTTTCAAGGCGCATCTGGACGAGGCGCGGGCGAAGCTGCGCGACGTCAAGCGCGTGCTTGGCGCGAGGCCGGCGCCGTGAGCGAGCCCCATATCCCCGTCCTGATGGACGAAGCCCTCGACGCGCTCGCCCTCAAGCCCGGCGGGCGCTATCTCGACGGCACCTTCGGCGCCGGTGGCTATGCACGTGCGCTGCTCGGGCGCGAGCCGCAGGCGACGCTGCTGGCGCTCGATCGCGATCCGACCGCCGTCGCGGGCGCCGCCGCGCTGGTCACGGCGATGGGCGGACGCCTCACCGTGGCGCAGGCGCGCTTCGGCGATCTCGCGGCGGAGGCGGAGCGCTTCGGCATGCGGCCGCTCGACGGCGTGGTGCTCGATATCGGCGTCTCGTCGATGCAGATCGACCAGGCGCAGCGTGGCTTCTCCTTCCGCATGGACGGGCCGCTCGACATGCGCATGGAAGCCAGCGGGCGCAGCGCCGCCGACCTCGTCAACGAGGCGGAAGAGGGCGTGCTCGCCAACATCATCTATTACTATGGCGAGGAGCGGCGCTCGCGCGCCGTGGCCCGCGCCATCGTCGAGGCCCGCCGCAAGGCGCCGATCACCGGCACCAAGGCGCTGGCGGATCTGGTGGCGGGCGTGGTGCGGGGCGAGCCCGGCGGCGCCCATCCGGCGACGCGGACCTTCCAGGCGCTGCGGATCGCGGTGAACGACGAACTCGGCGAACTGGTGCGGGCGCTGCACGCCGCCGAGGCGGCGCTGGCGCCGGGCGGGCGGCTCGCCGTCGTGACCTTCCATTCGCTCGAGGATCGCATCGTCAAGCTGTTCATGGCGCAGCGCTCCGGCCGTGCGCCCTCCGGCTCGCGCCATGCGCCCTCGGCTGCGGCGCCGCAGGCGACGTTCAGGCTGGTGACCAAGGGCGCGGTCGCGCCGTCGGAGGCCGAGACGCGCGCCAATCCGCGGGCGCGCTCGGCCAAGCTGCGCGCGGCGGAGCGCACCGAGGAGCCGGCGCGGGCGGCCGATCCGGAACTCGCCGCGCTGGCGGCGGTGCCGGAGCCGCAGAGCCGGGGGAGGGCACGGACGTGATCAAGTTCCTGCACGTCGTGGCGATCGGGGCGCTGGTCGCCTCCGCGCTCTATTCCTACTCGATCAAATACGAGACCACGCTCGAGGCGGAGCAGCTGCGCAAGCTGAAGACCCAGGCGCAGCGCGAGCGCGACGCCATCGCCGTGCTCAAGGCCGAATGGCAGCTGCTGAACCGGCCCGACCGCCTGCAGGTGCTCGCGGAGCGCCACCTCGACCTGCAGCCGCTGGCGATCACCCAGATCGTGCGCCTGTCCGACATCCCCAATCGCGGTCCCAAGGTCGATTCCATCGGCCGCAAGCTCGAGGATCTCGGCCTCGGCGTCCCGACCGAGACGCCGCGCGATCGCAAGAGCACGGCCGCCACGACGCCGGGAGCCCGCCCGTGAGCCACGAGACGCCCGACACCCCCGCAGCCCCCGTCGCCGCGCCGGAGATCGCCAAGGCACCTGTCGCCAAGCCGCGCCGCCGCCTGTTGCCGGGCTTCAACCTGCGCGACATCTTCCGCATGAGCGGCGAGAAGAGCGAGCCGCGCGTCGGCCTGGTCATCCTCGCCTTCAGCGTGCTCTTCCTGGCGATTACCGGCCGCCTCGTCGCGCTGGCCGCCTTCCCGAACGACCAGGTCGGCCTGCGGCGCGCGACCTCCAACGCGACCTCGGCGGCGCGCCCCGACATTGTCGACCGCAACGGCGTGACGCTGGCCACCGACGTGCGCTCGGTCTCGGTCTTCGCCGAACCGCGCAACATCCTCGACAAGGACGAGGCGACGGAGCTGCTGACAGCGGTCCTGCCCGACCTCAACGCCAAGGATCTGCGCGACAAGCTCGGCACCCGCCGCGGCTTCGCCTGGATCAAGCGCGAGATCACCCCGCGCCAGCAGGCCGAGGTCCACCGGCTCGGCATCCCCGGTGTCGGCTTCGTGCCCGAGAACAAGCGCGTCTATCCGAACGGCCCGGCGGCGGCGCATATCCTCGGCTTCGCCAATGTCGACAATGTCGGCATCGCCGGTATCGAGAAATACATCGACTCCAAGGGGCTGCAGGACCTCAACGGTGCCGGCTTCGCCACCCAGGCGAGCGATCTCAAGCCGATCCAGCTCTCGGTCGACCTGCGCGTGCAGCACCTTCTGCGCGACGAGCTGGTCAAGGGCATGGAGAAGTACCGTGCCATCGCCGCGGCGGGCGCGATCATGGACGTCAACACCGGCGAGGTCATCGCCTCGGTCTCGCTGCCCGATTTCGACCCGAGCAACCCGGTCGACGCGCATGAGAAGGACCGGATCAACCGGATCAATGTCGGCGTCTACGAGATGGGCTCGACCTTCAAGGCGCTGACGGTCGCGATGGCGCTCGACGCCGGCAAGGCCAATATCAACTCCACCTATTCGACCGCCGGCGGCATGATGCGCTTCGGCCGCCAGGTCATCCGCGAATATCACGGCACCGGCCGGACGCTGACCGTGCCGGAGGTCTTCCTGCACTCGTCGAACATGGGCTCCATCAAGATGGCGCTCTCTGTCGGCGTCGAGGGCCACCGCGCCTTCCTGAAGAAGATGATGCAGCTCGACCGCATGACGACCGAGTTGCCGGAGAGCGCCGCGCCGATCCTGCCGCCGCGCTGGGGCGAGATCAACACCGCGACCATCGCCTTCGGCCACGGCCTCGCGGTCGCGCCGATCCAGGCGCTGGCCGCGGTCGCCGCGCTGGTCAACGGCGGCAAGCTGATCACGCCGACCTATATCAAGCGCACCCAGGAGGAGGCGGACAAGGTGGCGCAGCGCGTCATCAAGCCCGAGACCTCGGAGGCGATGCGCTACATCATGTGGCTTAACGGCGAGCGCGGCTCGGCCCGCAAGGCGAGCATTCCGGGCTATTTCGTCGGCGGCAAGACCGGCACGGCCGAGAAGGTCATCAACGGCCGCTACGCCAAGAACAAGAACTTCACCACCTTCATGGCGGTCGTGCCCTCCGACAAGCCGCGCTACCTCTTCCTCTCGATCTATGACGAGCCGAAGGGCTATGCCGAGAGCGGCGGCTATTCGACCGCGGCCTGGAACGCCGGCGTCACCACCGGCAAGGTCATCGAGCGGGCGGCCCCGCTGCTCGGCCTGCCGCCGCGCTTCGAGCCGCCGACCGCCCCGTTCCCGCTGATGGCGCGGCTCGGCGCCTGGGGCACACGCTGACGGATCGGCACATCATGGCGACGCGCGACACCGGTTTCAGCCTGGGCCAGCTCTTTCCGGGAGCCTTTCCGGATGCGCCCGCGCAGCGCGTCGGCGGCGTCGCCTTCGACAGTCGCAAGGTCGTGAGCGGCGACGCCTTCGTGGCGCTGGCCGGCTCGCGCGCCGATGGCGGCCGCTTCATCGCCGACGCGGTGGCCAAGGGCGCAGTCGCGATCGTCTCGGCGCAGGACAGGCCGGCCGACCTGCCGGCGCAGGTCGTCTTCGCCCGGGTCGAGGATCCGCGTCGCGCGCTGGCGCTGGCGGCCGCTGTGGTGCATCCGCGCCAGCCGGCGATGATCGTCGCGGTGACCGGCACCAGCGGCAAATCCTCCGTCGCGGAGTTCACGCGGCAGATATTCATGGCCTGCGGCCGCAAGGCGGCGAGCCTCGGCACGATCGGCGTGGTGACCGAGAGCGGCGCCGATTACGGCTCGCTGACCACGCCGGACCCGCTCTCGCTGCACGCTTCGCTCGACCGGCTCGCCGGCGACGGCATCACCCATCTGGCGATGGAGGCGTCCTCGCACGGGCTCGACCAGCGGCGGCTCGACGGTGTCCGGCTCTCGGCGGGCGCCTTCATCAATCTCGGCCACGACCATCTCGACTATCACGCCGATGTCGCGGAGTACCTCGCGGCCAAGCTGCGGCTCTGGGAATTGCTGCCGCACGGCGCGCCGGTGGTGATCAACCGCGACGGCGCCATGGCGGACAAGGCCGAGCAGGCGGCCCGCGCCGCCGGCCATCCGGTGATCGGCGTCGGCAAGGGCGGCGACCGGCTGCGGCTGATCTCGGTGGAGCGCGAGGGCTTCGCGCAGCGTCTCGTGGTCGAGGCTGACGGCGTCCGTGTTCCGGTTCTGCTGCCGCTCGCGGGCGATTTCATGGCCGGCAATGCGCTGGTCGCGGCCGGGCTCGCCGTCGCGGCGGGCGAGCGCGCCGAGGCGGCGGTCGCGGCTTTTGCGGGCCTGCGCGGCGTCGCCGGCCGGCTCGAACGGGTCGGAGACTTCCGCGGCGGGCTCGTCGTCGTCGACTACGCGCACAAGCCCGACGCGCTGGCGGCCGTGCTGGCGACGATGCGGCCCTATGCCACCGGCCGGCTGATCTGCGTCTTCGGCTGCGGCGGCGACCGCGACCGGGCCAAGCGCCCGCTGATGGGGGCCATCGCCGCCGAGGGCGCCGACATCGCGATCGTCACCGACGACAATCCGCGCAGCGAGGATCCGGCCGCGATCCGCGCGGCGATCATGGCCGCCGCGCCGGGGCGTCTGCGCGAGATCGGCGACCGCGCCGAGGCGATCGCCACGGCGGTTTCCGAGCTGCGGCAAGGGGACGTGCTGGTCGTGGCCGGAAAGGGCCATGAAACCGGCCAGATCGTCGGCGATCGGACCTTGCCGTTCTCGGACCATGCGGTGGTGCTGGCGGCGATCGCCGATCTGGCTGGGGGATGACATCATGACTGCGGAACCGCTCTGGAGCGGCGCGCGCCTGCTCGCGGCGATGGAGGCGGCCGGGCGCGGCCCGGTGCCGGGCGCGATCGGCGGGATCTCGATCGACACGCGCACGCTGGAGCCGGGCGACGCCTTCTTCGCCATCCGCGGCGACAGCCGTGACGGGCACGACTTCGTCGCCGGCGCACTGGACAAGGGCGCTGGGCTGGCGGTGGTCGACGCGGCCCATGCCGATTCCTTTCCGGCCGACGCGCCGCTCGCGGTGGTTCCCGACGTGCTGCGCGCCATGGAAAAGGCCGGCATGGCCCGCCGCGCCGAGCTTCAGGCCGGCGTGGTCGCGGTCACCGGCTCCGTCGGCAAGACAGGCACCAAGGAGGCGCTGCGGCTCGTGCTCTCGCGCCAGGGCAAGACGCATGCGCCGGTCGCCTCCTACAACAATCACTGGGGCGTTCCGCTGACGCTGTGCCGGACGCCGCGCGACGTGCGCTACGGCGTCTACGAGATCGGCATGAACAGCCCGGGCGAGATCCTGCCGCTGGCGCGCATGGTCTCTCCCGAGGTCGCGGTGGTGACCACCGTGCAGCCGGTGCATCTCGCCGCCTTCGAGTCGATCGAGGGTATCGCGCGCGAGAAGGCCTCGATCTTCCAGGGGCTGCGCCCGGGCGGCACGGCGATCGTCAACGCGGACATTCCGCAGGCGGGCCTGCTGCGCGAGCTGGCGCAGGACAGTCCGGCCGGCCGCGTCATCGGCTTCGGCGAGAGCGCCGATGCGGATGTGCGCCTGCTCGGCTGCTGCCTGACGCCCGACCTCTCGACGGTGGAGGCCAGCGTCAACGGCCAGAGCGTCGCCTACAAGCTCGGCAGCCCTGGCCGCCACATCGTGCTGAACTCGCTCGCCGTGCTGGCGGCGGCCGAGGCGCTTGGGGCGGACCTGGCGCTGGCGGCGCTGGCGCTCGGCGATCTCAAGCCGCCGGCTGGGCGTGGCGCGCGGCAGATGCTGCACGCGCCGGCCGGGCCGTTCACGCTGATCGACGAGAGCTATAACGGCAACCCGGCCTCGATGCGTGCCGCGATCGAGAATCTCGGCCGGATGGCGCCGGGCGGCCGCGGCCGGCGAATCGCCGTGCTCGGCGACATGCTCGAACTCGGCGAAACCGGGCCAGCGCTGCACAAGGGCCTGGCCGAGCCGGTGCTGGGAAACGGCATCGACCTCGTCTTCGCCTGCGGTCCGCTGATGCGATCGCTCTACGACGCCTTGCCTTCCCGCCTCCGGGGCGCTTATGCCGCGCAGGCGAGCGGGCTGGAACCGCTGGTGCTCGACGCGCTGCGGGCCGGTGACGTGGTCACCGTCAAGGGGTCGCTGGGCTCGCGCATGGGCACGATCGTGAAGGCGATGACCGCGCGCTTCCCGGTCGAGACTTCCGACGACTGACGAGACCGGGCGCCGCATCCGCGCGCCGGGGGGACAGGGGACAGGGTTTCATGCTGGTTTTGCTCGCCGAGTTCTCGGCGCATTTCCCGATCCTGAACGTATTCCGCTACATCACCTTCCGCGCCGGCGGCGCGACGGCGACGGCGCTGCTCTTCGTGTTCTTCTTCGGCCCGGCGGCGATCTCCTGGCTCAGGATCAAGCAGGGCAAGGGCCAGCCGATCCGCACCGACGGGCCAGAATCGCATCTCGCCAAGCGCGGCACGCCGACCATGGGCGGGCTGATGATCCTGTCGGGCCTGTTCGCGGCGACGCTGCTCTGGGGCAACCTCGCCAACCCTTACGTCTGGATCGTGCTCGGCGTCACCGCGAGCTATGGCGCGATCGGCTTCTACGACGACTTCCTCAAGGTGACGAAGCAGTCCCACAAGGGCTTCTCCAGCGCGGCCCGGCTCGGACTGGAGGTGGTCATAGCGCTGATCGCCTGCGCCGGCATCATGATGATCAGCCCGCCCTCGCTGGCGACCGGCTTCGCGCTGCCCTTCATCAAGGAATGGATGATCCCGCTCGGCCTGCTGTTCCCGCTGGTGACGGCCTTCGTCGTGGTCGGCGCCGGCAATTCGGTGAACCTGACCGACGGGCTCGACGGCCTCGCTATCGTGCCGGTGATGATCGCGGCCGGGACCTTCGGCTTCATCGCCTATCTGAGCGGCAACGCGATCTTCGCCAACTACCTCCAGATCCACCACGTCCCCGGCGTCGGCGAACTCGCGGTGATCTGCGGCGCGATGATGGGCGCCGGCCTGGGCTTCCTCTGGTTCAACGCGCCCCCGGCGCAGATCTTCATGGGCGATACCGGCTCGCTCGGCTTGGGCGGCATGCTCGGCACCATCGCGGTGGCGACCAAGCACGAGATCGTGCTGGCGATCGTCGGCGGCCTGTTCGTGGTCGAGGCGCTCTCGGTCATCATCCAGGTCGCGGTGTTCAAGCGCACCGGCCGGCGCGTCTTCCTGATGGCGCCGATCCACCATCATTTCGAGAAGCTGGGCTGGACCGAGCCGCAGGTGGTGATCCGCTTCTGGATCATCTCGGTGGTGCTGGCGCTGGTCGGCCTCGCCACGCTGAAGCTGCGCTGAGGATGGCGCCGGCCATGACACCCGTCACGGTTTTCGCGGGCGAGACGCTCGCCCTGTTCGGTCTCGGCGGCTCGGGGCTGGCGACGGCGCGCGCGCTGGTCGCCGGCGGTGCCGAGGTCGCGTGCTGGGACGACAACCAGGCGAGCCGCGACAAAGCGGCAGCCGAGGGCTTCACGCTGTTCGATCTCGCCGAGGCGGACTGGTCGGGCTTCGCCGCCTTCGTGCTCTCGCCCGGCGTGCCGCTGACCCATCCGGCGCCGCACTGGACCGTCGAGAAAGCGAAGGCCGCCAATGTCCCGGTGATCGGCGACATCGAACTGTTCTTCCTGGAGCGGGCGAAGTCCGCGCCGGCCGCGCCGGTCATCTGCATCACCGGGACCAACGGCAAGTCGACCACCACGGCCCTGATCGCCCATGTTCTGACCTCGGCCGGGCGCGACGTGCAGATGGGCGGCAATATCGGCACGGCGGTGCTGGCGCTGGCGCCACCGGCCGCGGGCCGCATCCACGTCATCGAGTGCTCGACCTTCCAGATCGACCTCGCCCCCTCGATCAAGCCGACGGTCGGCATCCAGATGAACCTGACGCCGGACCATCTCGACCGGCACGGCACCTTCGAGGCCTATGGCGCGATCAAGGAGCGGCTCGTCGTCGCCTCCGACATCGCGGTGATCGGCGTCGACGACGCGCCTTCGCTCGCCATGGCGCGCAGGCGTGCGGCGAGCGGGCTGCCGCTGGTGCGGATCAGCGGCGAGCAGCCGCTCGACGAGGGCATCTTCGCCGGCGTCACCGCCAACGACGGGCGGCTCGACACCCGCATCGTCGCGGTGCGCGACGGTAAGCCGAAGGTCGTGGCCAATCTCGCCGGCATCGGTAGCTTACGCGGCAGCCACAATGCGCAGAACGCCGCCGCCGCCTTCGCCGCCTGCGAGGCGCTGGGGCTGACGCCGGAGGAGATCGCCGCCGGCTTCCGCAGCTATCCCGGGCTGAAGCACCGGATGGAGGAACTCGGCCGCATCGGCCGTGTCGTCTTCATCAACGATTCCAAGGCGACCAACGCCGATTCGACCCAAAAGGCGCTGACCTCCTTCCGCACGATCTTCTGGATCCTCGGCGGCAAGGCCAAGGAGGGCGGCATCGAGACGCTGCGGCGCTATTTCCCCAATATCGCGCATGCCTACCTGATCGGTGCCGCCAGCGACGCCTTCGCCGCGACCTTCGACGCCGACGGGCGGGTGGCCTATGAGCGCTCCGGCACGCTGGACCGAGCGGTCGCCGCCGCCACCGGGGCCGCGCTGGCGCAAGCCGGGGAGGGCGAGATCGCGGTGCTGCTCTCGCCGGCCTGCGCCTCCTACGACCAGTTCCCGAATTTCGAGGTGCGCGGCGATGCGTTCCGGGCGCTGGTGAGCGCGCTGCCGGGCTTCGTGCCCTCGGCGGCGTCCGGTTGAGGGACGCCCGCGGGGGCGGTCCGGAATCAATCGGTTAACCAGTCCTTGCCAGAGTGATTCGCCGGAGCCGGCGCGACTGGTCGGCCCGTCCGGTAGGAGCCTTTGGACAGATGGTCTCGCGCGCAGAACCGAGCCTGAGCGGCCGCTGGTGGTGGTCGATCGACCGCATCATCCTGTCGACGCTGGTCGCCCTGATGGTGTCCGGCGTGGTGCTGCTGATGGCCGGCGGCCCGCCGGTCGCCGAGCGGCTGGGGCTCTCCACCTTCCATTTCGTCAATCGCCAGGCGGTTTATCTGCTGGCGGCGCTCGCCGTCTTCCTCGTCACCTCGATGTTCTCGCCGCGCCAGGTGCGCCGGGCGGCGCTCCTGCTGTTCGTGTTCTCCTTCCTGGCGGTGCTGGCGACGCTGCGCTTCGGCGTCGAGGTCAAGGGCGCGACGCGCTGGCTCTCGCTCGGGCCGCTGGGCTCGATCCAGCCCTCCGAGTTCCTCAAGCCGGCCTTCGTCGTGCTCTCGGCCTGGGCCTTTTCCGAGGGCTCGCGCCGGCCCGACCTGCCGGGCACCCTGATCGCCTTCGCGCTGCTGCCGCTGGCGATCGTGCCGCTGATCCTCCAGCCCGATTTCGGCCAGACCGTGCTGATCACCCTGGTCTGGGCCGGGCTGTTCTTCGTCGCCGGCCTGCACTGGTTCTGGGTGATGGGGCTCGGGGGGCTCGGCGCCTTCGGCCTGCTGATCGCCTACCAGCTCATCCCGCATGTCCGCGGCCGTATCGCGCGCTTCATGGACAAGGATTCGGGCGACACCTTCCAGGTCGACACCGCGCTGGAGAGCTTCGCGCAGGGCGGCTGGTTCGGGAAGGGGCCGGGCGAGGGCACGGTGAAGCGCATCCTGCCCGACGCCCATACCGACTTCATCTTCGCCGTGACCGCGGAGGAGTTCGGCGTGGTGATCTGCATGCTGCTGGTGGCGCTGTTCGCGGTCATCGTGCTGCGGGCGCTGTTCATCGCGCAGCGGGCGGAGGATCCGTTCATCCGCCTCGCCGTCACCGGCCTTGCCCTGCTGTTCGGCACGCAGGCCGCGATCAACATGATGGTCAACCTGCACATGATGCCGGCCAAGGGCATGACGCTGCCCTTCATCTCCTATGGCGGCTCCTCGCTGATCTCGCTGGCGCTGGGCACCGGCTTCCTGCTGGCGCTGACGCGGCGACGGCCGCGCTCCGAGACGCTCGGCAATTCGAGGTACTGAGACCATGGCCCAGGCTGCGGGCGGCTCCGCGCCGCTGATCGTGCTCGCCGCGGGCGGGACCGGCGGGCATCTGTTCCCCGCGGAGGCGGCCAGCCATGCGCTGCATGCGCGCGGCTTCCGTGTCGCGCTGATCACCGACACGCGCGCGGCCGAATATGCCGGTTCGTTCCCGGCCGAATCGATCCACGCCGTTCCGGCGGCCACGCCTTCCGGCAAGTCGCCGCTCAAGATGGCGAAGGCCGCGTTCGTGCTGCTGCGCGGCGCGCTGGCGGCGCGGGCCGCGATCAGGGCGCTGAAACCGGCGATGGTCGTCGGCTTCGGCGGCTATCCCACCGTGCCGCCGGTCTTCGCCGCGGCGCTGATGGGCGTGCCGACCATGGTGCACGAGCAGAACGCGGTCGCCGGCCGGGCCAACCGCTTCCTCGCCGGGCGGGTGAAGCTGATCGCCACCGGCTTCGCCGAGGTCGGCGGGCTCGCTCCCGAGCAGGCCGCCAAGTGCCGGCAGGTCGGCAATCCGGTGCGCCCGGCGGTGATCGCAGCCGCCTCGCCCTATCCGGCGCTGGACGGCCGGCTCGAGCTGCTTGTCTTCGGCGGAAGCCAGGGCGCGCGGGTGATGGCCGACATCGTGCCGCCGGCGCTGCAACTGCTCCCGCCCGAGGAACGCGCCCGGATCTCCGTGGTGCAGCAGGCGCGCGTCGAGGACGACGAGCGCGTGCGCCGGGTCTATGCCGATCTCGGCATCCGCTTCGAGCTGGCGCCCTTCTTCAAGGACCTGCCGGCGCGGATGGCGGCCTCGCATCTGGTGATCGGCCGGGCAGGGGCCTCGACGGTGGCGGAGCTGACCGTGATCGGCAGGCCGGCGATCCTGGTGCCGCTGCCGGGCTCGCTCGACCAGGATCAGGCCGCCAACGCGGCGGTGCTCGAGCGGGCGGGCGGGGCGCTGCGCATCCTCCAGCCCGATTTCACGCCTGCGCGCCTAGCCGCCGAGCTCTCGGCCCTGCTCGCCGAGCCGTCGCGCTTGACGGCGATGGCCGCGAGCGCCAAGAGCGCGGGCATTCCCGACGCGGCCGACCGGCTCGCGCGGCTGATCGCCGAAACCGCCCAGATCTGATCGTTTTAGGACCGTAGTGCCATGAAACTGCCGCCGAAGCTCGGCTCCATCCATTTCGTCGGCATCGGCGGCATCGGCATGTCCGGCATCGCCGAGGTGCTGCACAATCTCGGCTACAAGGTGCAGGGCTCGGACGCCTCCGACAACGCCAATGTCCGCCGTCTCGCGGAGAAGGGCATCGCGACCTTCGTCGGCCACGCCGCCGCCAATCTCGGCGAGGCCGAGGTCGTCGTGGTCTCGACCGCGATCAAGCGCGACAACCCCGAGCTGATGGCGGCGCGCGAGAAGCGCCTGCCGGTGGTGCGCCGCGCCGAGATGCTGGCCGAGCTGATGCGGCTGAAATCCTGCGTCGCCATCGCCGGCACGCATGGCAAGACCACGACCACCTCGCTGGTCGCGACGCTGATGGACAAGGGCGGGCTCGACCCGACCGTGATCAATGGCGGCATCATCAACGCCTACGGCACCAATGCCCGCATGGGCGAGAGCGACTGGATGGTGGTGGAGGCCGACGAATCCGACGGCACCTTCCTGAAGCTGCCGGCCGACGTCGCGATCATCACCAATATCGACCCCGAGCATCTTGACCATTTCGGCTCCTTCGATGCGATCAAGGCGGCGTTCCGCTCCTTCGTCGAGAACCTGCCCTTCTACGGCTTCGCGGTGATGTGCATCGACCATCCCACCGTGCAGGAGCTGGTCGGGCAGATCGAGGACCGCCGGGTGATCACCTATGGCGAGAACCCGCAGGCCGATTTCCGCCTGGTCGACATCGACCTCGCCGGCGGCCAGTCGCGCTTCTCGCTGCTGATCCGCGACCGCAAGCGCGGCCGCGAGGAGCTGGTGCGCGACCTCGTCATGCCGATGCCCGGCCATCACAACGCGCTGAACGCCACGGCTGCGATCGCCGTCGCCTATGATCTCGGCGTGCCGGTCGAGACCATTCGTGAGGGGCTGGCCGGCTTCGGCGGCGTGACGCGCCGCTTCACCCGCACCGGCGAATGGAACGGCGCGCAGATCTTCGACGACTACGGCCACCATCCGGTCGAGATCTCGGCGGTGCTGCGCGCGGCGCGGGCCTCGACCAAGGGCAAGGTGATCGCCGTGGTGCAGCCGCACCGCTATTCGCGCCTGTCCAGCCTGTTCAACGACTTCGCCGCCTGCTTCAACGATGCCGACACGGTGATCGTCGCCGATGTCTACGCTGCCGGCGAGCAGCCGATTCCCGGCGCCGACCGCGACGGGCTGGTCGCCGCGATCAAGGCGCGCGGCCATCGCCACGCCCTGCCGCTGCCGGCCCCCGACAAGCTGGCCGCCATGGTCTCGACCCTGGCTGGTCCCGGCGACTACGTCGTCTGCCTCGGCGCCGGCAACATCACGCAATGGGCCTACGCCCTGCCGGGCGAGCTGGCCTCGTTCGTTCCTTCTCCCCACGGGGGAGAAGGTGGCAGCGCGAAGCGCTGACGGATGCGGGAAAGCCGGCCGTGGAGCGCAAGAACACGGCCGGTACCCTCGCTCTCGCCCGCGACCAACGGCGCCAGCCGACGCGCGCCGAAGCCGCGTTCTGGCAGGCGGTTCGCGCCCGGCGTTTCGCCAATCTCAAGTTCAAGCGCCAGATGGCGATCGGTGCGTTCGTCGCGGATTTCTGCTGCTTCGAGCACCGCCTGATCGTGGAGCTCGACGGCGAGCCGCATGCCAGTGACGAGGCACGAGCCCGCGATGCGCGTCGCGACGCTTTTCTGCGACGCGAGGGCTACCAGGTCTTGCGCTTTCCCAATGAGCGCGTTCTAGGAAACCTCGATTTCGTCCTGCGCGAGATCGCCGATCGGATCGGCCTCGCCGGACTGCCCTCATCCGACCCGGCTCCGCCGGGCCACCTTCTCCCCCGAGGGAAGAAGGACTAGCGCGAGCGTCCTCATGGCTTTCCCCGACATCTCCGCCGAGATCCTCGCTGCCGCGCCGGAGTTGCGCGGGCGGCTTCTCGCCAACCAGCCGCTGGCGCCGGTGACCTGGTTCCGCGTCGGCGGGCCGGCGCAACTGCTGTTCACCCCGGCCGACGAGGCCGATCTCGCCTATCTGCTGGCGCGGTTGCCGGCCGAAATTCCCGTTACGGTGATCGGCCTCGGCTCGAACCTGATCGTGCGCGACGGCGGCATTCCCGGGCTGGTGATTCGCCTCGCCGGCAAGGCCTTCGGCGAGATCGTGGTAGAGCCCGGCGACCGTCTGCGGGCGGGGGCGGCCACGCCCGACGTCAAGCTGGCGCGCGCGGCGGCCGATGCGGCGCTGGACGGGCTCGCCTTCTATCGCGGCATTCCCGGCTGCATCGGCGGGGCGCTGCGCATGAATGCCGGCGCCCATGGCGGCGAGACCACGGATGCGCTGGTCGAGGCGCGCGGCGTCACCCGCAAGGGCGAGATCGTGACGCTCTCCCATGCGCAGATGGGCTTCAGCTATCGCAACAGCACGGCGCCGGCCGACATCGTCTTCACCTCGGCGCTGTTCCAGGGCCGGCCGGGCGATCGCGAGGCGATCCTGGCCGAGATGGACCGGGTCACGGCGGCGCGCGAGGCGGCGCAGCCGATCAAGGAGCGGACCGGCGGTTCGACCTTCAAGAACCCGGAGGGCGGCAAGGCCTGGCAGCTGGTCGACGCCGCCGGCTGCCGCGGCCTGCGGGTCGGCGGGGCCCAGGTCTCCGAGATGCACTGCAATTTCCTGATCAACACCGGGGGCGCCACGGCGGCCGATATCGAGGCGCTGGGCGAGGAGGTCCGCCGCCGGGTCAAGGAACAGTCCGGCGTCGAGCTGCACTGGGAAATCAAGCGCATCGGCGTGCCGGCCTGAGGCGGGGCGTGGCGTCTCTCGCGCCGGTCGAAACGCAGCCGGCGATGCCACCTCTTGAAGCGCGCGGGAGCCGCCGGCGCTTTCTTATTCCCGTGGCGATCCGCAGCCGATTCCTGCCCGTTAACGGGCCTGCCCTGCGGCTTATGCACCGTTGCGGCCGCGGTGTGCTGCGGTTGCGGAGCTTCGTCCGGGACGCGCGCGGGTGAGGCGGCCAAGTCACACCGGCCGGTCCGTTAACCGGTCTTAACGGGCCGTTAACCATGTCTGTTCAGGGTCTCCGCAGAGGTGCAGCGGAGTCCTCATGAGCAAGCATGTCGCGGTCCTGATGGGTGGTTGGTCGGTCGAGCGGGCGGTGAGCCTCAGCTCCGGCGCGGCCTGCGCCGCCGCGCTCGAAGCGATCGGCTATCGCGTCACGCGCATCGACGTGCAGCGCGATATCGCCGCCGTGCTGGCGGCGCTGCGCCCGGATGTCGTCTTCAACGCGCTGCACGGCCGCTTTGGCGAGGACGGCACCATCCAGGGCCTGCTCGAGATCCTCGGCATCCCCTACACCCATTCCGGCGTGCTGGCCTCGTCGCTGGCGATCCGCAAGGACAAGGCCAAGATGGTCGCCGCCGCGGCCGGCGTTCCGGTCGCCCATGGCGTCACGGTCTCGCGCTTCGAGGCGGCCAAGCACCATGTCCTGCCGACCCCTTACGTCCTCAAGCCGATCGACGAGGGATCCTCGGTCGGGGTGGTGATCGTTAAGGAAGGTCGCGAGCACCCGCCGCAGGAAGTCGCCCGCGAAGACTGGCCCTGCGGCGAGCTGCTGCTGGCCGAGCGCTTCGTCGCCGGGCGGGAGCTGACCTGCGCCGTGATGGACGGCAAGTCCTTGGGCGTAACCGAGATTCGCGCCGCGACGGGCGAGTTCTACGACTACGACGCCAAGTATGCGAAAGGCGGCTCGGTCCACATCTGCCCGGCACAAATTTTACCGAATATTTACCGCCAAATCGAAGAGTGTGCGTTAACGGCGCATCAAGCAATCGGGTGCCGCGGGGTCAGTCGGTCCGACTTCCGATACGACGACGAGAGCGGGTCTCTCGTCTGGCTGGAGGTCAACACGCAACCCGGCATGACCGAGACCAGCCTTGTGCCTGAACTGGCCGCCCATGCGGGCATGAATTTCGGTGAGCTCGTCGGATGGATGGTCGAGGACGCCTCCTTGAATCGGTGAATGCGATGCTGGTCGGCTCCACTCCGCTGGTCCCGGTGCGCAGGCCCGGACCCCCGCTGCTCGTCGGAGAGCGGCAACGCCGCTGGTTCCGCGGTTCGCGCCGTGGCGCGCTGCCGCTGGCGCAGCGCCTGCCGCGCGGGCTCGGCACCTGGCTGGCGCTCGCCTTCCTCGGTGCGAGCGTGACGACGGGCGCCGCCCTCGGCGGCCATGTCGAGACGCTGCGCGAAGCCTATGGCGAGCCGAAGCACGCGCTGGCGCGTCTTGCCGGCTTCGGCATCGACCGCGTCACCGTCTCGGGCCTGAACGGGCTGTCGGAGATCGAGGTGCTGGTTGCCGCCGGCATCGATCCGAAGATCTCGCTCGCCTTCTTCGACGCCGATGCGGCGCGCAAGCGGCTGGAAGAGATGCCGATGATCCGCGAGGCCGCGGTGCGCAAGCTCTATCCGGGCGAGATCGTCATCAACCTCGTCGAGCGCGAGCCCTTCGCGCTCTGGCAGGTCAAGGGCGAGCTGTTCCTGATCGCCGCCGACGGCACCGTGATCGACCGCATGGACGATGGCCGCTTCGCCTATCTGCCGCTGGTGGTCGGGGAGGGCGCCAATCTGCGCGCCCGCGACTACGTCGCCCTGCTCGCCGAGGCCGGCCCGTTCGCGCCGCGCATCCGCGCCGGCAGCCTGGTCGCCGGCCGTCGCTGGAACCTCAAGCTCGACACCGGCATCGATATCCGCCTGCCGGAGGACGACACGAAGGCCGCCGTCACCCGCCTGGTCGGGCTCGAGCGCGACTTCGCCGTCAGCGAGAAGGACCTGATCGCCATCGACCTGCGCCAGCCCGACCGCATCACCATGCGGCTGACCGAAGAGGGCGCGGCCGCACGGGCCGAGCAGCTCAAGAACAAGACCAAGAAGCGGAGGGGCGAGGCATGAGCCTGACCTCCCATGGCCTGACGCCGCGCATGCGGCCCCTGTCGTCGCGCAAGAGCGCGACGCTGTCGGTGCTCGACATCGGCACCAGCAAGGTGGTCTGCCTGATCGCCGAGCTGCAGCCGGCCGAGGCCAATGAGCGCCTGCGCGGCCGCACCCATGTGGCGCGGATCGTCGGCATCGGCCATCAGCGCTCGCTCGGCCTCAAGGGCGGGGCGATCATCGATCTGGAGAGCGCCGAGCGCGCCATCCGCGCCGCCGTCGACGCGGCCGAGCGCATGGCCAAGGTCGAGGTGCAGTCGGTCATCGTCAACCTGACCGGCGGCCGGCTCGGCTCGCAGCATTATGCCGGCAGCGTCGAGCTGCGCGGCGGCTCGGTCGGCGACGCGGACGTCAAGCGCGTGCTCGCCGCCGCCGCCACCCATGCGATCGCGCCCGGCAAGGCGGTGCTGCACGCGCTGCCGACCGGCTACGCGCTGGACGGTTCGCCCGGCGTGCTCGATCCGCGCGGCCTCGTCGGCGGGGCGCTCTCGGTCGACATGCACGTCGTCGCCTCCGAGGCGGCGGCCGCCCGCAACGTCATGCTCGCGGTCGAGCGCTGCGACCTCGAGGTCGAGGCGGTCGTCGCCACGCCTTACGCGTCGGGCCTCTCCGTCCTCGTCGACGACGAGGCCGAGATGGGCGTCGTCGTGGTCGACATGGGCGGCGGCACCACCAGCCTCGGCGTGTTCTCGGGCGGGCACCTGACCCATACCGACGCGGTCGCGGTCGGCGGCAACCACATCACCATGGACGTGGCGCGCGGCCTGTCGACCCGTGTCTCGGCCGCCGAGCGGCTGAAGACCCTGCACGGCTCGGCGATGGCGAGCCCGTCCGACGAGCGCGACATCATCGCGGTGCCGCAGGTCGACGACGACGAGCGCGACATGCCGAACCACCTGTCGAAGTCGCATCTGGTCCGGATCATCCGGCCGCGGGTCGAGGAGATCCTCGAACTGGTGCGCGACCGCCTCAAGGCCGCCGGCTTCTCGCAGGAGACCGGCCGTCGCGTGGTGCTGACCGGCGGCGCCTGCCAGCTCACCGGTATGCCGGAGGTGGCGCGCCGCGTGCTCGGCGGGCAGATCCGCACCGGGCGGCCGCTCGGCATCCGCGGTTTGCCCGAGGCCGGCAAGGGCCCGGCCTTCTCGGCGGCGGTGGGCCTGCTGGTCTACCCGCAGGTGGCGCATGTCGAGCATTTCGAGCCGCGTGCGAGCTCGGCCTATTTCGCCCATCCGACCGACGGGTACTTCTCCCGTGTCGGCCGCTGGCTGAAGGAAAGCTTCTGACGCGTTGCGTTGCGCCCGGTCCCGGCCGGGCGGAACGGAGTGAGTTCTGGGAATTGGAAACGGGGCCACGGCCCCTGGCGTGGACAAACGGGACGGCCCGCCAGGCGCCGGACGAGAGAGTGAAAGAGGCAATCATGGCGATGAACCTGCAAGCCCCGGACATCCGGGAATTGAAGCCCCGGATCACCGTGTTCGGTGTCGGCGGCGCCGGCGGCAACGCCGTCAACAACATGATCGAGTCGGGCCTCGACGGCGTCGATTTCGTCTGCGCCAATACCGACGCGCAGGCCCTCGCGCTCTCCCGCGCCCCGCGCATCATCCAGATGGGCCTGCAGGTCACCGAGGGGCTCGGCGCCGGCTCGCAGCCGGAAGTCGGCCGCGCGGCCGCCGAGGAGGTGATCGACGAGATTCGCGACCATCTTGCCGGCGCGCACATGGTCTTCATCACCGCCGGCATGGGCGGCGGCACCGGCACCGGCGCCGCCCCGGCGATCGCCCGCGTCGCTCGCGACATGGGCATCCTGACCGTCGGCGTCGTCACCAAGCCCTTCCAGTTCGAGGGCCAGCGCCGCATGCGCATGGCGGAAGCCGGCATCGGCGAGCTGAACGAGGCCGTCGACACCCTCATCGTCATCCCGAACCAGAACCTGTTCCGCGTCGCCAACGAGGACACCGGCTTCGCCGACGCCTTCGGCATGGCCGACCAGGTGCTCTATTCGGGCGTCGCCTGCATCACCGACCTGATGGTCCGTCCCGGCCTGATCAACCTCGACTTCGCCGACGTGCGCGCCGTGATGCGCGGCATGGGCAAGGCGATGATGGGCACCGGCGAGGCCCAGGGCGAGAAGCGCGCGCTCTCCGCCGCCCAGGCGGCGATCAACAACCCGCTGCTCGACGACGTCTCGATGCGCGGCGCGCGCGGCCTGCTGATCTCGATCACCGGCGGGCGCGACATGAAGCTCTACGAGGTCGACGAGGCCGCCACCCGCATCCGCGAGGAGGTCGATTCCGAGGCCAACATCATCGTCGGCGCCACCTTCGACGAGTCGATGGAAGGCACGATGCGCGTCTCCGTCGTCGCCACCGGCATCGACAAGCCGATGGAGTCCGAGGGCGAGGTCGACGCGACCGAGGCCCGCATCGCCGAGGTTGCCGAGCGCCTGAAGGCCGAGGCCCGCCTGCGCAGCGCGGTTCCCAACATCCGCACCGCCGCCGCCCCGGCGCCGGCCCCCGCGCCTGTCGCTCCGGTGATCGCCGAGCATCCGGCCGCGCCGCGCCTGCCGCTGACGCAGGAGCCGGTGCGCCAGGCCGCCCCTGCCGCCTACGCCGCCGACGTCCGCATCGAGCCGGTGCAGCCGCGCCCGGCCATGGTCGCCGCTCCGGTGGTCGAGACGCACGCTCCGGAAGCCGAGCTGCCGCATCTGGAAGACAGCTTCATCCCGCCGGCGCCCGAGCGCGCCGTCATCCGTCCGGCCCGCATGCCGCGGATCGAGGAGCTGCCGATCCCGGCGCAGAACCAGATCGCGCAGACCCGCGCGACCACCGCCGGCGTGCCGCCGCAGCCCTCGGCCGAGCAGAAGCGCATGTCGCTGATGCAGCGCCTCGCCTCCGTCGGCTTCGGCCGCAAGGAGGAGGAGCACATGGTCGAGCCGGCGCCGCTGCGCGAGCCCGCCCCGATGCCGGCCCCGGCGCCCGTCGCCGCCCGTCCGGCGCAGCCCGCTCCGGCGCAGGCGCCCAGCGCCGCGCATGCCGAGTTCATGCGCCGCCAGCCGCAGGCCCCGGTCAGCCGTCCCGCCCAGGGCCAGCTCGATCCGCACGGCCGTGCCGCCCCGGCGCGCCTGCAGGAAGACGATCATCTCGAGATCCCCGCCTTCCTGCGGCGGCAGTCGAGCTGAGCTTTTCCGCGCTCCGTTCGAACGCGTATCAGACCAGGCCCCGGCGCATGCTTGCGCCGGGGCTTTTTTAACGAATAAAAAACGATAAGAATCAAGGGAATAGTCAGTATTCTGAGGCTCTCTGCCGACTGTTACAGAGCGAAAGAAAGCGTGATTTTGAAGCACTGTCCGCTGCGCGTATCTTGCGGGCACATCAAGGGGTGAGGGAATCGGAGCCACGCTTCGGATCGCTCGTTTCAGAGGACCGCGATCGATCATTCTCGAGGTCGCGCCGCCCGGCGCACAGGACCCGGATCATCGCGTTTTGGATCGGACACAGAGTATGACGGTTGAACGGCAGACGACCCTTCGCGCGCCCGTGACCCTGGACGGCATCGGGGTTCATTCCGGAGCGCCCGCCCGTCTCTGCCTGCGTCCGTCTTCCGCCAATACCGGCGTCGTCTTCCTCCGCAAGGGGCTCGAGGGCGGCCATGAGCAGCTCATCCACGCCCGCCACAACAAGGTCAGCGCCACCGAGCTCTGCACCGTGCTCGGCGAGCAGGGCTCCGCTTCGGTCGCGACCGTCGAGCATCTGATGTCGGCCTGCGCCGGCCTCGGCATCGACAATGTGCTCGTCGAGGTCGACGGGCCCGAGATGCCGATCATGGACGGCAGCGCCGCCGAGTTCGTCGAGGCGATCGAGGCCGTCGGCCTCGTGGCGCTTGGTGCCACCCGCCGCTACCTCAAGGTGCTGCGCCCGGTCCGCGTCGAGCATGGCCGCGCCTTCGCCGAGCTGTCGCCCTCCGAGTCCGGCTTCCGCCTCGACGTCGAGATCGATTTCGACACCGTCGCCATTGGCCGCCAGCGCAAGATTTTCGATCTGGAGCCGGTCGCCTATGCCCGCGAGATCTCGCGCGCCCGCACCTTCGGCTTCATGCGCGATGTCGAGCAGCTCTGGAAGGCCGGTTTCGCGCTCGGCGCCTCGCTCGACAACACCGTCGCGATCGGCGACGACAAGGTGATCAACCCCGAGGGCCTGCGCTACGCCGACGAGTTCGTGCGCCACAAGGTGCTGGACGCCATCGGCGACCTCGCCCTGGCCGGCTATCCGCTCCTCGGCGAGTTCCGCTCTTATTGCGGCGGCCACCGGATGAATGTGCGCATCCTCGAGGCGCTCTTCGCCGATCGCGCCAACTACACCATCGTCGAGGCCGAGCCGGCCTATGCCGCGCGCGCCGTCCAGATGGCCGCCGGCGCGCCGATGCCCGCGGCGCTGGCGCCCGATCTTCACTGAGAATCGCGCCTCCGGCGAGGCTACGCCTTGCATTCGCCGGGTTCCTGTCGGATGCACGGCGCCTCCGCTCAGCTCGTGATGCGCTTCGCCGGTTGGCGAACCATGCGCTTCTAGGGTAAAGCGATGTCCGCCCACCTGCGACAGGGGGGGCGCTTGTGAACGGATGAAGTGAGCGTCATGCGGCTGAAGGCATTCAATCCCGGCGTCTCGACCGGCGGTGGCAAGCGACTGGCGCTGGCCGTCGCCCTGGCAGCCGGCCTGGGCGGCTGCGACACGATGAGCTCGCTCAACCCGTTCGACCGCCCCGAGACCTACAAGCCCGAGGTGACGCCGGAGGTTCCGGCCGACAAGCTCTACAATGAAGGCCTCGCCCGCCTGCAGAACGGCGATTCGGAGGGCGCGAACAAGAAGTTCGAGGCCATCGACAAGCAGTCCCCGTTCTCGCCCTACGCCCGCAAGGGCCTGATCATGACGGCCTACGCCAATTACGAGGCGGCCCGTTACGACGACGCGATCACCGCCTCGCGGCGCTTCCTGGCGCAGAACCCGGCGAGCCCGGACGCGGCCTACGCGCAGTACATCCTCGCGATGTCCTACTACAACCAGATCCCGGACGTGACCCGCGACCAGGAGCGGACCGAGCAGGCGCTGCGCGCCATGCAGGAACTGCTGGAGCGCTATCCGAAGTCCGAATACGTCATCGACGTGCGCGAGAAGATGCTGGTCGCCCGCGACCAGCTCGCCGGCAAGGAGATGAATGTCGGCCGCTTCTACCTGCAGAAGCGCAACTATACCGGCGCCGTCGGCCGCTTCCGCGACGTGATCACCAAGTACCAGACCACCCGCCATGTCGAGGAGGCGCTGATGCGCCTGACCGAGGCCTATATGGCGCTGGGCATCACCAACGAGGCGCAGACGGCCGCGGCGGTGCTCGGGCACAACTTCCCCGACAGCCGCTGGTACAAGGACGCCTACGTACTGCTCGAGAGCGGCGGCCTGCAGCCGCGCGAGGATCGCGGCTCCTATATCAGCCGCCTGTTCACCGGCTTCACCCGCACCGTCGCCGGCCTGGTGCCCTGACGCGGCGCCGGTCCGGGGTGTGGTGACCATGCGCGCCCCGGCCTGCCCCGCGACGATGCCTCCGGCTCATGGCCGGCCCGCCTGTTTTTCGCGCTCCGGCTGAGTCCGCGCCATGCTCGCCCAGCTCTCGATCCGCGACATCGTCCTGATCGATCGGCTCGACGTCTCGTTTAGGGACGGGCTGAGCGTGCTGACCGGCGAGACCGGCGCCGGCAAGTCCATCCTCCTCGACGGCTTCGCGCTGGCGCTCGGCGGTCGCGGCGATGGCGGTCTGGTCCGCCACGGCGCCTTGCAGGGCCAGGTCATCGCGGTGTTCGACCTGCCGCTGGATCATCCGGCCCGCCGCCTCGCCGCGGCGCAGGAGATCGATACCGACGGCGACCTGATCCTGCGCCGCGTGCAATATGCCGACGGGCGCACCCGCGCCTTCGTCAACGACCAGCCGGTCAGCGTGCAGACCCTGCGGGCGATCGGCGGCGCGCTCGTCGAGATCCACGGCCAGCACGACGACCGCGCCCTGACCGATCCGGCGCAGCACCGCTCCATCCTCGACAGTTTCGGCGACCTGACGGCGCAGGCCGCGGCCGTGGCGCGCGCGGCCGACGAGCTGAGGACCGCACGCCAGGCGCTGCAGAGCCAGCGCCAGCGCGTCGAGGCCGCCCGCAAGGAGGCCGATTTCCTGCGCCATGCGGTCGAGGAACTCGGCCAACTCGCGCCCGAGGTCGGCGAGGAGGATACGCTCGCCAGCCAGCGCCAGGGCATGATGCAGGCCGAGAAGGTGACGCGCGACATCGCCGAGGCGCATGAGGCCGTGGCCGGGCAGGGCTCGCCGCTTTCCGCGCTGTCGGGCGTGCTGCGCCGGCTCGAACGGCGCAGCGGCCAGGCCCCGGAGCTGATCGACCCCTCCGTCGCCGCGCTCAACACCGCTTTGGTGGCGCTGGAGGAGGCCGGCGAGGCCCTCGCCGCGGCGCTGCGGGCAGCGGAATACGATCCGCGCCTGCTGGAGCGCGTCGAGGAGCGCCTGTTCGCGCTGCGGGCGGCGGCCCGCAAGTTCGACGTGCCGGCCGACGGGTTGCCGGCGCTGGCGGAGACGATGGCGGCCGATCTCGCGGCGCTGGACGAGAGCGAGGGCTCGCTCGCCCGGCTGGAAACCGAGGTCGCCGAGGCCGAGGCGCGCTATCGCGTGCTGGCGACGACGCTGTCCGAGGGCCGGGCCGCCGCGGCGGCCGCGCTCGATTCGGCGGTGCGGGGCGAGTTGCCGCCGCTGAAGCTTGAACGTGCGCGCTTCATCACCCAGATCGACCGCGATCCCGAGGCGCGCGGGCCCGAGGGCTTCGACCGGGTCGAGTTCTGGGTCGAGACCAATCCGGGCACGCGGCCGGGCCCGATGATGAAGGTCGCCTCGGGCGGCGAGCTCTCCCGTTTCATGCTGGCGCTCAAGGTGGTGCTGGCCGAGCGCGGCTCGGCGCCGACTTTGGTCTTCGACGAGATCGACACCGGTGTCGGCGGCGCGGTCGCCGACGCGATCGGCGAGCGGCTGTCCCGGCTGGCGCGCCGGGTGCAGGTCGTGGCCGTGACGCATGCGCCGCAGGTCGCCGCCAAGGCGCATCGGCATTTCCTCATCGCGAAATCCGCCCAGGCGGGGGAGGGCGAGGCCGAGCGCATCGTCACCCGCGTCTCGCCGCTGGAGGCGGAGAGCCGGCGCGAGGAGATCGCCCGCATGCTCGCCGGCGCCAGCATCACCGCCGAGGCGCGCGCCGCCGCCGCCCGCCTGCTCGACGTCGCGGGCGCTGGCTGACAGGGCGGTTTCGCGCGCGCTGCGTCGCCGATCCCGCGCGCGGTGATCCCGCCCCCTGCGGTCGTCGCATTTCCCTTGACGGCCGATTTGCTCTATGAGCGCCGTGTAAGCGCGCCTCACGGTTCCGGCGGCGCACCCCTATTCCGCTCTCCCCTCGCGAGCGCGGTTGAAACCAAGGCCCGATACAAGATGTCCTTCACCCTCACGAGCCCGCCGCTCGCGCGCGCGCTCGCCGAACGCAATTACAGCGAGCCCACCCCGGTGCAGAGCGCCGTGCTGGACGCCGCCGCCGCGGGCCGCGACCTGCTGGTCTCCTCGCAGACCGGCTCCGGCAAGACGGTGGCCTATGGGCTGGCGATCGGCGAGACGCTGCTGGAAGGTGGCGAGACGCTGCCGCGGGCCGGCCTGCCGCTCGCCCTGATCATCGCGCCGACGCGCGAGCTCGCCTTGCAGGTCCAGCGCGAGCTGGGCTGGCTCTATCGCGAAACCGGCGCCAAGGTGATCTCCTGCGTCGGCGGCATGGATCCGCGCCGCGAGGCCGCCCTGCTCGACGAGGGCGCCCATATCGTCGTCGGCACGCCGGGCCGCCTGCGCGACCATATCGAGCGGCGCCGTCTCGACCTGTCGGAGCTGCGCGCCGTCGTGCTCGACGAGGCCGACGAGATGCTCGATCTCGGCTTCCGCGAGGATCTCGAATTCATCCTGAAGACGGCCCCGGCCGAGCGCCGCAGCCTGCTGTTCTCCGCGACCCTGCCCAAGACTATCGTCGCGCTGGCGGCGAGCTATCAGCGCAATGCGCTGCGCATCGAGGTCGCCAGCGCCGACAACCGCCATGCCGACATCGACTACCGGGCGGTGCGTGTCTATCCGCGCGAGGCGGAACTCGCCGTCGTCAACCTGCTGCGCCTGCACGACGCGCCCTGCGCGCTGGTGTTCTGCAACACCCGCAACGCGGTGCGCCATCTCGAGGCCGTCCTGCTCGAGCGCGGCTTCCTCGCGGTCTCGCTCTCCGGCGAGCTCGGCCAGAACGAGCGCAACGCCGCGCTGCAGGCGCTGCGCGACGGGCGCGCCCGTGTCTGCGTCGCCACCGACGTGGCGGCCCGCGGCATCGACCTGCCGGGCCTGACGCTGGTCATCCATGCCGAACTGCCCAACGATCCCGAGGTGATGCAGCACCGCAGCGGCCGCACCGGCCGCGCCGGGCGCAAGGGCACCAGCGTGCTGCTGGTTCCGCCCTCGCGCCGCCGCAAGGCCGAGATGCTGCTGGCCGCCACCGGCGCGCAGGCGCAGTGGGAGGCCGCGCCGACGCGCGAGGCCATCCTGGCGCTCGATCGCGAGCGGCTGCTGAGCGACCCGCTGATCCTCGGCGAGACCGGCGAGGAGGATGCCAGCATGGTCGAGGCCCTGCTGGCCGACCGCTCGGCGCAGGAGCTCGCCGCCGCCCTGGTGCGCATCTACCGCTCGCGCCTGCCGGCGATCGAGGAGGTCGGCGATCCGGGCTTCGGCAAGTCGGAGCGCAAGCCGGTGTGGGCGCCCGAGGACTATGCCCGCCCGTCGAGCCGCTTCCAGCGCGATCCGGAGGCAGCGGCCGAGCGCCGCGAGCGTGCCGGCCCGCGCGGCGATACCGTCTGGTTCAAGCTCAATATCGGCCGCAAGGGCGGCGCCGACCCGCGCCAGCTGCTGCCGATGCTGTGCCGTCGCGGCGGCATCACCCGTGACGCCGTCGGCGCCATCCGCATCTTCGATCGCGAGACCAAGGTCGAGATCGACGCCGACGTCGCCGAGCATTTCGCCCAGCGCGTCGCCAAGCCCGACCGCGACCGGATCGTCATCGAGGCGACCGATGGCGAGGGCGAGCGCCGCCCGGCTCGGCCCTTCGCCGAAAAGGGTGCGCCGCGCGAGAATTCGGCCTGGGAGGATCGCGGCCCGGCGCCGCGCCAGGATGGCGAGGGCCATGGCCGGCGCGCGGCTCCGGCTCGCGGCTTCGACAATCATGACGAGCGTCCGCGCCCGGCGCGGCGCGAGCAGGATCGCGACGGCCCGCGTTCGCCGCGCGGCCCAGCCAAGGCGCCCGGCACCGCCAAGCCCTGGGGCGCTCCCGGCGGCAAGGGCAAGCCGGCCGGCAAGCCCTTCGGCGGCAAGCCCAAGCGCGACCGCTGACGGCAGCGCGGCGCGGCCGCAGATCTCATCACCAACAGCAAAGGGCCGGAGCGTGTCGCACGCTCCGGCCCTTTGCTGTTCGTCGTCCCTGTGGGCTCAGCGCAGTCCGAGAAAGGACAGGATCGCGAGCACGACGACGACGAGACCGACGATATAGATGATGTTGTTCATGGCTTGACGCCCCCCTTCCGGTTGCTCTTCTGCCGCGTGTCCTGCGCAGGCGCGGCGCCGCGACCTCGCCGCGACGGTCAGGAAACGCTGCGTCGTCGGGGAAGGTTCCGGGGCTGTCGCATCACCGTCGCATCCCTGTTGCATCCGCGCGTCATCCGCCCACACAATGCCCGGCCGGGCAGAGACCCGGGACAGGGGAACGCCATGAGGATGATCGCGACGGCGCTCGGCGCCGCAATGATGCTGGCCGGGCTCGCGCTGCCGGCGGGCGCGCAGGACAGGCTGGTGATCGCCGGGCGCGACGCCGGTTTCGCCCCGGCGCTGGCCAAGATGGTGGAACTCTACCAGGCCAAGAATCCCGCGGTGAAGATCGAGCGGCTGGAGCTCGGCGGCGGCCCGCTCTACGAGCGCCTCGCCATCGGTGCCCGCGAGAAGACCGGCGCGACCGATGTCGCCATGCTCGACGACATCTGGGCGCCCGAATTCATGTCGCGCGGCTGGCTGACCGATCTCGGCACCGTGGGGGGCCTGCCCGGCGAGTTCGTCAAGTCGGCGCTGGAGGTCTCCCGCCATGACGGCAAGCTCTACGCCGCGCCCTTCGTCGGCAATATCGCCATGTTCGCCTATCGCAAGGACCTGCTGAGCAAGCACGGCTTCGCCCGTCCGAAGACCTGGAGCGAGGCGGTGAAGGCCGCGCAGGCGATCCAGGACAAGGAGCAGGGCATCTCCGGCCTGGTCTTCCGCGGCATCAAGGGCAACCCGATCGTCACCTCCTTCCTGCCGGTGCTCTGGGCGCATGGCGGCGACGTCGTCACCGCCAACGGCAAGGCCGTGCTCGACACGGCCGAGGCCGAGGCGGCGCTGACCCAGTTCCTCACGTTCAAGGCGCTCGCGCCCAAGGGCGTCGAGACCTACAACGCCACCGAGCTGCGCGATGCGATGCAGCAGGGCCGCGCCGCGATCGCAGTGGAGATGTGGTCGTCCTGGGCCGGCACGCTCGACGGCAGCGCCTCCAAGGTCGCCGGCGAGGTCGAGGTCGTCGGCTCGCCCGGTGAGACCAAGGGCCCGGCGCCGATGCTGGGCGCCTGGCTGCTCGGCATCCCGTCGGATTCGCCCAACAAGGCGCGTGCGGCCGACTTCATCCGCTTCGTCACCACGCCCGAGAACCAGAAGCTGATCGCGCTGGAGACCGGCAACCCGCCGACGCTGGCCGCCCTGTTCAACGACAAGGATCTCGTCGCCAAGTACCGCTGGTATCCGGCGCAGCTCGAGGCGCTGAACGTCGCTCGTGCCCGCCCGCGCATCACCCAATGGGCCCGCGTCGAGACGATACTCGGCGACTATCTCCAGCTCGCCCTGATCGGCCAGATGCAGCCGAAGCAGGCGCTGGCCGAAGCGAACGCGCAGATCGCGCGGGCGCTGAAGCGCTGAGCGGTCGTTGCTTCTCCGCTCCGCCACGCAGGCCCCGGGCGCGTCTCGCGCCGCCCTGGCCGATGTGATCGACTCTCCGGCCGTGCGGCCGGAGCGCATGGCGATCGCCCGATGAGCGCTTCGCCCCGCCTGCTTCCCTGGCTCCTGCTGGCGCCGGCCCTGCTGCTCTTCGGCGTGCTGACGCTCTATCCGCTCGGCCGGACGCTGGCGCTCGCCTTCTTCGCCACCGATTACGGTTTCGCCGACGCGACCTTCGTCGGCTTCGACAATTTCCGTGAGCTCTGGGAGAGCCGCTTCTTCCGGCAGGCGGTCGTCAACACCGCCCTGTTCACGGTGGCGGCGACGGTGCTCGAGGTTGTGGCGGGGCTGGGGCTTGCGCTCCTGCTCAACCGCGCCTTTCGCGGCCGCACGCTGGTGATGACGCTGTTCCTCGCGCCCTTCGTGCTGTCGACCATGGTGGTCACCGCGATCTGGCGGGCCTGGTTCCATTTCGATCTCGGCTATCTCAACAACCTGCTGCGCGCGATCGGCCTGCCGGGCGTGGCCTGGCTGTTCGATCCGAACCTCGCGCTCTGGTCGATCGTGCTGGTCGATCTCTGGCAGACGGCGCCCTTCGCCTTCCTGATCATCTTCGCCGGGCTGCGCCTGATCCCGCAGGACGTCTACGAGGCGGCGCGCGTCGACGGTGCGGGGCGCTGGCGGCAGTTCCGCGACATGACGCTGCCGCTGCTCGCGCCCTATCTCTTCATCGCGGCGCTGCTGCGCTCGGTCGAGAGCTTCAAGCTGTTCGATAAGGTCTATGCGATGACCGGCGGCGGGCCTGGCCAGTCGACCGAGACGGTGTCGCTCTTCGTCTTTCGGCAGGGTTTCCGCTTCTTCGACATCGGGCTCGCCTCCGCCGCCGCGGTGGTGATGATCCTCGTCGCCGGGCTGCTGGCGGCGGTCTATGCGGTCTCGCTGCTGAAAGGTGCCGGGCGATGATCCGCGTCGCCGCCGCGATCCTGCTCTGCGCGCTGTCGCTGGTGCCGCTCATCTGGATGGTCGCGACCTCGTTCAAGCCGCCGGCCGAATACGTCTCGACCTCGATCGCGCTCTGGCCGCGCGCGCCGACGCTGGAGCATTATCGCGCGCTGGCCGAGACCGGGATGTGGCGGCTCGGGCTGAACAGCATCGTCGTCGCGGCGGGCACGGTGGCGCTGGCGCTGCTGGCGGCGCTGCCGGCAGCCTATGCGCTGGTGCGGCTGTCGCTGCCGCGCCGCTTCGACGCGGTGTTCCTCGCCTTCGTGCTGGTCATCAAGCTCGCGCCGCCGATCGCGCTCGCCATCCCGCTCTACCAGGTGCTGCGCGCCTTCGGCCTGCTCGACACGCATCTCGGGCTGATCCTGGTCAACCAGGTGCATGCGCTGCCGTTCGCGATCTGGATGCTGCTCGGCTTCGTGCGCGACGTGCCCTTCGTCTTCGAGGAGGCGGCGATGCTCGACGGGGCGGGCCTCGCCAAGCGCATGCGCGACATCGTGGCGCCGCTGCTGATGCCCGGTCTCGTCGCGACAGGCGTCTTCGTGGCGATCATGAGCTGGAACGAGTTCCTGTTCGCCCTGCTCTTCATCCAGACGCCGTCGAATTTCACCCTGCCGGCCTTCATCGCCACGCTGATCAACGAGGACGAGACGCTGTGGGGCCGGCTTTCGGCGATGGGGCTGCTCGCCTCGATCCCGGTGCTGCTCGCAGTCGGCCTCGTCCGCCGCGGGCTGACCCGCGAGGTCGCGATCGACCAGCATTGAGGCCGGCGTGGTGCCGCTCACCGCTCGCGCGGCACCGCCCGGCGGTAGAGGTGCCAGCTGGCATGGCCGAGCACTGGCATGACCACCACGAGGCCGACCAGCACCGGCAAGGTGCCGAGAACCAGCAGGCCGGCGATGGCGAGGCCCCAATACATCATCACGCGCGGGCTGGCCTCCACGGCGGCGACCGAGGTGCGCACCGCCGTCGCCAGACCGACATGCCGGTCGAGCATCAGCGGGAAGGCGACCACGGTCAGCGAGAAGGCGGCGATCGCAAAAAGCAGGCCGAGGGCGTTGCCGAGCACGATCAGCGTCCAGCCGTTCACGGTGGTGAAGAGCGTGGTGAGGAAGGCGCCGGTCGAGGCGGGCGCGGCCGGGCCCATCAGCCAGCCATAGATCGCCCAGGCGCTGAACAGCCAGAGCGCGAACAGCCCGCAGAGCAGCAGGCCGAGCCCGGCGATCGAGCCGATGGCCGGCGAGCGCAACACGTCGAGCGCCTTCGACCAGCCGGTGTCCATGCCGCGCTCGCGGCGCCGGCTGATCTCGTAGAGGCCGATGGCTGCGAAGGGCCCGACCAGCGCGAAGCCGGACAGCAGGGGGAAGAGCAGCGGGAAGAGGTTGTAGCTGACCGTCAGCCGCGCCAGCACGATGCCCGCGACGGGATAGATCAGCGCGATGAAGAGCAGATGGCTCGGCTGGGCGAGGAAGTCGGTCCAGCCGAGCCGCAAGGCTTCGCGCAGGTCCGAGACGTGGATCTCGTGGACGGGCAGCCCGTCCGCGCCGGAGGAATCCGCTGCCGCCATCCGCGGATGGCGCAGTGAGCTGTGCATGTCGGCCATGGCGTTCTCCCGGGTTGGGCCCGGTCCGCCTGCGGTCCGCGAACTGATCGATGGATCGGGCCGCGTCGGCGCCGGGCATCCAGTTGTCGCAAGGGGCAGATTACATCGGATCGACTGCTGCCACAAATCGCCATGCCAAGGCGCGACGATCTCCGGCCGCAGAGGCCCTTCGCAGCGAACCGCCCCTGAACTAGAACGACGCCATGCCAGATTCCGTTCCCATGCCCGTCGAAGACCTCACGCCGGAGGCCGCCCGCGCCGAGCGGGAGGCGCTGTCCGCCAGCATCGCCGCCGCCGATCGCGCCTATTACCAGGACGATGCGCCGGTGATGGACGATGCCGCCTATGACGCGCTGAGGCGGCGCCTCAGTGCCATCGAGGCGGCGTTCCCGGAGCTGAAGGGCGCGGATTCTGTCTCCGACAAGGTCGGCGCGCGGCCTGCGGGCAAGTTCGCCAAGATCCGCCACCGCGTGCCGATGCTCTCTCTCGACAATGCCTTCGCCGACGAGGACGTGGCGGAATTCGTCGGCCGCGTCCGTCGTTTCCTGGGCCTGAAGGAGGAGGCGCCTCTCGCCATCACCGCCGAGCCGAAGATCGACGGCCTGTCGCTCTCGTTGCGCTACGAACAGGGCGAACTGGTCAGCGCCGCGACGCGCGGCGACGGCGAGGAGGGCGAGGACGTCACCGCCAATGCCCGTACCGTCTCCGAGATCCCGCAAAGGCTGACCGGGGCGGACGTGCCGGCCGTGATCGAGGTGCGCGGCGAGGTCTATCTCGGCCATGCGGATTTCGCCGCGATCAATGCGCGGCAGGAGGCGGCCGGCAAGCCGCTCTTCGCCAATCCGCGCAATGCGGCGGCGGGCTCGCTGCGCCAACTCGACGTCTCGGTCACGGCCAGCCGGCCGCTGCGCTTCTTCGCCTATGCCTGGGGCGAGATGCCGGAACCACCGGCGACGACGCAACTGGGCGTGGTCGAGGCCTTCGCGCGCTGGGGCTTTCGCACCAACGCCCTGATGGTCCGCTGCGACAGCGTCGCGGAGTTGCTGGCGCGCTACCGGCTGATCGAGGAGCAGCGGGCCACGCTCGGCTACGATATCGACGGCGTGGTCTACAAGGTCGACGATCTCGCCCTGCAGCAGCGGCTCGGCTTCGTCGCGCGGGCGCCGCGCTGGGCGATCGCGCATAAATTCCCCGCGGAACTGGCGACGACGGTGCTGGAGGCGATCGACATCCAGGTCGGCCGTACCGGCGCGCTCTCGCCCGTGGCACGGCTGCGGCCGGTGACGGTCGGCGGCGTCGTCGTCACCAACGCCACGCTACACAATGAGGACTATATCCGCGGCTTCGATTCCAAGGGCCAGCCGATCCGCGACGGCAGCGACATCCGCATCGGCGACACGGTGACGGTGAAGCGCGCCGGCGACGTGATCCCGCGCGTCGAGGCGGTCGACCTGAGCAAGCGCCCGGCCGGTTCGGTGCCTTACGCCTTCCCGACGACATGCCCGGTCTGCGGCAGCGACGCGGTGCGCGAGCACAATCCGCGCTCGGGCAAGGAGGATGCGGTGCGCCGCTGCACGGGCGGACTGATCTGCGCGGCGCAGTCGGTCGAGCGGCTGAAGCACTTCGTCTCGCGCGACGCGCTCGACATAGATGGGCTCGGCGACAAGCAGATCGAGTTCTTCCACAGCGATCCCGACCTGCCGGTCAAGGAGCCGGCCGACATCTTCACGCTGGCGCAGCGCGATGCGGCCAGCCTCAAGAAGCTCAAGGACAAGGAGGGCTTCGGCGCCACCAGCGCCCGCAAGCTGTTCGAGGCGATCGAGGCCGCGCGCAAGCCGCCGCTCAACCGTTTCCTGTTCGGGCTCGGCATCCGCCATATCGGAGAGACCAATGCGCGGCTGCTGGCGCGCAACTACGGCTCGTTCGCGGCGCTTCAGGCGGCCTGTCTCGCGGCAGGGGATCCGCAAAGCGAGGAGCGTGCCGCGCTCGACGCGATCGACGGTGTCGGGCCGACCGTGGTCGAGGCGCTGCTGCAGTTCTTCGCCGAGGCGCATAACCGCGAGATGCTGGAGCGCCTGCTGGCCGAGGTCGTGCCGCAGCCGCTGGAGGCGGTGGCCTCGACCAGCCCGGTAGCCGGGCAGATCGTGGTGTTCACCGGCGCGCTGGAGCGCATGACCCGCGACGAGGCCAAGGCGATGGCCGAGCGGCTCGGCGCCAAGGTCGCCGGCTCGGTCTCGTCCAAGACCAACCTGCTGGTGGCGGGGCCGGGCGCGGGCTCGAAGCTCAAGGACGCCGCCAAGCACGGCGTGAAGGTGATCGACGAAGCGGGCTGGTTCGAACTGGTCGGCGGGTAGGGGCGGCGTAAGGCGCCGCGAGCGAAGACCCGGGGCCTATGCGCCGACACCCGAGGCGTCGAAGGGCGGCTGGGCGCGTGGTTCGGGCTCGCTGGCGCGGACATGACTCGGCGGGGCGCCGATCACGCGCTTGAAGGCGCGGCTGAAGGAGGCTTCCGAATCGTAGCCGAGGCGGCGGGCGACCTCGGCGATGCGCAGCCGGTCGCGCTCCAGCCATTGCCGGGCCTGATGCATGCGCACCTGAGCGACATAGCGGGCCGGCGTTTCGCCGACGATGGCCGCGAAGCGCTCGGCGAAGGAGGAGCGCGAGGCGTGCATCACGCCCGCCAGGGCCTCGACCGACCAGTCATGCGCCGGATCGCGATGGATCGCGGCGAGCACCCGGCCGATATCGGGATCGCGGGCGGCGGCGACCCAGCCGCGGCCGTCGCCGCAGCCGAGCTCGACCCAGGAGCGGATCAGGGCCGCCGCGACCACATCGGCGAGGCGGGTGAGGATGCCGCCGGCGCCGACGCGGTCCAGCGCCAGCTCGCAGGCCATGGTCGCCAGCAGCGGGGGAATGCCCGGCTCGTGCACCGCCATCTCGTGAACCCACATCACCTCCGGCATCATCCGCAGCAGCGGATGACCGGCGGCGACGTTGAACTGCATGCTGGCGCTGAAGAAGCTCAGCATTTCACCGTTGCCAGCGCCGCCGCGAGCCTGGGCGATCTCGTCGCAGCAGGGTTCGAGCGCGCAGCGGTTCGCGGGTCTGGTGCAGGCGTCGGGCGCGCTCGCCAGCGCATGCGCGGCACCGCGCGGCAGAAGCACCGCGTCGCCCTGTTCGAGCCGCACCCAGTCGCCGGCCGGCGTGCGCAGCCAGCAGCCCTGATCGGCCATGAAGTGGAAGCGCGCTGCCGGCTGCGCGGGAAAGAGCAGGCCCCAGGGCGCGCTCATCGCGTAGCGCGCATAGTCCACGCCGTCGAGGCGCAGGCCGCGCAGCATCTCGGAGAGAGGATCGGATTGGGTTCTGGACGAATTGTCGTGCATTTCGGGATTTATAACATGGATGCTCCGGGGCGCCAGCGTTACCTCTGGGCATGAACAACGCAGCCGGCGCCCAGCCCGAGTCATCGGCGCCGAAGATTGCGGACCTCTCGCATTCCAGGAGCTTTCCATGTCGGATTCCCTGTCGGCCCCGGCCGGCATGCCTCTCGTCGACTCCGCCATACCGGCGCAGGAGTCGGCCGCCTGGCCGGCGGTGCTGGCGCTGTCGCTCGGCGTCTTCGCGCTGGTCAGCGCCGAATTCCTGCCGGCCAGCGTGCTGACCTCGATCGCTGCCGATCTGCAGATCAGCGTCGGCGCCGCCGGCCAGAGCGTGACCGTCACCTCGCTCATCGGCGTGGCCTCGGCTATCCTGACGCCGATCCTGACCAGCCGGCTCGACCGCCGCGTCGTGCTCTGGGGCCTTGTCTCGCTGCTGGCGCTGTCGAGCGTGCTGACCGCTCTGGCGACCGGCTATACCATGCTGTTGGCGGCGCGCGTGGTGCTGGGCCTGGCGCTCGGCGGCTTCTGGTCGATGGCGCCGGCTCTGACGCTGCGCCTCGTGCCGTCAGCCTCGGTGCCGCGGGCGCTGGCGACGATCTCGGCCGGTGTCTCAGCGGCCTTCATCGGCGGCGGACCGCTCGGCGCCTGGCTCGACGCCATTCTCGGCTGGCGTACGGTGTTCGGCCTGTCGGCCGGGCTGGCGGGCGTCGCGCTCGCGGTGCTGCTGGCGACGGTGCCGCCGCTGCCCTCGCAGGCGACGCCGCGGCTCGCGACACTCGGCCTGCTGCTGCGGCGGCCCGCGGTTCGCCTGATGCTGCTCTCGATCCTGGTGATCGTCTCGGGCCAGTTCACCGGCTTCACCTATATCCGCCCCTATCTCGAGCAGGCGCCCGGCTTCGGCGTGGCGGCGATCACCGCTGTGCTGCTCGGCTACGGAATCGGCAACCTCTTCGGCAACTTCGCCGGCGGTGCGGTGGCGGCCCGCGGCGTCAAGCTCGCCATCCTGTCCTGCGCGACGTCGATCGCCATTCTCGCCGTCGTCATGCTGACGCTCGGCGGCTCTCCGCTGGTGGCGGGGATCGCGGTTGCGCTTTGGGGCTTCGCCTTCGGTTTCGCGCCGGTGGGCTTCCAGAGCTGGATGGTCCGCATCGCCGCCGACCATGCCGAGCCGGCGAGCGGGCTGGTCACCGCCGCCTTCCTCGTCGCGATCGCCGCCGGGGCGGTGCTGGGCGGCGTCCTGGTCGACCGCGTCGGCGGGCTCGGGCCGATCGCCTACATGGCGGCAGCGATGACGGCGGGGGCACTGCTGGTGCTGCTGACGGCGCGCGAGCCGCACCGGGCCTGACGACAACGATGACGGCGGCGTGTCCCTCGCTGCCGTCATCCATCACTTTTCTTCAAGACACGCGCCGGTTTTCGCGCTCTATCCTGCGGCATGGATCTGATCACGCAAGGCGAGGCGCTGGCGCAGAACCCGCTGCTGGCGGGCGAGCGGGCGCATCTGTTCACGGCCCGGCGCTTCGACGGGCTGGAATTCCTCGCCGCGACCTTCCGCACCCATGCCTACGCCCCGCATGCGCACGACACCTATGCGATCGGCACGATCGAGGTCGGCTGCGAGATCTGGAACGCGCGCGGCCGCAGGCTCCATGCCACGGCCGGCGACATCGTCTTCAACCACCCGCTCGACATCCATGACGGGGCGCCCAGCGCCGGCGGTTATCGCTACCGGATGAGCTATCCGACAGTGGAGCTGATGCGCGAGATCGCGGGCTCGCTGAGCGGGCGCGAGATCGTCGGCACGCCCTTCTTCCCAGCGCCCGTGGCGCATGATCCCGAGGGCGCGGCCCTGTTCGGCGCCGCCCATCGGCTGCTGGAGAAGGGCGGCGACGCGCTCGCCGGCGAGGAGGCGCTGCTGCGCGCCTATGCCTGGTGCCTGGCGCGCCATGCCGATCTCTCGGTGCGCGGGCTCGGCCGCGAGGGCGGGCCGGTCGCGCAGGTGCGCGCGCTGATGGAGGCACGCTTCGACGAGGATCTCTCTCTCGCCGATCTCGCCCGGGGCTGCGGCCTGCCGCGCCATCACCTGATCCGCGCCTTCCGCCGCGAGACCGGCTTCACGCCGCACGCCTATCTGGTCGATATCCGCGTGCGGCGGGCGCGCGAGCGGCTGCGGCGCGGCGAGGCGCCGGGAGAGGTCGCTGTGGCCACCGGCTTCTGCGACCAGGCGCATCTGACGCGCGCCTTCAAGGCGCGCCTCGGCGTCACGCCGGGCGCCTTCCGCGCCGCACATCGCAGCTGACGGTGCGGGCCATGGCGTGGCGGCAGGAGGCCCGTGCGGGGCTCAATGACATCTGGCCGGCGGCGCTGGCCGCGGTGCCGATCGGCTTCCTGTTCGGGGCGCTGGCGGCCGGCAAGGGCCTGTCGCCGCTCGAGGTCTTCCTGATGAGTGCGCTGGTCTTCGCCGGCGGGGCGCAGTTCGCGGCGATCGAGCTCTGGGCCCATCCGGCGCCGATCCTCGCGCTGATGTTCTCGACCGCGCTGATCAATGCCCGCCATATCCTGATGAGCGCCTCGCTGGCGCCGAAGCTCGCCGGCTTCTCGCGCGCGCAGACCTTCATCGGGCTCTACTACATGGCCGACGAGAACTGGGCGCTGGCCGAGAAGCGGGCGCGCAGCCATCCGGTGACGCCGGCCTACTGGTTCGGCATGGTGATCCCCTTCGTCGGCGGCTGGCTCCTGACCTCGACGGCCGGCGGCGTGCTGGGGGCGGCGCTCGGCGATCCGCGCCGCTACGGCGCCGATTTCGCCTTCACCGCGCTGTTCATCGCGCTCACCGCCGCGTTCTGGAAAGGCCGCGTGACGGCCTGGACGGTCGCCGCCGCCGGCGTGGCCTCTGCGCTGGCCTACCGCTATGCCGGGCCGCCCTGGCATGTGCTGGCCGGGGCGCTCAGCGGGCTCGCGGCGGCCTGGATCGCCGCAGGGAGCATCCACGCGGAAGCCGAGCGGGCGGGCGCGGCGGACGGGCCGGCGGCATGACGCTCGATCTGATCAATCTCGCCGCCTTCTTAGGCATGGCGCTGGTGACCTATCTCACCCGCATCGCCGGGCTGGCGCTGGTCGGCCGGCTGCGCCTCTCGCCGCGCGCGCAGGCGGCCTTCGACGCGATCCCGCCCGCCGTTCTTATCGCGGTGATCGCGCCGAGCGCGCTGGCGACCGGCTGGCCGGAGACGATCGCGGCCGGCCTGTGCGCGCTCGCGGCGACGCGGTTGCCGCTGCTCGGCGTGGTCGCGATCGGCGTCGCTGCGGTGGTGGCGCTGCGACAGGTGATCTGAGCGCGAGGCGTAGGCTAGGCGGACATTGCGTCAGAGTGGCCGGCAGGACTCCTGCAGCCAAGCCTTCGCCTCGCCATCGACGATGGGGGCGAGCTTCGCCAGCACCTGTGCGTGATAGGCGTCGATCCAGGCGATCTCGCCTTCGTCGAGAAGGGCCGGATCGATCAGGGCGCGGTCATAGGGGCACCAGCTGATCGTCTCGAAGCCGTACATTTCGCGCTCGGCCCCCTCGACCCGGCGCGGCTCGACCACCACGAGGTTCTCGGTGCGGATACCGTAGGCGCCTTCCTTGTAGTAGCCGGGCTCGTTGGAGAGGATCATGCCGGGCTCCAGCGCGGTGTGCCCGAGCTTGGACAGGCGCTGCGGGCCCTCGTGCACCGAGAGATAGCTGCCGACGCCGTGGCCGGTGCCGTGGTCGAAGTCGAGCCCGGCCTGCCAGAGCGGCAGCCGCGCCAGCACGTCGAGCTGGGCACCGGACGTCCCCTTGGGAAACACGGCGCGCGAGATCGCGACATGGCCCTTGAGCACGCGGGTGAAGCGGTCGCGCATCTCGGCGTCCGGCGTGCCGATCGCGACGGTGCGGGTGATGTCGGTGGTGCCGTCCTCGTACTGGCCGCCTGAATCGACCAGGAAGATTCCGGGCGCGATCGGGCGGTTGCTCGCCTCGGTGACGCGGTAATGCGGCAAGGCGGCGTTGGGGCCGGCGCCGGCGATGGTCGTGAAGGAGACGTCGCGCAGCAGGCCGGTGCGCAGGCGCTCGGCCTCCAGCGCCGCGACGGCGTCGATCTCGGTGAGCCCGCCTGCGAGGGCGGTGCGCGACAGCCAGGCGAGGAAGCGCACCATGGCGGCGCCGTCGCGCAAATGCGCCGCGCGGGCGCCGGCGAGTTCCGTTTCATTCTTGCGCGCCTTCATCAGCGCGGTCGGGTCGGTGCCGGCGCGCGGCGTGCCGCCGGCCTCGCGGATGAGGGAGGCCAGCGCGGCCGAGGCGGTCGCGGCGTCGAGCAGCACGGTCGCGCCCTCGGCCCCGAGCGCCTTCAGCCTCCCGGCCAGCGCCTCGGGGGCTGCGATGTCGGCGACCGCTCCGATGGCGTCTCCGGCCTCGTTGCCGAGCTTCTTGGGGGCGAGGAAGACGGTGGGCCGGCCTTCGCGCGGCAGGATGGCATAGCCCAGCGGCAGCGGCGTGTGCTCGACATCGCCGCCGCGGATGTTGAAGGTCCAGGCCAGCGCGTGCGGATCGGACAGGACGAGCGCATCGACCTTCTCGCGCGCGAGCGCCTCGCGGATGCGGGCGAGTTTGGCAGCAGCGTCCTCGCCGGCGAGCGCGCGCGGGTGGACCGTCACCGGCGCGACCGGCGGGGCGGGGCGGTCGCTCCAGAGCGCGTCGATCGGGTTCAGCACGGTCGGGACGAGTTCGCCGCCGGCGGCCTCCACCGCCTTTTCGAGCTTTGCGAGCCCGTCGACCGTGTGCAGCCAGGGATCGTAGCCGAGGCGGCCGCCAGCCGGCAGGTTGGCTTCGACCCAGGCCCCGAGCGGCGTCTCCTCCATCCGCGTCGGCGTCACCAGCGCGGTGTCGGTCTGGGCGACGGACTGGATGGTGTAGCGCCCGTCGACGATCAGCGCCGCCTTGTCGGCGAGGACGACCGCGTTGCCGGCCGAGCCGGTGAAGCCCGTCAGCCAGGCGAGGCGCGCCATATGCGCCGGCACGTATTCGCCCTGGTGCTCGTCGGCGCGCGGCACCACGAAGCCGTCGAGCCCGAGGCCGGCCAGCGCGGCGCGCAGGGCGGCGAGCCGGGGCGCGACCTGCGCCGGGTCGCACGGGTCGGTGAAGGACTGGAAGCGGCAGGCGGGAGCAGGTGAGGCGGACATCGCGATCGGAGACTCTGTGGCAGGCGCGGCGAGGGCGTCATGCTTGCCGCTCGGGTGCGGAAACGCCAGTGGAAATCGCGGTTTTCACCGGTCGGAACACGGGATGGGTGGTGGCGCGAAATTGGGCCGCTTGCCGATCCGCTATGCTTTTGACGCAATCATTAACGGCATTTCACCTGCGCCATGCGCAGGACGCATGTTGTGCATATGCGAACGTATCTTCTCGCAAGTGCGAAGTGGGCCCATCTTCACTGCATAAGACGACGAGGAAGCGACCGGGACTGTCCTTCGTTTTCTGAGGAGATAGACCCCATGACCTATGTTCTGAGCCATACCGACGTTGTGCCGTCCGCCGAGCGGGCCGCCCAGAAGACCGTCAAGACGAACCGCCCCGGCTTCTGGCAGCGCTTCTATGCCGCGCTGATCGAGAGCCGCCGCCAGACCGCGCTGCGCGAACTGCGCTCGCATTCCTATCTGGCGCGCGAGACCGAGCTGGTCCTCGGCGGGTTTCCGCAGACCGCTCTGACCAACGACGCCGAGCTGCCGTTCAACCGCTGAATTCCGTCGCTGCCGGCCGCCGAGGCCGGGCACGCACCGACAAGGAGCCCGATCATGATCGCCATCATCAAGCACGCCTATGAGCGGATCGCCGATGCCGTGAAGTTCATCGCCGATGTCTGGCACGACGCCCGCAGCATGCAGGCGCAGGCCGAAGACCGCTACAGCCAGTTCTGATCGGCCGGCGCCCGAGCGCGCCGCCGCAGAGCTACGCCCAGGCGGGGCGGCGAGGCCTGGGGGCCGCGCCGCCCCTTTTCATGACCAGCGTCGCCCAGCCCTCGCGCGCGCTGCGTTGCGCCAGGGCCAGGCCCTGATGGCGATAGGCCGAGATCACGCCGGGAACGTCCATCTCCAGCAGGCCCGACAGGATCAGCGTGCCGTCGGCGGAGAGCACGCGCGCAATGTCGGGGGCGAGCTTGCGCAGCGGGCCGGCGAGAATGTTGGCGACGACGAGGTCGAAACGGCGCGTCCGGTCGGCCTTGGCGTGGCGCAGGCCCGGGCCGACATAGAGATCGAGCGCATGCGGGGCGTGGTTGAGGCGGGCGTTGCGCGCCGCGACCTCGACCGCGACGGCGTCGATGTCGCCGGCGACGACCCGGCGTTTGATCTGCTTGGCGAGCGCCAGCGCCAGGATGCCCGTGCCGGTGCCGACATCGATGGCGTGGCGCGGGCGGCGGCGCTTCAGCTCGGCGTCGAGCGCCAGCAGGCAGCCGGCGGTTGTGCCGTGATGGCCGGTGCCGAAGGCCAATGCCGCCTCGATCTCGATGGCGATGTCGTTCGGGCGGATGGCGTCGCGGTCATGCGCGCCATGGACCAGGACGCGGCCGGCGCGCACGGGCTTGAGCCCGTCGAGGCTGGTCGCCACCCAGTCACGCTGGTTGACGGTGGTGAAGGGCGTCTCGTCGACCATCTCGCCGACGATCGGCCGCAGCATGTCGCGCACGGCCTCCTCGTCGGGGTGATGGGCGAAATAGACCTCGACCTTCCAGGGCGCGTTCAGCGACAGCGTGGTCACGCCGGTCTCGACCTCGAAGGCCGAGACGGCGGTCTCGGACGGGTCGAAGACCTCGCCGAGCAGTTCGGTCAGCGCGCGCGCCTTGTCGCCGCTGGTCGAGAGTTCGAGGACGGTGGTCACCGTCGCGGGGAGCAGGCCTTCGCGCATGGGCGCGGCTTAGCAGGGCGCGGCCGTCTTGTCATGCCGCCGGCGCCAGCTCCGGAAACGGCTCGTTCAGCAATTCGTGCGAGGCAGGCCCCATGTATGCCAGCCTGGGTCGCGTCGTCGCGAAGGCGACGATCACGACGGTCCTGTCCATCGCCGCCTCGCTCCTGCTCGCCGTGACGATCGTCCCGGCGCTCGGCGGGATCGTGGACGGCAATGCCTGGCTGATGATCGTGCTCTGCCCGCTGCTGATCGCCTGGCCGGCGAGCGCCTACCAGTTCTGGCAGCACGAGCGCCTCAAGCGGGCGCATCAGGAGATCGGCCGGCTGCATCAAGCGCTCGGCCGGGCCCATGAGGAGTTGCGGGCTCGCAACCAGGAACTCGCCGTCAGGGCACGCCATGACGGGATGACCGGGCTTTTGAATCGCGAGGGCTTCTTCGCCGAGCTTTCGCGGGCGCTCGCCCGCGGCCGCGGCGGGGCCTTGCTGGTCATCGACGCCGACCATTTCAAGGACATCAACGATCGGTTCGGCCATCCGACCGGCGATGCCGCGCTGATCGCGCTCGCGGCCGCCATCAAGCTGGCGCTGCCGGAGGGTGACTTCTGCGGGCGGATCGGCGGGGAGGAGTTCGCCGCCTATCTCCAGGGCGCCACGGCCGCGGAAGCGAACGCGATCGCCGAGGCATTGCGGCAGGCGGTCGCCGCCTGCAGCGTGCCGACGCCTTCGGGCCAGAGCGTTTCGCTCGCGGTCAGCATCGGCGGGCGGCTGTCGCATCCCGGCCAGACGCTCGAGCAACTGGTGATCGAGGCTGACCGGCAGCTCTACGAAGCCAAGCGCCGAGGCCGGGACCGGGTGGTGCTGGACGAGGTCACGCAGGCGGCGTGAACGGGCCTTTGCTCGGGAGCGGCTATTCCGCCGCGGGCTGAAGGCTGATCCGCGGAGCCGGAATCAGCGCGATCTTGTCGACGTGAGCAGGGGGCACGCGACCGCGGTTTGGTCGAGCACCACCGTGGCTGCCGAAGCTCTCAGCCGTCTGCCGGCGACGGAAACCGCCCGCCGTCGTCGGTGTCGAGCGTGATCGTGACGCTCAGGTGCCGCGGCCGGGTGAGCGAGAACAGCACGGCGTCGACCACGTCTCGCGTGCTGGCGCGGCGGCCCTTTGCGCGCTGCGGACTCTCATCCCACGCCGGTTCGCCAGGCAGCGCATCGTCGAGATAGGGCGGGTGCACCAGCATCGACCGTACCGGCGTGCCGGCAAGGATCTGGCGGAAGCCGTCGGCCAGCGCTGCCTGAGCCTGCTTGGCAGCGTAGAACGGCACGGAAACGCTCTGCAGGGCCGCGTTGGGAAGGCTGCTGATCGAGCCGATGGTGACGATGTCCGGACAGGGCGAGCGCCGCAGCGCGGGCAGGAGTGCCTGCGTCAGCAGGAATGTCCCCGAAACGGCCGCGTTGACCACGCCTAGCACCTCCTGCGGCGTGTAGGGAGAGGTGCGGTTCTCCAGCCACATCGCGCCGTTGTTAATCAGGATGTCGATGTCGTCCTTCAGGCCGGCGATCCGGCGCTCCGCTGCCGTGATGCTGTTCGCATCGGCGAGGTCCAGCGGCACGAGCGGCGCTTCGAGGCCGGTGCGGTCCCGGATGGCCGCTTGTGTGCCGGCCAGGGCGGCCTCGCTCCGGCCGCACAGGATCGGCCGGCAGCCGGCATCCGCCAGCGAGATCGCCAGTGCCGCTCCGAGCCCGCGGCCGGCGCCCGTGACGATCCCGACGCGACCGGCGAGCGAGGCGGTGTCCCGCTGCGGTGAACGGCGCGGGGGCGAGGTCTGTGAGCTGAGGGACGGAGCAGATGTCATGACGGGGTTTGCGTCGAGGAGGCAGGGGGGTGATGGACGCGAGCGGCGCGAGGCGCCGTCGCAGTTTAACGGGCCTCGATCTACCCCGTCTTCTCCACGAAGCTGTCGAGCACCATCTTGCGGCCGGCCTTGTCGAAATCGACCGTCAGCTTGTTGCCCTCGACGCTGGCGACGGACCCGGGGCCGAACTTGATGTGGAAGACGCGGGCGCCCGGCGCGTAGGCCGAGCTCCCGGTCGATTTCGCGGTCAGCTCGCCCTCGATCAGCATCGGCCCGCGCTGGCGCGAGGCGCCGAAGCCGCGCTGACCGCCCTCCGAGAAGCCGTTGCCGGCCGCCCGCGCGCGGTTCTCCTGGGCGCGCTGCCAGCCCGGCGTCTGATAGGAGGAGCCGAAGCTCTCCATGCGCTCGAAGCGCGAGGCGCCGTAGCCGCCCTGGCTGTAGGTTGAGGGCGCCTGCACCACCTCGACATGATCCTCCGGCAACTCGTCGATGAAGCGCGAGGGCAGGCTCGACTGCCAGAGGCCATGGATGCGGCGGTTCGAGGCGAAGAAGAGCTTGAGGCGCTTGCGGGCGCGGGTGAGGCCGACATGGGCGAGGCGGCGCTCCTCCTCCAGCCCGGCGCGGCCGTTCTCGTCGAGCGCGCGCTGGTTGGGGAAGAGGCCTTCCTCCCAGCCGGGCAGGAAGACGGTGTCGAACTCCAGCCCCTTTGCCGCGTGCAGGGTCATGATCGAGACGCGGGCGCCGCCATCGCCGCTGTCTGCGTCCATCACCAGCGAGACGTGCTCGAGGAAGGCCGGCAGGTCCGGGAACTCGTCGAGCGAGCGCACCAGCTCCTTGAGGTTTTCGAGGCGGCCGGCGGCGTCGGCCGAGCGGTCCTTCTGCCACATCTCGGTATAGCCGCTCTCCTCCAGCACGAGCTCGGCGAGCTCGCCCTGCTGCATGCCCTCGGCGCGGCCGCTCCAGCGGGCGAAGGCCTCGACCAGCTCGCGCAGCGAGGTGCGCGCCTTCGGCTTGAGCTCCTCGGTCTCGACCACGGCGCGGGCCGATTGCAGCAGCGACAGGCCGGTGGCGCGGGCATGGTTGTGCAGCAACTGCACGGTGGCGTCGCCGAGGCCGCGCTTTGGCACGTTGACGATGCGCTCGAAGGCGAGGTCGTCGGTCGCGGAGACGACGCAGCGCAGATAGGCCAGCGCGTCGCGGATCTCGGCGCGCTCGTAGAAGCGCGGGCCGCCGATGACGCGATAGGGCACGCCGACATGGACGAAGCGTTCCTCGATCTCGCGCATCTGCGCCGAGACGCGCACGAGGATGGCGACCTCGGCGAGGTTCTCGCCCTTGCTCTGCATCGCCTCGATCTCGTCCGAGATCAGGCGGGCTTCCTCCTGGCTGTCCCAGGCGCCGGTGATGGTGACCTTCTCGCCGGCCTCGTCCTCGGTGCGCAGCGTCTTGCCTAGGCGGCCCTCATTGCGTGCGATCAGCCGCGAGGCGGTGGCGAGGATATGGCCCGTCGAGCGGTAGTTGCGCTCCAGCCGCACCACGGTCGCGCCGGGAAAGTCCTGCTCGAAGCGCAGGATGTTGTCGACCTCGGCGCCGCGCCAGCCATAGATCGACTGGTCGTCGTCGCCGACGCAGGCGATGTTGCGCCGGCCCTGCGCCAGCAGCCGCAGCCAGAGATACTGGGCGACGTTGGTGTCCTGGTACTCGTCGACCAGGATGTAGCGGAAGCGGTCGTGATAGCTGGCGAGCAGATCGGGATTGTCGCGGAACAGCGTCAGGCAGTGCAGCAGGAGGTCGCCGAAATCGACGGCGTTCAGCGCCTTCAGCCGCTCCTGATAGGCGGCATAGAGCTTGCCGCCCTTGCCGTTGGCGAAGACCGAGGCCTCGCCGGGCGGCACGTCCTTCGGGCCGAGCCCGCGATTCTTCCAGCTGTCGATGAAGCCCGCCAGCATGCGGCCGGGCCAGCGCTTCTCGTCGATGCCCTCGGCCTGGATCACCTGCTTCATCAGGCGAATCTGGTCGTCGGTGTCGAGGATGGTGAAGTCCGAGCGCAGGTCGACCATCTCGGCATGGCGGCGCAGGATCTTGGCCGAGATCGAGTGGAAGGTGCCGAGCCAGGGCATGCCCTCGGCCGCCGGGCCGACCAGATGGGCGACGCGCTCCTTCATCTCGCGCGCCGCCTTGTTGGTGAACGTCACGGCGAGGATCTGCGAGGGATAGGCGCGGCTGGTGGCGATCAGATGCGCGATGCGGGTGGTCAGGACGCGGGTCTTGCCGGTGCCGGCGCCGGCGAGCACCAGCACGGGGCCGTCGGTCGCCTCGACCGCCTGGCGCTGCTCGGGATTGAGGCCCTGCAGATAGCCGGCAGCCGGCTGCGCGGCGGCGCGCGCGGCGAGGCCGCCGGGACGGGGCAGGGGGGCGGGCGTGGCGTGGTCTGACACTGGCTCTGGCTTCGGGCGCGCTGCGTGATCGTGATTCGTTCACGGTCAATATAGGGACAGGCCGCCTGGATTGCTCGCCGCCGCAGACGGTTTTCCGCGGTGGCGAGCAGGTGGTCAGGAAGCTCGTCTCGTCACCGCGCCGGCAGGAGATATCGCAAGCCCTGGGTGAAGCCGCGCGGCGCGACGGTGAGATGGTCCTCGTCGCTGAGGACGACCGATTCCAGGGCCAGCTTCGGGCATTCGCGGCCGCGTCGCGCTTGTCGTGCCAGAGCGACGGGCTGCCGAGGAAGTAGCCGCTGAACAGGCCGGGTTCGCTGAAGAGGATTTGCGCGCTCGGGCCGCGTCCATGGACCGGCGCCGATTAGGGGCGCAGGTCCGATGGTGCGGATCGCCATCAGGGCAAATCCGTCCGGCTCAGCCTTCCGCGCCGTCCGGAGCGAAATCCATCGCCACGCCGTTGATGCAGTAGCGCAAGCCGGTGGGCGGCGGGCCGTCCGGGAAGACGTGGCCGAGATGGCCGCCGCAATTGGCGCAATGCACCTCGACGCGGTGCATGCCGTGGCTGAAGTCCTCGCTGGTCTCCACCGCGCCCTCGAGCGGCTGGTCGAAGCTCGGCCAGCCGGTGCCGCTCTCGAACTTCTTGTGGGACCTGAACAGCTCCTGGCCGCAGCCGGCGCAGGAGAAGATGCCGGGGCGCTTCTCGAAATTGAGCGCGCAGGAGCCGGGTCGCTCGGTGCCGTGCCCGCGCAGCACCTGGTACTGCTCCGGCGTCAGCCGCTCGCGCCATTGCGCCTCGGTGAGCTGGAAGGGGAATTCGCGCGCCGGCGCGCCCTGCCGGCCGAACATGTCCATCAGGCCCATGCGGTTCTCCTCTCTCGCGGACTGCGGGTGGTCGGTTGCGCCCAATATGGGGAAGCCCGCGCCCGATTGCAGCAGGGGTGTAGCGTCACCGCGCCGTCATGCGCGTCCTCTAGTCGGCCCCACCATCGCAATGGGTGCCATCGAGGGCTTTGTGACGCAGACGATCCGCGCGGTGAAGCGCACGACCAGCCTGGGCCTCAACGACGCGGTCCATCGCAGCACGCCGCTGTCGCGGGCCGGGCTGCTGGAGCGCCTGTTCACCCTGGCCTTCTCCGGTCTTGTCTACCCGCAGATCTGGGAAGATCCGGTCGTCGACATGGCGGCGCTGGAGATCCGGCCCGACGACCACATCGTGGCGATCGCCTCGGGCTCCTGCAACGTGCTGTCCTATCTCACCGCCAATCCGGCGCGGATCAGCGCGGTCGATCTCAACGGCGCCCATATCGCACTCGGCCGGCTCAAGCTCGCGGCGCTGCGGCGCATCGACGACCATGCCGTGTTCCGCCGCTTCTTCGGTGAGGCGCAATCGCCTGACAATGTGGCGCTCTACGACCGGCTGGTCGCGCCGGACCTCGACCCGGTCTCGCGCGCCTACTGGGAGAGCCGCAGCCTCGCCGGACGGCGGCGCATCGCGGTCTTCGCGCGCAATTTCTACCGCTACGGCCTGCTCGGCCGCTTCATCGGCGCCGGGCATTTTCTGGCGCGGCGCCTCGGCTGCGATCCCCGTGCGCTGCTCGAGGCGCGCACGCTGGCGGAGCAGCGCGTCCTGTTCGACCGGCATCTCGCGCCGGTGTTCGACAAGGCTCTGGTGCGCTGGCTGGTTCGCCAGCCGGCTTCGCTCTACGGGCTCGGCATCCCGCCGGCGCAGTACAAGGCGCTCGCCGCCGACGATGCCGACGGCATCCTGCCGGTTCTGCGCAACCGGCTCGAACGCCTGGCCTGCGGCTTCGACCTCAAGACCAACTATTTCGCCTGGCAGGCCTTCGGCCGCGGCTACGGGCCGGGTCCGGACGCCGCGGTGCCGCCCTATCTGGAAGCGCAGCATTTCGAGACGGTGCGCGCGCGTGCCGGCCGCGTCGCCTATCACCAGAGCGCGATCACCGCCTTCCTCGAACGCCAGCCGGCGGAGAGCTGCCACGGCTTCGTGCTGCTCGACGCGCAGGACTGGATGAACGATGCCGATCTCACGGCGCTATGGACGCAGATCACCCGCAGCGCCGCGCCGGGCGCGCGCGTGATCTTCCGTACCGCCGCCGACGAGCGGCTGCTGCCGGGGCGGGTGCCGGAGGCGATCCTGTCGCAATGGCACTATGACGAGGCGAGCAGCCGGGCGCTCGGCGCGCGCGATCGCTCCTCGATCTACGGCGCCTTCCATCTCTACCGGCTGGGCGGGGACGGGCGGTGAGCGCCGCTGGCGCGCCCGAGACCGACGCCGCCGGGCTGATGGACAGGATTTATGGCTGGCAGCGCCATATCTACGACGCGACCCGCAAGTTCTACCTGCTCGGCCGCGACGGGCTGATCGCCGACCTGCGGCCGCCCGCCGGCGGCAGCGTGCTGGAGATCGGCTGCGGCACGGGGCGCAATCTCATCCTGATCGCCAGGCGCTATCCGCAGGCGCGCTGCTACGGCATCGACCTGTCGCGCGAGATGCTGCGCACCGCGCGCGCCGAGGTCGAGGCGGCGGGGCTGGCGCAGCGCATCACGCTGGCGCAAGGCGATGCGGTCGCTTTCGATCCGCAGGCGCTGTTCGGCGTCGCGGCCTTCGACCGGGTCGCGATCTCCTATGCGCTGTCGATGATCCCGCCCTGGCGCGCAGCGCTGGCGCAGGCGATGCGCGTCACCGCGGTGGGCGGCGCGCTGCATGTGGTCGATTTCGGGGGGCAGGGGGGATTGCCGGCGCCGCTGCGCGCGCTGCTCAACCGCTGGCTCGCAATGTTCCACGTCATGCCGCGCCTGGACCTGCCGGCTGAACTGGCGCGGGTCGCCGGCGCAGCCGGAATGATCGCCACGACCCGCCAGCTCCATGGCGGCTATGCGGTCGGCGGCACGGCCCTGCGCGCCACGGCTGCAGGCGCCTTAGTGGGTGAGGGGCGGCCCGGCGATCAGTGACGGGTCGCGACCTCGGGCTCGTCGTGCACGTCCTCGACGCTGATCGCGCGCTGGCGCGGCATGCCGATGATCCGCCCGATGGTCGCCGGCAGCGGCATGCGCCCATGGGCCGCCTTCATCAGCGCGAGATTGGCCAGGATGTCCGGCGGGAACGGCGTGACCTTGCGCGTCGACATGTCGACGTGCAGCGAAAGGTTCTCGGAGGTCGCCGCCAGCCAGCCCTCGGTCGCGTGGCGCATCTCGAGATAATAGTGCAGCCGCTTCTCGTCGAAGGCGATCAGCTGCGCGGTGATGCGCACGCGGTCGCTCTCGGTCAGCTCGCGCTTGTAGAGAATGTGGCACTCGGCCGCGAAGACCGAGGCGTTGCGCATCTCGACATAGTCCTGGCTGAGGCCGACCAGCGAGAACACCTCCTCGACCGCCCGGTCGAAGAGCACGTGGTAATAGGCCATGTTGAGGTGGCCGTTATAGTCGATCCAGCCGGATTCGACGCGCATCGTCGAGGAGACGAAAGGCGCGAAGAACAGGACATTGGTGCGGATCTCGTCGTTCATCGCTCACCTCCTTTCGCGCTCGGCTCTCCCGGTCCTGCGCGGTGCTCCTTGCCGGATGCGCAGCTTGGCACTTGCAGTGCCGGCCGCCGCGCGGGACAACAGCGCCTGAACCGTCAGCGAAAGCCGAAGAGTTCCAGATTAGGGCATTCTTTCAAGGTATGACAATGAGTTCCTCCGTCGCCATGGCTCAGGCCCCCCTTGCTTCCTCTGCACAGCTGCCGCCCTCGGGCGAGGCGATCACTGCCGTGACCGGCGCGCTGGCCGCGCGATTCGGCAACCGCCTGGTCACCAGCCTCGCCGTACGCCAGCAGCATGGCCATACGTTGACCTGGATTCCAAACCAGCCGCCGGATGCGGTGGTGTTCCCGCAGAGCACGCAGGAGGTCTCGGAGATCGTCACCCTGTGCGCCGCCCATGGCGTGCCGGTGATCGCCTACGGCACCGGCACCTCGCTGGAAGGCCATGTCAACGCGCCCTTCGGCGGCGTCTGCATCGACATGTCCCAGATGAAGCGCGTGGTCGCCGTGCATGCCGAGGACCTCGACTGCGTGGTCGAGGCTGGCGTCACCCGCAAGGAGCTGAACGAGCATCTGCGCGACCAGGGCCTGTTCTTCCCGATCGATCCGGGCGCCGACGCCTCCATCGGCGGCATGGCGGCGACGCGGGCCTCCGGCACCAATGCGGTGCGCTACGGCACGATGAAGGACAATGTCATCGCGCTGACCGCGGTGATGGCCGACGGCTCGATCGTCAAGACGGCCAACCGTGCCCGCAAGACCTCGGCCGGCTACGACCTGACGCGCCTGCTGGTCGGCTCGGAAGGCACGCTCGGCATCATCACCGAGGTGACGGTCAAGCTGCACGGCATTCCCGAGGCGATCTCGGCCGGCGTCTGCCCGTTCCCGTCGGTGAAGGCGGCCTGCGATGCGACGATCATCACCATCCAGTCCGGCCTGCCGGTGGCGCGCATCGAACTGCTCGACGACGTGATGATCCGCGGCGTCAACCTGCATTCCAAGCTCGACCTGCCGGAGACGACGATGCTCTTCGTCGAGTTCCACGGCTCGGAGGAGGGCGTGAAGGAGCAGGCGGAGCGCTTCGGCGAGATCGCTATGGAGTTCGGCGGCGGCCCGTTCGACTGGGCGACCAGGGCCGAGGACCGCACCAAGCTCTGGCAGGCCCGCCACGACGCCTACTGGGCGGCGCGCGCGCTGCGTCCCGGCTTCGAATCGGTGGCGACCGATGTCTGCGTGCCGATCTCGCGCCTCGCCGACTGCGTCGAGGAGACCAAGCGCGACATCGAGGAGATGGGGCTGATTGCGCCGATCGCCGGCCATGTCGGCGACGGCAACTTCCACACCCAGCCGCTGGTCGACCTCAACGATGCCGACGAGATGGCCCGCTGCCAGGCTTTCATCGACCGCCTCGTCAAGCGGGCGCTGGCGATGGAGGGCACCTGCACCGGCGAGCACGGGGTCGGCCAGAAGAAGGGCAAGTATCTTGAGGCCGAGCACGGCGCGCCGGCGCTCGCCGTGATGCGCCTGCTGAAGCGCTCGCTCGACCCGAAGAACATCCTCAACCCCGGCAAGATCTTCGTCGACTGAGCCCATGACGAGCGGGGGCGGCCCAGCCTCCGCCCGACCGGCGTCGCCATCCCGCAATCCGAGCGAGGCGGGGTGGTGATGCGAGCGAGAAGGACCGATGCGAGCCCGTGCGTGAGTTCCTGACCTTCCTGGCCGGGTTGCTGGTCGTCGCACTGCTCGCGGCGCTGGTCGGGCCGGGGTTCGTCGACTGGCGCTCATACCGCGCGGATTTCGAGCGGCGCATCGCGGCGGCGCTCGGCGTCGAGACCAGGATCGCCGGCGAGATCGGCCTGCGGCTGCTGCCCTCGCCGCGGCTGACGCTCGGCGAGGTCCGGCTCGGCCCGGCGGACGGGCAGGCAAGCTCGGCTGCGATCGAGCGGCTGCGCGTCGAACTCGCCCTGACCGCGCTGGCGCGCGGCGAATTCCGCTTCACCGAGGCCGAACTCGACGGGCTCGCCTTGTCGCTGGTCGGCGACGCTGCCGGCGGGGTCGTGCTGCCGCCGCGCACTGGCCCCTCCCTGCCGGCCGGCACCGGCATCGATCGGTTGCGCATCCGCCGCTCGGCGCTGGTCTGGCGCGACGCGCCCGGCCAGCCCGCCCAGGTCCTGGCGCCGGTCTCCGTCGATGTCGCGGCGACGGCGCTCGCCGGTCCCTGGCGGATCGAGGGCGAGGTCGCGGGTGCCTCTCTGCGGATCGCCACCGGCGAGATCGAGCCCGGTGGCCGGCTGCGCAGCAAGGCCTCGCTGACCGGCGAGCAATTGCAGCTCGGTTTCGACGGGGCGCTGACGCTGGCGCTGGAAGGTGATGGGCTGCGTCCGGGCCTCGACGGCGCCTTCACCGCGGCGCCGGGCGGCGCGGTCTCACTCTCGGGCCGGGTCGCGGGCGATCATCGCCGCCTCGCCTTGTCGGGGCTTGCGGTCGAGATCGCCGGTGGGGCCGCCCGCCTCGAAGGCGAGGGCTGGCTGGCGCTGCGTGACGGCACTGGGGCGCTCGACCTGAAGGCGCGCCGCCTCGACGCCGACGCGCTCGCCGAGGCGCTGGCCCAGCGACCGGGCTTCGCGCAGGCGCTTGCCGCGCTGCCGGGGCCGATCGACCTCGCTCTGGCGCTCGACCAGATCGCCTGGCGCGGCGAGGATCTTTCCGATCTCGATTTGCGCGGCCGGCTCGGCCCCGAGGGACTCGACGCGGCCCACGCCAGCCTCCGCCTCGCCAACACCCGTATAGCCATCGCCGATGCCGGCGCGGAGGCGGCGCGCGTGCATGGGCGCGTCACGATCGCAGCGCCGGAAGCGCGCCGTGCCGCGCTGGCCCTGGCACGGCTCGGCGTCGACCAGGTGCTGGCCGACAGTTTCGCCGCCTTGCAGAGCCTCGACGGCGGCGCGGTGCTGGACTGGAGCGGCGAGCGTCTCGCCATCACCGAGCTCTCCGCCCGTACCGGTTCGGCCCAGACGCTGGCAGGCGAGGCGACGATCACGCCGCGGCGGCTGGAGGCGCGCCTGCGGGTCGACGGGCTCGATCTCGCCGAATTGCCGCCGGGCGAGACGCTGAGCGGGCTCGCCGGCACGCGCGATCTCGCGCTCGACCTGACGCTGGCGGGCCTGCGCCATCGCGGCGTGCCCCCCGGATCGGCGCGGCTGGCGCTATGGCGCGAGGGTTCGCAATGGCGCCTGAACCGGCTGCTGGTCGAGGGCTTCGGCGGCGTGCGCGTCGAGGGCGAGGGGGCGCTGCTGCCGGGCGGCGGCGACATTTCGGGCCGCGTGCGCGCGCCTTCCGTCGCACCGCTCGCGGCGCTGGCGGGGCCCGCCTTGCCGGAGGCGATCCGCAGCGCGCTGCCGCGCCTCGGCGACGGGCTCGCCGGTCTCGACGCGGCTTTCCGCCTCGCCCGCGAGGCCGATGGCCAGACGCGTCTCGCGGCCGAGGGCAAGGCGAAGGCCGGCGGTTTCCGGCTCAACGGCCGCCTCGACGCCAAGGGCGATTGGCACACCGGCGATCTCGCCTGGAGCCTCGACGACAGGCGGCGCATCTTCGCGGCCCTCGACCTGCCGCAGCCCGCCAGTGGCGGGCCGGCGCAGGCCACCGTCAGCTTTTCGCAAGGTGGAGCCGCTGGTTCCCTGAGCGGCGAGGGGCTGGCAATGATCCTCGACCGTGCGCCGGCGGGCGCGACGCAATTGACGCTGCAGGCCGATTCCGCGCGCCGGCTGCTGCCGGAAGGGCTGGCGCGGCTCCTGCCGGACGGCCCGCTCGACGGCCATGCCCGGCTCGACCTGGGCGAGACGCGCCGGCTCGACGACCTCGTGGTGAACCTCGCCGGCGCCACCGCCCGCGGCCAGCTGACGCTCGATGCCGGCGGCCGCATCGGCGGCAGGCTGGTCTTGCCGGGACTGTCGCTGCCGGCGCTGCTGGGCGCGGCGCTCGGCGAGGCGAAGCCGGTCGCGGGCAGCGCCTGGTCGCCCTCGCGCTTCGAGGCCGCAGCCCCGCTCGGGGAGATTGCGCTCGACCTCGCCGCCGAAAAGCTCGTGCTGACGCCGATGCAGGCGCTCGCCGATGCCAGCCTCAGGCTGGCGGCCGGGGCGGACGGGCTGGCGCTGGAGAAGATCGCCGGCCGCATCGCCGGCGGGACGGCGAGCGGCCGCATCGCGGCCCGTCGCGATGGCGGGCTGGCGCAGCTGTCGGGGCAGCTCGCGGTCGCGGGGCTCGACCTCGCGCAGCTGTCGGACGGAGCGCTGACCGGGCGGCTCTCGGGCCGGTTCGAGGGCGGCGGTTCCGGCGAGAGCCCGGCCCGGCTTGTCGCCGGGCTCGGCGGTGCCGGCACGCTGACGCTGGCCGACGCCGCGCTGAGCCGCTTCGACCCGCAGGCGCTGTCGCGGGTCGTCGCCGAGACGGGCGAGGATGCCTCGGAGAGTGAGACGGCGCGGCTGCGCGGCCGGGTCGAGGCGGCGCTGGCGGCGGCGGCCTGGCCGCTGGGCGCGGTGAGCGTGCCCTTCACCCAGGCCGGCGGCGTGCTGCGCCTGTCGCCGGTGACGCTGGAACGCGCTGGCCTCCAGGCCGAGGCCTCGGGCCTGGTCGACTGGCGGGCGCTGACGCTCGATCTGCGGCTGTCGCTGCGCCCGCTCGGCGCCCCGCCCAAGGGGTGGCCCGAGCAACTGCCGCGCGTCGGTGTCACCTGGCGCGGGCCGCTGGCGGCGCCTGTGCGCGAAACCGATGTCGGGGCGCTCGCCAATCTCGTGGCGGCGCGGGCGCTCGCCCGCGAGATCGCCCGCGTCGAGGCTTTCGAGGCCGACCAGCGCGAGCGTGCCTATTTCGTCCGCAGGCTGCGGGCCGAGCGCGAGATGCGCGAGAACGAGCGCAAGCTGCAGGAGTTCCTCAAGGCGGAGGAGGAACGGCGGCAGGCCGAAGCGCGCAAGGCCGAGGAGGAGCGCCTGGCGGAGGAAGCCCGGCGCGCCGAGGAAGCCCGCAAGGCTGAGGCCGCGCGCCGGCAGGAGGAAGCGAGGCGGCAGGAAGAAGTCCGGAGAGTGGAGGAGCAGCGTCGCCGGGCCGAGGCCGAGGAGCGCGCGCGCCGCAACAGCCTGAGGCCGGATGGACAGAGCGGGCCGCTGGTCCTGCCCGGCGCGCCGCGCAGCTTCGGCGAGAGCGCGCGCCCGGTCGCGCCGCTCGAGCCGCAGGCGCTGCCGCCGCCCTTGCAGATCGTGCCGGTGCCGCAGCCCGCGCCGCATTCTTCGCCGGGCGGCTGAGCGGCGTCGTCAGCCGGCATCCGTCTCGCCGGCGAGGGCGCGATAATGCGCCAGCACGAGCAGGCGCAGCGCCGAGGAGAGATTGGTGTCGCCGCGGCCGAGATCGGTCTCGGCGACGAGGGCCGCCACCGAAATCTCGCGCGCCGTGGCGATGCGCCTGAGCGCCTCCCAGAACGGTTCCTCAAGCGAGATGCTGGTGCGGTGGCCGGCGATGGAGAGCGAGCGCTTGCGCTGCCCGCTCACGCCTCGTCCCCGTCCGGGCGCCCGAGGCGATGGCCGTCGAGGCGGGCGGCCTCCAGCTTCGCCTCGGCCTCCGTCAGCTTGCGCTCCGCCTTGGTGCGGCCGAAGGCGATCCGGTTTTCGGCGGCCTGCGCCTCGGCCGCGGCGCGGTCGCGGGCCTTCCGGGCCCGGCGCAGGTTGACGATCTCCGCCATTCTCAGGCCGGGCCGAGCATGGTCTCGGGGACTACTGTCCGGTCGAACAGATCGGCGTCGACCCCCGCCTTCAGCGCTTCCTCGCGCAGGGTGGTGCCGTTGTGATGCGCCGCCTTGGCGATGCCGGCGGCCTTGTCGTAGCCGATGGCGGGCGCGAGCGCGGTCACCAGCATCAGCGAGCGCGACAGCAACTCGGCCAGGCGCTCGCGATTGGGCTCGATGCCCTCGACGCAATTGGTGCGGAAGCTGTCGGCCGCGTCGGCCAGGAGCCTGGCCGATTGCAGGAAGGCCTGCGCGATCACCGGCTTGAAGACGTTGAGCTCGAAATGGCCCTGGCTGGCGGCGAAGCCGATCGTGGCCTGGTTGCCGTGCACGCGGGTGGCGACCATGGTCAGCGCCTCGGCCTGGGTCGGGTTGACCTTGCCGGGCATGATCGAGGAGCCGGGCTCGTTCTCCGGCAGGCTGATCTCGCCGAGACCCGAGCGCGGGCCGGAGCCCATCAGGCGGATGTCGTTGGCGATCTTGAACAGGTCCATCGCCAGCGCGGTGAGCGCGCCGTGGCTGTAGGTGACGGCGCCATGGCTGGCGAGCGCCTCGAAAAGGTTGTCGGCGGTGCGGAAGGGCAGGCCGGTCAGCGCCGCGACCTCGGCGGAGAAGGCCCTGGCGAAATCGGGATGGGCGTTGAGCCCGGTGCCGACGGCGGTGCCGCCCTGCGCCAGGGCGAGCAGGCCGGGCAGGGTCTGCTCGATTCGGGCCATGCCGAGCTCGATCTGCGCGACATAGCCGGAGAACTCCTGGCCGAGCGTGACCGGGGTCGCGTCCTGCAGATGGGTGCGGCCGATCTTGACCAGGTCGGCGAAGGCCTCCGCCTTGGCCGCCAGCGCGCCCTTGAGGCGGCCGAGCGCCGGCAGGAGCTCGCGTCCGACGGCCAGCGCCGCGGCGATGTGGATCGCGGTCGGGAAGCTGTCGTTGGAGGACTGGCCCTTGTTGACGTGATCGTTCGGATGGACCGGGCTCTTCTTGCCGAGGCCGGCACCGAGGATCTCGTTGGCGCGGTTGGCCAGCACCTCGTTGACGTTCATGTTCGACTGGGTGCCGGAGCCGGTCTGCCAGACGACGAGCGGAAAGTGATCGTCGAACTTGCCGGCCAGCGCCTCGTCGGCCGCCTGGACGATCGCCTTCTCGACGGTCGCGTCGAGCAGGCCGAGCCGGGCGTTCACCGTGGCGGCGGCCTTCTTGACCATGACCAGCGCGTGGACCAGCGGCAGCGGCAGGCGCTCCGACGGGCCGCCGATCCGGAAATTCTCGAGGGATCGCTGGGTCTGCGCCGCCCAGTAGCGGTCGGCGGGGACGTCGATCGGACCGAAGGAATCAGTCTCGCTGCGGAATCCGGGGCTGGCGGTCATGGCGGCCGATACTCGCTTCGCGGTCAGGTCTTCTTTCTGAAGGCGTCGAGGCTGACGACCTGCGCGCCGCCCTCCTCGCCGCCGGCGGTGGCCTCGGCCTCGCCCTTCTCCTCGGCCGCGGCGTCGTCGGGACGGGCGCGGGCGGTCGGCAGGGCGAGCGGCGCGGCAGGGGCGATGCCGGGCTCGGAGCCGGCGCCGCGCGGTGCCTTGCCGGCGGCGGCCGGTTCGGCCGGCGCCGCCTCGGCGGCGGCCTCCTGCGTCTCGAACTTCAGCCCGAACTGCACGGATGGATCGAAGAAGGTGGTGACGGCGTCATAGGGGATCAGCAGCCGCTCGGGCACGCCCGAGAAAGACAGGCCGACTTCGAAGGCATGCTCGCTGACGTTCAGGTCCCAGAACTGGTGCTGGAGGACGATCGTCATCTCGTCAGGATGCTTGTCGCGCAGGCGCTGCGAGACGCGCACGCCCGGCGCGCCGGTCCGGAAGGTGATGTAGAAATGGTGGTCGCCCGGAAGCCCGTCGCGGCCCGCCTCGGCCAGAATCTTGCGCACGACGCCCTTCAGCGCGTCCTGCACCATGAGGTCGTAGCGGAGAATGTCCTTGGTCATCGCGTCGGGGTTCCGTTTCCGCTCCTTTAGATCAGGTCGGGCTCCGGCGAAAGCGGCCGAAGCCAAAAACCTGATCATTTCTATTAGTTTAGATCGCTTCTCATACGAAACTGCGACAGTCGTCCGCCAAGGCGGCTGCAAGAGCGGCGATGGGCGGGCGGCGTCGGCCGGAGATGAAAAGCGAGCTGGAGAAAGTGGAGGCTTCTGTTGCCAGGCGCCTCCGAGCCCCGCCTTACGCGGCTAAACGCAAGGGCTTTGGTTTGGGAACCAGCACCGCTTACGCGGCGACGGCGACCCGAGCATTGTTGTCGTTGGCAACTATGCGTTAGGCCCGATAACGGTGGAACCATGCCGAGCAAAAGAACGACCTTTACACCCTCGTCGATCCTATTTCGCCCCCGCCCCAGCCCATCGCCGCGCCAGGCGTCGATGGGTTGAGGTGGAGGCGCCGGGTACCGCCCCCGGGTCCGAAAGGCTTATTTCGACGCTCGTTTATCGCCATAGCCGGCCTTGCGGACGGCACGACGAATATAGGGTGGTCCGTTCCGGAGGGGAAGATGCCGCGCGCATCATTCCCGCGAAATCTGCCCGCGAAATCCATCGGACAAATCCGCGCTAGTCTCAGCAGCGCGGCCGGGTGAGGGGGCAGACCGCCGGCAGGCGCCGTCCCTGGGACAGTCAGGGGATCACGGCGCCGTCGAGCCCGCAGAGGTCGAGCACCAGCTCCATGCCGGCGCGGTCACGCCCGCCGAGCTCCCAGCGGCCGTCGATCAGCGCGATCTCCTCGACATGGACCATGCCGTGCTCGAACGCGATGGTGCGCGCGACATCCTCGCTGATCACGGGGGCCGCCGGACGCTGCGGCAAGGCGGAGATGCCGATCTCTGCGCGCGGCGCGCCGCTGGCCAAGGCCGGCGCGGCCGGAACCGCGGCGATGAGGAGTAGGGCCGGCAGCGCGGCCAGCATGGCGGATCTGGTCATGGGAAAGCCTCGTCGGGGCGCGAGGCAGGCCGCGAAGGGGTGCCTCGTCATTCCCCGCCGAGATCGCCCCTGGCGCGGCGCATTGCAACTGCTGCGCCGGCTCAGAAGCGTCACATCCGATCGCGATCGCGTGATCGCGGACCGCGATCAGGAGCGCGGCGGGGTGCCGGCGGTCACCGGGCGGTCGCGCTCGATCTTGATGATGTTGCCATTGTCGGCGCGCAGCTCGATCTCGATCTCGGCGCCGACATTGTCGCGGCCCTTCACCTCCCAGACGCCATCGTCGAGCTCGATCTTCTCGACGCGGACGAGGCCGTTCTGGGTGGCGATGCGGCGCGCCTCGTCGAGGCTGATCGCGGCGTCGGGCGCTGTCTGCGTCTGGGCAATGGCGCTGCCGGCGGCCATGGAGAAGGCGAGGGCGAGCGCGGGGGCGAGATGGCGTCTGGACATGGCGGCTTGGCCTCCTGAAAGCGGATTGGCACGGTCTGGGCTCGCTGTCCCAACGTCGCGCCGCCGCGACCGGTTCCGCCCGCGACACCGTGGATGGCTGCAGGCTGCGGGCTACGCGCGGACGGGGAAGGCGGATAAGGTGCCCCGCTGCTTTCCGGGAATCGCCATGCACCAGTATCAGGCCCTGCTCCAGCGCGTGCTCGACGAAGGCGTCCGCAAGGACGACCGCACCGGCACGGGCACGCTCGCGCTGTTCGGCCACCAGATGCGCTTCGACCTGCGGGAGGGCTTCCCGCTGGTGACGACCAAGAAGCTGCACCTGAAGTCGATCATCCACGAGCTGATCTGGTTCCTGCGCGGCGACACCAATGTGCGCTACCTGCAGGAGCACGGCGTCTCGATCTGGGATGAGTGGGCCGACGAGAACGGCGATCTCGGCCCCGTCTACGGTAGGCAATGGCGCTCCTGGCCGGCGCCGGACGGCAGCACCATCGACCAGATCGCCTGGCTGGTCGACGAGATCCGCCGCAATCCGGATTCGCGCCGGCTGGTGATCTCGGCCTGGAACCCGGCCGACATCCCGAAGATGGCGCTGGCGCCCTGCCACTGCCTGTTCCAGTTCTTCGTGGTCGAGGGGCGGCTATCCTGCCAGCTCTACCAGCGCTCGGCCGACGTCTTCCTCGGCGTTCCGTTCAACATCGCGAGCTATGCGCTGCTGACCCATATGGTCGCGCAGGTCACGGGGCTCGGTGTCGGCGACTTCGTGCACTCCTTCGGCGACACGCATCTCTACCTCAACCATCTCGATCAGACGCGCGAGCAGCTCGCGCGGACGCCGCGGGCGCTGCCGCGGCTCTCGCTCAACCCGGCGGTGACGCGGCTCGAGGATTTCCGCTTCGAGGACGTGGTGATCGAGGGCTACGAGCCGCATCCGACGATCAAGGCGCCGATCGCGATATGAGCCTGACCATCCGACCCGTCCGGCCGGGCGAGGCCGGGCTCGTGCTCGGCTTCGTCCGCGAGCTGGCCGAGTACGAGAAGCTGCTGCACGAGGTCGAGGCCGGCGAGGCCGACATCGCCGCGGCGCTGTTCGCCCCGGAGCCGAAGGTGTTCTGCGATATCGCGGAATGGGACGGCGAGCCGGTCGGCTTCGCCTTGTGGTTCTACACCTATTCGACCTTCACCGGCCGGCACGGCATCTGGCTCGAGGATCTCTATGTCCGCCCCGGCCAGCGCGGCCGCGGCATCGGCAAGGCGCTGATGGTGCGCCTGGCGCGACGTTGCGTCGAGGAAGGCCTGTCGCGCTTCGCCTGGTGGGTGCTGAACTGGAACGAGCCGTCGCGCGTGTTCTATCGCGCGATCGGCGCCGTGGCGCAGAGCGAGTGGACCGTGAAGCGGGTCGACGGCGAGACACTGCGCCGTCTCGCCGCGGGAGCGTGAGCCGATGACGACGCTTCCCGTCGTGCTGGTCGCCGCCATCGCCGACAATGGCGTGATCGGCCGCGACAACCAGCTGATCTGGCGGCTGCGCACCGATCTGCGCCGCTTCCGCGAGATCACCATGGGCTGCCCGATGATCATGGGGCGCAAGACCTTCCTGTCGATCGGCAAGCCGCTGCCGGGCCGGCGCAGCATCGTCCTCACGCGCGACGCGGAGTTCGCAGCCGAGGGCGTCGAGACCGCCGCCTCGCTCGCCGAGGCGCTGGCGCTGGCGCAGCGCATCGGGGCGGAGACGGGCGCGCGGGCCGTGATCATCGCCGGTGGTGGCGAGGTCTATGCCCAGGCGCTGCCGCTGGCCGACCGGCTGGAGCTGACCTTCGTCCATGCCAGCCCAGAGGGCGATGCGCTGTTCCCGGTCTGGGAGGAGGGCGTCTTCGCGCGCGTCGCCGCAGAGCACCATCCGCCGGGCGAGGGCGACGAATACCCCTTCACCTTCGCGAGCTTCGTGCGCAAGGGGACCGAGAAGCACCCAGGCGCCGCATGACGCCGCGTGCCGCGGCGGGGGAAACCATTGTCGGCAACGTCAGTGCGATGACGCGGCGAGGATGCGCCCTGGGGCCGTTGAGCTGGGTTCTCGCCCTCGTTGCCGGGCCGGCCTTGGCGCAGCGCGGCAATCAGCGCTGTTCGGGACGAAAGGGCGGTGTCTCGCATTAGCGGCAGCACCTTCATCTGCAGGGATGGCGCGGCCAGCAGGTCCAAGCGTAGCTGCGACGCAGAGCGTCGCGCCAGGCCGGATTCGACGGCTAAGTCATTATAGTGGGCTACCTCCGCGCTATAGCGCTCGCGGCCGGCAGGGTCTGTCGGCCATGAACCTTGCACTGTTCTCGGCGAGGCGGGAACGGACGGGCCGGCTATTGTGCGAACAACCGGGGCAGTCGGTGGCTCTTGTCCGCGTCACATTGACCGTAGGTGAATTCCGGCGTTGACGAATCCGGGTGGCGTGCACATGTCACGGCGACAGTCCCGTATTGCGCAATGCGGGACGCTGACAACCCGCGGCCGTTCATCTATGCACGGTTGGTGACAGAAGCGAGGAACGGCTAAGGCATGCCTTGGAGCAACCAGAGCGGCGGTAGCGGAGGAAGCGGCGGAGGTGGTCCCTGGGGCCAGCGCGGCGGTGGCAGTGGCGGCGGCAACGGCGGCGGCCCCTGGGGCGGCGGCGGTAGCGGCGGTGGATCCGGCGGCGGCACACCCCCCGATCTCGAGGAGATCATCCGCCGCGGCCAGGACCGTCTCAAGACGATCATGCCCGGCGGCAATCTCGGTGGCCGCGGCATGCTGCTCGGCGGCCTCGCCCTCGTGCTGCTCTGGCTCGCGACCGGCGTCTACACTGTCCGCCCGAACGAGGTCGGTCTCAACCTGATCTTCGGGAAATATGTCGGCAAGACCGGCCAGGGCCTGAACTATAACCTGCCTTACCCGATCGGCAGCGTGATCAAGCCGCAGGTGACCAACGTCATCACCACGGAAGTCGGCTTCCGCACCGTCGAGGCCATGCGCACCACGCGCCAGACCGACGTCGCGGAGGAGAGCCTGATGCTCACCGGCGACGAGAACATCGTCGACATCGATGTGATCGTGCAGTGGCAGATCGATCCGGCGCAGCCGGAGGCCTATGTCTTCAACATCCAGGACCCCCCGGGCACGGTGAAGGCCGTGGCCGAGAGCGCCATGCGCGAGATCATCGGCCGCCGCAACATCCAGCCGGTTCTGACCACCGATCGCGCGGTGATCGAGACCGAGGTCCGGCAGCTGATGCAGGACACGCTCAACACCTATGGCGCCGGCGTGCAGATCCGCCTCGTGCAGCTGCAGAAGGTCGACCCGCCGCAGCAGGTCATCGACGCCTTCCGCGACGTCCAGGCGGCGCGTGCCGACCAGGAGCGCCTGCGCAACGAGGCCGAGACCTTCGCCAACCGCATCGTGCCCGAGGCGCGCGGCCGTGCCGCCCAACTCGTGCAGGCCGCGGAAGCCTTCAAGGACCAGACGGTCAACGAGGCGCTCGGCCAGATCAGCCGCTTCAACGCGGTCTACGAGCAGTACAAGGCCGCCCCGGGCGTGACGCGCGAGCGTCTCTTCCTCGAAACCATGGAGCGCGTCTTCGGCGGCATGGACAAGATCATCCTCGACCAAAGCGGTTCCGGCAGCGGAGTCGTGCCCTATCTCCCGCTCGGCGAGCTCGGCCCGAACCGCGGCCAGGCCCGTCCGCAGACGCAGCAGGGAGCCACGCGATGAACGGCTTCCTCCGCATCGGCGCGCTGGTCGTCATCGGCCTCGCAGTCGTCGTCTTCTACGCCGCGACCTTCGTGGTTCAGCAGACGCAATCGGCCCTCGTGCTGCGCTTCGGCGCGGTGCGCACGGTCGCGACCGCGCCCGGGCTCTACTTCAAGCTGCCGGCCCCGATCGAGCAGGTGGTCTATCTCGACAACCGCATCCTCGATCTCGACCTGCCGGCGCAGGAAATCATCGCCTCGGACCAGAAGCGTCTCGTGGTCGATGCCTTCACGCGCTATCGCATCTCCGATCCGCTGCGCTTCTACCAGGCGGTCAACAACATCCCGCGCGCCAATTCGCAGCTGGCCTCCATCGTCAACGGTCAGGTCCGCTCGGTGCTCGCCGAGGCGACCTTCACCGCGATGGTGCGCACCGACCGCACGCGGCTGATGAACCGCATCCGCGACGAGGTGAACCGCGAGGCCGCCCGCTTCGGCATGACGGTGGTGGACGTCCGGCTGCGTCGCGTCGACCTGCCGGCCGCCAACTCGCAAGCGATCTTCCAGCGCATGCAGACCGAGCGTCAGCGCGAGGCGGCCGAGGCCCGCGCGCTCGGTGCCCAGCAGGCGCAGGAGATCAGGGCCCGTGCCGAGCGCAACTCGACCGTGATCGTCGCCGAGGCCCAGCGCCGTGCCGACGAGGTGCGAGGCGAGGGCGAAGGCGAGCGGAACCGCATCTTCGCGGAAGGTTTCGGCAAGGACCCCGAGTTCTTCGCCTTCTATCGCTCGATGCAGGCCTATGAGGCGAGCCTCAAGGCTGGTGACACGCGTATGCTGGTCTCGCCGGACTCCCCGTTCTTCCGGTTCTTCAACGATCCGAGCGGGAGCCGGCCGGGTGCCGCCGCGGGCAGCAACGGCGCCAGTGCCGCGCCTGCCAACGGCACTGCGACGGCGCCGGTGGCGCCGCGCGCGCCCGCACCCTGATCGGCGGCGATGACGGACTTTCTCGCGGCGCTCGGCCTGGTCTTCGCCATCGAAGGCCTGCTGTTCGCCGCGATTCCGGAAATGGCCAAGGAGGCGCTGCGCAGCGCCTCCGAGACGCCGGTGGACCGCATGCGCCTGATCGGCATCGTGTCTGCCGTCGTCGGCGTGCTGCTGGTCTGGATGGTCCGGGGCTAGAGACAGCGCGGCACGGCTTTCGCCGCAGGCCGCGACGGGACGAACGTCACGCGGCGCCGTCCGCGATCCATCACGAAGGCGGCAGGGAACGCCCGCGCCGCCTTCGCGTTTTTCCCGGCGCGACCGGGCCGCTTTCGACCACGACTGCGTGAGGAGGGGCGTTCGCGTCGACCTTCCGCCGCAATTGGACGTTCTGTGTTGCGTTCGGGTTCCCGCTGCGCTGCTATGACGGTGCGGCGTGACAGTCTCACGAGGATTTCGATGGCTCTTTCATTCCCCCATGGTTCTGCCCTGACGCGGATCGCCGTCGTCGCCGGTCTCGCGCTCGGCGGGCCGCTGACGATCCCGGCCTTCGCCCAGGGCACCGCGGCGGCACCGCTGGTGCAGGGCCAGATCTCCCTCGCCGATCTTGCCGAGCGGGTGATGCCGGCGGTGGTCAACATCTCCGCCGTGACGACCGCCGAAAGCCGCGGCCGCACCCTGCCTCAGCTGCCCCAGCTCGGGCCGGACACGCCCTTCGGCGACCTGTTCGAGGAGTTCTTCAACCGCCGCGGCCAGGGCCAGCAGGGCGAGCGTCAGGCGCCGCAGCAGCGCCGCTCGCAGTCGGCCGGCTCGGGCTTCGTCATCGATCCGTCGGGCCTCGTCGTCACCAACAACCACGTTATCGGCGACGCCAACGAGATCACCGTGGTGTTTGGCGACGGCCAGCGCCTGAAGGCCGAGGTCGTCGGCAAGGACAGCAAGGTCGACCTCGCGCTCCTGCGGGTGAAGTCCGACAAGCCGCTGCCCTTCGTGAAGTTCGGCGATTCCGACAAGATGCGCATCGGCGATCCGGTCATGGCGATCGGCAACCCGTTCGGCCTCGGCGGCTCGGTCTCGTCGGGCATCGTCTCGGCGCGCAACCGCGACATCAACCAGGGTCCCTACGACACCTACATCCAGACCGACGCGGCCATCAACAAGGGCAATTCCGGCGGTCCGCTGTTCAACATGGCCGGTGAGGTCATCGGCATCAACACGGCGATCCTCTCGCCAACCGGCGGCTCGGTCGGCATCGGCTTCGCCGTGCCGTCGTCGCTGGCGACCAGCATCGTCGACCAGCTGCGCGAGTTCGGCGAGACCCGCCGCGGCTGGCTCGGCGTGCGCATCCAGAACGTCGACGAGACCACCGCCGACGCGCTCGGCCTCGGCAAGGCGCGCGGCGCGCTGATCGCCGGCATCGACGACAAGGGCCCCGCCAAGCCGGCAGGGCTCGAGGTCGGCGACGTGATCGTCAAGTTCGACGGCAAGGAGGTCAAGGATTCGCGCGACCTACCGCGCATCGTCGCGGCGACGCCGGTCGGCAAGGACGTGCCGGTCCTGATCATGCGCAAGGGCAAGGAAGAGACCAAGACGGTCAAGCTCGGCCGGCTCGAGGACGGCGAGAAGGTCCAGGCGGCCGCGGCGTCCAAGGGTGCGCCCGAGGCCGCCAAGCCGGCGTCCGCCGCGGCGCTCGGGCTCGAATTCTCGGCCCAGACCGACGAGCTGCGCCGCCGCCACGCGATCAAGGACGGCGCCAAGGGCGTGGTCATCACCAAGGTCGACGGCAACTCCGCCGCCGCCGATCGCCGCGTCCAGGTCGGCGAGCTGGTGGTCGAGGTCGGCCAGGAGCCGGTGAACAGCCCCGAGGACGTGACCAAGCGCCTCGAGGCCCTCAAGAAGGAAGGCCGCAAGTCGGCGCTGCTGCTGATCGCCAGCCCGCAGGGCGGCGACCGCTTCGTGGCCCTGCCGATGAAGTGAGGTTCGGCCTCACCGCGATATGATAAAGGGCGGCCGCGAGGCCGCCCTCGTCGTTTCAAGGCGGGCGAAGGCCGAATTCCGCTGCAGCGAGCATGTGAACCCGATGCGAATGAGCGACATACCCTTCGGTACCACCGATTGGGCGACCATCGAGCCCGAACACCATGCGGGCGAGCAGGGCGAGGCGATCTGGCGGACGCGGCGCTTCGGCCCGGACGGCAACCAGATCCGCGTGCGGATGGTCGAGTATACGCCCGGCTACGTCTCGGACCATTGGTGCGAGAAGGGGCATATCCTGCTCTGCCTCGAGGGCGAGTTGGAGACCACGCTGGCCGATGGCCGGGTCTTCGTGCTGCGGCCGGGCATGAGCTATCAGGTCGCCGATCAGGCCGAGCCGCACCGCTCGACGGCGCCGAAGGGCGCCAGGCTGTTCATCGTCGACTGACGGCGCGACGGCGCGGCGGAAGGCCTCAGCCCCTGACGATCTCGTCCGCGCGGTAGCCCTGGGCGTAGAGCAGGGCGGTGAGGTCGGCATGGTCGAGCCGGGCTGCGGCCGCCGCGGCGACGGCCGGCTTGGCCCGGAAGGCGACGCCGAGGCCCGCTTCGCCCAGCATGGCGAGATCGTTGGCGCCGTCGCCGACCGCCATGGTCAGGGCAGGCGCGACGCCGAGGCGCTCGCGCAGCTCGACCAGCGTGTCGAGCTTCGCCTGCTTGCCGAGGATCGGCTCGCCGACCTCGCCGCTCAGCAGGCCGTCCTGTCCGAGCAGCAGGTTCGAGCGATCCTCATCGAAGCCGATCATCGCGCCGATCGGCCCGGTGAACACCGTGAAGCCGCCGGAGACCAGCGCGGTGTAATGGCCGTTGGCGCGCATGGTGCGCACCAGTTCCCGGCCGCCGGCCGTCAGCGTGATGCGCTCGCGGATGATCTCCTCGATGACCGAGAGCGGCACGCCCTTCAGCAGCGCGACGCGCTCGCGCAGCGCCGGCTCGAAGGCGAGCTCGCCGCGCATGGCCCGCTCGGTGATGTCGGAGACCTTCTCGCGCAGCCCGACATAGTCGGCGAGCTCGTCGATGCATTCCTGGCCGATCATGGTGGAATCCATGTCGGCGAGGAAGAGCCGCTTCCGGCGCGTCGCCGCCGGCTGGACTATCACGTCCACCGGCAGGCCGTCGAGCGCCGTGCGCAGCGCCGCTTCGAGCTTGCGCGCATCGGCGGCATCCGCGAAGAGATCGGCCGCGATCGCGCCGTCGAGCCGGGCAGTGGTCGCAGTGCCGCCGGCGGCGTCACGCAGCCGCGCCAGCAGGGCGTCGTCGAGCGGGGCCTGGCCGTGGGCCGAAACGAGGGTGGCGACGAGAGACATGGGAGCTGCTGCCGGGATGACCTTGGAGGCCGTGCTCATCGCAGGTCCGACCGCGAGCGGCAAGTCCGCGCTGGCGGCCGCGCTGGCACGCCGCCATGGCGGCGTGGTGATCAATGCCGACTCCATGCAGGTCTATCGTGACCTCGCGGTGATCACCGCCCGCCCGACGGCGGACGAGATCGGCGAGGTGCCGCACCTGCTCTACGGCCATGTCGACGGCGCGGTGAACCATTCGGTCGCCGCCTATGCCGCCGAGGTCGCGGCGCTGTTGCCGGCCCTGCGGGCGCAGGGGCGGCTGCCGGTGCTGGTCGGCGGCACGGGGCTCTATTTCAAGGCGCTGGTCGAGGGCCTGTCCGACATGCCGGCGGTCCCGGAGGCGGTGCGCACCGCGTTCCGGGTGCGCACCGCCGGGCTGGAGACGGCGGCGCTGCATGCCGAACTCGCGGCGCGCGATCCGCTGATGGCGGAAAAGCTGCGGCCGAGCGACCGGCTGCGCGTGATGCGGGCGCTGGAGGTGCTGGAAGCGACCGGGCGCTCGCTCGCCCTGTTTCAGGGCGCGCGCCGACCCGGGCCGCTGGCCGGGGCGCGGACATTGCGGTTCTTCCTGGCGCCGGAGCGCGCCCTGGTGCGGGCGCGGATCGATGCGCGGTTCGAGCAGATGATGGCGGGCGGCGCGCTCGACGAGGTCGCGGCGCTGAAGGCGCGCGGGCTCGATCCGCTGCTGCCGGTGATGCGCGCCCATGGCGTGCCCGGGCTGATCGCCCATCTCGACGGAGCGTTGTCGCTGGCTGAGGCGGTCGCCCGCGGGCAGGCCGATACGCGCGCCTATGCCAAGCGCCAGATGACCTGGTTCCGCCATCAGATGCACGACTGGCAGGCGGTGGCGCCGCAGGAGGCCGAGGCGATCGCCTTCGCCGCGCTGGACGCGGAAGGCGCCTGAGCCGCGGCGCTCAGGCGGCGTCGGCGATCAGGTCCTCGCCGGAGCGGATGCAGTCGCGCCCGTCGTTCTTGGCGCGGTAGAGCTGCTGGTCGGCGCGCGCGATCAGATCGCCGATGGTCTCGCCCGGCAGGCGGGTGGCGATGCCCAGGCTCGCGGTGACCTGCAGATCGAGATCCTCGGAAACCGGCAGATGGGTGGCGCGCAGCAGCTTGAGGAAGCGCTCGCCGATGCGTCTCGCCTCGTCTGTGTCGGTGTCCGGCAGGACGACGGCGAATTCCTCGCCGCCGAGGCGGCCGACGAGATGGCCGGCGCGCATATGGCCGAGCAGCAGATCGGCGAATGCACGGATCACGGCGTCGCCGGCCGGGTGGCCGTGACGGTCGTTGACCTGCTTGAAATGGTCGAGATCGATGACGAAGAGCGAGATCGCGCCGCCATCGGAGTCGGCCGCGGCGATCAGCGCCTCCGCCTTCTCCTTCAGCGAGCGGCGGTTGAGCAGCGCGGTCAGCGGATCGGTCTCGGCCAGGCGGCGCAATTCCTGCTCGCGGGCCTCGCGCTCGCCGATCTCGTTCGAGAGCGCCCGGCGGGTGGCGCGCTCGCGGCCGACCTCGAGCGCCAACGTCGCGGCGCGGCTCTGCAGCACGAGATTGGCGTTCATCAGGTCGGAGACGTCGGTCAGCGTCATCACCAGCCCGTCGCCGAGGGGCGCGAGCGCGATCTGCATCCAGACCTCGCGGCCGTTCACCACATGGCTCGCCTCCAGCCTGTCGGTGCGGCGCAGCTCGATCGCATAGAGGCAGCGCCGCCAGACGGTCTCGTCGGCGAGGAAGGGCAGGGTGGCGCGCGCATCGGCGTCGACGAGGTCGTGGCCGGGCTTGCCCGCCAATTCGGCGGCGCGACGGTTGGCGGCGATGATCACGCCGCGCGTCACGGTGCCGTCCGCCTCGCGGACGGCATGCAGGGCGACGATGCCGCAGGGGGAGGAGGCGAGGACGGTTTCGAGCAAGGCTTCGTGATAAAGCATCGGCGTGGAGAAGATAACGATACGCGGGTCGCCATCGACGCCCGTGATGCGGAAGACCAGCCGTTCCCAGAGGCAGATGCCGGCTGTTCCGAGCGAGCGGTGAATGGTGAGGAGAGGGCCGTCGCCGGCGAGCACGCGCGCGCAGCTCTCGACGGTCAGATCGGCGATCGGGCCCGGCATGCGCGAGACCGGGTGCCCGGCGAAGTCGATGCCGACGGCGCGGACGATGTTGCGGCCGTAATGCTCGCAGGCGTAGTCGCTCGTCCCGATTGGCGACAGGATCATCATGTCGTCGCCGAATTCCGCCAGAACCGCCTCGCGGAAGCCAGCGAACGCCGCCGTCCCGGCGCGCTCCAGCCGCTGGACGAGGTCCCGGATCACCGGGTTGCGGGCCCGCTGCGCGATGTTGTGGCGGTGGATCTCGTGGTGCATCGGGCCCGGGTGTGACCTATCCATCTGGCCGGATCGTCGCGTCTCCGGGTGCGCGGCTCGATCCCGATAGGCGTCCTCGTCGCCGCAGCGGCTTCTCCCCGGAGCGGAGAGGCCGTGCTCCGGGAAGGCGGGATAGCATCCGGGTCTTGAAAAAGTGTTCCTGCGATCTTCGAAAACGCCGCTGTTTTCGTGCAGCCTGCGCGATCAGCCGCTTGACCATGCCCCGGCGCTGGTCTAGCGTCCGGAAACTTACGTCATGGAAGGCTGCGAAATGCGCAAGCTTATTATCGTAGAGGTGCGCTGGTAGGGGCCGGTTTCAAGACCGGGCGTCCCCGACGCCAGCGCACGCCCAGGCCCCTCGAAGGGCCTTTTTTATTGCCTTTTTTCGACCGAGTACGAAGACCGCGCAGGAGAGCGTTATGAGCGAGATGATGACCGGAGCCGAGATGGTCGTCCGCGCCCTTCAGGACCAGGGCGTCGAGCACCTGTTCGGATACCCCGGCGGCGCCGTACTCCCGATCTACGACGCGCTCTTCCAGCAGGACAAGGTCAAGCACGTGCTCGTCCGCCACGAGCAGGGCGCCGTCCATGCGGCCGAGGGCTATGCCCGCTCCGGCCCGGGCAAGGTCGGCTGCGTGCTGGTCACCTCCGGCCCCGGCGCGACCAACGCCGTCACCGGCCTGACCGACGCGCTGCTCGACTCGATCCCGCTCGTCGTCCTGACCGGGCAGGTCCCGACGCATCTGATCGGCTCCGACGCCTTCCAGGAATGCGACACGGTCGGCATCACGCGCTCCTGCACCAAGCACAACTACCTGGTGAAGAACATCGCGGACCTGCCGCGCATCCTGCACGAGGCCTTCTATGTCGCGGCCAATGGCCGGCCGGGCCCGGTCGTCATCGACATCCCGAAGGACGTGCAGTTCGCGACCGGCACCTATAGCCGCCCGCTCGACAACCAGCACAAGACCTACCGCCCGACCGTCAAGGGCGACATGACCAAGATCCGCGCCGCGGTGGAGATGATCGCCAACGCCAAGAAGCCGGTGTTCTACACCGGCGGCGGCGTCATCAATGCCGGGCCGCGCGCCTCCGAGCTGCTGCGCGAGCTGGCGCGGCTGACCGGCTATCCCGTCACCTCGACGCTGATGGGGCTGGGCGCCTTCCCGGCGGCCGACCGGCAGTGGCTGGGCATGCTCGGCATGCACGGCACCTACGAGGCCAACCTCGCCATGCACGATTGCGACGTGATGATCGCGGTCGGCGCGCGCTTCGACGACCGCATCACCGGCCGCCTCGACGCCTTCTCGCCGCGCTCGAAGAAGATCCACATCGACATCGACCCGTCCTCGATCAACAAGAACGTCAAGGTCGATATCGGCATCGTCGGCGACTGCGCCCATGTCCTCGAGGACATGATCCAGGTCTGGCGCGAGAAGAACCCGAAGCTCGACAAGACCGCGCTGACCACCTGGTGGACGCAGATCGACGGATGGCGGGCGCGCAACAGCCTCGGCTACAAGAAGTCCGAAAGCGTCATCAAGCCGCAATACGCGATCCAGCGCCTCTACGAGCTGACCAAGGACCGCGAGACCTTCGTCACCACCGAGGTCGGCCAGCACCAGATGTGGGCGGCGCAGTATTTCCACTTCCAGGAGCCGAACCGCTGGATGACCTCGGGCGGCCTCGGGACGATGGGCTACGGCCTGCCGGCGGCGATCGGCGTGCAGATGAAGCATCGCGACGCGCTGGTGATCGACATCGCCGGCGAGGCCTCGATCCTGATGAACATGCAGGAGATGTCGACGGCGGCGCAGTACCGGCTGCCGGTCAAGGTCTTCATCCTGAACAACGAATACATGGGCATGGTGCGCCAGTGGCAGGAGCTGCTGCATGGCGGGCGCTATTCCGAGAGCTACTCGGCCTCTCTGCCCGATTTCGTGAAGCTGGCGGAAGCCTATGGCGGGCACGGCATCCGCTGCTCGGATCCGGCCGATCTCGACCGCTGCATCATGGAGATGATCGAGACGCCCGGCCCGGTGATCTTCGACTGCCATGTCGCCAAGGAAGAGAACTGCTTCCCGATGATCCCGTCGGGCAAGGCCCATAACGAGATGATCCTGCCTGATTTCGAGGGCGATACCGGCGAGATCATCGACGCCGAGGGCCGCCAGCTGGTCTGACGACCGGCGGCGATCCGCCCGGCCTCGGCCGGGCGGCGGGCGCGGGAGGTCCATCCGAGACCTCCCCGCCGACAAGGTCCACGCCCGGCACGCGCCGGCATGGCGGGACCGTGGCGCGGCCCGCGCGGGCCTTGCGCGCAAGGGGGATCAGATGACGACCATCGGCCTGATCGGCGGCATGAGCTGGGAATCGACGGCGGTCTATTATCGCCTGCTCAACGAGGGCGTGCGCGCGCGCCGCGGCGGGCTGCATTCGGCCGACATGCTGCTGCACTCGCTGGATTTCGCGCCGATCGCCGAAATGCAGGCGCAGGGTGACTGGCAGGGGGCCGGCGCGGCGCTGGCCGAGAGCGCGCGCAAGCTCGAGCGGGCGGGCGCCGGCTGCATCCTGCTGGCGACCAACACCATGCACAAGCTCGCCGACCACATCACCGGCGCGACCATGCTGCCCTTCCTGCATCTCGCCGACGTCACCGCCAAGGCGGTGTTGGCGCAGGGCGCCAAGCGGCCGCTTCTGCTGGCGACGCGCTTCACCATGGAGCAGGACTTCTATCGCGGGCGCCTCGCGGCCTTCGGCGTCGAGACGGTGATCCCGGAGGCGCAGGAGCGCGACGAGGTCCACCGCGTGATCTTCGAGGAGCTCTGCCGCGGTACGATCGACCCGGCCTCGCGCGAGCGCTATTGCGCCATCGTGGCGCGGGCGGTGCGTGAGCAGGGTGCCGACGCGGTGATCCTCGGTTGCACCGAGATCACGCTGCTGATGGGGCAGGACGACGTCGCGGTGCCGGTGTTCGACACCACGGCGCTGCATGTCGCCGCGGCGCTCGACTTCGCCTGCGAGCCGGCGAGGCAGGCGGCATGAGCCGCCGGTCGCGCCCGCTTGCCGCTTCATCGCGTCCGCTCATGGCCGGGATCACCAAAAGGCGAGGGTGCAGGGCACGGGGCGGGGCTAGCCTGCCGCTCCGTCATTCCTCCGAGGATTCGCCATGAAGCTCGTCATCGCCAACAAGACCCATTCCTCCTGGTCGCTGCGCCCCTGGCTGGCGCTGACCGAGTTCGGCGTGCCTTTCGAGGAGGTGTTGTTCCCCTTCGGCCCGACCTTCGACGATCCCGAGTGGAAGCGCGCGGTCAGCGCCTACAGCCCCGCGGGAAAGGTGCCGGCGCTGGTCGATGGCGAGATCGTCGTCTGGGATTCGCTGGCGATCCTGGAATATCTCGCCGAGCTGCGCCCGGAGCTGGCGGTCTGGCCGCGCGACCGCGCGGCGCGCGCCATGGCCCGCTCGATCAGCGCCGAGATGCATTCGAGCTTCCAGGCGCTGCGCGGGGCCTGCCCGATGAACCTCGGCTGGATCCATCCGCCGCGCGATCGCGGCCCGGGGGTGGCGGCCGATGTCGCGCGCATCTGCACGATCTGGCGCGAGGCGCGTGAGCGTTTCGGCGCCGGCGGGCCCTTCCTGTTCGGCGCGTTCAGCGCCGCCGACGCGATGTTCGCGCCGGTCGCCAGCCGCTTCACCAGCTATTCGATCCCGCTCGATCCGGTCTGCGCCGCCTATGTCGAGGCAATCCAGGCGACCGCCGGCTTCCGCGCTTGGCGCGAGGCCGCGCTGGCCGAGCCCTGGATCGTCGCCGAGGACGAGGTCGACGAACCCGTCCTCACCGATTTCCGCCCGCATCTCAGCCGAAGCAAGGCCCAGCGATGAACACGACGCATTACCCGACCGCTCCCGTCTCGCAGCCGAGCGCCCGCCACACCCTGGCGGTGATCGTCGACAACGAGCCCGGCGTTCTCGCTCGCATCGCCGGTCTGTTCTCCGGCCGCGGCTACAACATCGAGAGCCTCACCGTCTCCGAGACCGAGCATGAGAGCCATCTCTCGCGCATCACCGTCGTGACCTCGGGCACGGAAGCGGTCATCGACCAGATCAAGGCGCATCTCGACCGGCTGGTGCCGGTGCACCGCGTCGTCGACCTGACGCTGCAGGGCGATGCGATCGAGCGCGAGCTCTGCCTGCTCAAGGTGGTCGGCAAGGGCGACCATCGCGTCGAGGCGATGCGGCTCGCCGCCGCCTTCGGGGCGCGCACGCTCGACGCCACGCTCGAATCCTTCGTCTTCGAGCTGACCGGCTCGACCGACGAGGTCGAGCGCTTCATCAAGATGATGGCGGCGGTCGGCCTGCGTGAGGTCTCGCGCACCGGCGTGGCGGCGATGAGCCGCGGGGCCGAGGCGATGTGAGGCCCGCGGGCGCGCCATGCGCGTCCTCGATATCGGCATCGCCGGCTGCGGGCCGGCGGGGCTGGCCAGCGCGCTCCTGCTCGAACGGCAAGGGCACCGCGTCACCCTGGTCGAGCGCTTCGACGCGGCGCGTCCGCTCGGCTCGGGGCTGATCCTGCAGCCGACCGGGCTCGCCGTCTTGCGCGAGCTCGGCCTCGCCGAGCGCCTGATCGCGCAGGGCAGCCGGATCGATCGCCTCTTCGGGCTCAGCGCCGCGACCGGCTCCGTCGTGCTCGACGTGCGCTATGCCCCGCTGGGACCGGAAGTCTTCGGCCTCGGCGTCCACCGTGCCAGCCTGTTCGATACGCTGTTCAGCGCCGCAGCCGCGACGAGCATGCGCATCGAGACCGCGGCAGAGGTCACGGATCTCGACCGCCATGGCGATGGGCGCTCGAGCTTCGTCACCGCGCGGGGCCGCCGGATCGGCCCGTTCGACCTGCTCATCGACGCGTCGGGCGCGCGCTCGCCGCTGTTGCGCCATGCGGCGCGTGCCGCGGTGCCGCGCCCGCTGCGCTATGGCGCGCTGTGGACCAATGTCCGGCTCGGCGAGCACGGCTTCCAGCCCACTGCGCTGGAGCAGCGCTACCGGCGCGCCAGCGTCATGGTCGGCGTGCTGCCGATCGGCCGTCTCGGCGAGGGAGGGGAGCCGCTGGCCTCCTTGTTCTGGAGTCTCAAGCCGGAGCGCTACGACGCCTGGCGCGCGGCCGGGCTCGACGCCTGGAAGGCGCAGGTGCTGCGGCATTGGCCGCAGGTCGCGCCGCTGCTGGCGCAGATCGATGATCCCGAGCAACTCCTGCTCGCCTCCTATCGCCACCAGACCCTGCCGGTGCCGCATGGTACGGGAATCGCCTTCGTCGGCGATTGCGCCCATGCGACCAGCCCGCAGCTCGGCCAGGGCGCCAATATGGCGCTGCTCGACGCCCTGGCGCTCGCCACGGCGCTGGAGCAGACGGGCGACCCACAGGCGGCGCTCGGTCTCTATGCACGGCTGCGCCGCTGGCATGTGCGCTTCTATCAGGCGGCCAGCCTGCTCTTCACGCCGTTCTACCAGTCGGACGGCACGGTGCTGCCGGCGATCCGCGACAGGCTCGTGCCGCCGCTTGCGCGCCTGCCGGGAATCGACAGGATGCTGGCACTGCTCGTGGCGGGCCGGTTCGCGGCGCCGTTCCGGGGTATCGAGGCATCGCGACGCGGCGTGGCCGCGCGAGGGACCGGATGACGTTCGACCTGACCACGCTCTCGCTCGGGCTCGGCCTCGCCGGGCTGTGCTGCTTCCTTTGGCCGATCCTGCAGCGCATCAACGGCAACCCGCAGCCTCAGGAGCGCAGCGGACTGCGCTCCCCGCTCTGGTGGGCCGGGCTGGTGCTGACAGCGCTCGCCGTCTACCTGCAGCGCATGGCGGCGCAGTAGACTGTCGCACCTCACATCGGGCGCGGTCAGGATGATCGCGCGTTTCGGCGTCTGCTGCGTCAGCCGGCGAAGCCGCCTTGGTCGAGGAAGCGCTGCTCCTGCGCGGTGGTGTCGCGGTCGAGCACGTCGTTGCGATGCGGGAAGCGCCCGAAATCGCGGATGACGTCGCGGTGGATCACCGCGTATTTCACGCCCTCGGGATCGTCGGCCGCCTCGCAGAGCGCGATGCAGCGCTCCTGGTGGTGCAGCTCCTCCGAATGCATGTAGGGCATGTAGAGGAAGCGCTTCTCCGGGTTCTCGAACGCCGCGTCGAAGCCGCGGGCCAGCGCCCGCTCGGCGACGGCGAGGGCCAGCGGGTCGGCAGCGAAGGCGCGCGGCGAACCGCGGAACAGGTTGCGCGGGAACTGGTCGAGCAGGAGCAGCAGGGCATAGACGCCCTCCGGCGTCTCCTCCCAGGCGGCCAGCTCGCCGCGTGCCGCCGCCTCGACCTGCGGCAGGAAGCGCCGGCGGATCTCGGCGTCGAAGGCCTCGTCCTTGGCGAACCACTTCTCGGGCCCGGCCTCGCGCCAGAAGGCGAGGATCTCGGTGGCGGCGCTCGGCGGCGTGGCGGGCATGGGCTGTCTCCGTCGTCGAAAAGGGCTGAGCGCGATATAGGCAGCGGGTGGGCGTTTCGCGACCGGAAAACCGCAAGGCCCGCTTGCCAGCCTCACGGCGCTCCTGTAGACGACGGAACCGTAACGTACGGTACTGGCCAAGGGCGATGAGCGAAGCCGTTTCCGATCAACAGGGCGAGACGCTGAGCGCGCGGCAGCAGGCCGTGCTCGACGCGGTGCTGTCGCTGATGGTCGAGAAGGGCGGGCAGCTCACCATGACCGCCGTGGCGCGCCGCGCCAGCTGCTCCAAGGAAAGCCTGTACAAATGGTTCGGCGACCGTGATGGCCTGCTGACCGCGACGGTGCAGTGGCAGGCCTCCAAGGTCCGGGCCGGCAATTACGACCGCCAGCGGCTCGATGCCTCGGCGCTGCGCGAGAGCCTGACGCGCTTCGCCGCCAACTGGCTCGAGGTGATCTCCAGCCCGACCTCGATCGCGCTCAACCGGCTGGCGATCAGCCATGCGCTCTCGCATGAAAGCAATCTCGGCGACATCGTGCTGTCCAATGGCCGCGTCGCGATCGGCGACCGGCTGAAGCCCGTGCTCGAAGCCGGGCGCGAGGCGGGGCTGCTGGCCTTCGACGACAGCGAGACCGCCTTCAGGACCTTCTTCGGCCTCGTCGGCCGCGACGTGCAGATCCGGCTGCTGCTGGGCGATGCGCTGCCGACGAGCGAGGCCGAGATCCACCGCGACGCCGCGCGCGCCGCCGACCAGTTTCTCACCCTTCACGGGCGGCATGGCGCCGTACCGAAAGCCTGAAACCAAGAGCCTATCCAGAGGAAGGACGCTCAAGATGCGCGTTTATTACGACCGCGATGCGGACATCAACCTGATCAAGGGCAAGAACGTCCTGATCGTCGGCTATGGCTCGCAGGGCCATGCGCATGCGCTCAACCTGCGCGATTCCGGCGTGAAGAACGTGGCGATCGCGCTCAAGGCCGGCTCGGCAACCCGCAAGAAGGCGGAAGGCGCCGGCTTCCAGGTCTTCACCCCGTCCGAGGGCGCCAAGTGGGCCGACGTCGTCATGATGCTGACGCCGGACGAGCTGCAGGCCGACATCTATCGCGACGAGCTGGCCGGCAACATGAAGGAGGGCGCCGCGCTCCTCTTCGCCCACGGCCTGAACGTCCACTTCAACCTGATCGAGCCCCGCAAGGACCTCGACGTGCTGATGGTCGCCCCGAAGGGCCCCGGCCACACCGTGCGCTCCGAGTACGAGCGCGGCGGCGGCGTGCCGACCCTGATCGCGATCCACCAGGACGCCACCGGCAACGCCCATGATCTCGGCCTGTCCTACGCCTCGGCCAATGGCGGCGGCCGCGCCGGCATCATCGAGACGACCTTCAAGGAAGAGTGCGAGACCGACCTGTTCGGCGAGCAGGTCGTGCTCTGCGGCGGCCTGGTTGAGCTGATCAAGGCCGGCTTCGAGACGCTGACCGAGGCGGGCTACGCCCCCGAGATGGCCTATTTCGAGTGCCTGCATGAAGTGAAGCTGATCGTCGACCTCATCTACGAGGGCGGCATCGCCAACATGAACTACTCGATCTCGAACACGGCCGAGTACGGCGAGTACGTCACCGGCCCGCGGATCATCACCGCCGAGACCAAGGCCGAGATGAAGCGCGTGCTGACCGACATCCAGTCGGGCAAGTTCACCCGCGACTGGATGCTGGAGAACAAGGTCAACCAGACCTCGTTCAAGGCGACCCGCGCCCGCTACGCCGCCCATCCGATCGAGGAAGTCGGCGAAAAGCTGCGCGACATGATGCCCTGGATCAAGGCCAAGGCCCTGGTCGACAAGAGCAAGAACTGAGGCTTCCCGGGCGTCGTCGAGACGCCCGCGGCCAGCGGTTTCCGGCATGCGCCGGCAGGACGGGCGCCCGCAAGGGCGCCCGTTTCGCGTTCCGGCCGTGGTGGTGCCGGGCGCTCAGGCTTGCCCATGGGGAACAGCGGGGCCCGCCGCACGTTGGTGCTGCAATCGCTATCGCACCCGGCAGGCCGGACAGGACGAAGGTCCCGGCCGCCGTCCGGACAGAGGAGATGACATGGACCAGGATGCCAAGGCACGCGCCGAGCAGATGCCGAAGGAGGGCGGTCAGCCGATCCCGCCGATGCGGGCCGACGACCACAGCAACGCCGATCCGGCGGTGCAGACCCCGGTCGAGGCACGCCAGGGCTTCCTGGGCCGGCCGGTGCTGATGGTGCTGGTCTGGGGGCTGGTGCTCGCGGCTGCGGCCTGGGTGGTGGTGGAGCTGGTCGCCTGACCGGCGGCCTCCGCGCCGTGACGTTCGAAGGTCTTTGAGGCGCAGCCCGACGCGGCGGCCGGGGGACAGACATCGAGGGAGGAGCCAATGGAAACGATCAGGGCCTTGCATGCCTCGTTCAGCCTGCGCTTCGTACTGGCGCAGCTGGCCCTGGCGATGTCTTTCGCGATGCTGATCCTGGTGGTGCTCGGCGTGATCTAGAGCATTTTCGAGCGAAGTGGACACCGGTTCGCGTGAAGAAAATGCAATAAAATAAAAATTCAGAGCAGTTCCGGCGAACCTGATTTCGCCGGAACTGCTGTAGCCGTGGCCGTCAGCGCCCGGTGAACTGCATCATGTATTGCGATACGCGGCCGGCGCCGTAGATCAGTCCGAAGCCCCAGGCGAAGGACGCGGCGAAGTTCGCGAGCTGGAACGGCCAGAACGGCATCCGCACGATCCCCGCAACGATGGCGATGACGGCGCGGATCGGCCCGAAGAAATGGCCGATCATGATGCCCGCCACGCCCCATTTCTCGAAGAAGTCGTGCCCGCGCCGCAGCAGCGCGGGATTGTCGCGCAGCGGCCAGTAGTCGTTGACGCGCGGGCCGAGAACGAGGCCGACCCAATAGGACACCCAGAATCCTGCGGCCGCGCCGAGCGAGGCGGCGAGCGAGAGCGGCATCAGATTGAGCCCCGAAGCGCCGGCGACAGCACCGAAGGCGGTGAAGAACACCGTGGCCGGCACCAGCCAGGACAGGATGGCGACGCATTCGGCGAAGGCCACCAGGAAGACGATCGGAACCGCCCATTCCTGATTGGCACGCATGAACTCGACGAGCGCGTGCATCCATTGCTCGAGCTGCTGCATGGACGGTGATTCTCCTCGTTGCGGGCGGAGCGATACACGAGAACCGCAGCGTTTTCGCTAACGGAGCGCGGGAAAGCGCGTTTCGCCTCGGTTTCGCCGGTTGCCTTCGCCGGTCGTTTGCCTACTCTGCCCGGTCTCAACGACAGGGAAGGGGCTGCGGGGCACGAGGCTCGCCGGTCCTCGCAGGGGAAGCGGATCCATGGAGTCGACGACGAACCGGCCCGCCGGGGCCGGTGGCACGAGCAGTTCCGACGGGCCGGCGGTCCGTCTCGGCGGGCTCGACATCACCTTTCATCTCGAAGGCGGCGACCGCTATCAGGCGGTCAGGAACATCGACCTAGACGTCTCCTCGGGCGAGTTCGTCTCGGTGGTCGGGCCGACCGGCTGCGGCAAGTCGACCCTGCTCAACGCCGCCGCCGGGCTGCTGGTACCCTCCGCCGGCCGTGTCGAGATCTTCGGGGCGCCGCTGTCGGGCCTGAACCGCCGCGCCGGCTATCTCTTCCAGCAGGACGCGCTGATGCCGTGGAAGACGGCGCTCGACAACGTCAAGGTCGCGCTCGAGCCGATGGGCGTCTCCTACGCCGAGGCCGACAAGCGCGCCCGCGACTGGCTGGCCCGCGTCGGCCTGCGCGCCTTCGTCGATCGCTATCCGCACATGCTCTCCGGTGGCCAGCGCAAGCGCGTCGCGCTGGCGCAGATGCTGATCCGCGACCCCGAAATCCTGCTGATGGACGAGCCCTTTGGGCCGCTCGACGCCCAGACGCGCCAGATCATGGGCAATCTCCTGCTCGACCTCTGGTCGCGCGACCGCAAGGCGCTGATCTTCGTCACCCATGATCTCGAGGAGGCGATCGCGCTGTCCGACCGGGTGGTGGTGATGTCCGCCGGCCCCGCCGCTGGCATCGTTGCCGATTACCGCGTGACGCTGCCGCGGCCGCGCGACATCGCGGAAATCCGGCTGGAGAAGGACTTCCACGACATCCATCGCGACATCTGGGCCTCGCTCAGGGTCGAGGTCCAGAAAGCCTACGCCATGGGCGAAGGCCGCGAGCTCGTGGGAGAGCCGTCGTGAGCCGCATCAAGCTGTTCGTCCTCCAGATCATGGTCATGGTCGTCTGCCTGGCGATCTGGCACGTGGTCACCGCCTATCCGATCTTCGGCGACGTCCGCACCTCGCAGTTCTTCTTCTCGACGCCCTGGGCGGTGATCTCGCGGACCTGGACCCAGCTCACGGGCGGCGAGATCTACTACCATCTCGGCATCACCCTGCTGGAGACGGTGCTCGCCTTCGTCATCGGCTCGGCGGCCGGCGTTTTCTTCGGCTTCACCTTCGCGCGGCGCGAGCTGCTGGCGGCGGTATTCGATCCCTATATCAAGGCGGCGAACGCCCTGCCGCGCGTGGTGCTGGCGCCGATCTTCGCGCTGTGGTTCGGCCTCGGCATCTGGTCGAAGGTGGCACTCGGCTTCACGCTGGTGTTCTTCATCGTCTTCTTCAACGTCTACCAGGGCGTGCGCGAGGTCTCGCCGACCGTGCTCGCCAACGCCCGCATGCTCGGCATGAACGAGCGCCAGCTCTTCCGGCACGTCTACTGGCCGGCGGCGATGACCTGGATGTTCTCCTCGCTGCACACCTCGGTCGGCTTCGCGCTGGTCGGCGCGGTGGTCGGCGAGTATCTCGGCTCCTCGGCCGGGCTCGGTTACAAGATCCACGAGGCCGAGAGCGTGTTCGACGTCACCGGCGTGTTCTCCGGCATGGTCATCCTGGCGATCTTCGTGATCGCCATCGACTCGCTGGTGACGCTGGTCGAGAAGCGGCTCCTGGTCTGGCGGCCGGGCCAGAGCACGACGACCTGATGCAGGCGCGGCGCTCAGCCCCCGGCCGCGCGCTCCTCGCCATGCTGGTGCTCGGGCTCGCGGCCGGTGCGCTGCCTGCCGCGCCGGTGCTGGCGGAGACGCGCGCCACGCTGCAGGTCGACGTACCGGGCAGGGCCGGGGCGAACCGCCACCGGCTGATCCTGACCGCGACCGCCACTGAGGGGCGCGACGTGACGCTGGCCTTCTCCTGCCGCGTCGAGAGCCCCGGCACCTTCGGCGCAGCGCTCGATTTCGGCCTGGGCGCGATCTGGAACGTCGAGGGCGAGGCGGTGGTGTTCTCGCAGCCCGGCCGCCCGAACGTGACCCACCGCATGCTGGAGCAGGACGAATTCCTGGCGCTCGGCGGCCGGGAGGCTGTCGAGATCTTCGGGCCGGTGCTGGCGGCGCCGCGCATCGCCTTCACGGTCCGCGAGCGCCACAGGGCGGAGTTCGATCTTGCGGCCGTGCCGCGGCAGGTCGCGCGCTTCCGCGAGCTCTGCCTCGACGGCTGATCCCGTGCGGGTTGCCGCAGCCGCGCGATGTCGCCTATCGTCCCAACCCAATGCGCCCGACAGAAGCGCGATCATATCGTTGACCGGAGGAATTCCATGATCCTGACCCGCCGCACGGCGCTCGCCGCGCTCGCCTGCTCCGCCGCCATCGGGCTCTCCGCGCCCGGTGCCCTCGCGCAGGCTCCCGAGAAGGCCGATGTGACGCTCGGCGTCGGCGGCAAGCCGCTGCTTTATTATCTCCCGCTGACGGTCGCGGAGCGGAAGGGCTTCTTCAAGGAGGAGGGGCTCAACGTCACCATCAACGATTTCGGCGGCGGGGCGAAGTCGCTCCAGGCGCTGGTCGGCGGCTCGGTCGACGTGGTGACGGGCGCCTATGAGCACACCATCCGCATGCAGGCCAAGGGCCAGGACATCCGCGCGGTGGTCGAACTCGGCCGCTTCCCCGGCATCGTGCTGGCGGTGCGCAAGGACCTCGCCGACAAGGTGAAGTCGGCCGCCGACTTCAAGGGCCTCAAGATCGGCGTGACGGCACCGGGCTCCTCGACCGCTCTCACCGCGCAGTACGCCATGATCAAGGCCGGGCTAAAGGCGACCGATGCGCCGATCATCGGCGTGGGCGGCGGCGCCAGCGCCGTGGCGCAGATGAAGAACAAGCAGGTCGACGTGATCTCGCATCTCGACCCGGTCATCTCGAAGCTGGAGGCCGACGGCGACATCACCGCGCTGATCGACACCCGCACCGAGGCCGGCACCAAGGCGCTGTTCGGCGGCGCGAACCCGGCGGCGGTGCTCTACCTCAAGGCCGAGTTCGCCGAGAAGAACCCGGTGACCACGCAGAAGCTGGTCAACGCCTTCATGAAGTCGCTGAAATGGCTGGCGAAGGCGAAGCCGGAGGACGTGGCCGATCTGGTGCCGGCCGAATACCATCTCGGCGACAAGCCGCTTTATCTGCGCTCGGTGCAGAATTCGCTCGAAAGCTATTCGCGCACCGGCATCTCCACGCCCGAGGCGATGAAGAGCATGTACGAGTCGCTGAAGGTGCTCGATCCCGAGATCGCCAAGACCGATATCGACCTGTCGAAAACCTTCATCGAGACCTTCGCCAAGAAGGCGGGCTCGGGCTCCTGAGAATACGCGTGGTGGGGCCTCCGGGCCCCGCCATTTGCCCTAGGGGAAGCTGAAAACGGTCCGAAAGTGGGGGCTTGCGCGCCGAAATCTCATAGCCTCTTATGGGCCCGCCGCGCAGTGACTCGGCGGCACAACGGACCTCCCCACCTTTGACCGATCGACTGGGCTTTCTCGAAGGCGGCGGCAAGATGGCCGCTGCGATCCGTGCGTTCGACTGGTCGAAGACCCCGCTGGGGCCGATCGACGGCTGGCCCCACGCGCTGAAGATCGCGGTCGGCATGATGGTCAATTCGCGCTTCCCCAAATGCATCGTCTGGGGGCCGGAGCTCATCACGCTCTACAATGACGGCTTCAGGCCGCTGCTCGGCGACAAGCCCGAGGCGCTGGGGCGCCCGTTCTCCGAGGTCTGGGCCGAGGTCTGGGACGATATCGCCCCGATGGTCGCCAAGGCCTTCGCCGGGGAGCCGACCTTCCTCGAGGACCTGCCGCTGGTCATCGACCGCCACGGTTATCCCGAGGATGCCTGGTTCACCTTCTGCTACAGCCCGATCCGCGACGAGACCGGCACCGTCCTCGGCATGATCGACACGGTGGTCGAGACCACCGCCAAGATGCTGTCGGAGCGCAATGCGCGGCTGCTCAATGCCGAACTCGCCCATCGCATGAAGAACGTGCTGGCGATCATCAACGCGGTCGCCGGCCAGACCTTCCGCTCCGCGACCTCGTTGGAGGCGGCGCAGACCGTGCTCGGCGAGCGGCTGGCGGCGCTCGGCGAGGCGCATGCCATCCTCACCGCCTCGAGCTGGAGCGGCGCGCCGGTGCGCGCGGTGATCGAGGGCGCGCTGGCGCCGCATCGCATCGTCGAGGGCCGCGTCACGCTGTCGGGCCCGGCGATCGAGGTCGGCGCGCGCCACGCGCTGACGCTGGCTCTGGCGATCAACGAGCTGACCACCAACGCGATGAAGTACGGCGCGCTGTCGCGCGATGGCGGCAATGTCGCCGTCACCTGGCGCAAGGGGCGGCCGAACAGCGACGAGACCTTCGTGCTCGACTGGGTGGAGCAGGGCGGGCCGCCGGCCGAGAAGCCGCGGCGCAAGGGCTTCGGCTCGCGGCTGATCGAGACGATCGTGGCGCAGGACTTCCGCGGCGAGACGGCGCTGGTCTATGGCGAGGCGGGCTTCCGCTACCGGCTGGAGACCGCCATGGTCCATCTCGCCGACGGTCTTCAGCGTCGTGGTGATGGCTGAGGCCACGTCTTTCGATTTGTGCCGCCGGCGCGGCCGGCGCTAGGGTCGCTCACCGTTTCCCGAGTCGGCCTGCCAGCGATGAACATCCTCTCCATCCAGTCCCATGTCGCCTATGGCCATGTCGGCAACGCCTCGGCCGTCTTCCCGATGCAGCGTCTCGGCGTCGAGGTCTGGCCGATCCACACCGTGCAGTTCTCGAACCATACCGGCTATGGCGACTGGAAGGGCCGCGTCTTCGACGGCGGCATGATCGACGAGGTGATGGAGGGCATCGCCGAGCGCGGCGTGCTGCCGTCCTGTGACGGGGTGCTTTCGGGCTATATGGGCTCGGCCGATATCGGCCACGCCATCGTCTCGGCCGTGGAGCGCGTGCGCGCCGCCAATCCCAAGGCGAGCTGGTGCTGCGACCCGGTGATCGGCGATGTCGGCCGCGGCGTGTTCGTGCGCCCGGGCATCCCGGAGTTCATGCGCGAGCAGGCGGTGCCGGCGGCCGACATCGTGACGCCGAACCAGTTCGAGCTCGAACTCCTCACCGATTCCGAGGTGACGACCCTGGCCGACGCCCAGCGCGCCGTGGCGTCTCTGCGTGCGGTGGGGCCGAAGGTGGTGCTGGTGACCTCGCTCTTGACCGAGGACACGCCGGCCGACGCCATCGACCTGCTGGCGGCCGACGGGGAGGGGAGCTTCCGCGTGCGCACGCCGAAGATCGACATCAGCGTCAACGGGGCCGGCGACGCCATCGCCGCGCTGTTCTACGTGCATTATCTGCGCGACGGTTCGGCGGCGAGCGCGCTCGCCAAGGCCGCCGGCTCGGTCTACGGGCTGCTGCGGCGGACCAAGGAGTCCGGCTCGCGCGAGATCCTCACCGTCGCGGCGCAGGACGAATTCGTGACGCCCTCGCGGACCTTCGTGCCCGAGGCGGTCTGAGCGCATGAAGCTGCGCCTCGGCACCTTCAACGTCGAGAACCTGCTGACGCGCCACCGCTTCGACCAGGCCGGGCGGACCGAGACCTCGGCGGCGATGTCGCTGTTCCATTTCCCGCGCGCCGACGAGCGCGACGCGGTCGAGCGTTCGCTCGCGGTCGCGCTGGAAGACGACAAGCGCCAGATGACCGCGCTCGCCATCGCCGAGGCGCGCGCCGATCTCTGGATGCTGCAGGAGGTGGATTCGCTCGCCAGCCTGCAGGCCTTCTTCGCCAACTACGTCCACCGCATCGCCGATTATCGCTACGGGCATTTCGCGCTGGTCGACGGCAACGACCGCCGGAGCATCGATATCGGCTTCGCGGCGCGGCGCGATCTGGTGGCGCCGCCGCAGGTCCGCGTACGCTCGCATGCGACGATGAGCTTCGCCGAGGCCGGCGCCTACGGGCCCGAGATCGCGGCCTTCGGCATCGGGCCGAAGGACAAGGTCTTCGCGCGCGACTGCCTGGCCGTGACGCTGGATTTCGGCGACCGCGAGCTGACCCTGTTCGGATGCCATTTCAAGTCGATGAACAATGGCCGCGAGGACGGCCGGCAGGTGACGCTGCCGATCCGCCGGGCCGAGGCGATCGCGGTGAAGCGGATCGTCCACGACATGTTCGGGGCGCAGTGGCGCCAGGCCAACTGGGCGATCCTCGGCGATCTCAACGGCTACCGGACCGGGCTCGGCCCGCTCGCGGCGCCGGTCGACGAGGGCGAGAGCGGCATCGAGCCGCTGTTCGAGGATTTCGCCGTCGACCCGATGCGGGCGCTGCCTGCGCACGAGCGCTGGACGCATTTCCGCCGCTACTGGTCCGAGAGCCGCCAGCGCCTGATCGACAGCCACATGCCGCTCGACCACATCCTGCTCTCGCCGGGGCTGGCTGCGGCCAATCTGCGCCCGCGCATGGAGATGATCCGCCGCGGGCTGCCCTATCGGGTGCCGCTCGATCCGCGCGAGGCCGACCGCTCCATGGCCAAGCTCGCTTTGACCAACGACCGCTATCCGCGCGTCGGCTGGGACCGGCCCAAGGCCTCGGACCATTGTCCGCTCATCCTCGAGATCACCCTGCCGGAGGGCGCGCGATGACCGAAGTCCGCGACGGCCAGATCCTCGCGCTCGACCGGGTCGAGGCGCGGGTCGAGCCTTACGACTGGGCCTTCGCCCGAGAGAACGAGGCGGCGATCGTCGCGCATTGGGCCAGGATCAGCGCCGGAAAGCCGGCGATGTTCAACGGCCGGGTCATGCTGCAGCACCGCGCCGCCGTGGCGGATGGCGTGTTCAGCGCCGGCTATTTCGAGACCGACTATGCCGCCTTCATGACCTGGCGCGATCTCGGCCATCCCGGCCCGGTGATCCGCAACGGTTTCGCCATGGCGGCGCTGCGGGCGGCCGACGGCGCCTTCCTGCTCGGGCGCATGGGCGACCATACGGCCAATGCCGGCAAGGTCTATTTCGCCGCCGGCACGCCCGATCGCGGCGATGTCCGCGCCGATGGCAGCCTCGACCTCGCCGGCAGCGTCACCCGCGAGCTGGAGGAGGAGACCGGGCTCGGGCCGGCCGACGTCACCGTCGGCCAAGGCTGGACCGCGCTGGTCTCGACCGGGCGCATCGCCTTCATGCGGCCGGTGACGGTGCGCTGGGCGGCCGAGGAGGCGCGGGCGCGCATGCTGGAGCGGATCGCGACGCTGCCGGAGGAGGAGCTATCCGACATCGTGATCATCCGCTCGCTGGCCGATTGCGCGGCCCATGACATGCCGCCCTTCATGATCGACTATCTCGCCCATATCTTCGGGCAGGACTGACCGCCGATTCCCCTCGGCACCACGGTGGGCGCCCCTCCGGCGCGCGCCTTGCCATGCATGTTGAAAGGCCATCCGCCATGACCGCTCCGGAAGCCCTGGACCTGCCCGAAGGCAACCCGTTCGCGCGGGTCTGGGAGACGCCGTTCGGCCTGCCGCCCTTCGCCGAGATCACGCCCGAGCATATCCGCGCGGCGTTTCCTGCGGCACTTGCCCGGCATCGCGCCGAGATCGAGGCGATCAAGGCCGAGCCCGCGCCGGCCGATTTCGCCAACACGATCGAGGCGCTGGAGCGGGCCGGGCGCGGCATGAGCCGGCTGGGCGGGGTGTTCTACAACCTCGCGGGCGCCGATACGAACGAGGCGCTGCAGGCGATCGAGCGCGAGATGTCGCCGCTGATGTCGCGGCACTGGTCGGCGGTGATGATGGACGCGGCGCTGTTCGCCCGCGTCGACGCGGTCTTCGCCCGGCGCGACGCGCTCGGGCTCGACGCGGAGCAGCTGCGGCTCTTGGAGCGGACCCATCGCGGTTTCGTGCGCGCGGGCGCGCAACTCGGCGCCGAGGACAAGGCGCGCCTCGCCGCGATCGGCGAGCGGCTGGCGGCGCTCGGCACCAGCTTCGGCCAGAACCTGCTGAAGGACGAGGCCGACTATGCGCTGATCATCGCCGACGAGGCGGATCTCGACGGACTGCCCGGCTTCGTCGTCGCGGCGATGGCGCGCGCCGCCGCCGATCGCGGCCATCCCGGCAAGCATGCGGTGACGCTGGCGCGCTCGATCATCGAGCCCTTCCTGACCTTCTCGACCCGCACGGCGCTGCGCGAGGAGGCCTTTGCCGCCTGGAGCCGGCGCGGCGAGAACGGCGGCGCCACCGACAACCGCGCCATCGTCGCCGAGACGGTGGCACTCAGGGCCGAGAAGGCCAGGCTGCTCGGCTACCCGACCTTCGCCCATTTCAAGCTCGACGATTCGATGGCCAAGACGCCGGCGCATGTGCGCGAGTTGTTGGAGCTGGTCTGGGCGCCGGCGCGCGCCCGGGCGGCGCAGGAGGCCGCCGATCTCGCCGCGCTGGCGCAGGAGGAGGGCGAGAACCGGCCGATCCGCCCCTCGGACTGGCGCTACTACGCCGAGAAGGTGCGCCAGAAGACCTATGCGCTCGATGAGGCCGAGCTGAAGCCCTATCTCCAGTTAGACCGCATCGTCGCCGCCGCCTTCGATACCGCCGGCAAGCTGTTCGGGTTGGCCTTCGCCGAGCGGCGGGACCTGCGCGGCTACCATCCCGACGTGCGGATCTGGGAGGTGAGCGAGGCCGCGACAGGGCGCCATATCGGGCTCTTCCTCGGCGATTACTTCGCCCGTGCCTCGAAGCGCTCGGGCGCCTGGATGAGCGCTTATCGCGGCCAGCGCCGGCTCGACGGCGAGGTCCGCCCGATCATCGTCAACGTCTGCAACTTCGCCAAGCCAGCGGAGGGGCGCCCGGCGCTGCTCTCGATCGACGATGCGCGCACGCTCTTCCACGAATTCGGCCATGCCCTGCACGGGCTGCTCTCGGACGTGACCTATGGCTCGCTCGCCGGCACCTCGGTGTCGCGCGACTTCGTCGAACTGCCCTCGCAGCTCTACGAGCACTGGTTCCTGACCGAGGAGGTGATGCGCCGTTTCTGCCTGCATGCGGAGACCCGCGAGCCGATCCCCGAGGCGCTGATCGAGAAGATCCGGCGGGCGCAGACCTTCAACCAGGGCTTCGCCACGGTGGAGTACACCTCCTCGGCGCTGGTCGATCTCGCCTTCCATTCGCTGGAGGCGCCGGCAGAGGTCGATCCGCTCGCCTTCGAGGCGGCGGAACTCGCCCGGATCGGCATGCCGGCTCAGATCACCATGCGCCACCGCACCCCGCATTTCGCCCATGTCTTCTCGGGCGACGGCTATTCGGCCGGCTATTACAGCTATCTCTGGTCGGAGGTGATGGACGCCGACGCCTTCAACGCCTTCACCGAGACGGGCGACGTGTTCTCGCCCGCGGTGGCGGAACGCTTGAAGCGCTACATCTACTCGGCCGGCGATACGCGCGACCCGGCCGAGGCCTATACGCTGTTCCGCGGGCGCTTGCCGACGCCGGACGCGCTCTTGGGGAAACGGGGGCTGGCGGGCTGAGCGCTGCCCCGTCGGCGAACCGCTATGCGAAGCGCGGCAGGGCGAGCCGGATCATCAGGGAAGGGGCCGCTGGCGGCCCTTTCCGGTCGATCGGCGCCTCGAGAGGCTCACGGGTAGCCGAATTTGCTCCGGGTCGCGCGGACCTGCGCGGTGGCGCCGGCATCATTGCCAGCGGCGCAACTGGCGCGGGCGCGGGTGATCTCGGCGGTGACGCGGTCGTGCACGCCCTTGGTGGTGTGGCCGGTGGCGAGATCATTGTCGATGATCGCCTGGAAGCGCTCGACCTCGCCGGTGCAGCCGGCGCCGGCCGGCATGCGGAAGGTGTTCGGCGTCACGCCGGTCGGAGCGTTCTCCGGCGGCGGCGCGGGCGGCGGGCCGGCCGTCTGGCAGGCCGCGAGGCTGAGCCCGAGGGCGGAGGCGAGGAGGGCGGCGCGCATGGTGGTCATCCCTGCTGGTTCGGGCCCGACCATGACCGATTCCGCGGGGACAGCCAAACCGGGCCGGGTAGCCGCGCTCCTGGCGGCCACAGTCTCGACACGCCGCTGGGGGACATCTCGGCCATGACCGACCAGACCACGCTCACCCTGTCGCTCTTCGCCGACTACTTCCAGTTCTACCTGCAGGACGAATCCGCCAACGAGGATTTCGGCCAGCTCTGGACCGAGGAGGCCGTCGGCCGGCTGCTCGCCGTGGCCGAGAGCAGCGTCGGCATCGGCACGGCGCGCAATCGCGACGTGCCGGTCGCGGTCTCCGTGCATGCGGACGAGCCGGAGGACGATTTCGGCGAATGGGACCTGGTCAACGAGTGTTCCTTCACCGTGCGTTCGGGCCGCGTCGCCATTCTCGGCTGCACTGATTATCTGCCCGACGCCGTCCGCATCGCGCTGCCGCCGGGCAGCTACCGGCTGCGCGCCTCCTATGCCGGGCTGGCCACGGTCAGCGACGACGGCATGGAGGGCGACGACTTCTACCGCCTGCAGCTCTGGCCTGCGCCGCCGGCTCCGGTGCGGACGCTGAAGGCCGGCGTCGCGGTGCTGCGCTGATCAGAGCTTGCGCTGTGGCGTCCGGATCGGTTAGATAATTTCACGCATTCGAGGAATCCCCGTGGCCCAGCCCGCCGCCCATGCCCTGACGAAGACCCGCGCCGCTGCGCGGACCGTCTGCATGCGCGTTCCCTCGACCCTCGGCGAGCTCCTTCTCCTTACCAGCCCCTGAGGGCCGGCCGGGCATGCATGCCTGGGCGCTCAGGGGATCGGCGGAACGGACTTCACCACTTGTCCGCGCAATGAGCCTCGAAGGGCCGCGCGACCAGAGCCAGGGACGACCATCATGACCACCAGCACCACCGCTTCGTCGAAAGATCGCGTCCTGATCTTCGACACCACCCTGCGCGACGGCGAGCAGTGCCCCGGCGCCACCATGACCTTCGAGGAGAAGCTCGAGGTCGCCGACATGCTGGACGCGATGGGCGTCGACATCATCGAGGCCGGCTTCCCGATCGCCTCCGATGGCGATTTCGAGGCGGTATCCGCCATCGCCAGCCGCATCAAGCGCGCCACAGTCGCCGGCCTCGCCCGGGCGATCAGCGCCGACATCGCGCGGGCCGGCGAGGCGGTACGCCATGCGGCCAAGCCGCGCATCCACACCTTCGTCTCGACCTCGCCGATCCATCTGCAGCACCAGATGCGCAAGAGCGAGGAGGAGGTGCTGGAGATCATCACCCGCACCGTCAGCCAGGCCCGCAATCTGGTCGAGGACGTCGAATGGTCGGGCATGGACGCCACGCGGACCCCGATCGAGTATCTCTGCCGCGCGGTCGAAACCGCGATCAAGGCCGGCGCCACCACGATCAACCTGCCCGACACGGTCGGCTACGCCACGCCGGACGAGTACCGCGCCATGTTCAAGGCGGTTCGCGAGCGCGTCCCGAACGCTGACAAGGCGATCTTCTCGGCGCATTGCCACAATGATCTGGGCTTGGCGGTCGCCAATTCGCTGGCCGCGATCGAGGGCGGCGCGCGGCAGGTCGAGTGCACCATCAACGGCATCGGCGAGCGCGCCGGCAACGCCGCGCTGGAAGAGGTGGTGATGGCGCTGCGCGTCCGCGGCGACGTGCTGCCCTACGACACCGGCATCGAGGCGACCATGCTGACGCGGGCCTCCAAGGCGGTGTCGACCGCCTGCTCCTTCCCGGTGCAGTACAACAAGGCGATCGTCGGCCGGAACGCCTTCGCCCATGAGAGCGGCATCCACCAGGACGGCATGCTGAAGCACCAGCAGACCTACGAGATCATGACCCCGGCCTCGGTCGGCGTCACCAAGACCTCGCTGGTGATGGGCAAGCATTCCGGCCGCGCCGCCTTCCGCTCCAAGCTGAAGGACATGGGCTACGACCTGGGCGACAACCAGCTCGAGGACGCCTTCACCCGCTTCAAGGCGCTGGCCGACCGCAAGAAGCACGTCTACGACGAGGATATCGAGGCGCTGGTCGATGAGAACATCGCCACCGCCCATGACCGCGTGAAGCTGGTCTCGCTGACGGTGATCGCCGGCACGCGCGGCCCGCAGCGCGCCACGCTGAAGCTCGACATCGACGGCCGCACCGTCACCGAGGAGGCGGAGGGCAACGGCCCGGTCGATGCGGTGTTCAACGCGATCAAGGCGATCATGCCGCATGAGGCCGAGCTGGAGCTCTACGACGTGCACGCGGTGACCGAGGGCACCGATGCGCAGGCCGAGGTGTCGGTGCGCCTGTCGCAGGGCGGCGCCGCCGTCACCGGCCGCGGTGCGGACCCGGACACGCTGGTCTCGTCCGCCAAGGCTTATCTGGTAGCGCTGAACAAGCTGATGGCGCGCGGCGAGCGCGTCCATGCTCAGGCGGCGGCCGAGTAAGGCCGTCTCCCGCATCGATCACGATCGAAAGGCCGGCACCGCGCGTGCCGGCCTTTTTCGTTCGTGCGGGCTGGTTTTGCTGTCGTCCTGGCGATTTTTCGGCCTGCTGCCGCGTGATTGCAGTGGACGGCGAGGTGCGACATCTTGGCTGCGGCCCCATTCTCGCCACTAATCCCGCCTGACGCGCAGGGGCGCGATTGGCGGGGAGCAGCGCGATGGCCGGTTATTTTCCGAACTGGACCTTGAAGACTTCCGGCGACGTGATGCCCGATGAGCGCCTGCCGCTCGGCCACACCGTCATCGCCGGCCTGCAGCATGTGGTGGCGATGTTCGGCGCCACCGCGCTGGCGCCGATCCTGATGGGCTTCGACCCCAACGTCGCGATCTTCTTCTCCGGCATCGCGACGCTGCTGTTCTTCGTGATCACCGGCGGTCGGCTGCCGAGCTATCTCGGCTCGTCCTTCGCCTTCATCGGGGTGGTGATCGCCGCGACCGGCTATGCCGGCAGCGGGCCCAACCCCAATCTCGGCATCGCGCTCGGCGGCATCATCGCCTGCGGCGCGGTCTATGCCGCGATCGGCCTGGTGGTGATGGCGGTCGGCACGCGCTGGATCGAGTCGCTGCTGCCGCCGGTCGTGACTGGCGCGGTGGTCGCCGCGATCGGTCTCAACCTGACCGGCGTCGCGATGAACATGATCTCGGCCAGCCCCTACACCAAGTGGATCGCGCTGTTCACGGTGCTCGCGGTGGCGCTGATCGCGGTCTACGGGCGCGGGCTGGTGCAGCGCCTGCCGGTGCTGATCGGCGGCTTCGCGGCCTATATCCTCTACGCCACCACGGCGACCAGCTTCGGCGCGCCGGCGGTGGACTTCGCCCGCATCGGCGCGGCCTCCTGGTTCGGCTTGCCGGCCTTCGTCTCGCCGGTCTTCGACGCCAAGGCGATCGCCATGATCGCGCCGGTGGCGATCATCCTCGTCGCGGAGAATCTCGGGCACATCAAGGGCATCGCCGTGATGACCGGGCGCAATCTCGACGGGCTGATCGGCCGCGGTTTCATCGCCGACGGCGTCGCCACGATGATCGCCGGCTCCGGCGGCGGAACCGGTGTCACCACCTATGCCGAGAACATGGGCGTGATGGCGGTGACGCGGGTCTATTCGACGCTGGTCTTCGTCGCGGCCGGCGTGATCGCGCTGGTACTCGGCTTCTCGCCCAAGTTCGGCGCGGTGATCGGCACCATCCCGGTGGCGGTGCTCGGCGGCCTCGCCGTGGTGGTGTTCGGCCTGATCGCGGCGGCGGCCGGCCGCATCTGGGTGGAGAACAAGGTCGACTTCTCGCAGCCCAAGAACCTGCTGACGGTGGCGACCGCGCTCATCCTCGGCGCCGGTGACCTCAAGCTGCCGATCTTCGGTTTCGAGCTCGGCGGCATCGGTACGGCGACATTCGCCGCGATCGGCCTCTACCATCTGCTGAATCGCCGCGCCGCCTGAGCGGCCCGCATCTCACGATTCGCTGTTGCAGAGGGGCGCGGTATCCACAATGGGTACCGCGCCCCTCGTTTTTTCGTCATGCAGCAGTGAGGACGATCTGCCGAATATCGCCCGGAAAAGCCGATTTTCGCGGGGTTGGCGCGCAGCCCGAAAGATTGTCGAGCGGAGCCTGCATATTTCTGTCGCAAACGAGTGGACAGGGTCCGAAGGCTTTGCTAAATGCCCGCCTGTCGACGCGGTTTGCGCCGCTTGGCAAACGTCTTCGTGGCGTTGGGTGATTAGCTCAGTTGGTAGAGCAGCTGACTCTTAATCAGCGGGTCGTAGGTTCGAGCCCTACATCACCCACCACGAACCTTCCTTTACAATCAAAGGCTTAGGCGGTTAAGCGCATTGCTTTCGCGAGGCGCGCGCCGGATTATGCGAGGCGCGAAGCCTTCGCATGCGTCGCACGTTCGCACGGCGTTCTGATCCGCTGATTTCAGCTGCGCCCGGTTTGATGCTGATCGAACGTTGCTATGCCACGCGACCGCCTTCGAGATGGCGTGCTCCGTATGCTCCCCGTGGTGTGCAAGGTCGGCTGCGCCGTTCGCATCGCCCGCGCGATCAGAGTTTGGTCTGTTCCTTGCCCCTGTCGAAGACGGGCGTCGCGTCTTCGGGCTTGTCGGCGGCGTCGGGCGCGGGCGCTTCCTCGGCCGCCTGCCTGACCGCCTCCTCCTGCTCGTTGAGCCCGTCCACGGTTTCGTTGGCGTCGCTGCCGGGGTCGTGCACCGCGGTCTCGTCGCTGGCCCTGCGGCGGTCGGTGAGCGGGGCGTCGGGCTCGGGGCGCAACGAGGCGTCCTCGGGGCGCACGGACTCTCCCGGGATGCGCTCGTCGAGCAAGGCGGGGTTCTCGCGGGTCTGCTGGTCCTGCTGGCTGGCGGGCATGGTCGCTCTCCCTGATGGCTGTCTCCTGCCTCACCAAGCCGCCCAGGCGGCGATTGTTCCGCTGGGGCGAGGGGCATGGCTGCGAACTTCCCGGCCGCTGGCGCGTTGGCTCGGGAAGGGAGAAGCAGATGAGCCATGTCGAGATGTCAGGCATCGAAATGTCGAGCCAAATGTCGGGGCCGGGCCAGCCGCCCGCCGTGCCGGAGGCGCCGCCGGAGCTGCCGCCGATGACGCCGGGCGAGGTGTCGCCCTCGCCGCCGATCGAGAACCCGCCGGACAACGAGCCTGTCGGCATCCCCAACGACCCGCCGCCGGAGCTGCCGCCCGACGCGCCGCCGGAAGGCCCGCCGGCGAGCCCTGTCGACCTGCCGCCGGGACGCGATCCGCGCGAGCCCCAGGAGTAGGGCAGAGCAGGAGTGGGGCAGAGCGGGCGTCGCGCGGATGAGGAGCGGCGAGCTGCGTTGCCTGGCGCTGCCCGGAATCGGCGGTGCGCGTCTCATCGATCACAAAGAAATCGATCTTCATCGTCTCAGACCGCCGGGCGGCCGCTCTCACCGAGATCCCAGTAGAGCCCGGCCATCATCCCGAGGCCCTCGCGCGCGATGGCGACGGGCAGGTGCTCGTCAGGCGCGTGCTGCGAGCAGCCGGGATAGGAGTGCGGCACCCAGATCGTGCGCAGGCCGAGAATGTCCGAGAAGATGTCGTTGGGCAGCGAGCCGCCGAGATTGGGCAGCAGCGCCGGCTTCTTGCCGGTGGTGCTGGCGATCGAGGCGAGCGCCCACTTCACCCAGCGATCCTCGGGATCGAGGCGGGTGGCGTGGAAGATCTCGTCGCGCGAGAGCCTGACGTCGACCATCGGGAAGCCCTGGCGGGCCAGATGGCGGCGTAGCGACGGCAGCACCTCGTTGGGGTCGATGCCGACGACATAGCGCAACTGGCAGCGCGCCCAGGCGCTCGGCGGCACGGCGTTGACCGGGGTCTCGGGCACGCCCGACTTCATCGCCAGAACGTCGAAGGAGCACCAGCCGAAGACCTGCTCGGCCGGGGACAGGCCGGGCTCGCCCCAATCGGGATCGATGGTCGGGCCGTCAGGGCCGCCGTCGATCTCGCAATCGGCCAGGGCCTCGCGCACCGCGGCCGGCAGTTCGGTCGGCACCCATTCATGGATGCGGATCTGGCCGGTCGGCGAGACGATCGAGGCGATGGCGTGGGCGAGCTGGATCGCCGGGTCGGAGAGGATGCCGCCCCAGTTGCCCGAGTGATGGCCGCCGTCGCGGGCATTGATCGAGAGGTCGAAGGTGACGCCGCCGCGCGAGCCGAGGAAGATGGTCGGGCGCTCGGCATTGAGGCGCGGGCCGTCGGAGGCGATCAGCACGTCGGCGGCAAACAGCTCCTTATGGTCCTGGCAGAGCTCGCGCAGGCCCGGCGAGCCGCTCTCCTCGCCCATCTCGATCAGGTACTTGGCGTTGAAGCCGAGCTTGCCGCGCGTCTCCAGCACGGCCTTGAGGCCGTTGATGTTGATGACGTGCTGGCCCTTGTTGTCGACGACGCCGCGGCCATACCAGCGGTCGCCGCGCTCGGTCAGCGTCCAGGGGGAGAGCCCCTCGCTCCACTGCGCGTCGAGCCCGCGGATCACGTCGCCATGGCCGTAGCCGAAGATCGTCGGCAGGGCCGGATCCTCGATGCGCTCGGCATAGAGGAAGGGGCCGCGCGCCTTGGCGTGGGTCAGCGTCCGGCAGGTGAAGCCGAGCCCTTCGAGCAGCGGGCGCATCTCGGTCTCGAGATACTCGCCCAGCACCGGGGCGCGGTCCGGGTTCTGGCTCTCGGTCGGCATGGCGACGAGGCGGGAGAGATCGTCCCTGAAGCGGCCGGTGTCGAAATAGTCGTGCGCATGCGCGATCGCCTTGGCGCGGGTCATGGCTGTCCTCGTGGTCTCGTCACGGATGGGTGGGCGATGCCGGGCGGGCCGCGACGGCACCGGCCCGGCGGAATGGATCAGGCGCTGGCGGCCGCCGGCTCGTCGTAGAGATGGCAGGCGACCAGCCCCGCCGCGTCCTGGCGCAGCGCCGGCTCCTCGCGCGAGCAGCGGTCCATGCGGGCCGGGCAGCGCGGGTGGAACGGGCAGCCCGAGGGCGGGTTGAGCGGATCGGGGAAGGCGAGGCCGAGCCCGGTCTCCGGAATGCCCTTGCCGGGCTCCGGCGTCAGCACGGAGGCGAGCAGCGCCTTGGTGTAGGGATGGCGCGGCGCCTTGAACAGCGTCGCGGTGTCCGTCAGCTCGACGACCCGGCCGAGATACATTACCGCCACGCGGGTCGCGATATGCTCGACCACCACGAGATTGTGGCTGATGAAGACATAGGTCAGACCGAGCTCGCGGCGCAGGTCGTTGAGCAGATTGAGGATCTGCGACTGCACCGAGACGTCGAGCGCCGAGGTCGGCTCGTCGCAGACCACCATCTCCGGCTTGAGGATCAGCGCGCGGGCGATGGCGACGCGCTGGCGCTGGCCGCCCGAAAGCTCGCGCGGATAGCGGTCGGCGAAGCGCCGGGGCAGGCCGACCTTGTCGAGGATGGCAATGGCCGTCTCGCGCCGCTCCTTGGCCGTGCCGATGCCCTGCACGGCGAGCGGCAGCGCCACGATCGAGGCGATGGTCCGGCGCGGGTTGAGCGAGGAATAGGGGTCCTGGAACACCGGCTGGACGCGACGGGCCATGCCGAGGCGGCCGAGCGTGCCGACGGGCTCGCCGGCCAGCGCGATCTCGCCGCCCGAGGGCGGCAGCAGGCCGAGCAGCATGCGCGCGAGGGTGGACTTGCCGCAGCCGGATTCGCCGACGATGCCGAGGACCTCGCCCTTGGCGATCGCCAGCGAGACGCCGTTGACGGCGTGCAGCGTGCGGCGGCCCTTGAACAGGCCCTGGCTGACCGAGAAGGAGCGGGTGAGGTTGCGGGCCTCGAGCAGGGGCTGGGAAGTGCTCATGCCGCGGTCTCCAGGATGCAGCGCCAGCTGTGCCCGTCATCGGTGCGGCGCAGCGGCGGCTCGGACGCACATTCGGGGCGGGCGTGGCGGCAGCGGTCGCGGAAGCTGCAGCCGCGGACCTCGCCGACCAGCGAGGGCACGACGCCGGGGATGACGCCGAGCTCGCCGCCGGGCTCGGTGCGGCCCGGCACCGGGATGCACGCGATCAGCCCCTGCGTGTAGGGGTGGCGCGGATTGCGGAAGATCGCCTCGGTCGGGCCTTCCTCGACGATCTGGCCGGCATACATCACGCCCACCCAGTCGGCGATGCGCGCGACGATGCCGAGATCGTGGGTGATCAGCACCATGGCGATGCCGAGCTCCTCCTGGAGATCGGCGAGCAGGCGCAGGATCTGCGCCTGGATGGTGACGTCGAGCGCGGTGGTCGGCTCGTCGGCGATCAGCAGGTCGGGCGAGCACATCAGCGCCATGGCGATCATCACGCGCTGGCGCAGGCCGCCGGAGAGCTGGTGGGGATATTGCCCCAGCCGCTGCTCGGCATTGGCGATGCCGACCTTGCCGAGCAAGAGGATCGCACGCTCGCGCGCCTCCTGCTCGCTCGCCTTGCGGTGCAGGCGGTAGGCCTCCGTCATCTGGTCGCCGATGGTGTAGGCGGGGTTCAGCGCCGTCATCGGTTCCTGGAAGATCATCGCCATGCGGTCGCCGCGCAGCGCGTTGATGCGCTTGGCGGAGGCTTTGGCGATGTCCTCGCCGGCGAAGGCGAGGCGCCGGGCGCTCTTCTTCGCCGCCTTGGGCAGCAGGTCCATGATGGCGAGCGAGGTCATCGACTTGCCGCAGCCGGACTCGCCCACGAGGCAGAGCGTCTTGCCCTTCTCGACCTTGAAGGAGATCTCGCGGACGGCGTGCAGCTGGCCGCGCGGGGTGGCGATGTCGACGGAGAGCCCGTCGATCTCGAGGATGGCCTGCGAGATCATGTGCGGCCCTCCGGCGAGATCACGTCGCGCAGCCCGTCGCCGGCGAGGTTGATCGCGAAGATCAGCAGGGCGAGCGCCGTGCCGGGCAGGGCGATCAGCCAGAAGGAGAAGAACATGTAGGCCTTGGCCTCCGAGATCATCAGCCCCCAGGACGGCAGCGGCGGCTGCACGCCGAGGCCCAGGAAGGAGAGGGCGGCTTCGAGCAGGATGGCGCTGGCGGCTTCCAGCGTCGCGACGACGATCAGGTGCGGCGCGATGTTGGGCAGCACCTCGCCGAGCACGATGCGCGGGGTCGAGGCGCCGGCCGCCTGGGCGGCGGCGACATAGTCGAGCGAGCGGACCTGCTGTGTCGCGCTGCGCATCACCACGGCGAAGCGGTCCCATTTCAGCAGGCCGAGCACCAGGATGACGATCCACAGCGAGGAGCCGACGATGGCGACGACGGCGAGCGCCACGAGGATGACCGGCATGGACAGGCGCGTGGTGACCAGGAAGGTCATCGCCATATCGACCCGGCCGCCAAAATAGCCGGCGAGCAGGCCCATGGTGGTGCCGATGATGCCCGAGATCAGCACGACGCTGATGCCGATCAGCAGCGAGATCCGCGCACCATAGAGCAGGCGCGAGAGATAGTCGCGGCCGAGCGGGTCGGTGCCGAGCGGGTGGACCCAGTTGCCCTTCGGATACCAGAAGGGCGGCACGTTGCGGGCGGTCAGGTTCTGCAGATAGGGGTCGTGCGGGGCCAGAAGCGGCGCCGCGAGCGCGATGGCGACGAAGACCAGCAGCAGGCCGAAGCCGATGACGAAGGCCTTCTGGCCGAGGAAGCGGCGCAGCAGCTTGCGGCCTTCGGAAAGTTCCGGCGCGTCGGCGACCGAGAGGGGCGTGGTGTCTGTCATCTCAGGCCACCCGGATCCGCGGATCGAGCCAGGCATTGGCGATGTCGGCGGCCAGCGTCAGCAGGACGTAGACGACCGACAGCAGCAGGACGACGACCTGCATGACGGGGAAATCCTTGAAGGTGATGCTCTGGTAGGCGAGGTAGCCCAGCCCATCGAGCGCGAAGATGGTCTCGATCACCACCGAGCCGCCGAGCAGGAAGCCGAGCTGGACGGCGGCGAGCGCGACCACCGGGACCACGGCGTTGCGCAGCGCGTGCTTGAAGATGATCTTGCGGGCCGGCAGGCCCTTGGCCCGGGCGGTGCGGATATAGTCGGCCGAGAGGACCTCGATCATGCCGGCGCGGATCAGCCGCATGAAGGCCGGCGCGGCGTAATAGCCGAGCGCGATGGTCGGCATCACGTAATGCTGCCAGGTGGTTGAGCCGGAGACCGGCAGCCAGCGCAGCGTGATCGAGAACAGCATGACCAGGATCAGCGCGAAGAAGAAGTTCGGCATCGCCTGGCCGACGACGGCCACGGTCAGCGCCAGCCGGTCGATCCAGCTGTTGGCGTAGATCGCGGCGAGCACGCCGAGCGGGATCGAGATCGCCAGCGCGAAGAGCAGCGAGGTCACGCCCAGCATCAGGGTGACGGGCAGCTTGGCGAAGACCAGCGAGGCCACGTCGGTCTTGAAGTAGATCGAGGTGCCGAAATCGCCCGAGAGCGTCTTCCCGAGCCATTCGAGATACTGGACGATCAGCGGCCGATCGAGGCCGTAGGTCTGGCGGATCAGCTCGATATCCGCCTCCTGCGCGCCTTCGCCCGCGATCGCCGCGGCGACGTCGCCGGAGAGGCGCAGCAGGAAGAAGGCGATGGCGGAGACGGCGAGCGCGACGAGGAGCGCCAGGCCGAGCCGTTTCAGAATGAAGCCGAGCATGGAGGGGCTTTCGCTTGCGGCGTTCCGGCGCCCGCAGGTGAGCCTGCGGGCGGGACTGTTCTGTGGGCATGGGGGGCCGGCGCGCTGCCGGCCCGATCAGGCATCGTCTCGACTCCCGGCCGTGCGCTTTGGCATCCGGCCGGGAGGCTCGTCAGCGCCTCACTTCTTCCAGGTCATTTCCCAGAAGCGCACGGACTCGTCGGGATAGGCCTTGAAGTTCAGGTCCTTGTTCGCGACGTAGTAGACCGGCAGCGAGTAGAGCGGCACGGCGTAGGCCTTGTCGGCGATGATCGACAGGGCTTCCTTGTAGGCCGCCTTGCGCGCGTCGGGGTTCACCGAATTGTTGCCCTTGTTGAGGGCGTCGCGGACCGTCGGGTCGCGGGTGATGTCCTCGCTGCGGAAGGCGAAGTAGTTCGGGGTCGCGGCCGAGACGTCGTTCACCGAGAACGAGCCCCAGGTCTGGTGCGTCAGCATCGCCTTGCCGGTGGCGATCTGCTCGCGCATCGCGGCGTATTGCAGGAAGCGCAGATTGGTGTTGATGCCGACCGCCTTGAGATAGCCGATCAGGGCCTCGGTCTGGTTGCGCTCGCGATAGGCGACGATGTCCAGGGTGAGGTTCGGATGGCCGGCTTCCTTGAGGAGCGCCTTGGCCTTGGCCGGATCGTAGGGATAGCGCGCGGTGCCCTCGTCCGTGCAGCCGAACTGGCTGGGGAAGCAGATGGTGTTGAGGACGCGCGAGCCGTCGCCGACGATGTTCTTGACCATCGCCTCGCGGTCGATGGCGTGGATGATCGCCTTGCGGACGCGCTCGTCCTTGAGGGCCGGCGCCGGCGTGTTCTCCAGCACGTTCATCTGCATGAAGACGATGCGCATCGTCTCGCCGGAGACGACCTGCAGCGTCGGCACCGCCGCGAGCTGGTCGGCCTGGTCCTTCGGCACGTGCATGATCAGGTCGCCGCCGCCCGAGAGCATCTCGGCCATCTGGGTCTGGCGGTCGGGAATGAAGCGGATCTCGACCTTGCCGATGGTCGGCTGCGGCTTCGGCGAATCCTTGAAGTAGTCCTTGTTGCGCTCGAGCGTGATCGACTTGCCCGGCACGTAGTTGGTGACCTTGTAGGGGCCCGAGCCGACCGGCTTCTCGTTCTGCCCCTTGGGGCCGACCTTCTCGTAATACTCGTTGGGATGCATCACCACCGGGCCGGCGAGATATTCGATCGCGGCCGGGAAGACCTCCTTGGTGGTCAGCCGGACCTTGTACTTGTCCAGCTTCTCGGCCTTGGCGATCCAGTTGACGTTGCCCTGGGTGACGACCTTGTTCTCGGGCTTGGAGATGAAGTTCAGCGTGTAGACGACGTCGTCGGCGTCGAACTCCTCGCCATTGTGGAACTTCACGCCCTCGCGCAGCTCGAAGTCGATGGTCTTGTCGTCGACCTGGGTCCAGCTCTTGGCGAGCTGGCCCTTGTACTCGTTGGTCTGCGGATCGCGATAGACCAGCGTATCCCAGACATTGGCGCCGATGATCACGCCGATGCGGACGTTATTGAAGAAGGGATCGACGTTCTCGGGCGCCTGGTCATAGGCGAAGCGGACAGTGTCGGCGGCCTTCTGGGCATAAGCGGGCGCAGCGCTGATCGCGGCGATGGCCGTGGCGGCCACGGCGAATGTCAGGCCTCTTCCGAAAAATCGCATGATCGTCCCCTCGTCGCTTGTTGTCGGCTGGGGCGGTCGCGCGGCTCCCGACCGCGCTTGCTCCGCCATGACGCAAAAGTCTGCCCAAGCGCTTTGGTTGCTGCAATAAGAATGAATCGAACGTATCGTTGCCAATCTGGCAATGGTCGGAGGGTCAGCCTTGCAGAATGCAGCATTGCGATGCTTCCTCGCGGTCGCCCGCACCGGCTCGGTCAGCGCCGCGGCGCAGCGCCTGCGCATCGCCGGATCGGCGGTCAGCCGCCGCATCGCCAATCTGGAAAAGGAACTCGGCTGCCCGCTGTTCGAGCGGCGCTCGCACGGCATGATCCTGACCCAGCCCGGCCAGACCCTGCTCGCCTATGCCCAGCGCCGGGCGATCGAGGACGAGCAGATCATCAACGAGATCCGCGAGGTGCGCGACGCCGAGAAGGGCCTGATCCGGCTCGGCGTCACCGAGGGCTTCGCCGCCACCTTCATCCCGGAGACGATCCTCCTCTACCGGCAGGCCCATCCCGGCATCGTGTTCGACCTCAAGGTGGTGTCGCCCCAGATGGTGACGGAGACGGTTCGCAGCGGCCTCGTCGACATCGGGCTGACCTTTGTGCTGAGCCATGAACGCGGCGTCGCCGTGCAGTGGCAGCGCGCCGCGCGCAGCTACGCCTTCGTCGCACCGGGCCACCCGCTGGCGACGCGCGAGACCGTCTCGATCGAGGAGGTTCTGGCGCATCCGATCGCGGCGCTCGACGGCGAGAACACAGTGCGGCGCATCGTCGACAGCTATGTCTCGGCGCGCGGGCTCTCGATCGAGCCGGTGCTGATCTCCAGCAACGTCGCGAGTCTGCGCCATTTCTGCAGGCTGGGCGGCGCGGTGATGTTCGCGGCCAGCATCACCTATGGCGCGGCGCTGCGGGCCGGCGACATCGTCGCGTTGCCGCTGCGCACCAGCGAACTGCCGCCGCGCAGGCTCGAAGTGCAGACCATGCAGGGGCGGGCCCTGCCGAAATCGGTGAGCGGCTTCGTCTCGCTGCTGGTCTCGCGGCTCCAGGCCGAGCTGGACGAGGTCGACTATCTCGAGGAGAGGGCCGGCAATCTCGGCCGGCGCGGCGAGGCCTCGGCGTGACCATGACCATGACCATGACTACGACAGCGCCGACGGAGCGCATGATCCCGCATCCGCACCAGCGCGAGGCGCGCGCCGCCATCCTGTCGGCGCGGGCGGCGGGCCGCTCGGCCTTCCTGCTCGGCGACCTGACGGGGCTCGGCAAGACGCTCTCGGCCTGGTTGGCCATCGCCGCCATGCCGGAGCGCGAGGTGCTGGTGATCTGCCCCAAGGGCGCGATCCCGCAATGGCGGCGCACCATGGCGCTCTCGGGCGTCGGCGCCGAGAAGCAGGTGACGCTGATGAATTTCGAGCGGACCAAGTCGCTGCTGGCGCCGCCGCCGGCGAGCACGAAGCGCTCGACGCGGGCGAAGAACAACGAACTCGCCCGGCACGGCACGCCCAGGCGCGTCTGGCCGCTGGTGGTGATCGACGAGGCCCACCGCATCCGCAATCCGCACTCGCAGCAGGGGCTGGTCTGCCGCCAGATGGCCGCGAGCGCCGCCTTCACGATCTATATGAGCGCCACGGCCGGGCAGGCGCCGCACGAACTCTCCTATCTCGCGGCGCCGCTGGCCGACGCGGCCGGCCTGCCGGGCGGCGATCTCGACGGCTTCCGCGCGCTGATGAAGCGGTTGAAGATCGGGCGCGCCAAGGGGCGCTGGAAGAACTGGAGCTGGGAGCCGAACGAGGCCGACCGCAAGGTCATGGCCGACCTGCTCTATCGTGGCGCGCGGGCGATCGGTTTGCGAAGGCGGCCGGAGGAAATCGCCGGCTGGCCGGAGGTGCAGCGCGAATTGGCGCCGGTTGCGCTCGATGCCGCAGCGCGCAAGCTTTACGAGGCGACCTGGCGCGAATTCCGGCGCGAGCTCGGGCTGGCCGGCGGCTCCACCCGCAAGCCTGCCGGCTGGGCGGCCGATCTGCGCTTCCGCCAGAAGGCGAGCCTGCTGCGCGTCGCCGGCACCGCGGCCTTCTGCGACGACCTGCTGGAGGCCGGCCACCAGGTCGCGATCTCCGTCGCCTTCCTCGAGACGGGGGCGATGCTGGTCGAGCGGCTCGCCGGGCTCGGCTGGCGGGTCGGCACCATTTCCGGCGAGTATTCGGGCGAGGCCAACGAGGCGACGCGGCTCGCCTTCCAGACCGGCGCGCTGGATGCGGTGGTGTTCACCGTGACGGAATCGATCTCGCTGCATCGGGGCGAGATGCCGGGCGGGGAGCGCGAGCGCGCGCTCGTCGTCCACGATCTGCGCCACAGCGCGATCCAGCTCCAGCAGATCGAGGGCCGCTGCCATCGCGACGGGCAGCACGCCACGATCTTCTATGCCTTCGCCGAGGAGACGGTGGAGGAGAAGGTCGCGGCGACCGCGCTCGCGCGCATGGCGGCCATGGAGGGCATGGCCGGCGACGAGACCGGGATGATCGAGGCGATCGCCCGCGAGATCGAGCGCGCCGCCCTGTCGCGGGAGACCCCTTAGCGCCCCGGCCTCAGTCGCGGCGCTCCGGCGGCGCCTCATTGTTGACCGGAGTCGCCGGCCGCGGCGTGCCGCCGACCAGTTGCTCGGTGCTGTCCAGCAGCCTGTACCAGACCGAGCGCGTATAGGCGCCGCGATGGACGATCGCGTCATAGCCGAGCGCGATGACGACGAGCACAAGCAGGATGCGGAACATGGTAGACGTCCTCTCGATAAGCAGTCGGAACGCGGCCATCGCCGGCATGTTCCGCCGCTTGACCCGCGGACAGACCGGAGAGGGGGCTGGCGTTCCGACGGAAGGATCGCTATCCTAGAACAAAGAGTGAACATGGAGGCGGCCTTGGCGAGGCTTTCCACCCTCGAGAAGCTCGAGATCCTGAGCGATGCGGCGAAGTACGATGCGTCCTGCGCGTCGAGCGGCGGCGCGAAGCGCGATTCCCGCGACGGCAAGGGCATTGGCTCGACCACCGGGTCGGGCATTTGCCATTCCTATGCGCCGGACGGGCGCTGCATCTCGCTGCTCAAGATCCTGCTGACCAATGTCTGCACCTATGACTGCGTGTTCTGCATCAACCGGGCCTCGAGCAATGTCCGGCGGGCGCGCTTCAGCGTCGAGGAGGTCGTGGCGCTGACGCTCGACTTCTACAAGCGCAACTACATCGAGGGGCTGTTCCTGTCCTCCGGGATCATCCGCTCGCCGGACTACACCATGGCCGAGCTGGTGCGCGTGGCTCAGACCCTGCGCGAGGTCCATCACTTCCGCGGCTACATCCACCTCAAGCTGATCCCGAGCGCCAGCCCCGGGCTGGTGGCGCAGGCCGGGCTCTATGCCGACCGCGTCTCGGTCAATGTCGAGCTGCCGAGCGAGGAGGCGCTGAGCCGGTTCGCGCCGGAGAAGCGGGCCGGCGACATCCGCTCCGCCATGGGTGGCCTGCGGCTCAAGATCGAGGAGCATGCCGACGAGCGCGCCCGCTCGCGGCGGGCGCCGGCCTTCTCGCCGGCGGGGCAGAGCACGCAGATGATCGTCGGCGCGGATGGGGCGAACGATGCGTTGATCCTGCGGCGCAGCGCCAATCTCTACGCCGCCTTCGGCCTGCGGCGGGTCTATTATTCCGCCTTCAGCCCGATCCCGGATGCGTCGAGCCAATTGCCGCTGCGCGAACCGCCGCTGCTGCGCGAGCACCGGCTCTACCAGGCCGACTGGCTGACGCGCTTCTACGGATTCGAGGTCGACGAGATCCTCGATGCGGCGCCGGGCGGCATGCTCGATCTCGGCGTCGATCCCAAGCTGGCCTGGGCGCTGCGCCATCGCGGGCGCTTCCCGGTCGACGTCAACCGGGCCGATCGCGAGCTTCTGCTGCGGGTGCCGGGCTTCGGCACGCGCAGCGTCGACCGTATCCTCGCCGCACGCCGCCATCGCCGGCTCCGGCTGGAGGATGTCGGCCGGCTGGTGCGCTCGGTCGGCGCGGTGCGGCCCTTCATCGAGGCGGCGGACTGGCGGCCAGGCGGCGAGCTCGACGCCGAGCGGCTGCGGGCGCGCGTGGCGCCCAGGCCGGTGCAGCTGGCCCTGCTATGACGATCGTCGCGCGCCTGTCTCATCCGGCCGATTTCGACGGCTGGCGCACTCTGGCGCGGCGACTGGCCGCGGCCGCCGTCGCGCCCGACGCGGTGGAGTGGCGCGTTGGCGACGATCCCGGCGGGCTCTTCGACGGCGAAGCGCTGCCGGAGGCGGCGGGCGAGCGGGGCCTCGTCGTGCCGCGCGGCTTTCTCGAACTCGGGCGCCTCGTCGTGCTGCACAGCGATCCGCAGCGCTTCGGCCTGCTCTATCGCCTGCTGCTGCGCCTGCAGGGCGAGCGCGCCCTGTTGCAGGTCGCGACCGATCCCGACATCCGTCGCGCCGAGATGCTGGCCAAGGCGGTGCGGCGCGACCTCCACAAGATGACCGCCTTCGTCCGCTTCCGCCTGGTGCGCGACGCGGAGGATGGCGAGGCCTTCATCGCCTGGTTCGAGCCGGAGCATCATATCCTCGAGGCGGTGGCGCCCTTCTTCGTCAGGCGCTTCGCCGGGATGCGCTGGAGCATCCTGACGCCGCGCGGCTCGCTGGTCTGGGACGGCGGGAGCCTGCGCATCGGCGAGGCGGCGCGGCGCACGCAGGCGCCGGGCGGTGACGCGATGGAGGATTGGTGGCGGACCTATTACGCGGCGATCTTCAATCCAGCCCGGCTCAACCCGGCGGCGATGCGGGCCGAGATGCCGGTGAAATACTGGCGCAACCTGCCGGAGGCCGAGCTGATCGCGCCTTTGATCGCCGAGGCGTCGCGCCGCACCGATGCGATGATCGCCGCGCCCGCCTCCCGGCCGGAGCGGCGCCCGGCGCTGCCGCGCGAGGCCCTGCGGCCGCTGCCGGCGCAGGTCGACGAGCCGGGCGATCTGCGCGAGGCGGCCGCCGCGGCGCGCGACTGCCGGCGCTGCGGGCTCTGGTGCGACGCGACCCAGACCGTGTTCGGCGAAGGCCCGCCAGATGCGCCGCTGATGATCGTCGGCGAGCAGCCGGGCGATCGCGAAGACCTTGCGGGGCGCCCCTTCGTCGGGCCGGCTGGCGAATTGTTCGACCTGTCGATGGCGCGGGTCGGGCTCGATCGCCGGCGGGCCTACTTGACCAATGCCGTGAAGCATTTCCGCTTCACCCTGCGCGGCAAGCGGCGCATCCACCAGAAGCCGGGCGCTGGCGAGATCGACGCCTGCCGCTCCTGGCTGACGCTGGAACTCGGGCTGGTCAGGCCCCGGCTGGTGCTGGCGCTGGGCGGGACGGCGCTGCGGGCGCTGAGCGGCGAGACGGCGCCGCTGTCCGGTTTTCGCGGCCGGCGCCTGGCGCTGGCGGACGGCACGCCGCTGGTCGCGACCGTGCACCCGTCCTATCTGCTGCGCCTGCCGGACGAGGCGGCGCGCCAGCGCGAGACCGAGCGCTTCCTCGCCGATCTCGGCCTCGTCCATGCGCTGCTGCCGGCGATGCGGCTGCAGGCTGCGGCCTGAGCGGGTTGACCCGCAGGGGCCGCCATTGTCCTCTCGGCCCCAGCCGCCGGAGCGCGGCACGAGCGGAGGGACGATGTTCGCGGATCTGGATGGCAAGCGCGTATTGGTGACCGGGGCCTCTTCCGGGCTCGGCGCGCATTTCACCGCGGTTCTCGCCAGCCATGGCGCCCGTGTCGTCGCCGCCGCGCGGCGCACCGACCGGCTCGCGGCCCTGGCCGAAGCCTGCGCGGGAGCGAAGGGCGAGGTTCTGCCGCTGGCGCTCGACGTCGCATCGGTGGCGGCGGTGGAGGCCGGGGTGCGCGAGGTTTGCGAGCGGCTCGGCGGGCTCGACGTGCTGGTCAACAATGCCGGCGTGGTCGAGAGCCGGCGGGCGCTCGATATCGACGAGGCGGGGTGGGACGCGCAACTCGACGTCAACCTGAAGGGCTGCTTCTTCATGGCGCAGGCCGCCGCCCGGGCCATGGCCGGGCAGGAGACGGGCGGCGCGATCGTCAACATCGCCTCGATTCTCGGCGAGCGGGTCGCGGCGGCCGTGGCGCCCTATGCGATCTCCAAGGCCGGACTGATCCAGATGACCAAGGCGCTGGCGCTCGAATGGGCGCGCCACCGGGTCCGGGTCAATGCGCTGGCGCCCGGCTATGTCGTCACCGACTTCAACCGCGACTTCTTCGCCAGCGAGCCGGGCGAGGCGCTGGTGCGGCGCATCCCGATGCGCCGGCCGGGCGATCTCGACGATCTCGACGGGCCGCTGCTGCTGCTCTGTTCCGATGCCGGCCGCTATATGACGGGCTCCGTCCTGGCGGTGGACGGAGGCCATCTGGTCAGCGGGCTCTAGCGAGCTCCGCTCCCACGTCGGCGCTCGCGGCGCCGACGCCCTCGGCCGGGCGGCTCGTCCCGGTGCGGACATGCTTCAGCGCGGTGCGGAAGCCGTGATTGCGCAACAGCGCCTCGCGGCCGGCCGCGACGCTGGTCTCGACCTGATCCTGCGGCAGAACCAGGCGCGTCTCGACCTTGCGGAAGGAGTTCTGCGTCGGCGGGGTGAGATCGTCGAAGGACACGGCGTCGAAGATGATCTCGAGGTCGCGGCAGTCCCAGCCCTTGAGCGAGCCGCGATGCCGCAGCACCTCGGCCGGCGAGAGCGAGCAGCGCCAAGCGACCAGCTCGCGGCGCCAGCTCGCCAAAGCGAGCTGCATCGCATCGTATTCATGGCGCACCGAGGCGTCGACCATGGTGTTGGCGGTGGCCTCGACCATCTGCGCAGCGCCGGGGCCGCGCAGCGTCTCGCCCCAGGCGATGTCCTCGCGGCGACCGGCATCGGCGACGAGATAGAGCATCGTGCGCAGCCTGACCGCCTGCCGGACCGAGAGCGGGCCATAGGGCGTGTCCGAGGCCATGCGGTTCATGGTGAAGCCACTCAGGCCGAAATTGTCGGTGAGGCCGCCGTCGAGCAGCTTCACATATTTCAGCCGGCTCGGGTTCTGGTAGTTCTCCAGGGCGCGTGCGTCGGCCAGGACGCGCATCGAGACGTTGGGATCGTCGAGCGCCTTCTGCAGCCAGGCCGGGCGCTTGTAGCCGCAGACCGGGCCATAGGCCTTGAGCGGGATCGGCTTGAACAGCATCGGCACGGCTGCGGAGGCCGCCACAGCCTCCGAAATCGGCAGGGAATTGAGGTCGCTGCACAGGGCGGCGAAGGTGTCGTGGGTGAAGAGGAACGGTGTCGAGTTCCAGATGTCGGAGGCGTTGATCCAGACGATCGGCTTGTCTGGCTTGTCGAAGGCGGCGTAGCGCGCGCCGTCGAACAGGTTCTCGTCGAGCCAGCGCGCGAAGGTGCCGCGCCCGTTGATGCCGCCGCCGAGCGCGCCGGCGATGGTGGCGGGCGAGACAATCGAGGTGCTGAGGCTGCTCTCGGCGTCGCGCTCGAGGAAGCGCTCGCGCAGATCGTCGAAGCGGTGCGGGCCCTTGAGCGCGAAATAGGCGGCGGTGACCGCGCCGCCCGAGGCGCCCGAGACCATGCGCACCTTGTCGGCCATGCTGGTTCCGGGCCGGCCGGGCACGGGGGTGTCCTGCAACTGCCGCAGGATGCCGTAGGCATAGGCGGCGGCGCGGGTGCCGCCGCCGGAGAAGGCGAGACCGAGCAGCAGCGAGCCGTCGCCATGGCCTTCGGGAATCGAATCCGGCGAGAAGCGCGGCGCGGTATCGATCTGCGCGTTGAGCGGCGGGTCGAGCACCTGCGCGCAGGAGGAGAGCGCGAGGCCGAGCGCGCCGGCGAGAACAACGCTGACGCCGCGCCTGAAGGCGCCGCGCCGCGGCGTCGGCGGAATGCCGCTCGTGATCATCTCTTTCATGTCCTGGCTGCCGGCAGCAGGTCGCCGAGGCGAAGCCGGGCGATGGTCTCGACCTGGGCGAGGGCGGTGGCGAATTCCTGCTCGGGCGTGCTGGTCAGGCGCGTCTCGAAGGAGGCCAGGATCGCAGATTTGTCGAGGCCCTTCACGGCGAGAATGAAGGGGATGCCGAAGCGGGCCTTGTAGGCCTCGTTCAGCGCGGTGAAGCGGGCGCGCTCGTCGCTGGTCAATCGGTCGAGACCGGCCGAGCCCTGCTCGCCGGCGGATTCCGGCGTCAGCTCGCCGGCGGCCGCGATCTTGCCTGCGAGGTCGGGATGGGCGTGCAGCAGCGCCCTGTGCCGCTCGGCCCCGCCGGCGCGCATCACCGCGACCATGGCGGCGTGCAGCCCGTCGGCATCGTCATGGCCGGGCCCGAGGCCCTGCGCGTGGACGGCTTCGGCGATCCAGGGCGAGTGCTCGAAGATGCGGCCGAAGACTTCGACGAAGAGGGCGCGCGGCATGGCGGAGGGACGATAGCCGCCGGCCGGCGGGTGATGGCGGACCCAGTGGCGGGCGATGTCGAGCCGGGTCGCGACCCAGACCCGCTCATGGCCCTGCACATAGTCGAGGAAGCGGGCGAGCGCGGCGGCGCGGCCGGGGCGCCCGGCCAGGCGGCAGTGCAGGCCGATCGAGAGCATCTTCGGCGCGGTCTCGCCTTCGGCGTAGAGCACGTCGAAGGAATCCTTCAGATAGGCGAAGAACTGCTCGCCACTGTTGAAGCCCTGCGGCGTGGCGAAGCGCATATCGTTGGCGTCGAGCGTGTAGGGCACGCAGAGCTGCGGCCCGAGCGGGCCGGAGAGCCAGTAGGGCAGCTCGTCGGCATAGCTGTCGGCGGTGTAGAGGAAGCCGCCTTCCGCCATCATCAGCGGCGTCGTGTTCTGCGAGCTGCGGCCCTGATAGAAGCCGAGCGGCCGCTCGCCGGTGATCTCCTGCTGCAGCCGCACCGCCTCGGCGATATCGGCGCGCTCGGTCGCTGCCGGCACGTCGCGGTAGTCGATCCATTTCAGCCCGTGGCTGGCGATCTCCCAGCCGGCTTCGCGCATCGAGCCGGCGATCTCCGGATAGCGCGCCAGCGCGGAGGCGACCGCGAAGACCGTGACCGGCAGGCGCCGCTCGGTGAACATCCGCCACAGGCGCCAGTAGCCGGCGCGCGAGCCGAACTCGTAGATCGACTCCATGTTCATGTGGCGCTGGCCGGGCCAGGGTGCGGCGCCGACGATCTCGGAGAGGAAGGCCTCGGAGGCGGCGTCCCCGTGCAGGATGCAGTTCTCGCCGCCTTCCTCGTAGTTCACCACGAACTGCACGGCGATGCGGGCCTCGCCGGGCCAGCGCGGATGCGGCGGGGTGCGGCCATATCCGACCAGGTCGCGCGGGTAGGGGGCGTCCTTCATAGACTGATTCAAGTCCTTGCCACGACGAGTCTGGAACCGTCCCGAACCCGTTGGAAACGGATTCGATTCCCGTTTCAACTGCCGCGATAGGTGGCGTAGCTCCAGGGCGAGACCAGCAGCGGCACATGATAGTCGCCCTGCGGATCGGCGATGCCGAAACGCACCGGCACGAGGTCGAGGAAGGCGGGCTCAGGCAGGGCGGCGTCGAGGCCGCGGAAATAGGCGCCGACCGCGAAGCCGAGCTCGTAGACGCCGGTGACCAGCGTGCCGCTCATCAGCGGCGCGTCGGTGCGGCCGTCGGCGTTGGTGATGGTCTGGACGACGCGGTTGCGGGCGCCGTCGGGGGCGATCCAGTCGAGCGTGATGGCCATGCCGGCGGCGGGGCGCCCGTTCATGGTGTCGAGGACATGGGTCGAAAGACGCGGCATCGGGCACCTCGTGACGATGGCGCGATTATGCAGCCAGGGCACGGGGCGGCAAGCGCGGGCGCCCCGCGAAGGTTCCGTTTGCACGGGCCGGCGGGACGGGGTTTCCTGTCGGCCGGGAGGCGCCGCGGCGCCGCAGCGGAAACCGGACGATGCTCGACGCCTATCTGGTGGAATGGGGAAGCCAGCTCCTGCGCTGGCTGCACGTGATCGCCGCCATCGCCTGGATCGGCTCGTCCTTCTTCTTCATCCATCTCGACGCCTCGCTGAAGGCCGCCCCGGACGCCCCCCTCAACGAGGCCGGGAAGCCGACCCAGTTCATCGCCTGGCAGGTGCATGGCGGCGGCTTCTACGCGATGCGCAAATATCTGGTGGCGCCCGAGACGCTGCCGGCCGAGCTGACCTGGCACAAATGGCAGGCCTACTGGACCTGGATCTCGGGGTTCTTCCTGCTGGTCTGGGTCTATTACGCCCAGTCGGAGCTCTATCTGATCGACCCGGCGGTGATGGCGCTCTCGCCGCTGGCGGCGGGCGCGATCGGCATTGCGGCCCTGGCCGGCGGCTGGCTGTTCTACGACCTGCTCTGCCGTTCGCCGCTGGGGCGCAACGACGTCGTGCTCGGCCTGCTCGGCTTCGGCTACGTGGTCGCGGCCAGCTACGCCTTCGCCAGCGTGTTCTCCGGTCGCGGCGCGCTGATCCATACCGGCGCGCTGATGGCGACGATCATGTCGGCCAACGTCTTCTTCGTGATCATGCCGAACCAGCGGCGCACCATCGCGGCGATGATGGCGGGCGAGAAGCCCGATCCCGCGCTCGGCAAGCAGGCCAAGCAGCGCTCGCTGCACAACAACTACATCACCCTGCCGGTGCTGTTCCTGATGCTGGCGAACCACTACCCGGTGACCTACGCCAATTCGACGGTGATCCCGCTGCTGGTGGCGCTGATCATCGTGGCCGGCGCGCTGATCCGGCACTTCTACAATGTCCGCCATGCCGACCATGCCCGCTCGCCCTGGTGGACCTGGGCCGTGGCGGCGCTGGCGCTCTGGCTGGCCTTCTGGGTGGCGATGGCGTCCTCGCCCGGCGGGCGCGAGCGGCTGGGGCTGGCGCCGCTGCCGGAGACGAAGCCGATCGCGCTGGCCGGGCTGGTGCCGGCGCCGCCCGAGGTCGAGACCATCGTCACCGGCCGCTGCGCCATGTGCCATGCGCCCGAGCCGGTGTGGCCGGGCATCCAGATCGCGCCGAAGGGCGTCTTCCTGCACGATCCGGTCGCGATCGCGCGGCAGCGGCGCGCCATCGCGGTGCAGGCGGTGCTGACCCACGCCATGCCGCCGGCCAACCTGTCGGGCATGACGGAGGCCGAGCGGCGCGTGCTCGCCGCCTGGGTAGCGCAGCCGCGCGAGAGCATCACGAAACGGTGATTTCGTTCAGCCACGGTTCAACTGCGCCGATGCAGTGTCCGCTCCGGATCACACCCATCATGTGACCGGCGGCGCGGGGGGCGCCGGCCATCTCCAGCGACCGGGGGCTCGTTTTGCGTGCCGTATTGAGGACGGGCTCCGGCTATGTGCCGGCGGCTGTGCTGTTCGTGTGTGCCTGGGTCGTGCTGAGCTGGCCGTGGCTGTCCGGATCGGTGACGATCCCCTTCGATGCCAAGGCCCATTTCCAGGCCCAGATTCAGTTCCTGGCGCAGGCGCTGCATTCCGGCCAGTCGCCGTTCTGGACGCACAACGTCTTCGGCGGCTCGCCGCAGGTGGCCGATCCGCAATCGCTGATCTTCTCGCCGGCGATCCTGCTGGCGCTGATCTCGCCCTCGCCGAGCTTCCGCGAGGTCGACGTCTACGTGCTGCTGCACCTGCTCGGCGGCGGGCTCGGCGTGCTGATGTTCGCGCGCCAGCGCGGCTGGCATCCTGCCGCCGGCCTGCTCGCGGCGCTGGTCTTCGCCTTCGGCGCCTCGGCTGCCTGGCGCGTCCAGCATGTCGGGCAGATCGCCAGCTTCGGCTTCTTCGGCCTGTCGCTCTGGCTGACCGCGCGCATGCTCGACCGCGGTACGATCGGAGCCGGCATTCTGGCCGGCCTCGCCGCCGGCTTCATGGTGCTCGAGCCCGACCAGGTCGCGCTGCTGGCGGCCTATGTGCTGGTCGGCATGGTGGTGGCGCACTGGCTGTCTGGCGGCATGGCCAGCCTGCGCGCCAGCGTGAAGCCGATCGCCGCCGCCTCCATCGCCGGGCTGGCGGTGATCGCGCTGCCGCTGCTGTGGACCTGGCTCTTCGCCGAGGCCTCGACGCGGCCGGCGGTCGATATCGTCGAGGCCGGGCGCGGCTCGCTGCATCCGCTCTCGCTGATCACGGCCTTCGTCGCCGACCTCTTCGGCGCCCGCGACCCCAAGGTCGATTTCTGGGGGCCCTACAGCCCGGCCTGGCATGCCGGCGAGCTCTACCTCTCGCAGAATATGGGGCAGGTCTATGCCGGGGCGCTGCCCTTCCTGCTGCTGATCGCGCCTGGCCTGAGCCGCGGCTGGCTCTGGGACCGCGCCATCCGGCCGTTCAGCATCATGCTGCTGCTGATGGTGCTGTTCGCGCTCGGCCGCTACACGCCGTTCTTCCACTTCGCCTACGAGTTCCTGCCCGGCATCAAGGCCTTCCGCCGCCCGGCCGACGCGACCTTCCTGATCGGCGGGCTCGGCGCGATCGTCTCCGGCTACCTGCTGCACCGCCTGCTGAGCGAGGAGAAGCCGGTCGCGATCCTGCGCGAGGTCGCCGTCGCGCTGGCCGCGGCGCTGCTCATCGCCGGCCTGTCGCTGCTGATGGCCAGCCAGCGCGGGCATTTCGCCGACGCGCTGGTGCCGAGCCTCTCGGCCGTCGGCTGGGCGGTCGCCTCGCTCGCGGTGCTGGCGGTGATCGCCCGTCGCCGCGGCCTCGCCGCGCCGCTGCTGGCGAGCCTGCTGGTCTGCGGCCTCGTCGGCGCCGATCTCGCGGTCAACAATGGCCCGAACGAGTCGACGGCGCTGGCGCCCGAGCTCTACGACGTGCTGCGCCCCGAGACCCGCAACGAGACGGTGGCCCTGCTCAAGACGCTGACGGCGCAGCCCGCCGGCTCGCCGCGGCGCGACCGGATCGAACTGCTCGGCATGGGCTTCGAATGGCCGAATGCCGGGCTGGTGCACGGTTTCGACCATACGCTCGGCTACAATCCGCTCAGGCTCGCCGAGTTCTCGGCCGCCGTTGGCACGCGCGATTCGATCGCGGCGCCGGAGGAGCGGGTGTTCACGCCGCTCTTTCCCTCCTACCATTGCCGCCTCGCCGACCTGCTCGGCCTGCGCTTCATCGCCTCGCGGGTGCCGATCGGCCAGGTCGATCGCGGGCTGCACGACGGCGACCTGCGCCTCGTTGCCCGCACGCGCGACGGCTATGTCTACGAGAACCCGCGGGCGCTGCCGCGCGCCATGTTCGTCTCGGGCTGGCAGATGGCCGATTTCGACGCGATGACCACGACGGGCCAGTGGCCGGAGAGCGATCCCCGCCAGGTGGTGCTGCTCGAGAGCGAGCCGCCGATGGCCTCGCCCCAGGGCGCCGGGCCGGGCCGCGGCGAGGTGCGGCTGACGCGCTACCGCAACACGCAGATCGAGATCGACGTCAGCGCCGACCGGGCCGGCTTCGTGCTGCTCAACGACATCTGGCATCCGTGGTGGCGGGCCGAGGTCGACGGCGTCCCGGCCGAGATCCTGAAGGCCAATGTGCTGTTCCGCGCCGTGCAGGTGCCGGCGGGCACGCACAAGGTCCGCTTCAGCTTCCACCCGGTCGAGGGGGCGATCGCCGAGCTGCGCGAGCGGGTCGAGGAGAAACTCGAGCCGCAGAGCGAGGTCGCGACGGCGCCGGGCCGCGGGCCCTCCGGCTCGCCGGCGACGCGCCTCGGCCTGGAGCCGCCGGAGCCGCGCCAGCTGCCGGTCGAGGATCAGCGCGCCGCCTCGCCGCGCTTCCAGTGAACGATCGCCGGTGCCTGCTGGCACCGCGCGTCACACGACTGGGGATCAGGCTGAGCCGAGCTTCGCCTGGATCACCGTGGACGAGGTCGAGTGCTGGAAGGTCAGCCGCTTGTCCGGATGGACGTAGCGGTGGATGCGATGGGCCGCCAGCGCCGCCTCGTGAAAGCCCGACAGGATCAGCTTGAGCTTGCCGGGATAGGTGTTGATGTCGCCGATGGCGAAGATGCCCGGCACGCTGCTCTCGAAGGCCGAGGTCTCCACCGCGATCTGGTTCTCGGTCAGGCCGATGCCCCAGTCTGCCAGCGGGCCGAGCTTCTTGGTCAGGCCGAAGAAGGGCAGCATCGTATCGCAGGCGATGGTGAAGCCGCCGCCGCGATCGTCGCGACAGATCACGGCCGAGAGCCGGCTGCCGTCGCCTTCGAGCCCGGTCACCTGGCCAATGCGCAGGTCGATGGCGCCCGATGCCACCAGCGCGCGCATCTGGTCGACCGAATGCGGCGCGGCGCGGAAATCGTCGCGACGATGCATTAGCGTCACCCGTTTCGCCACCGGCTGCAGAGCCAGCGTCCAGTCCAGCGCCGAATCGCCGCCGCCGACGATCAGGATCTCGCGGTCGCGGAAGGCCTCGATCCGGCGCACCGCGTAGAGGACGCTCTCGCCCTCATAGCTCTCGATGCCGGGGATGGGCGGGCGCTTGGGCTGGAAGGAGCCGCCGCCGGCGGCGATCAGTACCGCCTTGGCGATAAAGCGCGTGCCGGTGTCGGTGCGCAGCGCGAAGCGCGGCGCCTCCGGCGTGCCGACCGCGTCCAGTCTCTCGACCATCTGGCCGAGATGGAAGGCGGCCTCGAAGGGCGCGATCTGCCGCGCGAGATTGTCGATCAGCGCCTGGCCCGTGACCGCGGCGAAGCCGGGAATGTCGTAGATCGGCTTCTCGGGATAGAGCTCGACGCATTGCCCGCCGATGCGCGGCAGGATGTCGACGACATGCGCGCGGATGTCGAGCATGCCGAGCTGGAAAACGGCGAAGAGGCCGCAGGGCCCGGCGCCGACGATCACCACGTCGGTTTCGATGGGGGCGCCGTCGTGGCTGGCGTCCGGATTCATGGCTGTCATGGTCGGCTCTTCGTTCTCGGCGTCGCGCGCTCAGGCGCCGGTCTCGGCCGCGAGGCCGGCAGCCTTGATGCCGGCCAGCGCCGCCGCCTCGTCATTGTCAGAGGTGTCGCCGGAGATGCCGATGGCGCCGAGCAGCGTGCCCTCGGCGTCGCGAATCAGGGCGCCTCCGGGCACCGGGACGAGCGGGCCGCCGATGGCGAGCGCTGCGCCGTTGATAAAATGAGGGCGCTCGATCGCCATCTTGTTGAGGGCGCGCGGGCCGACGCCGAGTGCCACCGCGCCGTTGGCCTTGCCGAGCGCGATCTCGCCGCGCTTCAGGCTGGTGCCGTCTTGCGCGATTGCCAGTTTGCAGACGCCGCTGGCGTCGAGGATGCAGATCGCCAGCGGTTTCAGGCCGTTACCGCGGGCGTGGTCGAGCGCGGCGTCGGCGATGGTGCGGGCCTGGTCGAGGGTGAGGGCGGTCATCGGGCGGCCTTTCGCGAGGGGCGCCGGTGCGCCCGCCTTATGTCTGCGCCGCTTTTGCCAGTCTTGGAGGCGGGGGGGAAGTCGCGAGACGCGCCCGCGACGGCGGTCACGCATGCGTCTTGAACTTGCCATGCCGAAAGGGCTTGATGCTCATCCTGCAATCTGGAGGTGCACCACATGGGTCTGTTCAGTTTCATCAAGGATGCCGGCGCCAAGATCTTCGGCTCCAGCGCGGCCAAGGCGGCCAGCGCCGATGAGTTGCAGAAGGAGCTCGCCAGCCACGGCCTGCCGGCCGACGTGAAGATCGACGTGGTCGACGGCAAGGTGAAGGTGTCCGGCTCGGCCGCCTCGACCGAGGAAGCCGAGAAGATCATCCTCGCGCTCGGCAACACGGCCGGCGTCAGCGAGGTCGAGTCCGAGCTGAAGGTCGCCAACGCCGCCACCGACGCCGTGTTCTACACGGTGCAGAAGGGCGACACGCTCTGGAAGATCGCCGAGGCGCATTACGGCAAGGGCAACGGCGCCAAATACACCGAGATCGTCAAGGCCAACACGCCGCCGGTGAAGAACCCCGACCTGATCCAGCCGGGCTGGGTACTGCGCATTCCGCCGCAGGGCTGAGCGCGGCCATCTCGACGCGACGATCGCGGCGCGGTAGGCAAGGGCCTTCCGCGCCGCCGTCATTCAGGCGCCGCGCCAGCCGGATGTAAGCCAGCATGATCGTGAACGCGCTCGACATCGACGAGGTCAAGGCGAGGCTCGCCGACGGCAGCATCCTGATCGTCGACGTGCGCGAGCCACACGAGTTCATGGCCGGCCACATCCCCGGTTCAGTGTCGCTGCCGCTCTCGCAGTTCGATCCCGCCGACCTGCCGTCCGTGCCGGGCAAGACGCTCGTCCTGTCCTGTGGCTCCGGCGTGCGCTCGCTGCACGCCATGGCCTATGCGCAGTCCGCCGGGCTCGACGTCGACACCCATTACGCCGGCGGCTTCCGCGACTGGGTTGCCCATGGGGAAGCGGTCGCGCGCTGAGCGCCGCCGCCACGGCGACGGTTGCCGCGCCCGTCCGAAGCACCGATAAGCAGGCGCGGCCCGCTCTGGCCGTGGTCGAACCAAGGTGTCCTGATGAAGGCTTCCCGCTTCCTCCGTCTGTCCGTGGCCGCTCTGCTGTGCACCGGGTCCGTCTCGCCGCCGGTGTTCGCGCAAGGCGCGCCGCAGGCCGCGAAGAAGGTTGTCGCGCAGGATGCGGACCTGCAGGCCGCGATCGCCAAGGCCAACGCCTACACCTCGCTGGCCAACCGCACGCTGCGTGCCATCGATTCCTGGAACCGCTACACCAGCTGGGTGGACCTCAAGCGCGGCCCGACCGGCAAGGAGCGCTACATCACCTATGGGCTCTACAGCCTGTACGATGTGAAGACGGAGATCGAGAAGGCGCAGGCCGCGGCCGGGGCGCAGCCCTCCCAGCCGGCGCTGGACGAAGCCGCCAAGCGCTATATCGCGGCCTATGAGGAGCTCGCTCCGCTGATCACCCGCGCCTATCGCTATTACGACCGCAAGGACTATCGCGACGACGGCGCCGCCGAGGGCCGCGCCCTGCACGAGAAGCTCGTGCCGGCCGCCGAGGCCTTCCTGCGCGAGCGGGCCCAGTTCGACATGCACCTCAACGCCTTCAAGAAGGAGGTCGACGGGCGCGAACTGGCGGCGATCGAGGCGGCGGAAGGTCGTTCGGCCCGCTGGCAGATCCGCAACATCATGATCAACGCCCGCGCGGTGATGGACCTGATGCCGACCAACGACCATCCCGTCGTCGATCTCAAGGCCTTCGACGTGGCGCTGGCAGGCTATGCCGGGGCGGTCCGCGAGATGGACGAATTCAAGGACCGCAACAACGGTTCCGGCGTGCCGATGATCGAGAGCTCGGCCGGCTCCTGGCTCGGCAGCCTGCGCGACTTCCGCGAGAAGCTCGGCAAGACCAAGGGCGACGTCCGCCGCGGCGGCGCGGCCAGCGACGCCAACCGGCTGGTCTCCAGCTACAACATGATGGTCAGCATGGCCGACAGCGCCCAGCGCGTCATTCGCTGAGCGCCGGCCCGCGCGGCCTTTTTATCGAGGCGCCGGCTTGGTCAGCCTTTGACCGGGCCGGCGCCTCGCCTATGCTGCGGCACTTTTTCTTCAGACTGATCCGAAGGAAACTGCCGATGCGTCCGATGAAGTTCGGAATGGGCCAGCCGGTGCGGCGGGTCGAAGACCAGCGCCTGACCACCGGGGCGGGCCGTTACACCGACGATATCGCGGTCGAGGGCGCGCTCCACGCCTATGTGCTGCGCTCGCCCCATGCCCATGCCAAGTTCCGGATCGTCGACAAGGAGGCCGCCCGCAAGCGCAAGGGCGTGCGCCTGATCCTGACGGGCGAGGACATCGCCCATCTCGGCGACATTCCCTGCAAGGGCCTGATCAAGACAGCCTCGGGCGAGCCGGTGACGTCGCTGCCCGTGCCGGTGCTGCCGACCGATACGGTGCGCCATGTCGGCGAGGCCATCGCCTTCGTGGTGGCCGATACGCTGCTCCAGGCCCGCGACGCCGCCGAGGCGATCGAGATCGAGTTCGAGACCCTGCCGGCGATCACGGGCATCGCCGAGGCGCTGGCCGAGGGCGCGCCGCAGGTCTGGCCCGACCGCGGCGGCAACATCGCCTTCGAGGCCGAGCAGGGCGACCGCGCCAAGACCGAGGCCGCCTTCGCCAAGGCCGACCGCATGGTCTCGATCACCATCGTCAACAACCGTCTCGCCTCCAACTACATGGAGACGCGCGCCTGCATCGCCGACTACGACAAGGCGGCCAAGCGCTGGACGCTGACGCTCGGCAGCCAGGGCAGCCATGGCACGCGCGACATCCTCGCCAAGAACATCCTCAAGGTCGACCCGGCCCGCATCCGGGTGATCACGCCCGATGTCGGCGGCGGCTTCGGCACCAAGATCTTCATGTACCGCGAATATCCGCTCGCCATGGTGGCGGCGGAAAAGCTCAAGCGCCCGGTGCGCTGGGTCGCGGACCGCACCGAGCACTTCCTCGCAGACACCCATGGCCGCGCCAACCTGACGACTGCGACCATGGCGCTCGACAAGCGCGGCCGGTTCATCGGCCTCAAGGTCGACCTCGCCGCCGAGATGGGCGCCTATCTCTCGCAATACGGGCCCTTCATCCCCTGGGTCGGCACCACGATGACGCCGGGCTGCTACAATATCCCGGCGGTGCATGTGCAGATCCGCGGCGTGCTGACCCACACCATGCCGGTCGACGCCTATCGCGGCGCGGGCCGGCCCGAGGCGGCCTATCTCATCGAGCGGCTGGTCGACGCGATCGCGCGCGAGACCGGCAAGAGCCCCGATGCGGTGAGGGCGCTGAACTTCGTGAAGCCCGGCGAGATGCCGCATGTGACGCAGACCGGGCCGGTCTACGATTCGGGCGAGTTCGAGGGCCATATGCGCCGCGCCATGGAAGTGGCCGACTGGCAGGGCTTCCGCGACCGCATCAAGCTCTCGCGCAAGGCCGGCAAGCTGCGGGGCATCGGCATGTCCTGCTATATCGAGGCCTGCGGCGGCGGCGGCCCCGAGAGCGCGACTGTGATGCTGGAGAAGGACGGCACGGTCACCGTGCTGATCGGCACCCAGTCGAACGGGCAGGGCCACGAGACCGCCTATTCGCAGCTGGTCTCGCAGCATCTCGACATCCCGATGGACCGCATCCGCGTCGTGCAGGGCGATACCGACCTGATCGCGACCGGCTCGGGCACGGGCGGCTCGCGCTCGATTCCCGTCGGCGGCGCGGCGCTCGACGCGGCGACCGGCATCCTGGCGGGCAATCTCAAGCAGCTCGCCTCCGACGCGCTGGAAGCCAGCACCGGCGATCTCGAGATCGTCGACGGCGCCGTGCGCATCGTCGGCACCGATCGCAGCATCGACCTGAAGGCGCTGGCGGCCCTGCCGGGCGCCGGTGCCGAGCAATTGCGCGTCCACCAGAGCTGGCAACCGCCGGAGGCGACCTATCCGAACGGCACGCATGTGGTCGAGATCGAGGTCGATCCGCAGACCGGCGGCACCGAGATCCTCAACTATGTCGTGGTCGACGATTTCGGCGTGACGCTGAACCCGATCATGCTGCAGGGCCAGGTGCATGGCGGCGCGGCGCAGGGCATCGGCCAGGCGCTGATGGAGGAGATCCGCTTCGACGACAGCGGCCAGATGCTGACCGCCACCTTCATGGACTATGCGCTGCCGCGGGCGATCGACATCCCGAACTTCCGGTTCGAGACGCGCAACGTGCCCTGCGTCACCAATGCGCTGGGGGTGAAGGGCGCGGGCGAGGCCGGCGCCATCGGTGCCTGCCCGGCGGTGATGAACGCGATGGTCGACGCGCTGAACCGCGCGGCCGGCATCACCGCGATCGACATGCCGGCGACGCCGGTCAAGGTGTTCCGCGCCCTGCGGGAGGCCGGCTATCACGGCTGAGCGTTGCGGCGTCCCGCAAGGGGCGCCCGCCGCTCACGCGAATGCGACTTGGAGCCGTCATCGTCATCGGCTTGATTGGAGATATTCCAAACGGGGCCGATTCCGGCCTCGGCCTGTGTAAGGGATATCGACGCATGATCCGCACCGTCCTCGTTGCAGCCGGCCTGGCCGTCGGAATGACCGCCGTTCTCGCGCAGGCCGACCCGATCGCGGCCCGGCGCGACGCCATGAAGGCCGTCGGTGCTGCGACCCGCGATGGCGCGGCCATCGCCAAGGAGCAGACGCCCTTCGACGCGGCCAAGGCGCAGGCGATCTTCAAGGTCTATGCCGACGCCGCCAAGGCGATGCCGGAGTTCTATCCGGAGACCGCGAAGATGGGCGGCGAGACCACTGCCTCCCCGAAGATCTGGGAAGACAAGGCCGGCTTCCAGGCGGCGTTCGCCCGCCTCGGCGAGGCCGCGGCCAAGGGCGCGGCTGTGACCGACCTCGCCTCCTTCCGCACCGCTTTCGGCGAGGCGACCAAGAATTGCAGCAGCTGCCACGAGACCTATCGGATCAAGCGCTGAGACGAACGAGCCCCGGCGCGGGCGGGTGAACCGGACCGCGCCGGGTGCGTAGACGACGAAGACCGACTGAAGACGGGGACGGGATGCGCCGCCTGCTGATCACGCTGCTGCTGTTCATCGCGCTGGGGCTGGCCGGCTTCTTCGTCCTGACCGATCCGCGCGTGGTCTCGCCCGGCCCGGAGATCGGCACCCTGCCGCCGCCGAACCTGGAGAACGGCCGCGTGCTGTTCGCCGCCGGAGGCTGCGCCTCCTGCCATGCGACGCCGGGGCAGGACGACAAGACCCGCCTCGGCGGCGGGCTGGTGCTGGACTCGCCCTTCGGCAAGTTCCACGTGCCCAACATCTCGCCGCATACGCGCGACGGCATCGGCAACTGGGGCACGGCGGACTTCATCCGGGCGATGGCCGCAGGCGTCTCGCCCGGCGGCCATCACTACTACCCGTCCTTCCCCTACACCTCCTACCGGCTGATGCCGCCGCAGGCGCTGAACGACCTGCTGGCCTATATGCGTACGCTGCCGGCGGTGGAGGGCAGGGCGCCGGCGCACGAGCTGGCCTTTCCCTTCGACATCCGGCGCATCGTCGGCGGCTGGAAGCTGATGTTCTTCGACGGCTCGCCCTTCCGGCCGGATCCGGCGAAGAGCGAGAGCTGGAATCGCGGCGCCTATCTGGTCAACGGCCCCGGGCATTGCGCCGAATGCCACTCGGCCCGCAACAGCCTGGGCGCGATCGTGCCGGCGACCCGCCTGGCCGGCGGCCCCGATCCCGAGGGCAAGGGCTGGGTGCCGAACATCACGCAGCATGAGAGCGGGCTGGGCAAATGGTCGGTCGAGGAGATCGCCGAGCTGCTCAAGAGCGGCTTCACCCCGTCCTTCGACAGCGTCGGCGGATCGATGGCGGTGGTGATCCGCAACACCGCGCAGCTGTCCGATGCCGACCGGCTGGCGATGGCCGAGTATCTCAAGTCGCTGCCGGCGGTGCAGGGCCCGGCGAGGCCGCAGGCCAATCCGGGCTGAGGCCGCCGGCGCGTGACGCAACCCGCGATCAGGCCTCCTGCCGGCTCTGCCGCGCGAACCCCTCGAAGGCTTCGAGCGGCAGGGGCCTGGAGAACAGAAAGCCCTGGAAGGTCGCGCAGCCATAGGCCTGCATCATCGCGAGCTGTTCCGGCGTCTCGATGCCCTCGGCCAGGATTTCGAGATCGAGGTCCTGGCCCATCTGCACGATGTTGCGCGTCACGGCCGCGACGCGCGGATTGTCGGTGATGCCGCGCACGAAGCTGCGGTCGATCTTGAGCTGTGCCAGCGGCAATTGCCGTAGATAGCTCAGCGAGGAGTAGCCGGTGCCGAAATCGTCCAGCGCGATCGCGAAGCCGGCCTCGCTCAGCGCCTTCATCTTGCGGATGACGGCGTCGATGTCCGCGACGAAGACGCTTTCGGTCAATTCCAGCTTCAGCATGGCGGGGCGGACGCCGTAATTGCGCACGGTCGCCCGGACCTGGTCGGCGAAATCCGGCATCAGGAACTGCGCGGCGGAGACGTTGATGGCCAGCACCACCTCGCGCATCTCCGGCTTGTCGCGCCAGGCCGAGAGCGTGCGGCAGGCCTCCTGCATCACCCAGTTGCCGAGACGGGGCATGAAGCCACTGGCCTCGGCCATCGGAATGAATTCGGCCGGCGGGATTTGGCCGCGCTTCGGATGATTCCAGCGCAGCAGCGCCTCGGCGCCGACGAGCCTACCCTGCGCGTCGACCTGCGGCTGATAGAACAGCGCGAACTGGTCGCCCCACAGCGCTGCGCCCAGTTCGCGCGAGGCCTGTGTCTTGGTGAACTCGGCGCTCATCGCGAGGATGCCGCCGCAGAGCAGGGATGCTACGAGCAGCGCGTTGACCCAGGCCCTGGCCGCGTGCAGCTCGTCCTGGACCGGCTCGGGGAAGGGGTAGATCGGCGTGGTCGCCGCCAGGACGACGAAAGCGGCCATGCAGACAGCGATCAGCGCGCATTGAGACAGGGACGGCCCGCGCTGGAGGTTCATGTAGCCGACGAGCGCGATGACGAGGAGAAACAGGTGCGTCGTGCGCGGGACCGTCTCGGTCGGCGTGTCGAAGACGAGCGAGAACGCGATCACGAAGATCATGCAGGCGAGTTGCGTCAGCTGCAGGCCGAGCGAGAAATGGCCACGCCGCGCGATGAGCCAGCACGGCACGACCGAGAGGCCCAGCAGCGCCAGGCTCGCCGCCTGGTGCCAATGCTGGGTCGCGGCGAAGAGCGCGGCCCAGGTGAGGCCGATGGCGAGGCCGATGAGGGCGGATATCTTGCAGAGAAGCAGGAAGTGCTTCCCGTCATCGGTCTTGGAACGGGCGCGGTGCATGATCGGGCCGGCGGATCGGTGGTCGAGGGCCCATGCAGATGCGCGCAAGCCGATGCAGCCTTAAGGCCCGGCCCGTTTCGAAGCCGTCAATGATGAGACTGTTATTTTAGCGGGCGCGCGGTGATCGTCGGCAACCTCGCGGCGTCAGTCCATCACCGCCGCTTTGAGGATGCAGACCATCAAGGCGGTGCCGGGCTGGGTGCCGACGCAGCGCACGACATGCTGGCGGTCGCAGCGATAGCGCAGCGTCTCGCCGGCCTTGGCCCGCTGCACCGTACCGGCGACGTCGACCTCGAACTCGCCCGAGGTGACCGAGAGCGATTCGATCGAGCCGCGCTGATGGCCTTCGGAATCAAGCTCGCCGCCGGGTTCGGCGCTGACCTCGTACCATTGCAGCCATTCGACCGTCTTGATCCAGCCAATGATGGCGAGCTTGAGCTTACCGTCCTCAGAGACCAGGATCGGGGTGTCCGGCCGCGGAATCTTCTCGATGAAGGCCTCTTCCTCGTTGGAGGAAAGGACGCGCTCGATCGAGACGTCGAGCGCCTGCGACAGCCGCCAGATCGTGGCGAGCGTCGGATTGGTCTCGTTGCGCTCGATCTGGCTGATGATCGACTTGGCGACGCCGGACTGCTCGGCCAGCTCCGAGAGCGAGAGATTATAGGCCTTGCGCAGGCGCTGGATCGTCTTGCCGAGCTGGCCGGAAATCACCTGGGCACCGGATTCGATCTCTCGCCCGCCGCGTTCCTTGGTCTCGATACCCATTGCGTCCTGATCTGTCCCTACGGCCGTCCCGTTTGGGAAAGCGAACGTTCGTTTGTCCAAAAGGACTTTGCCCCGGATCGGACCGGGCGGCAAGCAACCCGTCGCGTCAGGTCGGGCGGGAGGGCGCGACCTCGCGCGTTTCGCGCTTGAGTAGGCCAAGCTGCTTCTCGCGCCAGATCACGTAGATGCCGGAGGCGACGACTATGGCGGAGCCGATGAGGACGGCGACCACCGGCCATTCGCCGAAGACGAACCAGCCGAGCGCCGTCGCCCAGATCATGGTGGAATACTCGAAGGGCGCGACCAGCGAGGCGTCGCCATAGCGATAGGCCTGGACCAGCAGGATCTGGCCCAGCCCGCCGAGGACGCCGATGGTGACGAGCATGAGGAAGTCGCGCGGGTCGGGCATCACCCAGCCCATGACGATGGTGAGCAGGCCGAGCAGCGAGGTCAGCGACATGAAGTAGAAGACGATGGCGCCGGTCTTCTCGGTGCGCGTCAGCATACGCACCTCAACCGAGGCGAAGGCCGAGCAGAAAGCCCCGCCCAGCGCCAGCATCGCGCCGAAGGCCGGACCGCTGGAGAAGCCCTGCGCCAGCGCGTCACCACGGAAATGCGGCGACAGCATCAGCAGCACGCCGATGAAGCCGACGCAGACGGCGGTCCAGCGATAGATGCGCACCCGCTCCTTCAAAATGAGCGCGGCCAGCACCACCAGGATCAGCGGCGCCGCATAGCCGATCGCGACCGCGTCCGTCAGCGGCAGCAGCATCAGCGCCGCGAAGCCGAGGAACATGCCGGTGGAGCCGATGACGCCGCGCTTCATGTGGCCGCGCAGATTGTTGGTCCGCAGCGCCTCGGGAAACTCGCTGCGCCAGGCCAGCCAGACGATCAGCGGCAGCAGCGCGAAGAAGGAGCGGAAGAAGACGATCTCGCCGATCGGATAGCTGCCCGCGAGCGATTTGATCCCCGCCGACATCAGCGTGAAGGACAAGGCCGAGAGCAGCTTGAGGCCGATGCCGAGGAGAGGAGACAAGGAGGGGGCCTGCGCGGGGACGGGCGTCTTATAGAAGACTCCTCCCACTTACCCCATTCGCGGCACCCCGACCAAGGGGCGGTGGCGCAGGGCCGACCGGCGGCAGGCGGGACGGCGGGCCAAACCATTGCGATCAGAAGTTGGCGCGGAAGGAGCCGCCGTCCATCAGGAAGTTCTGGCCGGTGATGTAGCCGGCGTGCTCGCTCGACAGGAAGGCGCAGAGCTTGCCGAACTCGTCGGGCTGGCCGAAGCGGCCGACCGGGATCTCGGCCATGCGCTGCTTCATCACCTCCTCCTCGGAGATGTTCTTCATCGCCGCGACCCGCTTTGTCGAGCTGGTCAGCCGGTCGGTCGCGAAGACGCCGGGCAGGATGTTGTTGATGGTGACATTGGCGTGCGCGACCTCGCGGGCGACGCCGGCGAGGAAGGCGGTCAGGCCGGCGCGTGCAGCCGAGGAGACGTCGAGCCCGGTCAGCGGGGTGAGCACGCTCGCCGAGGTGATGTTGACGATGCGGCCGAAGCGGCGCGCGATCATGCCGTCGACCACGCGCTGGACCAGCTCGAGCGGCGTGGCGAGGTTCTGCGAGACGCCTTCCAGCAGGCCCTCGCGCGAGACCTCGCGGAAGGGCTTGGGCGGCGGGCCGCCATTGTTGTTGACCAGGATGTCGGGGTTCGGGGCGGCGGCGAGCAGGGCGTCCTGGCCGGCGCGGGTCGAGACGTCGGCGACGACAGCGACGACGGTCGCCCCGGTGCTGGCGCGGATCTCGCTCGCGGTGGCTTCGAGCGTCTGCGCGTCGCGTCCGTTGACGACGACGGTGCAGCCCGCTTCGGCGAGGGCCTGTGCACAGGCGCGGCCGAGCCCCTTGCTGGAGGCGCAGACGATGGCCGTGCGGCCTGCGATACCAAGATCCATGTTCGTTCTCTCCCGGACGTGTCGTCGAAGCTGCCAGAGGCAGTGCATGGTTTGGCCGCCGCGTCATCAAAGCGCAATGCAAATCGGAGACACGCCGCACCATCGCAACGGCACGAGGCTGCAGGCATGGGCGACGAGGACGACGCGAAGCAGGTTCGCAGCATCTTCATCTCGGACCTGCATCTGGGCACGCGCGGCGCGCAGGCCGACCTGGTGCTGGCCTTCCTGCGCGCCTACGACGCGCCGAAGATCTATCTGGTCGGCGACATCATCGACGGCTGGCGGCTGAAGAGCGGCTGGTATTTCCCGCAGGCGCATAACGACGTGGTGCAGAAGCTGCTGCGCAAGGTCCGCAAGGGCTCGACGCTGATCTACGTCACCGGCAACCACGACGACTTCCTCCGCGACTATACCGGCCTGCAGTTCGGCGGCATCACGCTGGTCGACGACATCGTGCACGAGACCGCAGACGGCAAGCGCATGCTGGTCATCCATGGCGACCTGTTCGACCTGGTGGTGCGCAACGCCAGATGGCTCGCCCTGCTCGGCGACTGGGCCTACACCGCAGCCCTGGTGCTGAACCATGGCATCAACCGCGTCCGGCGCGTGCTGCGGCTGCCGCACTGGTCGCTCTCGGCCTGGGCCAAGCGCAAGGTCAAGAACGCGGTCAACTATATCGGCGAGTTCGAGCAGTGCCTGGCCGACGAGGCGCGCCGGCACAAGGCCGACGGGGTGATCTGCGGCCATATCCACCACGCGGCCCGGCGCGAGATCGACGGGCTGACCTACATCAACACCGGCGACTGGGTCGAAAGCTGCACGGCGGTGGTCGAGCACCATGACGGGCGCTTCGAGATCATCCACTGGCCGCAGCATCGGCTGGAGGACCGGCTGCCGCCGCTGCCCGTGCCGCTGCCGGCGCGCCGGCCCGCCGCCGCGGTTCCGGTCGGTGAGGCGGCGTGATGCGCGTCCTGATCGCCACCGACGCCTGGCGTCCGCAGATCAACGGGGTCGTGCGCTCTCTGGAGCGCATGGCGCAGGCCGCGCCCGATTTCGGCGTGACCGCGCATATGCTGACCCCCGAGGGCTTCGCGCAGATCGGGCTGCCGTCCTATCCCGACATCAGGCTGGCGCTGGCGACGCGCCGGCGCATCGCCGCGCGGATCGCAGATTTCGCGCCCGATCACATCCACATCGCCACCGAAGGGCCGATCGGCTGGCTGACGCGCTCGGTCTGCCTGTCGCAGAAGCGCAGCTTCACCACGAGCTATCACACCCGCTTCCCGCAATATGTCTCGGCGCGCTGGCCGGTGCCGGAGCGCTGGAGCTACCGGCTGCTGCGCCATTTCCACGGGCCGGCGGCCGGCGTGATGGTCTCGACCGACAGCGTCGAGGCCGAGCTTCGCGCGCATGGTTTCGAGCACATCCTGCGCTGGGGCCGCGGCGTCGATCTCGATCTGTTCCATCCGCGGCCCGACTGCGTGCTCGACCTGCCGCGGCCGATCTTCCTCAGCGTCGGCCGCGTCGCGGTCGAGAAGAACCTCGAGGCCTTCCTGTCGCTGCGCCTGCCGGGCAGCAAGGTCGTGGTCGGTGACGGGCCGGCGCGTGGCGCGCTGGCGCAGGCCTTTCCCGAAGCGCATTTCCTCGGGGCGCGCGAGGGCGCGGAGCTGGCGGCGATCTACGCCTCCTCCGACGTCTTCGTCTTCCCGAGCCTGACCGACACCTTCGGCATCGTGCTGCTGGAAGCGGCGGCGAGCGGCCTGCCGGTCGCCGCCTTCCCGGTGCAGGGGCCGAGCGACGTCTTCGCCGGCAGCCGCGCGGCGGTGCTGCACGAGGATCTGCGCCAGGCGGCGCTGTCGGCGCTGCGCCTGCCGCGCGAGGCGGGGCTGGAGCTCGCCCGCCGCCATAGCTGGCAGGCCAGTGCCGAGCAGTTCTACGGCCATATGCGCCGGGTGGTTCAGGCGGGCGGCACAGCGCGGCGGCTGCCGGAGCCACGTCCGCGGCTCACAGTCTTCGCGACCTCTCGTGGCGCGGAAGGCGCCGCCCGCGAGCGCTCGCCGGCCTGAGCTCGCTGCGGAAGTCGTCGCGGCGCTGGTGGATCGAGGCGATGACGTGGCCCATCGGCACGCCGAGGCCGACCAGAGTCGCCTCCGAAAGCTGGAGGCTGGCCTCGATCGTCTCCGGCACCACGTCGTTGACGCCGATCTCGTAGAGATGGCGGGCGTGCCTGGCGTCGCGCGCGCGGGCGACGATCACCAGATCCGGCCGCATGGCGCGCGCCGCCATGACCGTCTCGTCGACGGCGCGGGGATTGTCGATCGTCACGATCAGCGCGGTCGCCTCCTGGAGTCCGCACAGGCGCAGGAAGGCCGGCTGGCTGGCGTCGCCGTAGAAGACCGGCTTGCCGGCGCGTCGCAGCGCCGCGACAGCGGCCGCGTCTTTGTCGATGGCAAGATAGGGCAATTGGTGGCGCTCGACCATGTCGGCGACGAGGCGTCCGACGCGACCGCAGCCGACGATCAGCGCGCGCGGCGCATGGTCGTCGGGCGGCGGGGCGGCGGCTTCCGCCGGGAGCTCGACGGGGGCGGCGACGCGCGCGGCGGCGGCGCGTGCCAGCTTCGCCAGGAAGGGCAGGGCGATCATGCTGAGCGAGACTGCGGCCAGCACGAGCGCCGTCTCCTGCTGGTCGACGAGGCTCGCGGCGGCCGCGGCGTGCAGAAGGACGAAGGCGAACTCCCCGCCGGGCCCGACCATGATCGCCGCCTCGATCGCCGCGGCGAGCGACAGGCGGAAGGGGAGGCCGAGGACGATGGTCACGGCCGTCTTGACCGCCAGGATGCCGAGCGCGATCGCCAGGATCTTGCCCGGGCGGGCGGCGAGCATGGCCGGGCTGACCCCCATGCCGACCGTCAGGAAGAACACGCCGATCAGCAGCGACTTGAACGGCTCGATCGTCACCTCGATGGCGCGGCGATATTCGGTCTCGGCCAGCAGCAGGCCGGCGATGAAGGCACCGAGCCCCATTGAGAGCCCGGCCGCCGCGGCGATCAGCCCCGTGCCGAGCGCGACCAGCAATGTCGCGGCCATGAAGCTCTCGGAGGAATCGGTGGAGGCGACCAGCCGGAACAGCGGGCGCATGGCGATGCGGCCGATGACAACGATGGTGGCGATCGCCGCCACTGCCTGCAGCAGTGCCTGGACCAGCCCGGTCAGCAGCGAGCCGTTCTCCTGTGCGCCGAGCACGCTGACGAGGAAGAGCAGCGGGATGACCGCGAGGTCCTGGCAGAGCAGGATCGCGAAGCTGGCGCGCCCTGCCGAACTCGTCATGCGCCGGTGGGCCGAGAGAAGCTCGATCGCCATCGCGGTCGAGGAGAGGGCGAGCGCCGCGCCGATGATCAGCGCCGCCGCCGCCGGCTGGCCGAAGCCGTAGGCGATCAGCGCCAGCAGGCAGGCCGAGACCACGATCTGGCCGAGGCCGAGGCCGAAGACCAGCCGGCGCATGGTGACGAGACGGTCATAGGAAAGTTCGAGGCCGATTACGAAGAGCAGGAAGGCGACGCCGATATCGGCCGGTGCCGCCAGCGCGTCCGGGCTCGACACCGTGATCGTGCTGAGAAAGGGCACCTCCGCGACGAGGCCGCCGAGGCCGAACGGCCCGAGCAGCGCGCCGCACGCCATGAAGGCGATGATGGAGTTCACCCGGAAGCGCTTGGCGAACGGGACGATGACGCCCGCCGTGCCAAGCACGACGATGGCGTCACGATAGCTGGAGGGGTCGATGGTCCCGGCCACGTGGTTCCTGACGAATCGCGATGTCGATGATCTTGGCGATTGTTGTGGGCCGGCCGGCGTCCGCGCAACGAAAACCCGCGCCGATGCGCGAAAACTTGCGGGGACCCAATCCGCCCTCTATAGCAGGAGCGCCGTCGGTGCCGCCTGTCCGGGCGGTGAAAACGACGCCGGAACAATGAGATAGGTCGTCGGGTCGGCGCCATGCCGCGTTCCGGCTCCACAGGCACCGCCGAGCCCTCGCGAGGGCGGCGAGGGAAAGGCTCCGCATGCGCTTCACCGGCACCGCGTCCTATGTCGCCACCGAGGATCTCACCGTCGCCGTCAATGCGGCGCTGACGCTGGAGCGGCCGCTGCTGGTCAAGGGCGAGCCCGGCACGGGCAAGACGGTGCTGGCGGAGGAGGTCGCGGCCGCGCTCGGTGCGCCGCTGATCACCTGGCACGTCAAGTCGACCACCAAGGCGCAGCAGGGTCTCTACGAATACGACGCGGTCAGCCGCCTGCGCGACAGCCAGCTCGGCGATCCGCGCGTCTCCGACATCGGCAACTACATCCGGCGCGGCAAGCTTTGGGAGGCTTTCGCCTCGCGGGTGCGGCCGGTGCTGCTGATCGACGAGATCGACAAGGCCGATATCGAGTTCCCCAACGACCTGCTGCTCGAGCTCGACCGCATGGAGTTCCATGTCTACGAGACCGGCGAGACCATCCGCGCGGTGCAACGGCCGCTGATCGTCGTGACCTCGAACAACGAGAAGGAGCTGCCGGACGCCTTCCTGCGCCGCTGCTTCTTCCACTATATCCGCTTCCCCGACGCGGAGACGATGAAGGCGATCGTCGCGGTGCACTTTCCGGGCATCAAAGCCCGGCTGATGGAGGAGGCGCTGCGTCTGTTCTTCGAGGTGCGCGAGGTCCCCGGCCTCAAGAAGAAGCCCTCGACCTCCGAGCTTCTGGACTGGCTGAAGCTCCTGGTCGCCGAGGATGTCGGCCCCGAGGTGCTGCGCGAGCGCGACCCGCGCAAGGTCATTCCGCCGCTGCACGGCGCGCTGCTCAAGAACGAGCAGGACGTCTCGCTGTTCGAGAAGCTCGCCTTCATGGCGCGGCGCGAGACGCGCTGACCCCTCGCAAATCCGGCGCGGCGTGGTTAGATGGCGGTCATGCGCCGTCTCATGCTGCTCCGCCATGCCAAGTCGAGCTGGCCCGCCGACACCGCCGATCGCGACCGGCCGCTCGCGACCCGCGGGCGCGAGGCCGCGCCGGTGATGGGGCGCTATCTCGCCGATGAGCTGCTCTTTCCTGATCTGGTGCTGATCTCGCCGGCCAGGCGCACCCAGGAGACCTGGGATCTGGTCAGGCCGATGCTGCCCGAGCGGCCGCCGACGCAGACGGAGCCGCGCATCTACGAGGCGCCGTCCGGCCAGCTGCTGGAGGTGGTGCAGGCGGTCGAGCCGACGGTGAAGACCCTGCTGATGATCGGCCATAACCCCGGCTTCGAGGAACTGGCGGGGCGTCTCGCCGGCCATGGCGACCGCTATGCGGCGGCGCGGCTGTCGCAGAAATATCCGACCTGCGGGCTGGCCGTGCTCGATTTCGACGTCGAGGACTGGCGCGACGTGACCTCGCGTGCCGGCCGGCTCGACCGTTTCGTTACCCCCGCCTCGCTGGGCGAAGGCCCGGACGACTGAGGCGCGGCGCGAATGGCCTCCGGCTCCTATCTCGACGAAGCCCGCAACGCGGCGCTTGCCTTCGGCGACAGCCTGCTCGGGCTGGCGAAGCCGCGGCTGCGCATCGGGGTCACCGGCCTGTCACGCTCCGGCAAGACGGTCTTCACCACGGCGCTGATCCAGAACCTCGTCGAGGGCGCGCGCCTGCCGGTGCTCAAGGCCGCCGCCGAGGGGCGAATCTCGCGGGTGCGGCTCGTGCCGCAGCCGGATCCCGAGGTGCCGCGCTTTCCCTATGAGGCGCATCGCGCCGCGCTCGCCGGCCCCGACCGGCGCTGGCCGGAATCGACGCGGCGCATCTCCGAGCTGCGCATCGAGATCGACTACGAGCGCGCCGCCGGCTGGTTCAAGGGCCCGGCGACGCTGACGCTCGACATCGTCGACTATCCCGGCGAATGGCTGCTCGATCTCGCCCTGATCGGCCAGGACTATGCCGCCTGGTCGGCGCAGGCCGTGGCGGACGCCCGCAAGGCGCACCGGCTGGGCGTCGCCGGCGCATGGCTCGCCGATCTCGCCCTGCGCGATCCCGAGGGCGCGCCGGACGAACTCGCGGCCGAAGCCGCCAGCGACAGCTTCAAGGCCTATCTCGCGGCGCTGCGCGCCGACCCCGAGGCGGTGGCTGTAACGCCGCCCGGCCGCTTCCTGATGCCGGGCGATCTCGAGGGTTCGCCGGCGCTGACCTTCGCGCCGCTCGACCTGGCGCCGGGCACGGTGCCGCGCGCCGGCACGCTGGCGGGGCTGATGAGCGAGCGGTTCGAGGCCTATAAGCGCGTCGTGGTCGGGCCGTTCTTCCGCGAGCATTTCGCCAGGCTGGACCGGCAGATCGTGCTGGTCGACGCGCTGGCGGCGCTCGATGCCGGGCCTGAGGCGCTGGCCGATCTCGAGACCGCGCTCGGCCAGGCGCTGACCGCCTTCTCGGTCGGGCGCAATTCGCTGCTGTCCAGCCTGTTCTCGCCGCGCATCGACCGCGTGCTCTTCGCCGCGACCAAGGCCGACCATGTCCACCACACCAGCCATGACCGTCTGGCGCGGGTGATGGCGCATCTGGTGCAGCGCGCTATGGCGAAGGCGCAAGGGGCGGGTGCCACGGTGGAGGCGATGGCTTTCGCCGCGATCCGCGCCACGCGCGAGGTCCGCATCCGCGAGGGCCGCGACGACCTGCCGGCGATCGCCGGCGTGCCGGAGGCCGGCGAGGTGGTCGACGGCGAGGTCTTCGACGGTCGGTCCGAGGCTGCGATCTTCCCGGGCGAATTGCCGGAGCGGCCGGAGGCGATCTTCGATCACGCCCAGGCCGGCCACTGGCAGATCCGGGCGCCGCGCTTCCGCCCGCCGCTGGTGAAGCCGGATGCCGGCGGGCGCATGGCGCCGCCGCCGCATATCCGGCTCGATCGGGTGCTGGAGTTCCTGATCGGCGACCGATTGGCCTGAGAGGAGGGCGAGCATGAGCCGGGCACCGCGTGCGTTCCGCCTCGACGGAGCCGCCGCCTCCTCGGATGAGGAGCTGAGGCCGCCGTCGCGCGGCGAGGTGGCGATCCTGCCGGAGATCGAGCCGATCGATCCCGAGCCGGCCGCGGTCGTGCCGGTGCCGCGCCGCGCGGGCTTCGGCTGGGGCACGCTGTTCGTCGCCGGCCTGTCGGGCTTGCTCACGCTGTCGGTCGGCGTCTGGGCCGAGCGCACCATCGCCTCGCTGATGGCGCTGCATCCGGCGGTCGGCATCGCCGCGCTCGTCTTTGCCGCAGCCGCGGCGCTGGCGCTGATCGTGATGTTGACCCGCGTCGTGCTCGACATCCTGCGCGAACGGCGCGTCGAGGCGCTGCGCGAGCGGGCGGTCAACGCGCTGGCGACCGCCGATCTCGCCCAGGCCCGCGCCGTGACCGGAGAGCTGGCGTCGCTTTATGCCGGCCGGCCCGAGACCGCCAAGGGCCGGGCCTTGCTGGCGGAGGCCGAGCCCGACCTGCTGGCGGCCCGCGACCTGCTCACCGTCGCCGAGCGCGGCCTGCTGGTGCCGCTCGACGCGCTGGCGCAGGCGCAGGTGGCGCAGGCCGCGCGGCGCGTCTCGCTGGTCACGGCCGTCAGTCCGCGCGCCCTGATCGACGTCACTTTCGTACTGATCGCCTGCGCGCGGCTGCTGCGCAGCATCGCCACCATCTATGCCGGGCGGCCGGGCACGCTCGGCCTGCTGCGGCTGGCGCGCCAGGTGCTGGGGCACCTCGTGGTCACCGGCGGCGTGGCGGCGGGCGATGCGGTGATCCAGCAGGTGCTGGGGCAGGGGCTGGCGGCGCGGCTCTCGGCCAAGCTGGGCGAGGGCGTGCTGAACGGGCTCCTGACCGCGCGCATCGGCCTTGCCGCCATAGCGGTCTGCCGGCCGTTGCCCTTCGTCGAGGCGACCCCGCCGGGCCTGTCCGACGTCGCCGGCGATCTCTCCGGCTGGGGCGCCAAGGAGGGCTGAGCCCGCCGGGCGCCCCCGGCAAGAATTGCCGGCCCCGTCCTTATTTTCCGGGGCCTGGGGCCGTTCCTGCCCTGTCATGTTCCGCTAAGTCATTGAGAATCATCGGCCTGTGCCGTGGCACGGGCCGTGCAAGTCACGCCTGAATTCGATCGGCCGCCCCGGGGGGCGCCAGTCTCAGGTGAGGTTGCGATGGGTGTTTTCAGTGCGCTGACCACGGCGGTGACGGGCATGCAGGCCCAGTCCTACGCCCTGGAGAATATCTCCGGCAACATCGCGAATTCGCGGACCGCCGGCTTCAAGCGGGTCGACACCAGCTTCTCCGACCTCGTGCCGGACACGGCGCTGAACCGCCAGATCGCCGGCTCGGTCAACGCCTACAGCCGCGCCACCAACACCATCCAGGGCGACCCGCTGGCGACCCGCATCGATTCCAACGCGGCGATCAATGGCGACGGCTTCTTCGTCGTCGACCAGCGCCAGCGCGGCGTCGGGTCCAACACGCTCTTCGCCAACAGCGACCTCTACACCCGCCGCGGCGATTTCGACTTCGACGCCGACGGCTATCTGGTCAACGGCTCCGGCTACTACCTCAAGGGCCAGAAGATCGACCCGGTCACCGGCCAGGTCATCGGCAGTCAGCCCGAGGTGCTGCGCATCACCAAGGACCAGTTCCCGGCGCAGGCGACCACGGCGATCGAGTACAGCGCCAACATCCCGGCCTATCCGAAGACCAATTCGGCCGACATCAACACGCCCGGCTCCGAACTGCTCGGCCCCGGCACGGATTTCCCGGGCGCCGACCCGCGCACGGTGGCCGCCGGCGGCACCGGCACCGTCGACGGCGCCGACGTCACCCGGTTCCTCAACCGCTCGATCCCGGGCGGCTCGGTCACGGTCTATGACGAGCTCGGCCGCGCCGCCAGCGTCGAGCTGCGCTGGGCCAAGGTGAGCAACGCCTCGGCCGGCCCGCCGGCGACCGTCGATACCTGGAACCTCTTCGTCGCGCAGAACACCTCGGCGGCTGCCGGCGAGGTCGCCTACCGCAATGCCGGCGTCGCGGTGCAGTTCGATTCGAAGGGCCTGATGACCTCGCCTACGGGCGGCAATATCCCGATGCCGAACATGACGATCGGCGGCGTCGACATCAGCACGATCTCGATGACGACCGGCAACAACAGCCTGACCCAGAACGGCGACAGCAGCGGCCAGACCAATGCCCGCCGCATCGGCCAGAACGGCTACACCGCCGGCACACTCGATCGCGTCTCGATCTCGGGCGAAGGCCAGGTCATCGGCACGTTCAGCAACGGCCAGGTGGTCGCGCTGGCGCAGATCGCCATCGCCCGCTTCAATGCCGGAAACGCGCTGAAGCGCCTCGACGGCGGCGCCTTCGAGGAGACCATCGAGTCCGGCTCGCCGATCGTCGGCCTCGGTACCTCGGCGCTGATCGGCGGCAATGTCGAGCAGTCGAACACCGATATCGCCGACGAATTCTCGAAGATGATCATCACCCAGCAGGCCTACTCGGCCAACACCAAGGTGATCACCACGGCGCAGGAGATGCTGCGCGACGTGTTCAACATCATCCGCTGAGGCAGGGGCGCCGCCGTCTGACGGCCCAGAAGGGCCGCGACCGCACGACAGGAGTTGAAGGATGGCCCTGGGTACCGCGCTCGATACCGCCATTTCCGGCCTGCGCAGCACGCAGGTCGGGCTCGGGATCGTCTCGCAGAACGTCGCCAATGCCGGCACCGCCGGCTATGTGCGGCGCGGCGTCTCCACCGTCGACACGCAGACGGGCCGCACGGTCGGGGTGCAGAACGCGCAGGTCCAGCGCCTGCTCGACCGGATCGTCCAGCACCAGCTCTGGCAGGAGACGGCCGGCGCCGCCTATACCGCGACCCGCGCCGAGGCCTTCACCGGGCTCGACCGGCTCTATGGCGCGCCGGGCTCCGCGACCGCGCTCGACACGGTGTTCAACACCTTCACCAACGCGCTGCAGGCGCTGCGCAACGACCCGTCGAGCTATGCCGGGCGCACGGCGGTGCTGGATGCCGCCAGCCAGCTCGCCAATCGCCTCAACACGCTGTCCTCCGGCGTGCAGGCGATGCGCAACCAGGCCGAGACCGGGATCGGCAGCGCCGTCTCGCGGGTCAACGACCTGCTCGGCTCGCTGACCAACGTCAACGCCCGCATCGTCAACGGCGGCGGCACCGCCGGCGCGGCCGATCTGCGCGACGAGCGCGACCGGATCGTCTCCGAGCTGGCGCAATATGTCGACATCCGCACCGAGGAGAAGCCGACCGGTGCACTGACCATCACCACCGCCTCGGGCACGCAGCTCTTCGACGGCGCGCCGGCGGTGGTGTTCTCCTTCGACCGGCATGCCGGGATCGACGCGACCTCCCAATGGAGCAACGATCCGGCCCAGCGCGGCGTCGGCACCATCGTGGCGCGCGACATTTCCGGCAACAGCTTCGACGCGATCGGCAACGGCACCTTCCGCTCCGGCGAGATCGGCGCACTGCTCGAGCTGCGCGACAAGACGCTGGTGCAGGCGCAGGCCCAGCTCGACCAGATCGCCGCGCAGATGTCGCGCGCGCTGTCGGACCAGCAGATCGCCGGCACGCCGGCGACGGTGGGCGCCGCGACCGGCTTCTCGGTCGACATGGCCGGTCTCGCAGCCGGCAACAGCCTGACGCTCGACTATCGCGTCACGCCCGGCGGGCAGCTGCAGCGCTTCACCTTCGTGCGCGTCGACTCGGCCGCGGCGCTGCCGCTGCCGGCCTCGGCCTCTGGCGACGCCAACAACCGCGTCATCGGCATCGACTTCTCGGGCGGGCCGGCCTCGGTCGCGGCGCAGATGCAGGCCGTGCTGGCGCCCGGCTTCGACGTGAGCAATGCCGGCTCGGTGCTGACCATCGTCGACGACGGCGTCGCCGGCACCCGCGACGTCACGGCGCTGACCGCCCGGCCGACGCAGACCAGCCTGACCGGTGGCACCGCAGAGCTGCCCTTTTTCATCGACGGCGGCTCGGGCGAGGCCTTCACCGGCAAGTATGACGGCGTCTCGCAGCAGCTCGGCTATGCCGGGCGCATTGTCGTCAATCCGGACTTGCTCGCCGACCGCTCGCGCCTCGTCGTCTCGCAGACCGTGCCGCAGACCGCCGAGGGCGACAGCTCCCGGCCGCAATTCCTCCTCGACCGGCTCACCGCCGATCCGCGCAGCTTCACCGATGCGGTGGGCTTCGACGGCTCGCGCACCAGCTCTTCGATGACGATCTCGAACTTCGTGCAGCGCGTCGTGGCGGGGCAGGGGCAGGCCAGCCAGCAGGCGCAGCAGCTGAACGAGGGCCAGCAAGTGGCGTTCGCCGCCGTGCAGAGCCGCTTTCTCGAGGACGCCCAGGTCAATGTCGACCGCGAGATGTCGACGCTGATCGAGTTGCAGGCGGCCTATGCCGCCAATGCGCGGGTGATCTCGACCGTGAAGGACCTCCTCGACGTGTTGATGAGGCTGTGAGGACCGAGCGATGACCATCACCGCCACAGGACGCGGCGCCTACCGCACCGCCACCCCGCACCAGTTCGTCAGCGGCCGCACCCAGCTCGACGACCTGCAGCGCCAGCTCGCGACCAAGAAGAAGAGCGAGACCTATGCCGGGCTCGGGCTCGACCGCAATGTCAGCCTCGATCTCAACGGCAAGCTCTCGGCGCTCGATGGCTGGCTGACCGGCATCGAGCGCGGCCAGGTCAACCTCAAGATCGCAAGCACCGCGGTCGACACCTACGCCAAGATCACCGCCGAGACGCTGAAGGACGTGCGCTCCGGCACCTATCTCGAGACCGCCTCGGGCCGTACCGCGCCGCAGGAACTGGCGGAGGAGAAGTTCAAGCAGACGCTCGACCTGCTCAACAGCCAGATCAACGGGCGCTATCTGTTCTCCGGCCGCACCGCCGACAAGGAGCCGGTCGAGAGCTTCTCGCTGATCATGGACGGCGACGGTGCCGGCCGCGCCGGCCTGAAGCAGCTGATCGCCGAACGCCGCCTCGCCGATCGCGGCGATGACGGGCTCGGCCGGCTGACGCTCGGTGGCACCGACCCGCAGGTGACCCTGGCGGAGGGCGCGGCCAGCGCCTTCTACGGCTTCAAGCTCTCGGGCGCTGCAAGCTCCTCGGCGGCGTTGACCACCGCCTATACCGCCGGCCCGCCGGCCGACATCGCGGTGGACGTCACCGGTACGCCGTCCGTCGGCGACACGCTGCGCGTCTCGCTGACGCTGCCCGACGGCAGCACGCAGGAGATCACGCTGACCGCGCGGGCCGAAGGCGCGAGCGGGACCGAGCACGAGACCTTCGCGATCGGGGCCGATGCCGACGCCACCGCCGCGAACCTGCGCGCCGCGCTGGGCAAGGCGCTGACGCATCACGCCGACCGTGCGCTCTCCGCCGCCTCTGCCCAGAAGGCGGCGGGCGATTTCTTCGCCGGTAGCAATGGCAGCCCGCCGCTGCGGGTTCCCGGACCCGATTTCGCCAATGCGGCGACCGCGCCGGTGGCCGGCACCGAGGCCGACACGGTGATCTGGTACAAGGGCGACGACGGGGCCGGCACCGCGCGTTCGACCTCGACCGTGCAGATCGACCGCAGCGAGACGGCGCAGACCGGCGCGCGCGCCAACGAGCAGGCCTTCCGTACCGGTCTCGCCCAGTTCGCCGTCCTCGCGGCCGAGACCTTCCCGGCCGGCGACGCGGCCTCGCGCGATCGCTACGAGGCGATGACGGAGCGGGTGCGCGACCAGCTCGGCTTTCCGCCCGGCGTGCAGAACCCGTCCGAGATCATCGTCGAGCTCGGCACGGCGCAGAACGCCATGGCCAAGGCCAAGGAACGCCATGTCGCGACCCAGGGCTACCTGACCCAGACGCTGGAGAGCGTCGAGAACGTCACCACCGAGGAGGTGGCGATGCAGTTGTTGGAACTGCAGACCAGGCTCCAGGCCAGCTACCAGACCACGGCGAGCCTCGGCCGGCTGAACCTCACCAACTTCCTCTGACGCCCCGCCCCTCGCGGCCACGCGCCCGCCCGCCATCGCATCCGCGGTGGCGGGCTCTTCATTGCGGCGCGGGCCGCCGGAAACGCGAACGCCGCCACGGCGGGGCCGGGCGGCGTTCGGATCTCGGGGCGGCCTCGCTTCGTACGAGGCGTCTATAGGACGCGAGGTCAGCGGCCGCGCAGGCCGGCGGCGATGTCGCGGTTGATCTGCACCAGCACGCCCAGCGACTGCGGGCCGGGATCGGCCGCGACGCGGAAGGTGTGGTTGAAGATGAAGTTCGCCAGCGACAGGATGTTGCGCTTGATGGCGACCGGCAGCGGGTTGTCCTCGGCTATCACCGCCGAGACCAGCAGCGTCCAGAGCTTGCGGTTGTAGGCGAGCGCCTCGTCGAGCTCCGGCGCTCGGCCCGCCCAGTCGTCCATGATGGCCTGGAGGCGGGTGCCGGCTTTCAGCAGCAGGGAGGCTTCGAGCTCGCGGGGGGAGGCGGTGTGCTGGGCGGTCCGTGCGGCCGCGGCGTAGGCGTTAAACCCGCTTTGCATTCTCGAAGAGCTCCGCCTCGTACGCGATCAGCTTTTTGGCCGACTTCAGAGCCTTGTAGAGCTCCGAGCTTAAAATGAAGTTATTGATTTCGGAAACAATTGGCAGAGAGCTGGGTGCTGCCTGCAGGAAGTCGCGCACGAGGTCGAAATAGACCCCGTGCTGCGTCGTCGGGTCGCCGGCCAGATACATCAGCTGCACGGCGAGGTAGATCTTGCGGGCGGGCGTGTCGGCGCTGGCCGGCGTGAGAATGTCCTTCTCGCGCAGGATCGGCGCCTGCCCTTCGATGAAGAAGCGCGTGCGCTGCTCCTCGTTGCGGATCACCACCGTGCCGATGATGATGCGCTCGTTCGGCTTGAGCTCGACCTTCAGGGCCATGTCTGCCGCGCCTTCTGCGTGGGGGAGGGAGGTGCGCGCCGGCTCAACCGAACAGGCGCAGCACGCCCTGGTCGGCCTGGTTGGCGAGCGAAAGGGCCGTCTGCGAGAGCTGCTGGCGGGTGTTGAGCGCCAGCAGGCTCGCGCCCTCCTCGTTGGGATCGGCCAGGACGAGATTGCCGGCGCCGGTGGTCAGCACGTTGGCCATCTCCTTGGTGAAGTCCTGCCGGGTCTGGGCGACCGAGAGGTTGGAGCCCAGGGTCGAGGCCAGCGACTTCAGCGAGGTGAGCGCGTTGGTCAGCGACTCCGTCGCCTTGTCGAGGTCCATGTCGTTCTGGAAGTTGATGAAGCCGGTCAGCTGGGTGTTCACCCCGCGCGGAATGCCGAGATTGTCGGCGGTCAGGTTCGAGCCCTGAATGTCCAACTTGGTCTGGTTCTTGCCGGTCTTCTCGTTGAACTGGATCGTCAGACGGTCGCCGGCCAGCAGGTTGATGCCGTTGAAGCCGGCATCCTTGGCCAGATCGTCGATCTTGTTGCGCAGGTCGTTGAACTGATCGATCAGGTTCGAGCGGGTCGCCGAGGTGATGTTCGACGAATCCTTGCCGGCGGTGCGGTCGGTCGTCGCCAGGCCGAACAGCGCGTTCGTGGTGCCGTTGGTGGCGGCAGTGCGGGCGGCGGCGAGCGCGCCGTCGGCGGCGCTCACGGCCGGAGGGCCGGCCACGGCGGCGGCGCCACCGACGCCGATGCCGACACTCAGCTTCTCCGAACCCGCGCCCTTGACGTTGAGCTGGCCCTTCTCGTCGACGAAGGCGCTGGCGACGCCGGAGCTGTTGATCGCGTTGACCACGTCGCGGACGGTGGTGTTGGCGTCGATCGCCAGGGTGATCTCGGTCAGGTCGGTGCCGGTGGCGGCGCCCTTGCCGATCTGGATCACCATCTGGTTGGCGGTGTTGGTGCCGGCCGGGCCGAGCAGGTCGAAGCCGAGGTCACCGGCCGAGCTCGGGGTGGCGGCGGTGGCGGTGTTCGTGACGTAGGGAGGGCCGGCCTGGCCGTTCTCGCCGATGCGCTTGTCGAGCGCGATGTCCTTGAGGCTCTTGCTGGTCACCGCCGCCTCGGCCGGGGACGACAGGGTCGTGCCGGTTCCGGTGATGGTCGGGCGGTTCTGGGCGGCGTCGGCCTGGGCCTGCTTGATGGTCGACTGCAGCGAGTTCACCAGCTTGGTGATGCCGTCGATGCCCTTGGAGGCGGCCTGGATGGTCTGGATGCCGTTCGAGATGCCGTCGAGCAGGCCGTTGAGCTGGCCGGCGCGGTCGCCGAGCGACATCGCCGTGAAGTAGTTCACCGGGTTGTCGATCGCCGAGTTGACCTTCCTGCCGGTCGCCAGACGGTTCTGGATGACGCTCTGCTGGGCGGTGGTCTGCTGCAGCGTCAGGAGGTTGTTGCGGACGCCGTTTGAAAGGATCGTATTGGCCATCTTCAGGTCCCCTGAACGCGCGACTCGGGCGTTGGCTAGGTCATTTCCGGGGGATCATGGGCCGTTAGGGATAACAAACCGTTAAATCGGGGGCGCTGCCGGCCGCAAACGCAAAGAGGCGGGGCCATTGCCCCGCCTCCCTTGTCTTCGGCCCACATTCTGTGGGCAGCCCGCATTCTGCGGACGAAGGATCAGAACATCCGCAGGACGGCCTGCTCGCTCTGGTTCGAGAGCGACAGGGCGGTCTGGGAGAGCTGCTGGCGGGTCTGCAGAGCGAGCAGGTTGGCCGCCTCGGCGTTGGCGTCGACGTTCACCAGGTTGCTGGCGCCCGTGTTCAGCACATCGGCCATGTCGCGGGTGAAGTCCTGACGGGTCTGGGCCACCGAGAGGTTGGCGCCCAGGCTCGACGAGAACGACTTCAGCGAGGAGAGCGCGCTGGTCAGCGACTCGCCGGCCTTCTCCAGATCGAGATCGTTCTGGAAGTTGACCTGCCCGACGAGCTGGGTGTTGCCGGCCTTGACCAGGCCGAGATTATCGGCGGTGATCGAGTTGCCCTGGATGTCCAGCTTGGTCTGGTTCTTGCCACCCTTCTCGTTGAAGGCGATCGAGAGACGGTCGCCGCCGAGCAGGTTGATGCCGTTGAAGCCCGCATCCTTGGCCAGGTCGTCGATCTTGCTGCGCAGATCGTTGTACTGGTCGATCAGGTTCGAACGCGTCGAGGAGGTGACGTTCGACGAGTCCTTGCCGGTGGTGCGGTCCGTGGTGGCGAGGCCGAACAGCGCGTTCTGCGTGCCGTCGAGAGCCTTGGCCTCGGCAGCGGCGAGAGCGCCGGCCTCGGCGGACACGGCCGGAGGACCGGCGACGTCGGCCGCGCCGCCCATGCCGATGCCGACGCTGAGCTTCTCGGAACCCGTGCCCTTGACGTTGAGCTGGCCCTTCTCGTCGACGAAGGCGGTGGCCACGCCCGAGCCGTTGATCGCGTTGACGACGTCACGAACGGTGGTGTTCGTGTCGATGTCGAGTTCGATCTTGGTCAGGTCGGTGCCGGTGCCGGCGCCCTTGCCGATGTGGATGACCATCTTGTTGGCGGTGTTGGCATCCGTGGCGGTGCCACGGGTGTCGTAACCGAGGTCACCGGCCGAGCCGGCCGTCGCGGCGGTCGCGGTGTTGGCGACATAGGTGCCCGGGGTGGTCGGGCTCTCGGTCGCGTCCGCGCCGATGCGCTTGTCGAGGGCGATGTCCTTCAGGCTCTTGCTGGTCGCGCCGGCTTCGGCGGCGGTGGCGAGAGCGGTGCCGGAGATCGCCGGACGGTTCTGGGCGGCGTCGGACTGGGCCTGCTTGATGGTCGACTGCAGCGAGCTCACCAGCTTGGTGATGCCGTCGATGCCCTTGGAGGCCGCCTGGATGGTCTGGATGCCGTTCGAGATGCCGTCGAGCAGGCCGGTGAGCTGGCTCGCGCGGTTGTTCAGCGAAGCGGCGGTGAAGAAGTTGACCGGGTTGTCGACGGCCGAGTTGACGCGCTTGCCGGTGGCCAGCTTGAGCTGCGAGGCCTGAGCCGCGGCAGCCGTGGACTGGAGCGAGGAGAGCGCGGAACGGACGCCGGCGGAGATGGAGACGGACATGGTTTTACCTTCTGGTAAGATGCCTTCTGGCGCCGGACCCTTCTGGATCCGGCCGTGCGACCATCGCGGCCCATCCCCCAACGAGTCGTAAATTTCGAAGCGCGAATTGCGCGCAATCCGGGCGGCTTTCGGGCGTGGTTAACGCCGCCTCAACCGCGATAGGCACAGTCGAGACGGCAAAGCCCGCGCCGGGCGGGCGCGGGCTTCGAAAGCGGGGTCGTCGTGGCCGGGGCGGCGCGGGATCAGGCGGTGCGCTCGACGAGATGCCGGCGCGTCTCGGTCTCGCTTTCCCGGGCGCGCTCCATCAGGTCGCGCGAGAAGGCGCGCAGCTTGAGGATCGTCTCGTCGGGAATCTGGGTGACGGTCTCGCCGGTTTCGCGATTGGTCTCGCGGATGACGATGCTGCGGGTACGCGGGTCGATGTCGAGCCGCCGCTCGATCACCTCGCGCAGCGCCTCGCGGGCGCTGGCCTGCTCGCGATCCTCCGACTGCGGGGCGCGGGCAGCCGCCTCGCGGGTCTCCTCATGGCGGCGGCCATTGCGCCGCGCCGCGAGATCGAGCTGCAGCGGCTGGCCCGCCGGCGGCGACTGGACCGTCTTCTCGACCGGCAGGTCGACGCGCGTCGCGGCCGCAGGCACCGACAGATCGGTCCTGTGCGCGACCTGGACGGGACCCGACCCCGGCAGCCTGGCAACTCCGCCGACGTCCATGCCGACACCTCCTGACTCGCATGAGAGCAGGCAGCATGATCCGGACGAGGCCTGAAAGCCAGGTTAGAGCGATCGCTAGAATGTTAACGATCCGGAACGACAGCGCCGCCGCGTTGCTGCCGGCGCGCCGTCAGAGCGATTTGGAGACCATCAGCGGGCCGGCGTTCGGCCGCGCGAATACGCCGGCACCGACGGTGGCTGCGGGCCCGTAGCCGGCGGCACGCATCGGGCGGTTGGCCTCGCCGGCGAGGTCGCGCACGATCGTCTCCGAGACGGCGCGGGCGGTGGCGAGCACGGTCTGGTTGATCTCGATCAGGCCCTGGAAGGCGAGATGCGCCTCCTTGAGGCGGCGGATCTTCTCCGGGACGAAGCGCGCCAGCGCCACCGCGTTCAGCTTGATCTGCTCGACGCCCTTCATATAGACGCCCGCCAGCTCGGCCTTGCGCGGCTCGCGCTCCATCGCCTCGCCGAGGCGGCCGGCCTTCACCAGCGCGGTTTCCTCGCCGACGAGATGCGAGAGCGCGCCCAGCGTCTCCAGCACGGCCTCGATCAGCCCGTTCGCCTCCGCGGCGGTGCCGACGCGGGGGCGTTCGTCGATGACGCGTGTCCTAGCCAGCATGACCCGCCCCGGTCGCGGCCGTGCCGGACGCCTTGGCCTGCACCTGGATCAGGTCGCGCAGAATCTGGTCGGACAGGCCGAGCCCGCCGGCCTTCTGCAGGTTGCGGGCGTATTCCTGGGTCAGCATCGAGCGCCAGACCTCGCCGCCGGTGCCGTTCTCGCCGAGCGGACCTTCGGTGCCGGAAGTGCTCATCACGTTCTGGGTGAAATTCTCGAGGAAGACGGTCTCGAAATCGTCGGCGACCTTGCGGGCCTTGGCGGTGCGCTCGTCGCCGGCGGCCTGGGTCAGCTTGCCGAGCAGGCCGCCGGCGACGCCGACCGCGAGCTTGGCGGCGGGAATGGCGAGAGTGGGACTCATCACATCACCTCGATGTCGGCCTGGAGGGCGCCGGCCGTCTTGATGGCCTGGAGAATGGAGATCAGGTCGCGCGGGCCGATGCCGAGCGCGTTGAGGCCGTCGACGAGCTCGCGCAGGGTGACGCTCTCCTTGACGAGGGCGAGCTTGTTGCGGCCCTCGGTGTCGACCTTCACGGTGGAGCGCGGCACCACGACGGTGCGCCCGTCCGAGAAGCCTTCGGGCTGGCTGACCTGCGGCTCCTCGCTGATCGTGACCGTGAGGTTGCCCTGGGCGACCGCGACGGTGGAGACGCGCACGTCGCGGCCCATCACGATGATGCCGGAGCGCTCGTCGATGACAACGCGCGCGGTCTGGTCGGGCTCGACGCGCAACTGCTCGATGTCGGTGAGCAGGCGGATCATGTTGCCCTGGAAGCGCGGGGGGATCTGCAGGACGATGGTCGACGGGTCGGTGGGTTCGGCGGAATCGCCGCCGATGAAGTCGTTGATCGCGGCGGCGATGCGGCGCGCCGTGGTCAGGTCCGGGTTGCGCAGCGAAAGGCGCAGCGTCTTGAGCTTGTTCAGTGCGAAGTCGATCTCGCGCTCGACCAGGCCGCCATTGGCAATACGCCCGACCGTCGGAACGCCGCGGGTGATCTTGGCGGCATCGGCCTCGGCCGAGAAGCCGGCGATCGCGACCGGGCCCTGCGAAACGGCGTAGACCTCGCCGTCGGCGCCGAGCAGCGGCGTCGCCAGCAGCGTTCCGCCCTGCAGCGACTTGGCGTCGCCGAGCGCGGAGACCGTGACGTCGAGCCGGGTGCCCTGGGTGGCGAAGGGCGGCAGGTTCGCCGTCACCATCACGGCGGCGACATTGGCGGTGCGCATGTTGGCGCCGCGGGTGTTGACGCCGAGCCGTTCCAGCATCGCCTGCAGCGACTGCTTGGTGAAGGGGGCGTTGTTCAGCGTGTCGCCGGTGCCGTTCAGGCCGACCACGATGCCGTAGCCGAGAATCTGGTTGCTGCGGACGCCCTCGACCGAGGCGAGGTCCTTGATGCGGGACAGTGCGGCGCCAGGCGTTCCGCTCGCTCCGGCATTGCCGCCGAAGGAGGAGGGGGCGACGCCGGCCGCCGCCGCGCCGCCGCGCTGGATGACGCGGGCGCCGGTCTGGGCCTGGGGCTGCGGCTGCGAAGCTAGGTCCGCCGCCCACGCCGTCGCGACCGGCAGCATGGCGGCGGCCAGGATCAGCAGGCGGCGGAGGGACGGGAGACGGTGCATGAAGGCTCCGGGCGGACAGGCGAACTCGAACCTGTCCCCTGCGAAGCGCGTGCCAGATAGCGAGAATGATAATGATGTTCTGAATCAGTGCTTTACGGATTTCGTGCCAGATGGCCGGGCCGTCATCGCCATGTCCAAACCTGCCGGGTGCGGCAATTCCTGCCGGGCCGTTTACCCGGCCTTAACCATGATGGCGGCTTATCGAGGACGGGGCGGGTGACGTCCCCGTGCCGCCTTCGGCCCCATTTTCGAGAGCGCCATGATCCGTATCGACCAGCGCGCGGCCATCACCTCCACATCGGCGACCCAGCGCGGCCGTGCCGGCAGCGGCGCCGGCTTCAGCCTGCCCTCGTCGCGCGAAAGTGCCGCGGGCACCCAGGCGGGCGCTGTCGGCCATGCCGGCTCCCTCGACGGGCTGCTCGCCGTGCAGGCCGAGGAGAACGGGCAGGAGCGGCGCCGGCGCCAGGCCAGGCGCGGGCAGGACCTGCTCGACGGGCTCGACCGGCTCAAGGCGGCGCTGCTGTCGGGCCGCGTGCAGATCGCCGAGCTCGACCGGATCAAGGCGATGCTGTCGGCCCGCCGCGAGGCCAGCGACGATCCGCGCCTCGACGAGATCCTCGCCCATATCGAGCTGCGCGCCGCTGTCGAGCTGGCCAAGCTCGGCCGCTGAACCGCCGCCGCAGCGCGCGGCTACCTGGCTTCAGCGGATGAACTGGTCGACGTAGTCGGCGCCCAGCCCGTTCGTCGCGTAATGCGCGCGGCACTTGTCGATGCGGGTGAAGACATCGTCATAGCCGAGGCACTTGCCGTCCGGGTCGACATAGATCATCGCGCCGTTGACCTGGAACATGGTGATCATCTCCTCGACATCGGGGTCGACCACCAGCGTGTGCGTCTCGCCGGGCGCCTCGTAGACATAGGAGCCCTCGGTCGCGACCCAGTCGTGCTCGAGATAGCGCCAGGTGCCCTTGAGCACGTAGCCGTGCACAGGCAGCGGATGGCGGTGGCGCGAGAGCACGCCGGCCTTGCGGACCTTGAGCAGGTTCATCCAGTAGCCGCGCGAGACGCAGAGCAGCAGCGGGCGGAACCAGACATTGTCGTCGACCGGTACCCAGACGCGCTCGTCGGTCGGAATGACGTTCGGGACGACGAGCTCGGGCGGGGATTCCTTCGGCTGGGGATGGCGGTAGGGCGTCCAGCGCTCCTCCGTCGTGGCCTGGACCGGCATGTGCTTCTGCTCGCTCATCGCGACGCCTCCCATTTGTTCTTGGTTGTCTCGACCGGCGGCCGCGCAGCCGCGGCGCCTGCCGGTCTCTCCGGCTTTCGTCCGCCTCAGACCGCGAGATAGCCGCCGTCGACCGGCAGGATCGAGCCGGTGACGAAGCGCGCCGCGTCCGAGAGCAGGAACAGCACGGCACCACCGATATCGGCGGGCTCGCCCCAGCGGTTCATCGGCGTGCGGGCCAGGATCGGCGCCGAACGCGCGGCGTCCTCGACCAGCGGCCGGGTCAGCTCGGTGGCGATCCAGCCGGGCGCCACGGCGTTGACGCGGATGCCTTCCGCTGCCCAGGCCGCGGCGAGCGATTTTGTGAGCTGCCCGACGCCGCCCTTCGACGCCGCATAGCCGGGCGCGAAGGGCGAGCCCTGGAAGGTCAGCATCGAGGCGGTGTTGACGATGGCGCCTCCGTTCGCGGCGAGCTTCTCGCGGGCGGCCAGGCACATGCGCATCGTGCCGGTCAGGTTGACCTCGACGGTGAGCCGGAAGGCCTCGATCTCGAATTCCTTGCCGCCGCGCTGGATCATGCCGGCGCAGTTCACCAGCGCATCGAGGCGCGGGCAGCCGGCGACGATGGCGGCGACCTCGTCGTCACGGGTCACGTCGAGCCGGGCATGCCGGATCGCGGGATGGGGCGGGGCGGCCGCGACCTCCGCGTCGGTAAGGCCGGTGGCGAGCACGGCATAGCCGGCTTCGGCCAGGGACAGCGCGACGCCGGCGCCGATGCCGCGGGTGCCGCCGGTGACGAGGGCGAATTGTTCGGAAGGCGTATTCTGCATGCCGGCAGTCTAGAGGCTGTCCCTGCCGGTGGGGAAGCGCCTTGCCCTTCGCGGCCGGCACGCCGGCATGCGTCTGGCGCCTATGGGCGGAACTGCAGGCGCAGCATCGCCGAGGCGTTGCTCTGAGGGTCGCCCCCGGTCAGCGGCAGCTGCCGGTTCAGCTTGACGTCGAGCACCGTCTTCCACGGTGTCGACAGCGTGCTGCTGAGGTCGGTGACGATCTGGACCTGCGGGGTCAGGCTCGCATCCGGCTGGGCGTGGCTGGCGAAGGCGTAGGAGGAGGCCAGCGCGATCTCCGAGGTCAGCGTCACCATGTCGAACAGCGAATGGCTGTAGCCGAGGCTGGCGCTGGCGTTCTGGCTGGTGCTGCCGCTCATGCCGACCCCGCCGCCCGTGCCCCAGCCCCAGCGCAGCCCGTTGCTCTCGGCGCCGCCGCGGCGCCGCAGCGCCCAGTTGAGACGGGTGTCCTTGCCCTCCCAGGTGCCGGTGCCGCTGACCAGCGAGGTCTCGAGCGAGAGCGGGTTCTGGCCGAGGCGCACCCCGACGGCGCGCTCGGTGGCGGCATAGGGCCTGTCAGTCGGCGCGGTGAAGCCGCGCCGGATCGTCGCCGCCTCCAGCTCGGCGCGCGCCAGCCCGTTGCGGCGGGCGCGCTCGCCGAAGGCGACGCTCTTGTCGAGATGGGGCGCGATGAAGCTCGGAATGGCGAGGATCGCCTGCTCAGGCTCGTCTTCGGTCTCCCAGAAGGGCGCGTCGGGCAGGGCCGCCAGCTCGAAGCGGCCGGCCGTTGCCTGCGGCTTCGCCTCCTCGCCATTGGGCGCCGGGCTCGCCGGGGCGGGGGAGGAGAGGAGGCAGCCGGTCGCGAGAAGGGCGAGAGCGGCGTGGCGAGCGGTGCTGCTGGTCACGGGAACGGAGGCCGGGCATAGACAATCGAGGGCGCAGGGTGCCACCCGAAGGTGCCGAGAATGCGGCAGTGCAGCATGAGCCGCGGCGGCGCCCTGCGGCGATGGCGCGCCGCTTGCCCAAAAGGCCGGCTTTCCCCCTCGCGCGGAACCCGCTAGGAAGCGCGCGAGCCCGCCGCGGCGTTCCGCGCTGCAGCCCGGGACGATTCCAGACTGGCCAGAACAGGGGTCGCAATCGCATGAGCAAGATCAAGGTCGCCAATCCCGTCGTCGACATGGACGGCGACGAGATGACCCGCATCATCTGGCAGAAGATCAAGGACACCCTGATCTTCCCCTATCTCGATCTCGAGCTGGACTATTACGATCTCTCGGTCGAGAACCGCGACGCCACCAACGACCAGGTCACCATCGACGCGGCCAACGCCACCAAGAAGCATGGCGTCGCCGTGAAGTGCGCCACCATCACGCCCGACGAGGCGCGCGTGAAGGAGTTCAACCTCAAGCAGATGTGGAAGTCGCCGAACGGCACGATCCGCAACATCCTCGGCGGTGTGATCTTCCGCGAGCCGATCATCTGCAAGAACGTGCCGCGCCTGGTGCCGGGCTGGACCCAGCCGATCGTGATCGGCCGCCATGCCTATGGCGACCAGTACCGCGCCACCGACTTCAAGTTCCCCGGCAAGGGGACGCTCTCGATCAAGTTCGTCGGCGAGGACGGCAACGTCATCGAGAAGGAGGTCTTCAAGGCCCCCGACGCCGGCGTCGCCATGGCGATGTACAATCTCGACGAGTCGATCCGCGACTTCGCCCGCGCCTCGCTCAACTACGGCCTGATCCGCAAGTACCCGGTCTATCTCTCGACCAAGAACACTATCCTCAAGACCTATGACGGGCGCTTCAAGGACATCTTCCAGGAGATCTACGAGGCCGAGTTCAAGGCCGAGTTCGAGAAGCTGGGCATCACCTACGAGCATCGCCTGATCGACGACATGGTCGCTTCGGCGATGAAGTGGTCGGGCGGCTATGTCTGGGCCTGCAAGAACTATGACGGCGACGTGCAGTCCGACACGGTGGCGCAGGGCTTCGGCTCGCTCGGCCTGATGACCTCGGTGCTGATGACGCCGGACGGCAAGACCGTCGAGGCCGAGGCCGCCCACGGCACGGTGACCCGCCACTATCGCGAGCACCAGAAGGGCAAGGAGACCTCGACCAACTCGATCGCCTCGATCTTCGCCTGGACGCGTGGCCTCGCCCACCGTGCCAAGCTCGACGACAACGCCGAGCTCGCCAAGTTCGCCGCGCTGCTCGAGAAGGTCACGGTCGACACCGTCGAGGCCGGCGACATGACCAAGGACCTCGCGCTGCTGGTCGGCCCCGACCAGAAGTTCCTCTCGACCACCGGCTTCCTCGACAAGGTTTCCGAGAACCTGCGCAAGGCCATGGCCGCCTGAGCAGCGCTCGCCAGCGACGATACGACACGAAGCCCGGCCGCTCTGGCCGGGCTTTTTTCATGACAGGCCGTGGCCGGTGCGGATCGGCTTCGGCAAGGCGTGACCGCCAGCACCATGCGAGCGAGCCGTACGGTCCGGAGGCGTGGAGGTTTCGCGGCGGAGCCGCGCCTCAGTCGACCGCGACGGCGCGGCGGGCCAGGACGATCCTGCCGCTGACCGGCGCCACCATCACATAGCGCAACTCGTAGGCGCCCGGCTCATCGGGCGCGTCGAGGGTGCTCTCGACATTCTCGGCCGGGTAGAAATACGGGCCGTCGCCTTCGGGTGGCGCATCGGGCCGCACCAAGACGACGCGGTCGCGCTCGCCATTGGGGCCGATGCCGCGGACCGGCAGGGCATTCCCGCGTGCGATCCGGGCGGGGGCTGCGAGCGTCGCTTCAGGCGTCGTGGTGACCAGGGGCTGGCGCAGCAGCACGGCGGGGCGGCCGTCGATATCGCGCAGCAGCCTGATCTCCCAGCGGCCGGCGACGCCGGGCGAGGGCAGGGAGACCGAGGCCGCGGCCCCGGCGGGGGCGACGACGATCGCCCTGTCGTCAGGATCGGTGACGCGGGCGATGGCGAGCCGCGCATCGGCCGGCACGCGGCTGATGAGCGCCGTCGCGGGCGCGCCCGCCATCAGGCTGCGGGGTGCGGAGATAGCCGGCTGGGCGGTCGGCGGCGGGGCCTTTGCGGGCTGGCGCGCCAGGGCTGGCCCCGCGCAGAACGCGAGGCCGCAGATGACGGCGCGGCGCGAGAACGGCATGGGCCGGGCGACGCCGATCCCGTTCAGCCCATCGCGGCGGCGATGGCGTCGAGCGCGGCCTGGGCCTGCGCCCCGTCCGGGCCGCCGGCCTGGGCCATGTCGCGGCGGCCACCGCCGCCCTTGCCGCCGAGCTTCTCGGAGCCGGCGCGCACCAGCGCCACCGCGTCGAAGCGCTCGGTCAGATCGGGCGTGACGCCGACGACGATACCGGCCTTGCCGTCCTCGGCGACGCTGACGATCGCCACCACGCCTGAGCCGACACGGCTCTTGGCCTCGTCGGCCAGGCTCTTGAGATCCTTCATCTCGATGCCGGTGACGGCGCGGGCGAGCAGCTTGGCGCCGCCGACCTCGCGGATCGGGTCGCCGGCCTCGCCGCCGCCGCCCATGGCGAGCTTCTTGCGGGCCTCGGTCAGCTCGCGCTCGAGCCTGCGGCGCTCCTCGACCAGGCTGGCGACGCGAGCCGGCAGCTCGGCGATCGGCGCCTTCAGCACGCCGGCCATCTCGTCGAGCGCGACGCTCTCCTCGCGCAGATGGCGGCGGGCTGCCTCGCCGGTCAGCGCCTCGAGACGCCGCACGCCGGCCGCGACGCCGGCCTCCGACAGCACTGCGACCAGGCCGATATCGCCGGTGCGGCCGGCATGGGTGCCGCCGCAGAGCTCGACCGAGAAGGTCTTCGGCGGGTTCGCCTCGCGATCGGTGCCCATCGAGACGACGCGGACCTCGTCGCCGTATTTCTCACCGAAGAGCGCGCGGGCGCCCGAGGCGATGGCGTCGTCGACCGACATCAGCTTGGTGCTGATCGGCTCGTTCTGCAGCACCAGCCTGTTGGCCATCTGCTCGACCCGGGCGAGCTCCTCGCGCGAGATCGGCTTGGGATGGCTGAAGTCGAAGCGCAGGCGCTCCGGCTGCACCAGCGAGCCCTTCTGTGCGACATGGTCGCCGAGCACGCGGCGCAGCGCCTCGTGCAGCAGATGGGTCGCGGAGTGGTTGGCGCGGATGGTGCCGCGGCGGCCATGATCGACCGTCAGCTCGGCCGGCTTGCCGACGGTGATCTCGCCCGAGACGACCTCGACATGATGCACGAAGACGTCGCCCAGCTTCTTCTGGACGTCGGTGACGCGGGCCTGGAAGCCGGCGCCGGTCAGCGTGCCGGTATCGCCGACCTGGCCGCCGGACTCGCCGTAGAACGGCGTCTGGTTGAGGATGACCAAGCCGGTCTCGCCCTGCTTCAGCGCGGCGACCTCGGCATTGTCCTTGACCAGCGCGGTGACGACGCCCTCCGCGCTCTCGGTGTCGTAGCCGAGGAACTCGGTCGCGCCGATGCGCTCGCGCAGCGGGAACCAGAGCTTTTCGGTGGCTTCCTCGCCGGTGCCGGCCCAGGCGGCGCGCGCCTTGGCCTTCTGCTGCGCCATGGCGGCGTCGAAGCCGTCGAGATCGACGCCGACGCCGCGGGCGCGCAGCGCGTCCTGCGTCAGGTCGAGCGGGAAGCCGTAGGTGTCGTAGAGGGTGAAGGCGACGTCGCCCTTGAGCTTGTCGCCGCTGCCAAGCCCCTGTGCCTCTTGGTCGAGGATGGCGAGGCCGCGCGCCAGCGTGGTGCGGAAGCGGGTCTCTTCCAGCTTCAGCGTCTCGCCGATCAGCGCCTCGGCGCGGATGAGCTCCGGATAGGCCTGGCCCATCTCGCGCACCAGCGCCGGCACCAGCCGGTGCATCAGTGGATCCCTGGCGCCGAGCAACTGCGCATGGCGCATGCCGCGGCGCATGATCCGGCGCAGCACATAGCCGCGGCCCTCATTAGAGGGCAGCACGCCGTCGGCGATCAGGAAGGCGGAGCAGCGCAGATGGTCGGCGATGACGCGGTGGCTGGCGCTCATCGGCCCGTCGGGCGGGACGTTGGTGAGGTCGGCGATGGTGCGGATCAGCGTGGCGAACAGGTCGATCGCGTAATTGTCATGCGTGCCCTGGAGCACGGCGGCGATGCGCTCCAGCCCCATGCCGGTGTCGATCGAGGGGCGGGGCAGGTCGGTGCGGATGCCGCCGGCCGCTTCCTCGTACTGCATGAAGACGAGATTCCAGATCTCGATGAAGCGGTCGCCGTCCTCGTCGGGCGAGCCGGGAGGGCCGCCGGGGATGTGGTCGCCGTGGTCGTAGAAGATCTCCGAGCAGGGGCCGCAGGGGCCGGTGTCGCCCATGCGCCAGAAATTGTCGGAGGTCGGGATGCGGATGATCTTGGAATCCGACAGGCCGGCGATCTTCTTCCAGAGCGCGTGGGCGTCGTCGTCCTCGGAATAGACGGTGACTGTCAGCTTCTCCTTGGGCAGGCCGAACTCGCGGGTGACCAGGGTCCAGGCGTGATGGATCGCCTGTTCCTTGAAGTAGTCGCCGAACGAGAAGTTGCCGAGCATCTCGAAGAAGGTGTGGTGGCGGGCGGTGTAGCCGACATTGTCGAGGTCGTTGTGCTTGCCGCCGGCGCGCACGCATTTCTGTGCCGTGGTGGCGCGCGAATAGGGACGCTTCTCCTGGCCGGTGAAGACGTTCTTGAACTGCACCATGCCCGAATTGGCGAACATCAGCGTCGGATCGTTGCGCGGAACGAGCGGGCTCGACGGGACGATCTCGTGGCCGTTGGCCTTGAAATAGTCGAGGAAGGTGGACCTGATCTCGTTGACGCCGCTCATCGCAATCTTGGCTCTGGTTCGGGCAGGGGCCGGCGGGGCCGGCGGGCCGCAAGGTTCTATGCGGCCCACTCATACGTGTCCAGAAAGCGCCCGCAAGGGCCGGCATGCGCATGAGCGCGTCCCGGCCAAATGAAACGGGCGGCCGCGAGGCCGCCCGTGATCCTGTCCGGAAGGGGCGAAGGCTCAGGCCTCGCCCTCGTCGAGATCCTCGGCGGTCGGGTCGACCTGCTCGAGGATACGCTCGGCGACGAGGCCGGAATTCTGGCGGATGGTGGCCTCGATACGCGCCGCGACGTCGGGATTGGCCTTCATGAAGGTCTTGGCGTTCTCGCGGCCCTGGCCGAGGCGCTGGCTGTCGAATGAGAACCAGGCGCCCGACTTCTCGACGATGCCGGCCTTGACGCCGAGATCGATCAGCTCGCCGGCCTTGGAGATGCCCTCGCCGAACATGATGTCGAACTCGACCTGCTTGAAGGGCGGCGCGACCTTGTTCTTCACGACCTTGACGCGCACCGAGTTGCCGGTGGCCTCGTCGCGGTCCTTCAGGGTCGAGACGCGGCGGATGTCGAGACGCACCGAGGCGTAGAACTTCAGCGCGTTGCCGCCGGTGGTGGTCTCCGGGCTGCCATACATCACGCCGATCTTCATGCGGATCTGGTTGATGAAGATCACCATGCAGTTCGACCGCGAGATCGAGGCGGTGAGCTTGCGCAGGGCCTGGCTCATCAGGCGGGCCTGGAGGCCGGGCTGGCTATCGCCCATCTCGCCCTCGATCTCGGCACGCGGGGTCAGCGCCGCGACCGAGTCGATGACGAGCACGTCGATCGCGCCGGAGCGGACCAGCGTGTCGGTGATCTCGAGCGCCTGCTCGCCGGTGTCGGGCTGGGAGATCAGCAGGTCGTCGAGATTGACGCCGAGCTTGCGGGCATAGACCGGGTCGAGCGCGTGCTCGGCGTCGACGAAGGCGCAGACGCCGCCCTTCTTCTGCGCCTCGGCGATGGTGTGCAGCGCCAGCGTGGTCTTGCCTGAGGATTCCGGCCCGTAGATCTCGATGACGCGGCCGCGCGGCAGGCCGCCGACGCCGAGCGCGATGTCGAGCCCGAGCGAACCGGTCGAGACGGTCTCGATCTCGATCGCCTGCTGGTTCTTGCCCAGACGCATGATCGAGCCCTTGCCGAAGGCGCGCTCGATCTGAGAGAGCGCGGCGTCCAGGGCCTTGGCCTTATCCATCGAGGAGCCTTCCACGAGCTTGAGATTCGCCTGATTCACGACGTCCGCTCCTTATGGCAGGGCGCGACGACATCTCAAATCCGCGCCTGTGGATATCTGGTCATGGTTTGTTCTCATTGGCAAGTTCTTTTTTCGTTCTCTTTTTCACATGCATCATAGGCGCATCGTCTTATGAATTGACGTTTCGTCATGCGCTTGGCGAATGGATCGGGCGCTGCTAGAGGCGCCTCCTGTCGCGTCAAGCTCCTGTTTTGAAGGATTATACCGTGGCCGCTTCCGCTCCCGCCGCCCGCGGCGGCAACTCCCCGCGCCGTGTCCTGTTCGCCAGCCTGGTCGGCACGACGATCGAGTTCTTCGACTTCTACATCTACGCCACGGCGGCTGTGCTGGTGTTCCCGAAGCTGTTCTTCCCGGGCGCCGACGCGACGTCGGGCATGCTGCAATCCTTCGCCACCTTTGCGATCGCCTTTTTCGCAAGGCCGATCGGCGCGGCGGTGTTCGGCCATTTCGGCGACCGGGTCGGCCGCAAGGCGACGCTGGTCGCGGCGCTGATGATGATGGGCCTGTCGACCGTGGCGATCGGCCTGCTGCCGACCTATGCGCAGGTCGGCGTGCTGGCGCCGCTCCTGCTGGCGCTGTGCCGGCTCGGCCAGGGGCTCGGGCTCGGCGGCGAGTGGGGCGGGGCGGTGCTGCTCGCTACCGAGAACGCGCCGCGCGGCAAGGAGGCCTGGTACGGCATGTTCCCGCAGCTCGGCGCGCCGATCGGCTTCATCTTCGCCACGGGCAGCTTCCTGCTGCTCTCGGAGGTGCTGACCGACGCGCAGTTCTTCTCCTTCGGCTGGCGCATCCCCTTCATCGCCAGCGCGCTGCTGGTGTTCATGGGGCTCTATGTCCGCCTGCGCATCACCGAGACGCCGGCCTTCCAGGCGACGATCGAGAAGCGCGAGCGGGTGCGCCTGCCGCTGGCGACCGTGGTCTCCGGCCATGGAAGGACGCTGGTGCTCGGCACGCTGGCGGCGCTCGCCACCTTCGTGCTGTTCTACCTGATGACGGTGTTCTCGCTGAGCTGGGGCACGGTGGCGCTCGGCTACAGCCGCGTGCAGTTCCTGCCGATGCAGATGGCCGGCGTGGTGTTCTTCGGGCTGACCATCCCGATCTCGGCGCTGCTGGCGGATCGCTATGGCCGGCGACGCACGCTGTTCTGGACCAGCCTCGCCATCGCCGGTTTCGGCGCGCTGCTGTCGCCGCTGTTCGGCTCCGGCAGCATGATCGGGGTCCTGCTGTTCTTCGGCCTCGGCTTCGCGCTGATGGGCTTCACCTACGGCCCGCTCGGCACGGCGCTGGCCGAGCTGTTCCCGACCGAGGTGCGCTATACCGGCGCCTCGCTCACCTTCAACTTCGGCGGCATCGTCGGCGCCTCGCTCGCGCCCTATATCGCGACCTGGCTGGCGACGAACTGGGGGCTGGGCTATGTCGGCCTGTATCTGGCGGTGGCCGGGCTGATCACGGCGCTGGCGCTGGCGTTGGTCGGCCGCGAGGCGGTGCCTGCCAGGAAAGCGATGGCAGGCTGAAGCGGGGCGTCGCGCCTCGCCTGTGGAGGTCGGACGATGCGTGACGAGCCTGCCGGAACCAGACGGGGCCGCCCGCGGCGCGGCCTGCAGCTGCTGCTGATCCCGCTCGACCTGGTGGTCGGGCTGGTGATCCTGCTCGACGAGATGGTGCGGCCGCTCTACCGGCCGCTGCTGAGCTGGTTCTCAGGCCTGCAGATCGTGGCGCGGGCCGAGCGCTGGATCGGCTCGCTGCCGCCCTATGGCGCGCTGGCGGCTTTGGCCGTGCCCTTCGCCATCGCCGAGCCGCTGAAGCTGCTCTCGCTGGTGCTGCTGGCGCGCGGTGCGCTCTGGCCGGGGCTGGTGACCATGGGCATCGCCCATCTCGGCAGCTTCCTGCTGGTCGAGCGCGTCTATCACGCCGGGCGCGCCCAGCTCCTGACGATTCCCTGGTTCGCCTGGTGCATCGGCTGGCTGGACACCATCCGCCGCACGATCCTCGACCGCATCAAGGCGACGGCGGCCTTCCAGCGCATGGCGGAGCTGGGGGCGGCGCTGCGCCAGCGGGCCCGCTACTGGCTGCTGCGCGGGCGGATCTGGTGGGCGCGGCGCCGCTGAGGCTGCCGCCGCCGGGATCGCTCTCGCATGGAGAGGCGGCCCGAAACCTCTCCCAGCGTCGGGCCTTTTTGCCGGTCCTCGGCCTTCAGCCCATCGCCGCCTTGGCCGTCTCGACGAGCTGCTTCATCGTGAACGGCTTGGGCAGGAAGTGGAAATCCTCGCCCTCCGGCAGGTTCTTGCGGAAGGCCTCCTCGGCATAGCCGGAGACGAAGACCACCTTGGTCTGCGGGTTGCGCTTGCGCAGCTCGCCGAGCAGCGTCGGCCCGTCCATCTCCGGCATGACCACGTCGGAAATCACGAGGTCGACCTGCCCGTCATGGCGGGTGAAGATGTCGAGCGCCTCGACGCCGGAGGCCGCCTCGTGGACGGTGTAGCCGCGCGAGACCAGCATGCGGGCGTTCAGCGCGCGCACCGCGTCCTCGTCCTCGACCAGCAGGATGACGCCGGCGCCGGTATGGTCGGCCGCCTTCTTCGGCGCCTCGCGGACGGCGTTCTCGGAGGCGATCTCCTCATCGGTCGGGACATGGCGCGGCAGGAAGATGCGGAAATTCGTGCCGCGGCCGAGGACGGAGTCGCAGAAGACGAAGCCGCCGGTCTGCTTGACGATGCCGTAGACCATGGAGAGGCCCAGCCCGGTGCCCTTGCCGACCTCCTTGGTGGTGAAGAAGGGCTCGAAGATCTTCTCGAGATGCTCGGCCGGGATGCCGGTGCCGCTGTCCTCGACCTCGAGCAGCACATAGTCGGCCTCGGGCAGGGCGGTCAGGCGGAACTCGGGCACCTCCGCCGCCGGCACATTGCGGGTGCGCACCTGCAGCTTGCCGCCATCCGGCATGGCGTCGCGGGCGTTGACCGCGAGATTGACCACCACCTGCTCGAGCTGGCCGAGATCGGCCTTGACCGGCCAGAGGTCGCGGCCCTGGCGCACGTCGAGCATGATCTTGTCGGCGACGACGCGCTTCAGCATCAATGAGAGGTCGGAGAGCACGTCGCCGAGCGCCAGCACCTGCGGGCGCAGCGTCTGGCGCCGCGAGAAGGCGAGCAGCTGCCGCACCAGCGCCGCGGCGCGGTAGGCGTTCTGCTTGATCTGCATGATGTCCGGGAAGGACGGGTCGGTCGGCTTGTGGCTGGCGAGCAGGAACTCGGAGGCGTTGATGATGACCTGCAGCACGTTGTTGAAATCGTGCGCGATGCCGCCCGCGAGCTGGCCGACGGCCTGCATCTTGCCGGCCTGGTCCATGTTGTCGCGCAGCTTCCGCTCGGCGGTGGTCTCCAGCACGTAGACGATGGCGCTCTCGCCGTCGCCGTCCTCCCCCGCCGCGACGGGCGAGAGATAGAGCCGGGCCGAGCGCGTCTCGTCGGCCGAGAGGCTGACGTCGAGCGGGGCGACATCGCCGCGACCGGCCAGCACGCCGTCGAAGGCTGCGTCGAGATCGGCGCCGGCGAAGAGCTCGCGGATCGTCGCCGGGCGGCTGTCGCGCGGGGCGAGGCGGGTGAAGGCGGCGTTGGAGCGCAGGATGGCGCCGCTGCGGTCGACGGTGGCGATCGCCATCGGGGTGGCGTGGAAGAAGCGCGCGAAGCGGGCTTCAGCGTCGCTGCGCTCGTCGGCCCCGGCCTCGCCGGCGGCGCGGTTGAGCACGAGGGTACGCGAGGCGCCGGCACGGCCCTCCTGGTCGAAGGCGACCTGATGGTGCAGGCGGACCGGCAGCGAGGCGCCGTTGCGGCGGCGCAGGTCGACATCGAGCACCTCGATGCGGACGTCGCCGGGCTGGCCGCGAATGGCCTGGATCAGCGCGGCGGCGCTCGGCGAGGCGATGTCGTCGAGATGCAGCCCGCCGGAGCCGAAGCGGGCGAGATCGTAGTCGAGCCAGCCGGCCAGCGTGGCGTTGAGATAGGGCACTTCGCCGTCGGCGTTCATCGACAGGAAGCCGGCGGGCGCGTGGTCGAGATAGTCGATCGCGTGCTGGAGTTCCTGGAAGGCGTTCTCCTGGCGTTCGCGCTCGGGCGTGATGTCGGAGACGGCCCAGAGCGTCGCCGGGCGGCCGGCGCGCATGATCTGCGTCACGCGGATGCGGTACCAACCGACAGCGCCGCCGCCGCTGAGCGCGGGCTCGAGCCGGACCTCCTCAGAGAGCCTGCGGCCGCCGCGGGCGGCGGTGGCGAGGCGGTAGATCGCCTCCGAGACCTCGGCGCGGCCCTTGAACAGCCGCTCCACCGGGGCGATCTCGCTGGCGTTGCGGGCGCCGGCCAGGGCGAGATAGGCCTCGTTGGCGTAGAGGATGCGGTTGTCGCCCTCGGTGACCACGAGGCCGTCCTCGGCGCCATCGACGATCGTCTTGGTCAGGTCGTTGCGGGCGGCGCGGCCCGAGAACTGCACGACGCCGATCGCGAAGGCGAACAGGCTGAACACGCCGATCACCGAGAGCAGGCCGAGCAGGCCGAGAATCAGCGGCTGTGCCCATTCGTTGGCGATGAAGCCGAGCGCGATGGCCGCGCCGACCAGCAGCCCCGCCACCAGCAGGATGATGCCGACATGGCCGGGCCTGTCGGAGCGGTCGATCGCGGTCGTCGCCGTGCTTGCGCTCATAGCGGCAGGTCCGTTTCCCTGGGGCGGCCCGGCGGGGCGGGCATGCGTCTGCTCATCGTGTCGACGGGGTTCGTCCAGCCAGCGAGTTAGGCGCGCCGGCGCTTGAGGCGCAAGACGTAACCGATGACTTCCGCGACAGCCTGGTAGTGTTCGACAGGAATCTCGTCGTCGATTTCGACGGTTGCGTAAAGGGCCCGCGCCAGCGGCGGGTTCTCGACGATCGGGATCTCGTGCGCACCGGCGACCTCGCGGATCTTCAGCGCGATGGCGTCGACGCCCTTGGCGAGGCAGACCGGCGCGCCCTGGCCGTTCTCGTATTGCAGCGCCACCGCATAGTGGGTCGGGTTGGTGATGATCACGGTCGCTTTGGGCACCTGCGCCATCATGCGCGAGCGCGACTTCTGCATGCGCAGCTGCCGGAGCTTCGCCTTGACCTCGGGATTGCCCTCGCTGTTCTTGAACTCTTCCTTGAGCTCCTGCTTCGTCATGCGCTGGCGCTGGTACCAGGTGAAGCGCTGATAGGCGAAGTCGCCGATGGCGATGATCGCGAAGATCGCCAGCACGCTGCCCATCAGCTTGATGGTGAGGGAGAGGACGGCCGGCATCAGCGCGTGCACGTCCATCCGGGCGAAGCCCTGCAGCCGGTCGCGCTCGCCCCAGAGCACCAGCCAGACGCCGATGCCGACCAGCGTGATCTTGGCCAGGCCCTTGAGGAAGTTGACCCAGGCGTCCTTGCCGAAGACGCGCTTGGCGCCGTTCATCGGCGAGATGCGGTTCAGCTTCGGCATCAGCGGCTCGGTGGTCCAGAGCGGCTTGTGCTGGATCAGCGCCCCGGCGAGCGCCGCCACGAAGATGAAGGCGAGCGGCAGGCCCAGCGCGGCGAAGCCGGTGAGAATGCCCTGGCCGGTGACGTGGAAGAGGGCGGCGCCTTCCGCCGGCACCTGGTGGGCGTTCATCAGGAAGGAGCGCAGCGACAGCGCGGCATTGCTCGCGGCCGAGCCGCCCGCGACCAGCAGGGCGAGCGTGAAGCCGCAGAGCACGAAGAAGGTGCCGATCTCCTGCGAGCGGGCGACGTCGCCCTTCTTGACCGCCTCTTCCAGCTTGCGCTGTGTCGGTTCTTCTGTGCGGTCTTCCTTGTCGGATTCCTCCGCCATGCCGCGCCCCCTACAGGCCGGAGATCTGGCGCAGGAACGCGCCGAGATCCTCGAGGAACACCGCCATCATCACCCCGACCGCCGCGAGCAGCACCAGCATGCCGCCGAGGATCGAGGCCGGCATGGCCAGGAAGAAGACCTGGAGCTGCGGCATCAGCCGGGCCAGCACGCCGAGCCCGAGATTGAACAGCAGGCCGAAGACGATGAAGGGCGCCGAGATCTGCACCGCGAGCGCGAAGCCCTGGCCCATCGCCTTGACCGCGAGCGCCAGCACGTCGCCGGTCTCGACGCTGCCGCCGGGCGGCAGCACGCGATAGCTCTCATGGATCGCGCCGATGGCGAGGTGGTGCAGGTCGGTGGCCAGGATCAGCGTGATGCCGAGCATGGTCAGGAAGTTCCCGATCGACGGGTTCTGCAGCCCGCCCGAGGGATCGACCGTCATGGCGAAGCCGAGCCCCATGGTCTGCGCGACGATGAGGCCGGCGGTCTGCAGCGCACCCATCAGCAGGCGCACGCAGCCGCCGAGCGCCAGCCCGGTCAGGATCTCGCCGACCAGCAGCAGGCCGATGCCCGCGGGCTCGGAGGGCATGATCATGACGCCGCGCACCATGGGCAGCAGCAGCAGGGCGAGGAAAAAGGCGAGTGCCAGCCGGCCGCGCGAGAGGATGGTGCGCTCGCCGATGCCCGGCATCAGCATCACCAGCGTGCCCACGCGCGCGAAGACCAGCACGAACAGGGCGCTGAGCTCGGGCAGGATGGCGATCTGCATCGGGCGGAGCCGACTCCGGCGCCAGAGCGGTTCGGCGAGCCCCCGCTGCGCCGGACAGGCGGGGCAGGCCGGCGCGAACGTCATTCGCCCGTGGCGATTCGGACGGCGACACGTCCCATATACCCCGCCAGCGCATCGCCCATGAACGGCAAAAACAGCAGCAAGGCGCCGAAGACGGCGAGGATCTTCGGCACGAAGACCAGCGTCTGCTCCTGGATCTGGGTCAGCGCCTGGAACAGCGAGACGGTGAGGCCGACGCCGAGCGCGATCAGCATCAGCGGCCCGCCGGCCTTGAGGAAGACCACGATGCCGTCGCGGGCGATGTCGAGGATGGCGGCTGAGGTCATCGGGCTGTGTCCGTCGCGGGCGGCCGGTCAGACCGGCATGCGCATGATCTCTTCATAGGCGGCGATCACCCGGTCGCGCACCGCGACGAGCGTCTCGATCGCAGCCTCGCTCTCGGCGACCGCGGTGACGACGTCGACCACGTCGGCGCGGCCGGCGGCGACGCTGGCGGCCTGGGTGTCGGCGGCGCGGGCCGACTGCGCCGTGGTCTCCAGCGCCTTGCCGAGCAGCGAGCCGAAATCGGGCATGCCGGCCGCGCCGCCGGTGCTCGCCGGCTTGGTCGGCAGGCCGCCGCGGGCGAGGCCCTGCATCGAGGCGTAGGCGCCTGCTGCGAAACTGGAGGTGGTCATGGCATGGGCTCCGTGGCGGCCGCTCGCGACGCTCAGGCGCGGAGGATGTCGATGGTGCGCTGGATCATCCGGCGGGTGGAGGAGATCACGTTCAGATTGGCCTCGTAGCTGCGCTGTGCCTCGCGCATGTCCATCGATTCGACCAGCGAATTGACGTTGGGCATCTGCACCTGGCCGGTGGCGTCGGCGGCGGGATGGCCGGGGTCGAACTTGGTGCGGAACGGGCTGGCGTCGCGGCCGACGCGGCCGAGATCGACCACCTTGGCGTCGAGCTCGCGATCGAGCCGGTTCTGGAAGGTCACGATCTTGCGGCGATAGGGTGCCACGCCAGCGCGGTCGGGCGTCGAATCGGCGTTGGCCAGGTTCTCGGCGATGACGCGCATGCGGCCGGCCTGGCCCTTCAGGCCCGAGGCGGCGACGGCGATGCTCTTGAGCAGGTCCATGCGATGTCCTCAGCGCAAAGCGGGCTCAGCGGCCCTTGCCGATGGCGATCTTCATCAGGCCGAGCCCCTTGCTGTAGAGCGAGGCGGCGAGCTGGAAATCGGCCTGGTTCTGGGCGACCTTCAGCATCTCGTCCTCGAGATTGACGCTGTTGCCGCTCGGTGTGGTCTCGAAGCGCTTGGGATCGCGCGGGTCGAAGCCGCCGCGCTGGCCCGACGGGCCGAGATGCAGCGGCGAGGTCTGGGCGAGGCTGAGGCCGCCGCCGCCCGCAGGGTCGGGCGCGCGCAGGTCGTGCGGCTTGAAGCGCGGGGTGTCGGCGTTGGAGACGTTCTCCGCGAGCAGCTTCTGGCGCGTCTGATGCCAGTGCATCCGCGTCTTCAGGGCGCTCATCAGGTTCATGCCGCTGTTCGACGCCATGGCGTTGCGATTCTCCCGGGACAGGCCGCCTCGCGGGCCGTGCCGGCGCGCTGCGAGAGCCCGCCGACTGGGCAAATCTTGCCGGCCTCATGGTTAACGCCCGGTTAAGACCGGGCTGTTGCACAAACGCAGTTAACCATCCGGTAACCATGTTTCCCGAATGCGCGGGCGTTATGATATAGCCATGGGGTTCAACCTCGGGTGGCTTCCGTCAAGGAAGGTGGTCGTGGCTGTCGCGACGCTTCATGAGGCAAACCTTGCAGACCCTGTTTGGCTTCGAACTTTCGACCGGCATGCGCTGGATCATCGCCCTCGCGATCGTACTCGCCCTCGTCGCTCTGTTCTTCTTCGTCCTGCGCCGGATGTCCGGCCGGGGGCTGAACTTCAAGGGGCAGGGCGGCGGGCGCACCCGCCAGCCGCGCCTCGGCGTCGTCGATATCCATGACCTCGACCGCACGCGCCAGCTCGTGCTGGTGCGGCGCGACAATGTCGAACACCTCGTCATGATCGGCGGGGCGTCGGACGTCGTGATCGAGACCAATATCATGCGCGCCGGAGGCGCCCGCGTCGCCGCGCCGGCACCGACCGACGCCGAGCGCCCGGCCGCCTTCGATCCGGCCGGCCTCGCCGAGCCGTTCGACGAGCAGCGCCGGATGCCGCCGGTTCCCGATACGATGCCGGTTCCGCCGCAGCCCGTGCCGCTGCCACCCCAGACGGCGGCGCCCGTCCCGCCGGCGCCGGTCCCGATGCAGGGCCGCCCCGAGCCGGTGCAGCCGCCGCCGCGGCAGCCCGCGCCTTCGTCTTCGCCCGCTCGCCCGATGCAGACCGCTGGTGTCGCCGCCGCGGCCGGCATGGCCGCGACCATCGCCGGCGGTCGCGCCTCGGCCCCGCCTGCGTCCGAAACCGGCGAACTCGGCGACATGGCCCGCCAGTTGGAGGAAGCGCTGAAGCGCCCGTTCTCTGCCGTGCGCCCGGCCTCGCGCGGCGAGCCTTCGTTCGACGCGCCGGTGCCGCCGGCCCCGGTCGCTCCCCCGGTGCAGGCGCCGCCCGCCGCGCCCGTGGCACCTGCGCCGGTGCAGGCCAAGCCGGTTCGGCCGCAGCCGGGCGCCGACAAGCCGCTCGATATGGAAGCCGAGCTCGAAATGGCGCTCGGCCTGAAGCCGGCACCGGCGCGTCCCGCCGGTGCGCCGGTGTTCGTGCCGCCGGTCGTGGCCGCGCCCGAGCGTCGCCCCGTTCCACCTGCCGTTGAGCCCCAGCCCCCGGCCAAGCCCGAGCCGGCCAAGCCGGACACTGTGAATCAGGAGTCGGCCAAGCCTGAAACGGCCAAGCCGGAGCCCGCCAAGGCGCCGGAGCCCGCCTCGCAAGCCTTCGATCCGCTTGCCGGCTTCGAAGCCGAACTCGCCGCCGGCCTGCGTCGCGACGGTCTGCGCCCGGGCGAGCCCCGCAAGCCCGAGACCGATGGCTTCGCCGCCAAGCCGGCCGCGCCCGCAGCCGCGCCGAAGCCTGCCGAGACCGCGCCGAAGATCGTCGAGCCCAAGATTGCCGAGCCCAAGCCCGCCGACTCCAAGCCGGCCGAGCAGAAGGCCCCCGAGCCGAAGCCGGCGGATGCCAAGCCTCTCGACACGAAGCCCTCCGAGTCGAAGCCCGCGGAGGCCAAGCCCGTCGACGCTCAGGCTGCGGCCGAGCCGAAGGGCGAGGCGCCGGCCAAGCTCGCCGACAAGCCGACCGATGCCGCGCCCGCCAAGCCCGACGAGGTCGATCCCTTCTCCGTCGACGCCATCGAGGCGGAGTTCGCCCGCCTGCTGGGCCGTGATCTCAAGCCGAAGGGCTGAGCCCCGAACCGGCGCGGGAGACGCCCGGAGCCTACGCCGTCAGGAGATCGCCCCCAGCGGGGCGATTTTCGTTTGGGGCAGGCTGCCGCCGCCTCTTCGAGCGGTCCGTCGCAGATGCGTCGCAGCTGCTTTCCGAACCGTCTCGCGCCGCGATTTCGGCGTTGGATGGCGCTTGTGGTCGAATTTCCCTGCCCGGAGCGTTGCGATAGCGTCCAGGGGCCCGCGCCTTGATTCGGGCGGGACAGCGCATGCAGCACGCGACGCATCATTTTCGGAGAGCCTGCCGGCTGGCCTGCCTGGCCATGCTGCCGCTCGGCCTCGTGCTGCTGGCGGCCGCCTTCGGTCAGCCCGCTCTGGCGCAGACGCTGTCGCTCGATCTCGGGCAGGGCGGCGGCGTCAGCGAGCGGGCGCTGCAGCTGATCGCGGTGATCACGGTGCTGTCGCTGGCGCCGTCGATCCTGATCATGGTGACCTCGTTCACCCGGATCGTCGTGGTCCTGTCGCTGCTGCGCTCGGCGCTCGGCACGCAGACGGCCCCGCCGAATGCGGTCATCATCGGGCTGTCGCTGTTCCTGACCGCCTTCGTGATGACGCCGACCTTCCAGGAGGCCTACCGGGTCGCGGGCGCGCCGCTGATCGCCGGCGAGATCCAGCCGCAGCAGGCCTTCGAGCGCGGCGTGGTGCCGTTCCGGGCCTTCATGCTGCGCCATGTCCGCGAGAAGGACCTCGCGCTTTTCATGGACATGGCGACCGGGCCGCGGCCCGAGACGCCGGAGCAGGTCCAGCTGCAGGTGCTGATCCCGGCCTTCATGATCTCCGAATTGCGGCGGGCCTTCGAGATCGGCTTCCTGCTCTTCGTGCCCTTCCTGATCATCGACCTCGTCGTCGCCTCGGTGCTGATGTCGGTCGGCATGATGATGCTGCCGCCGGTGACGGTGGCGCTGCCGTTCAAGCTGATCTTCTTCGTGCTGGTCGATGGCTGGGGGCTGGTCGCCGGCTCGCTGGTCAAGAGTTACGGCAGCTAGCGGGCGAGGCTGGCCCGTAGCTTCTCAGCCCTGTCCGCCGCCCTGCGTCGCCGCGTCTTGCCGCTTCGGCTCCGGCTGGGGCCGCTCCCGCTCGGCGCCCGACAGCGCCGGATAGCGCTTGCGATAGGCGTTGAGGAAGTCCGACATGCTGTCGGCGCCGGCCGCCGCGCGGGCGGCCTCGCGGATGTCGGCGGCGCTGGCGCGGCTGGCGCCGGTCAGGAAGGCGAAGACGCGCGCATCGGCGCTCTGGGCCATTTTGGCGGCGAACTTGCTGCGCAGCCGGTCGAGCGACAGGGTCTCGCCCGACATGGCATAGGCGATTGCCGCGCGCATGACGTCGCCGCGCTCCGCATCGCCGAGGGCGGCGTCGCCGCGCCAGCTTTCGCCGAGGATGCGTTCCGCAGCCTCGCCGGCCTCGCGCCAGCGCTTGCCGGTCCACAGGATGTCGGCGACGAGCCGGTCGACCTCGGCGCCGGTCTCGCCTTCGAGCATGTCGAGCGCCTGGTCGGTGCGCGACAGGTCGGAGAGCGCCTTGGCCTCCAGGAGCAGGCGGGCGCGCTTGACCTCGCCGGGCAGCTCGGCGAGCCGGGTCGCCGCCAGCGCCTGCAGCGCCTCGGCCGGCTTGCCGCCCATCAGGCGGATCATGGCGAGCTTGGCCGCGACGGTGGACTTCGCCGCGCCGCTCAGCCGGCGGTCCATCTGGTAGTTGAGGATGTCGCCGGCCTGGTCGAGCAGATCGAGTTGGACAAGTCGGTCGGCGAGCAGGCGGGTGATCTCGTCGCCGCGGCGGCCGATCGGCAGGAACTCGCGGAAATCGTAGAAGAGGGCGAGCGCCTCGACGCGCGACAGCTTGTCGAGCTTGGGGTCGCTGAATAGCGCCTCGAAGCGCTGGGCGGTCTCGTCGTGCAGCAGGCGCACGGCCGGATGCTCGGGGAAGACCTCGTTGGCGCGCCGCGCGGTCATGAAGGCGTCGCGCCAGCGCTGCTGCGCGGCATAGATGCGCCCGAGTTCGACCAGCGCCTGGATCTCGATCTCGCCGCCGCGCCAGATCGCCGAGACGGTCTCCAGCCGCGCCGCCGCCTCGTCGAGCGAGAGATCGGCGCGCTTCTCGGCGCGGGCGAGCTGGACGGCGCGCAGCTGCGCCTCCGCCGCGACCGGCCGGCTCGTCGCCTCGAACAGCGCGCGATAGGCCTCCAGCGCCGCGTCGGCCCGGCCCGAGGCGTCGTCGAGCATGGCGCGCAGCAATGCGAGCTCCTCGGGCGCCACCAGCGTCTCGGGCATGTCGGCCAGCCGGGCGATCTGCTTCTCGGCGACGGTGGTGTCGTTCTGCGCCAGCGAGGCGCGCACCATGGCCGCGCGGAACGGCGCCTGGAGATCGGCCGGATAGCCGTCGAGAATGGCCTCGGCGCGGCGGAAGCCGGCCAGTGCCGGGGCGTTGCGGCCGAGGCGCTGCTGCGACAGGGCCCGCCACAGCCCGGTCTCGGCTTCCTCCTGCACGGGGGCGGCGTCGAAGGCGCGCAGCGCCTCCTCGTCGCGGTGCATCAGCGTCGCCACCACGCCCTTGAGGAAGAGCGCTTCGCGGTTGCTGCGCATGCCGGCATCGTCGGCGAGCAGCGCCTTGAGCGGGCCGGCGGCCTCGGAGGCCAGATGGTTGGCGAGGAGGAAGCGGACGAGCGCCAGCCGCGCCTGCGACTTGTGGCTGCGCGAGGCGCCGGCGGCGGCCTCCAGCAACGAGCGGGCGCGCTCGCGCACCTGGTCGGTGTGCAGATCCCGCCAGAGCGCGCTCTCGAGCAGCGGCGCGGAGGCGCCGGTGTCGCTCGCCTGCCGTGCCGGCTCGCTCGTCGCCGGGTCGAGGCTGACGGTGAGGCCGCCATTGCGGCCGATGACGGCTTCCTCGGTCGCGGCGCGCACCACGAGATCGTCGGCCAGCGCGCGGATCGCGGCGCCATGGGCGGTCTGCAGCAGGCCGAATTCGACGAAGCGATAGGGCTTGGTGACGGCGCGGGTCGGGCCGAGCGCGGTCACGACGGCGAGCGGCAGGTTGCCGTCGTGCCCTTCGAGCCAGTGCACGCCCGTCATGCCCGGCACCGGCAGGTCGACGACGGTCTGGCCGCGCTCGTCGGTGCCGCGCGCCGGCGCGATCGCCTGTGCCGGCTTGCCGAGGCCTTCGCCGAAGCTCAGCGTCCAGCCATTGCCGTCGTCGGAGAGCCGCGTCACCTGGCGCCGCGCGGTTTCGAGCCGCAGCACGGTGACCTTGGCCTCGCGCGTCACGGTGACGCCGCGCAGCAGGCCGGGCAGGAGGCCGTTCAGCCGGCCCGGATCGATGGTGTCGATCGTATGGAAGACGAGGGTGACGAGGCCGGGCTCGGCGATGGCCGCGGCGCCGGTCGGGCGCGGGAAGCGGAAGGCGATGCGCCCGCCCTCGGCCACCGTCTCGGCGCTGATCGAGACCTCCTGCGGCGGGAGCGGAGCGGCGGAAACCGCCTGTGCCGGCGCGGGCGTCGGCGTCGCGGCCTTGGCCGGCCTGGCGGCGGTCTCTGTCGCGGGCGGCTGTGCGGCGGCGGGCTCGGCCTTCGGCGCCGGCTCCGCCTTCTTGGCCTCGGCGGCCTCAAGTCCGGCGAGCGTCGCGGCGATGGTCTCGGCCGGCGAGGCGAGATCGACCGTCCAGCCGCCCTCGTCGCGGAAGCTGCGCAATTCGCGGCCCGTCGGCACGGTGAAAACCAGCCGGGCGCCGCCGGCCTCGTTGCGGGCGCTGTCGAGCGTGAAGCCCTCGGGCAGCAGGGCGCGCATCCGCCCGGCCATCAGCGTCATCTCGCGGTCGAAGGCGACGGTGAGCTTGTCGCCCTCGAGCTTCGGCGTCGCCGCGATGCCGTCCGCCGTCTTGAAGATCAGCCGGTCGAGCGTCGGCAGGCTGGCGACGCGCAGGTCGAGCGCAGGCGCCTCCGGCTTCGGCGCGCGGTCGATCTCGCGGGCGCGCGCCTCGGCGAGGCGCAGGCGCTCGGTCAGCTCGGCCACCACCTCGGGCGGCAGGCCCGGCAACTGGCCGCTCCAGTTCGGCGGCAGCAGGTCGACGAAGGCCCGGTCGCCGGCTTCCAGCAGGTTGGCGCGGTAGCTGCGGGCAAGCGCAAAGCGCAGGCCGCGGCCATCCGGATCGACGCGGGCCAGGGTGATATAGGCCGGCAGCTCGCGGGCGATGCGCGCGGGATCGATCTTGACCGGCTGGCTGAAGCCGACGACCAGCACGCCGTTGGCGACGCGCGCACGCGTGACGACCGGTTCGTCGAAGGTGAAGGCGATGCGTCCGAAGCCGCCGGGCATGGCCTGCCCGGTCAGCTGCGCGCTCGCGGCCAGCGCCGACGCGTCGAGCCCGGCAGCGAGGCTCAGTGCCGCCAGGCCGATGCCGAAGCTCAGGGAGCGCAGGTTACGCAAGACGCCGGATACTCACGCCACGATACGGATGCTCCGGACAGGCGGAGCGCGAGCGCAAGGCTAGGGCGTCAAGGATAACGCTGCGTTAAAGCGGCAAGCGGGCTTCAAGCGGCCTTCTGGCGCCTCAGCGCCGCGCCGCGGGCTCGATCGCCGGCAGCTCGTTGCCGCCGAGGCCGGCCGGCGCGACCCGCTCGACCACGAGGTTGGCGCGTCCGGGCTGGCTCAGCGCCACGGTCAGTTTCTCCGCCGCCTCGGACGACATGGCGGCGAGCACGTCGGACATCTTGCGCGGGTTCATCTGTCGCACCACCGGCACCAGCACGTCGAGCGAGAGCCGGTCGAAGACGCGGGCGGCGTCCTTGGGTTTCATGGTCTCGTACATGATCACGAGGTTCTTGAGCGCCTTGGCGGCTTCCTCGTTCTTCTGCTGCGGGCCGTCGGCCTTCTGCTCCAGCGCCTTGAGGTCGTCGACGCGGCCGTCGAGCCGCTTCTCGGCGTTGTCGAGCAGCTTCTCGCGCATGTCGAGCTCGCGCATGCGCGCCTCGATCTCGTCGCGGCGCTCGCCGAGGCGCTCGAGCAGGGCGCGCTCGGAGGGCGAGGGGGGCTGGGTACGCCGGTTCATCAGCTCGGCCTTGTTGGCCGGGTTGGCGGCCATCGTGGCATCGCGCTTCGCCTGCTCCTCGGGCGAGACCTTGCTCTCGGACGAAGCCTTGCCCTTCGGCGCGTCGATGGCACCCGTCGTCTCGGGGTCGAACAGAACGCCGGGGCCATGGGCGCGGCCGCCGCCCTCGCGGTCGGCCGGCTTGCCGGCCGCCTTCGCCGGGGCTGAAGACGTCAGAAATCCGGCGCTCGCCGGCACCCGCCCCGGATAAGGCTCGCTCGTCCACGCGAGCAGCTTCAGCGCCAGGAGACTCATGGCGCCGAGGATGACCGCGGGGATGAGCCGTGGCGACTGGATCACGCGGCCTGGCTCCCCAGGCGGCGGGCGGCACGGGCACGGATCGCGGCCGCGGCGCCGGCGGCGGTGGCCATGCGGGTGGCGACGGTCGGCTCGGGCACGGCTTCGGCGACTGCGGCCGGCGCGGCCTTGGGCGCCACGAGCTGCGCGGCGCCGACGATCTGGCCGATGCGCTCCATCACGCCCTGGCCAGCCTCGATCTGGGCGGCGAGGTCGGCGGCATAGCGCTCGGCGGTGAGCAGGCGCTCGGCCAGGGTGCGGTCGCAGTCGCCCAGCGTGTTCTTCAGCCCGGTGATGGCGCGCTCGGCAGTGTCGGTGGCGGCGACCAGCGCGCCGATCGTCTGGCGCATCGCGGCCTCGTCGGTCTTCAGGCGCTCGATGCGCTTCGACAGCACGTAGCAGGTGACGATCGTCGCGACCAGCAGGCAGCCGACCAGGACATCCGCGATCAGGGTGACGGTCATGACGGGTCCTCGCGCCTCAGGTGGTGGGGTGCAGATGGCTGGTGTCGAAAGCCGCCATCGTGGTCTTGGAGCGGCGCAGCGGGCTGACCACCTGCACGGCGATCTTGTCGTCGACCCGGCCGATGCGGCCCTCGCTGACGATGAAGTCGCCGCAGCGCAGGGAGGCGACCGATTCGGGCCGCGCGTCGAACATCAGCGTGTCGCCGATCTCGAGCTTCATCACGCGCTTCAGCGGCATGGTGCATTCGTGGAGCACGCATTTCACCGCGACGTCCGCCTGCCAGACCTCGGTGGCGAGATGGTTCTCCCAGATCGGGTCGCGGCCGAGCTTCTCGCCCATGAAGCTCTCGAGCAGCAGCTCGCGGATCGGCTCGATGGTGGCGTAGGGCAGCAGCAGATGGAGGGCGCCGCCGCGGCCCTCCATGTCGAAGCGCAGCTCGATGCGGATGGCGGCGTTGGCTGGCCGCGAGATCGAGACGAAGCGCGGGTTCGATTCGATGCGGTCGACCTTGAAGTTGACCGGCGAGAGCGGGCGGAAGGCAGCCTCGGCATCGCCGAGCACCACGCCGATCACCCGGCGGAGCAGGCTCATCTCGATCGAGGTGAAGGGGCGCCCGTCGACGCGGGCGGCGGCCTGGCCGCGCTTGCCGCCCAGCATGGTGTCGAGCACCGAGTAGGTCAGGGCGGACTCGATGGTGACGAGGCCGAAATTGTCCCATTCCTCGGCCTTGAACACGGCGAGCATCGCCGGCAGCGAGATCGAGTTGATGTAGTCGCCGAAGCGCACCGAGCGGATGCTCTCGAGCGTGACCTCGACATTGTCGCTGAACAGGTTGCGCAGGCTGGTCGAGAGCAGCCGGACCAGACGCTCGAAGATGATCTCGAGCATCGGCAGGCGTTCATAGGTCACCGAGCCCGAGTCGACGATGGCCTGCAGGCCGTTGCGGCCGCCCTTGCCGTCGTCCCCGGCCGAGAAGCCCAGCATGGTATCGATCTCGTCCTGGGTCATCAGGCGATCGATATTGGCTTCGGCGCTCTGCTCGTCCTCGGGCGCCTCGGGCATGGTGGCCCATTCCGCCGCCATGCCCTCGGGCGTGAGCGGCGTGGCCGGGATTTCGGCGTCCTGGGCGAGTTCGTCGTTGGCCATGGCGGGGCGCGTCTTGTCGCTTCTGCGTTACTGGATCAGGAGTTCCTTGAAGAGCACGGCGTCGACCCTGGCCGGGTGGACGGTCACGTTGACCCGCCGCAGCAGCTCTTCCTTCAACCGGTAGAGACCGGCAGACCCTTCGAGGTCGGCCGGGCGCAGCTCGCGCATGAACACCTGGAAGGCGTCCTCGACGCGCGGCAGCAGCGGCTTGACCTGCTCGGCCGTCTTCGGATCGGCGATCTCGAGCACGACCTTGATCTTGACCAGGGGCTGGCGGTCCTGCTGGCCGCCGGAGATGCCGACCATCATGTCCTTCATCTCGACGAAGGAGATCGGCTTCTTGGCGGCGGCCTCGCTCGCGGCGACCTGCTCGGGGCTCGGCTTCTTCAGGAAGAACCAGGCACCGCCGCCGCCGGCGAGGGCGAGGGACAGCACGGCGCCGCCGATGACGATCAGCCTCTTCTTGCCGGCCTTCGGCGCCTCGGCGCCGGCCTGGTCGGTCTCGCTGCTCGTCTTCGGCTTCTTGGCCATGCCCGCCCAACCCGCATCGGTGGCCGTTCGTGCCACCGGTTCCCTGAGGAAGACCCTGGGGGATTAGGGTTAACGCCTCGTTAAGGTCGGCAATTTCTGCCGGGCCGTTCCTGCCGGTCGGTGCGGTCCGTGCCGGGCTCAAGCTACGTACTATCGGTCATTAATCGTAACGATATCAGTATCTTGATTTAAATTAACCATGCTGGCACGGCGCTTGCCAACCTGTTCGGTGCGATGGCCGCGCTGGGGAGCGTCGAGGCCGTCGCGGGACAGATCGGGAGCAGAGGCCGTGGAAAACGCGCTTCTCGTCGGATTGTCGCGCCAGATGGCTCTGGTGCGGGAACTCGACGTCATCGCCAACAACATCGCGAATGTCGGCACGAACGGCTTCAAGGCCCGTTCGTCGCGTTTCGCCGAGTACATCTCGCCGAGCGCCCGCGCCGATACCTTCCCGACCGGCGACCGCCGGCTGTCCTATGTCATCGACAAGGGCACCCCGATCGATCTCTCCATGGGTACGCTGGAGCGCACCGGCAACCCGCTCGACATCGCGCTCGACGCCGGCAACTACCTCGCCGTGCAGACCCCGCAGGGCGAGCGCTATACCCGCGCCGGCGCGCTCGGCATCAATGCCCGCGGCCAGCTGGTGACGCAGTCCGGCCATCCGGTGCTGGGCGAGGGCGGCCCGATCGTCTTCGGCGAATCCGAGAGCAACCCCCGCATCGCTCCCGACGGCACCGTCTCCTCCGACCAGGGCCAGCGCGGCCGCATCCGCCAGGTGCGCTTCGCCGATCCGGCCTCGCTGCGCAGCGAGGGCGAGAACGTCTTCAGCGCGGCCGCCCCCGGCCAGCCGGCCGGCCCGCAGGCCCGGCTCGAGACCGGCGCCTTCGAGCGCTCCAACGTCAAGGCGGTGGTCGAGATGACCCGCCTGGTCGAGGTGCAGCGCGCCTATCAGAACGTCTCGTCGCTGCTCGCGCGGACCGACGAGCTCCGGGCCAAGGCGATCACCCGCCTGGCCGACCAGCAGAGCTGACGCGGACAGGAGCCCAGCGACATGCGCGCCCTTCAGACCGCCGCCACCGGCATGATGGCCCAGGAACTCAACGTCCAGGTCATCTCGAACAACATCGCGAACGTCCGCACCACCGGCTACAAGCGCCAGCGCGTGCATTTCCAGGACCTGCTCTACGAGCACTACCGGCGCGCCGGCTCGGCCACCTCCGACCAGAACACCATGCTCCCGGCCGGCATCTCGATCGGCTCCGGCGTCAAGACGGTCTCGACCGGCCGCGTCATGACCCAGGGCAACATGACGCCGACCGAGAAGCAGTACGATGTCGGCATCCGGGGCGAGGGGCTGTTCCGCATCCGCCTGCCCGACGGTCGCACCGCCTATACCCGCGACGGCTCCTTCGACCTCGACGCGCAGGGCCAGCTCGTGACCCGCGACGGCTATCAGGTCGAGCCGGGCATCACGATCCCCAATAACGCGCTGAGCGTCACCATCGGCTCGCAGGGCACGGTCGAGGTCACGCTGCCGGGCCAGACCGCGCCGCAGCAGCTCGGCCAGCTCCAGCTCGCTCGCTTCGTCAACAAGGTCGGCCTCGAATCGATGGGCGACAACCTGTTCATGGAGACCGCGGCCTCGGGCCCTGCGATCGACGGCGTCGCCGGCGGCGAAGGCTTCGGCACGGTGCAGCAGTACTACCTCGAGGAAGGCAATGTGCAGGCGGTGACCGAGCTCTCCTCGCTGATCGCGGCGCAGCGCGCCTACGAAATGAACTCCAAGGTGATCTCGGCGGCGGACCAGATGATGCAGTCCACCACCCAGATCATGCGCTGAGGAGAGCCATGGCCATGATCCGCTCCCTCCTCGCCATCGCCGCCTTCGGCGCCGCCATGGTGCCGCTCGCCGCGCAGGAAGCCGCCCGGCAGGACGTCCCGGCCCAGGCCGTGCCGGCCGATACGGCGCTGCGCCTGAAGCCCGATCTCACGGTCAACCGCGATATCGTCTCCTTCGGCGAGCTGATCGCCGGCCTGTCCCCGCACGAGGCCTCGCTGCCGGCCTTCCGGGCGCCCGCGCTCGGCGAGACCGGCACGATCCAGGCCGAGCGGGTGCGCGAGGCCGCGCAGCGCAACGGGCTGCTGCGCGACGAGCAGCGCCTCGACATGCGCGGCATCGCCCAGGTTGTGGTGACGCGCGCCGCCCGCCGGGTCACCGGCCAGGACATCGAGGCCGCGGTGAAGACCGCGCTGCAGGAGCGTTTCGGCTTCGATGCGCGCGGCTACGCCTTCGTCTTCGACGGCGGCGCGCCCGTCGTCGCGGTGGAGCCCGAGCTCACCGCCGAGCCGGTCGCCATCGACCTCACCCACGACATCCGCACCGGCCGCGTGCTCGGCCGTTTCGGCGTCCCCGGCAGCGCCGCGACCCGGCTGAAGCCGGTGCGCGTCAGCGGCCAGCTCGTCGAGACCGTCGACGTGCTGGTGCCGCTGCGGACCATCGCCCGCGGCGAGACGCTGGTTGCCGGCGATCTCGGCGTCGAGCGCCGCCCGCGCGAGCCCGGTGCCAAGGACCTGATCGGCGAGGCGCGCGGCGCCGTCGGCAAGGTCGCCAAGCGCTCGCTGCTCGCCGGAGTGCCGCTGCGCGGCGCCGACGTGCAGCGCGAGGAGATCGTCGGCCGCGGCCAGATCGTCACCCTGGTCTACGAGCATCGCGGCCTGCTGATCAGCATGCGCGGCCGGGCCAATGAGGCGGGCGCCATGGGCGACGTCATCGCCGTCACCAACCCCGAGTCGAAGCGTGTCCTCCACGCCACCGTCTCCGGCCCCGGCCGCGTCAACGTCAGCCCTCCGGGCGGCGGCCACGTCGCCGTCGTGCGCTGAGCGCCGGCCCCGTCATCGATCCGGACGAAATCCCATGACCCGCATCTCCACCCTCTCCCTGCCGGCGGCCCTTGGGCTCTCCCTCCTGCTCGGTGCCTGCGGCGCCGGCGAGCGCCTCGCCAATGTCGGCAAGGCGCCTGCGCTCTCGCCGATCGAGGACCCGACGGCCCAGAAGGGCTACAAGCCGGTCCAGATGCCGATGCCGGCGATGGAGCACGCCTCCTACGCGCCGAACTCGCTGTGGCGCACCGGCTCGCGCGCCTTCTTCAAGGACCAGCGCGCCCGGCTCGTCGGCGATCTCGTCACCGTCAAGGTCAAGGTCACCGACCGCGCCCAGCTCGACAACAGCACCAAGCGCAGCCGCAAGAACGGCGAGGGGCTGGGGGCAACCAACGCCTTCGGCTTCGAGAACAAGGTCGACAACTTCCTGCCGGACGGCGCCAAGCCCGGCTCGCTGCTGAAGCTCGACTCGAACGGTTCCAGCGAGGGCAGCGGCTCGGTCCGCCGCGCCGAGCAACTGACCACCAACGTCGCCGCCGTGGTCACCCAGACCCTGCCGAACGGCAATCTGGTGATCGAGGGCAAGCAGGAGATCCGCGTCAACTTCGAGGTGCGCGAGCTGATCGTCGCCGGCGTGATCCGTCCCGAGGACATCGAATCGGACAACACGATCGAGTCGAGCAAGATCGCCCAGGCCCGCATCGCCTATGGCGGCCGCGGCCAGATCACCGACGTGCAGCAGCCGCGCTACGGCCAGCAGGTGATGGACATTATCCTGCCCTTCTGAGCCCGGTTCCCGAGATCCGGCACGGAGATGGCGACGCTCCCCACGTCTTGCGCCTGTCCGTGCCGGCAGGCGGCTTCTCCCGAGGCCGCCGCTCCTCCCGGCCGCCCGCCACGCTCCCCAAGCTTCCACGGCTGGCGGCCACGAAGCCCCGCGCCTCCCGCGCGGGGCTTTCCTCCTTCGCCGATCTGTCACGGCATGAAAAAACCTCCCGCATCGCTGCGGGAGGTCGAAGGCAGTCCTGAACGGCCGGCCGGGATCAGTCGTCCCGGAAGACCCGCTCGTTGCGCTCGTGACGCTCCTGCGCCTCGAGCGAAAGGGTGGCGATCGGACGGGCCTCGAGCCGCTTCAGGGAGATCGGCTCGCCGGTCTCCTCGCAATAGCCGTAGGTGCCGTCGTCGATCCGGGCCATGGCGGCCTCGATCTTGGAGATCAGCTTGCGCTGCCGGTCGCGGGCGCGCAGCTCGATCGCGCGGTCGGTCTCGGAGGAGGCGCGGTCGGCGATGTCCGGATGGTTCTCGCTCTCGCTCTGCAGCGTGACCAGGGTTTCCTTGGCCTCCTTCAGGATCTCCTCCTTCCAGGCGAGCAGCTTGGCGCGGAAATACTCGCGCTGCCGGTCGTTCATGAAGGGCTCGGTGTCGGAGGGGCGGTAATCGGGGTCGAGGGTGGTCTGCTTCGACATGGGCAGGCTTTCTGAATGAACGTCTGCTCGATGACCCCCAACCGGCTTTGCCGTCTGGAGGCCGCCGATTTGGCGCCCTTATACCGGCTGGCCCCGGCCGGAACAATCGCTTTCATCCAGTCGAGGATGGTCGACCAAAGTATTGATTCAGCGTCTGATTTTGACGATCTCTGCCGCAATGTCGCTTTCGACACGCCGCGCGATCGCCTGCCGGTAGTGCGTATGGTCGAAATAGTTGTCCGGCTCGCGATTCTCCGGCCGGTCGACGCGCCAGTCGACCAGCGCGGTGCGCGGACGGCTGGCGGCGAGGCGGGCGAAGGCGTCGCGGCAGGCGGCGTCGGCCTGCGCACCGGGGCTGCCCGGGACCGGCTGGGCGCTGATGAAGTTCGGCGGGCGCAGCAGGATCACCGGGACCTCGGGGGCGAGCCTGGCGAGCAGGGCCGAGAGCTTCTCGGCGGCGGGGAAGGGGCCCGAAGCGTTGCCGCCGGAGATATCGATCGGCTCCTGCAATCTGGCGCGGCGCACCGGGTCGGCATGGAAGCCCTGCAGCTCGTAATTGGCCTCGTAATCCCAGTAGCCGTCCGGACGGGCGCGCTCGGGCCGACGGGCGAAGAGATAGCCGAGCCGGCGCGGCATCTCCTCCAGCACGTCGAAGCGCATCAGCCCGCCGAGATAGGCCAGCGGCGAGGCCGAAAATAGCCAGTCGGGGAAGGGCTTGTCGCCCGGCATGGCGGGATCGGGCGTGCACCAGCGCGTATCGACGCCGATCACCAGCGCCTCGGCCGGCTCGCGCCTGTGGCGCAGGAACCAGTCGAGCAGGACCAGCGTCTCGCGCGGCCCCGTCGCCGGCGCGATCAGCGAGACGAAGGGAATGCCGGTCTTCGCCTTGAGCTCGTCGGGCGAGACCAGCTGGATATGCGAGTTGCCGAAGATCGCGCCGCGGAAATGCGGATCGCGGCCGCGGCTGGCGGCCGCCGTGCGCGGGCCCTGCGGGCTGATGCCCTCCTTCAGCGGCAGCGGGCTGCGGCCGGTGTCGTAGGGGTCGATCAGCAGCGCGAGCGCGATCAGCCCCCCCGCCAGCCCGAGCGCGGCCAGCAGGAAGCTCACGGCGAAGCCGCGCCAGCGCGCCTCAGTAGAATTTATCCCCGAAAGGTTCGCCAACTGTGTGTGTGAAGCCATTGATCGGCCTTGATAATCCTCTTGTCGATCCGCCATCAGTCGTCAAACTCGGGTCTCTCTTCTGCGTCTCGCTATCAAACTAGTGAAGTTTCCCCTACACCCTGCGATTCGGCGATGTGCAGTTTGTCGCCGGAGATACCGGCTGCTCAAAATCATCTCCTATCAACACGACTCAATCCCAGGTGAGGCAACCGAGGCGATTGCCCGCCGATGCCCGGGCGACTGCTTTTTCAAGATAATGAGTTTCCTCGTCTCCTAAGGCAGGACGACCAGAGATCCCGGCGCGTTGATCGTATAGTAGAAGCGCACCTCATCTCGATCCGAGCCCCTGGTGTCGTCACGAATACCAGCGATACGCCCACCCATGACAGCACCCTCCTCGTTCTCGACCAGGAAGGCTTCGTTCAACTGGATGGTGTAGTGGCTGGACGTCGTATCGATCGTGTCGATGGACACGACCTGTCCGAGGTCAGCGTTCTTGACCCTTCCGATCCTCCGGGTCGATCCACGCTTCATCAGGTGTATGGAGGTGTCGCTGGCCTTCGAGAAGGCGACGTCGAACCCGAACCTTCCGTGATCGACACGGATCATTCCGTTGTGGGTCGAATAGTCGAAGACCTTCTCGCCCGCCGGCACCGCGGGCCCGCCACCGTGGAAGCGCATCTCGCTCGATCGCCTCGATGTCCGGATCGTATCGGCAAACGGCATGTTCGCGCTTGAGATAGCCTGAATGGCGCTGTTGGCGGTCGCCTCCGCGATCTGCACGTCGGCGACGAGGTCTTCGGGCGCCTTCATCTCTCGAAGCAGGTCATGCAGGCTCGACAGCCGGAGGGATCGCCCATCGGATGCGCGGCGATAAGCGTCGACCAGTTCGGGGCGTGGGTAGATCGGCTGCTTGTTCGCCCTCACAAACCAATCCGCCTTCTGCTCGCCGGTGACGAAGACCAGGTCCTTCTTCAGGCGGGCGCCCAGATCAAGCAGGGATAGCCAGACGATCACGTCGCCGATGCCTTGGTCGTCCTTCGATGCGTCCTTGTAGCCCGGGGGCACCTTGTGGGTGAGGCCATACTGGAGCTCCTCCAAGACCTTCTCGTCGGGCACGCCGGGGCCGATCATCTGATCCTTCCGGAAGGTCTCGGCATAGATAGCGGTCACGGGGTCGTCTCCCCGCCAGGATTTCATCTGGCGCGCGAGAAGCTTCAGCTGAGCGATATAGGCCTTCGCGGCCTCACCATGTGCCGTTGCCGCCTTGTCGAGCGCCTCCTTGTCCGGGAAGCCCTCCATCAGCAGGGGGCTCACAGGTGCGTCCCAGCCGGCTAGCTTGGAGATGCGTTCGTCGAACGCGTAGACCATGTCGGCGAGCTTGCCGTCGCGGTTCTTGATAAACTCCCGTGCGACCTGCTCCGGTAGGAAGAGGCGGCTCTCGCCGGCGAGCTTGGCGTAGACCTTGGCGATGCCTGCGAGATCGCTCTTGCCAAGCTGGTAGGGCAGCAGCAGCGCGTTGGTATCGAGTGCCACAACGACTTCCGGGGAGGACGTATCCACCGCGGCGGTGGGGTTGAAGACGTTATGGGGTTCCGGGTAGAGCCGGCTCAGGAGGAAGTGATCGATCTCGCCAGGCGCCGGCTTCGCTGCGGGCTTCCTCTTGTCCTTGCCTTGCTCACCTGGCTTAGGCGAGTCGGATGGCTTCTCGGGTTCCTGCTTATCGTTCTCGGTCATGGGAGACCCTTGAGGGAAGCGGCGTCGGCGGTGGGCTGGCGAGAGGCTCGGACGAACGTTCGGGGATCTTAGTCAGTGAGGCGCAGCATTTGGGTCAGTCTCGCCATCACGAAAGGCATTTCAGCGGATCGACACCCGTCAGTCGCAGATAGGCGAACGTGGCGAAGGCGACGCCTAACGTCGCCACGATCGCCACGACGAACAGACCGATCCTGTGCCAGACGATGCGGCCTGCAAGGCCCGAGAAGATGGGTGTGAACTTGTCGCTGATGGCGGCGTAGTCGGAAACGAGCTTTCGCTTCTGCCTATCGATCTCGTCCTTGAGCGCGGTAAGCGTCAGCCACTGGTTCACGATGGCCAGGAGCAGCAGGAGAACGAAGATCCAGGCGCCGGCTAGGACGGCGACGTTGGTCCAGAGGTCCAAGCCACATGCATTCGCGACCTTGAGCTGGGACGCGACGATGACCGTAGCCACGGGAATGCCGAGCAGCTGGCCCTGGATGTCCACGAACGTCTTGTGGATCTTGGCCACGAATTCGAGCTTCGCCGCTTCGACCTCGCTGCGGATGCGATTGTAGGAGAAGCTCGAAGCGAACAGGCGATATCCATCGCGCACCTCGTCGGCCACCGTCCCTACGTTGGTAAGCAGATAGGCGAAGCGCGCCGCGGCAGGCTGGGACTCGGTGAGGTGTGCGACCGCCTCCGTGAGGATCGACAGCTTCTGGTCGTGATGGACGACGTCCTCGAAGAGCGCGAGCAGCCGCTCGGCATCCGCTACCTCGAACCGCCGCAGATCTGCCGCGTCATAGCGGATTGGAACGACGAACTTGCCCTCGCGGAAGAAGACGAGCTCCTGTCTCGTTCGGTCGAGATACGAGGCCGCCTCCGATAGGAGCCCCACGACGGCGATCGCCTTTCGGTAGCGCGTCTGAAAATCGCTGGCAGGCTCGGTCGACGGCTCAAGCTTGCCGGCGATGACGAAATAGGCGGACGGCTCTTTCGACCGTGCCTCGGGCGTCATCAAGAGGGCGTCGAAGTTCTCGACAAGAAGACCGATGCCAGTCCGCGGTGGCCTGAACTCCACCTTGACGCGATCTCCGACCTTCAGGCCGGCGAGATCGACGTCCGGAAAGAGGCCCGTGTCGTTCGCGACTTCCTGGCTTTCGTCGGCCTCGCGCAGCAGGGCGATGGCGTCCTCGGACACGATGGTTACCTCGCCTTCGCGTGCGCCCGCCGCGAAGGTCGTGTTCCGGTAGATGCCGAGCAGCCGATCGAAGGTCGTCTCAGCCATCGCGCGCGAATTCTTCGCGGAGCCTGGCGGTGAGATCGGCGGGCAGCTCCTTCAAGGTCAGGGTATTCTCGGCCTCGTTGAACACCACCTTGCCGCCGGTGATGGCCTCGCGCTCAAACTCGACGGTCCAGTCCTGGGTCTGCGCCTTGAAGCGGACGAGCATCCTGAGACCCCCCCTATCGGGCACGAAGCCATCGTTCAGCTTCAACTCCGGATCGGTCAGCGCTTCGAGCAGAACGTCGGGCGCCGCAGGCATCAACTCATTCGCGAAGGCGTCAAAGCTGAGTTCGAGGCGGGCCTTGGAGGCGCGCTCGCAGATGTCCTTCGCACGGGCCAGGAACTGGTTCTTGGCGGACTGGTCCATCTCTTGCGCGTCGGCGAACGACTTCAGCGCCCTGACGAGCCCGACTGTGTCCTCGCGATCCTGGACGGCGGTATCGCAGCCCAGGAACTGCTTGAAGTAGTCAGAGACGTTGCCCTTGCCCTTTAGGAAGCCGATGTAGCGGTCCTGGTCCTCGGACCATGCCGTCAGGTTGATGCGGCCAGCGAAGCGAAAGCCATCGATGTCGAGATGTTCTACGTCCCTCACGTCAAGCTCTCCCGTCAGTCTGGCGCCGAGCTTGTCGTTGATGATCGCGACGAGCAGGTACTGGGCTCCATCCCTTGCGAAATGCGCAAAGAAGACGTGGCCGCCTTGCGCGGCGCCCTTGTTGCTGGCCTGTCGCCGGAGCGTCTCCATCATCTTGGATGTCATCGCGTAGAACTCGGTGCAATCGCCGTCGAGGTAGGCTCGCATGTGCTTGCGCGTAGGCGAGTAATCGTCGTCCAGGGAGAACTTGCCGTGGGATTTTGAGGTTCGCCGGCGATACAGTTGGTAGAGGTCGTCGATCACGCGCTGGGTCGTCTTCGAGACCGCCAGCCCCTCCTTGCCGAGTTTAACGTTGAAACCCTCGCGCGTCTTATTCAGGTCATGCACGGCCACGTGCGTAATCTTGTTCTCCGACACTTCGCCCCCGCCCGCTCGCGCGACCTGGAACGGTCGCGGCCACGGCACCCGTTATAGCTGCATGCCGGCGCCCATTGCATCCATCTATCTGCTAGACTCAGAAGGCGGGAGACAACACGATCGCCCCTGAAACGCGCGCCTCGATCACGTCCTACTTCGACGTCCGGCGACGGTGGTTTCGAGCCCATTAGTCCTATGGGGGTGATTAAGCGATCTGCTAATTGAAAGTGCCCCCGGAGCGTTTGCCCGGATGTGTGAAGCCTTTGATCGGGCCTGCCCGATCTGGGCATCCAGTTCGCACGAGCTGTCAAGCTCAGGCTAGCCTCATGCGCCTCGACGCAGAGGCCTCGAACGCCGCTCTCAATCCGACGATTCGGCGATGGGCGTTCGCCGACGAGGTCACCGCTCGCTCGAAGGCCTCGATGTCCCCGATCAGCACGACTTGGTCCCGAGCCCGCGTCACCGCGGTGTAGATCAGCGACCGATCGAGAAGTCGGCTTGGAGCGATGGGGATGACGACTCGCGAGAACGCGGACCCCTGCGCCTTGTGGACGGTGATGCCGTAGGCGAGCGTCAGGTCTTCGAGCTTGGCTCCGGTGAGTTCGTGCCTGACGCCGTCGAACTCGGCCTCCAGCCCGTCCTCCAGGATGTCGGTCACCGTGCCCAGGGAGCCGTTCCTGAGTCCCATCCGGTAGTCGTTGCGCAGGAACATGACCGGCTCGCCGACCGCGTAGTCGGGATCGCTCATCCTCATGCGGCCGTGCCGGAGCAAGGAATGGAAGTGCGCGTTCACCGACTCGGTCCCGGCCTCGCTCCGCTTGGTCGGGCAGAGGATGCGGATGTCCTCGGACCATCCCCCACAGGTGGAGACGGCGTCGACGACGTCCTGTAACGTCGGCGAGCGGTTCGGCCCCGAGCCCGGCAGGAAGACCACGCCCGAGCCCTTGCCGTCCAGCGCCTCGCCCATCTTCGGAAACCTGCCGGCTCGGATCTCGCCGGCGACGACGGGGATGCCCGTCTCGGCGGCCTGTCGGTGAATGCGGACGAGCCGAACGAGGGGGATGCCCGGCACGTCCACCAATTGGTGCAGGACCAGCCCGAACCCGATCGGCGGCAATTGGGCGTTGTCGCCGACCAGCAGCAGCCGGCATCCTTCGCCCATCCGCATCATGAGGCGGTAGAGGTTCGGCAGGTCGACCATGGAGCTCTCGTCGACGACGACGAGCGCGTTCGCGCCCAGGCTCGCCGCCGTGTGCTCCGCGGCGAGGAACGCCGCGATCGTGTGGGCGGGCCTGCCGGTGGCCTCGCTCATCCGGACGGCGGCCCGCCCCGCCAGGGCGACCAGATGGACGGAGCGACCGAAGGCCGCGCAGGCGTCGCAGATCGTCCTCAGCACGGTGGTCTTTCCGACGCCGGCCCCGCCCACAAGGATTCCGACCGGCGCCCGGACGCCCATGACGACGGCGTCGCGCTGCTCGGGATCGAGGACGGTCCCGCCAGCGCGCTCGCGCGCGTCGAGCCAGGTCCGGATCTGCTCGTCCGTGGTGCGTGAAGTGAGGAGGTCGCGGACGCCCCGATCCGCCAGGAGGTCTCCGATCCGGTCGGCGACGTAGGTTTCCATCATGTGGGCGCCGGCGGGCTGGTAGCCGTCCGGCACCTCGAAGGCGGCACCTTCCTCGACCGCGAGCGCGATCGCGCGCTCGCCGACAGGGATGCCCAGGAGGTCTTCGACAGCCGCTACCAGCCGCGGCCGCGGCGTCACGGTGTCCTGTTCGACGAGGCGGCCGTAGAGGACGGCCTCGACCGCGGCCACCAGCCGCTCCGGCGCGTCGGGCTGGACGCCGAGGCCGCGGCCGACGCGATCGACGACCTGCCAGTCCATGACCGCGAGGAGATCGTAGGGCCTGGTCCGAAGGCGGCCGGGGGCCTCCTCGCCCCAAAGGGCGACGATCCTGGCCGCTTGGCGCGGGCCGATGCCTTGCTCGTCCAGCCAGACGACGACGTCCCCCTCGGCGAGGCGCAGCCGCCAGGCGGCAACGAGCGTCACGGCGCGCTCCTCGTCAAGCACCTCGGCCAAGGCGCTCACGTCGCCATTGGCCAGCACGCGGGGCAGGTCCTCGCCGAACCGATCGGCGAGGCGCCGCGCGCTGGCGGGCCCGATGCCCACGAAGGCCGGGTTCTCGACGAGGTGACGGACGATGCCGGCGACGTTGCCCATACCGGCGCTCTAGCATGCATCCGGCCGGTTGGCTTCCTCCCGCCTTCGACTTCGGTCGGGATGATGTACCCGGTCACGCGCCGCCCGCCCGCCAAGGCGTCGTCCGGTAGCGGGCGTCCATCCAATGACGCCGGCCGCGCGGCACCGTCCGACGTCCCAGGACGCGCCTAGCGGCGGTCTCTCGCCTTCGCGGGGTCGTGCCGTCGCCGGCATTGGCGAGCCCCACCACGCCACGGCGAGGCTCCCTTTCCTGCGGGTCCACGGGCGGCGGCCCTGGGGATGCCGAAACCGGCATCATCTGGACGGCGCCCGCAGGGATGCCGGCCATGGCTGGCTTAACCGCTTTTCTTTCGCATCCAATGTCATCCCCGGCGCTTTCCGGGGCCGCTGCCGCGAAAGCGGCCTCCTCTTCAAAGGTCGGCCTGGCGTCATTCACGCAGGCTCTCTCGATCTTGTCTGACATCGCGGCTCTCCGGCGGGATGACCGGATTCTTGCTCCGCGAGCCCGCCCGGCCAAATCAGAGGAAAGACGAAGCGGTGCGCGCCATCACGCAATCCATGGTGGGCATGCGCCCAGCCGGTCGTCGTCCAGGGAGGCGGGCCAGACGATTCGCTCGGCATGCCAAGTATTCAATCAAACATTCCGTTTCCAGAATCGATCATATTTTATCTTTGTCGAATTTGTCTCGTGTCGCTCTACGAAATTTTGTCATCCCTCTGGTCATGAAGCAATTAAGTGCTTTCTTGATCGCTCATCCGTTTTCTGGATTCGCACGGATATTGTCATGCCGCGCAAATGGCTTACACGCATACTTTTGAGGAGGGAGCAGGAAGCTGGCGCCGTCCAGGCGGTGCGCGCGCCGAGCGTGCCTTCACGCAGCCGCCTGGCCTTGTCCGCTCCGCGCCTGCCTTCGCTAGCCACCGCGACCCGGGACTACGCCCGCGCGGTCGAGGCCAATCTACTCGATCGCAAACGGCGCGAGGACCTCGATCGGTGGGCGGCTGCCATGGGGCCTGCGATCTGGTCGTGGCAGCGTGCGCGCCAGCTCACCGATCAGCCGCCATGGCGCGCGTCGCCGCAAGCGGAGGAAGATCACGAACGGAAGCGCGCCGTCGAACTTCTCCTCGGCGACGTCCTGACCTGGGAGCGAGCCGTCGTCGTCCTGGATGCGCGGATCGCCCGCGCCCAGCTCTACGACCGTCCGATCCCGGCCGCGCTCGTCGTGCCGCAGGAGGTGATGGCCATGATCGAGGCGAAGCGGGCGGCGGCGCTGGAGCGGGCGGGCAAGGCGCGGACGAGAGGGGAAGGGGGCGGCGCCCCGCCGGCGCTCAGGCCCGACGAAAATCTCTCCCACCCGCCATACCCCAAGCCGAGGTGAAGGCCCGACAGCCGACACCACGGCATTCCGAGACCAGCCTATGCCCAACTCGCACATGAACAATCCGAAGATCCCAGCCCACGGCCAGGTGGCGAAGCCGACGCGCGCCGCGCCCACCCGCCGCGGCCTCGCCATCCGGTTCGTCACCCGCATGTCAGAGGATCTGGACCGGGCCATCGCCGAGCACGCGCGCCGCGATGGCCTGACCGCCGGCGCGTTCGTGCGCCGGACCATGCTGGAGAAGGTCGCCCTCGATTCGGAGCGCGACGCGCGGAGCGGGCGCCCGATCCGCAAGCCCTCGGACTACGACGCGGCGATCGGCGCGGCGGTCCGGGAACTCGGCGCGGTCAACGCCGCGGTTGCCGCCGGCGACAGGGACGCCGCGAACGCCGGCCTCGATCGCGCTCGCGCCGCCCTGATCCCGCTGGTGGTCCGGCGCACGTGATCAGCGGCGCCACACGAGGGACGGGCGTCGGCGACGCGCTCGCGCGCCATCTCCTGAAAGAAGACGAGAACGAGGTCCGCATCCTGCCCGGGCGCGGCCTCGGAGCCGCGTCGCTGTCCGGTCGGATCGCGGAGCTCGCCGCCCTGTCGGCGGGCGGCAGGACCGACCGGCCGATCTATCACGTGCATTGCAGCCCCGATCCCGGCATCGCCAACGACGCCGCCGCCCGCGCCCGCTTCTGGCAGCTTTTCGAGCGGGAGTTCGGCATGGAGGCGCATCCCTGGTGCGGCGTGGAGCACGTCAAGCACGACAGGAAGCATGAACACCGAGTCTACACGGTCGCGCAATCGGATGGCTCGGTCGTGGACCTTCGCTTCGACTTCGTCCGGCGCGAGAAGATCGCCAGGATCGTGGAATTCGAATTCGGGATCGCACCGGTGCCGTCCAAGCACGCCAAGGCCATCGTCGCGGGCCTGCGGCGGGACGGTCGATCGGACGTCGCCGATTGGCTCGTCGCCGCTGGCATGACGGCCATCGCCCGGCCCATCGCGCCGCTGACGCCTCGGGAACGCCTCATCCAAGAGAGAACCGGCGTCTCCCTCGATGACGTCAGGCGCGATGCCCTCGCGGCCTGGCGGTCGACTTCGGACGGTCCCGGCTTCCTCGCGGCCCTTCGCGAAAGGGGCCTCGACCTGCGGCAGGGCCGCGCCGGCCCGGTCGTGGTCGACGCCGCCGGCACCGCGCATCTCGCGACCCGCGTGATCGGCGCCGCGGCGCGATGCTTCGAGGGCACCCGCATCCGCGCCGCGGAGGTCAAGGCGCGCCTGAACGGAATGGAACTGGAGCTCCACGGAAATGGAATGGACGGAGATCGAGCGGCGACTGGCCGCACAGGACAGGCTGCTGCATGCGATCCTCGCGGCGCTAGCGCCGCCCTCGGAGGAGGGATCGGGCTTCGACGACCTGATCTCCACCCTGTCGGACCTGACGGTCGCAGTCGCGGACGTGACGGACGCGGTCCGGGCGCTGCGCTGGCACAGCTCCGCGCCATCCCCGTCGCCCGCGGCGCCGCACTCGGCCGATGCGTGACGGGGTTAGATGTCTCGACCGGGCGTCATCTGGCCGCGATGGAGCGCGCCCGGGAGGCCGTCGAGCGGATCGAGGCGGCGGCGATGGCCGATCGGGTGCGAGACTGGGCGCTGTGGGGGAAGACGGATATCTGGGGGCTGCCGCTGCGATGACGCATGCTCAGGCCACTGCGGTCGCAAGCGCGGCACGTGTTAACTAATGAGGATAAATGCGCATAAATGCGCATTTATCCTCTCGCGCTTTTCATGGGGACCCGTTAAGATTCGTCGATTCGTGGTGCGGGGGGGAAGCCTATGAGAATAACGGTGCTTCTGTCTCCCGCGGACGGCGCGCGACTTGAAGCCTATTGCTCGGCGCAAGGACACAAGAAGAGCACGCTTATCGCCAGACTCGTTCGGGAACATCTTGATCGCGAGGGCTTTCCACATCCCCAAGGCGCTGTCTCGCCGCGCAAAAAGCAGAGTGCTGAATGATGCGAGGCAGCCCTTCTATACACGCTTCACCAACTGTGAGTGGGGGCGTCGGCGAACTCGCGACGCTCGATTGGGACTTCCCAGGCAGCGTTCCACAGGATTTGCATTCGCTTCACCCGTATCCAGCGAAGTTCATCCCGGAGATACCGAAAGCTCTGATCGCTGCGCTGGCGCCGCGCTCGGGTACTTGCGTGTTCGACCCCTTCTGCGGCAGCGGGACTACCCTGGTCGAAGCACAACGCGCTGGCATGTCTGCCGTTGGCGTTGATCTCAATCCTATAGCTGTGCTTCTGAGCCGGGTGAAAACCGAACCGCTGCCGGAGAGCATAGGCAAAGCCCTTGCCGAGGTCACCGAAAAAGTGCTCGCGGCGGAGGCGGTCACAATCCCTGAAATCCCGCGACTGAACCATTGGTTCAAGCCTGATGTACAGGATGCATTGGCACGGCTCGGACAGGCGATTCATTCATCTGCTCCCGAGAATCGGGACATTCTTAGGTTGGCGATGTCCAGCATCATCGTGCGCGTCTCGAACCAGGATAGCGACACACGCTATGCCGCCGTCCCTAAGAAGGTGGTTGGCGCAGACGTTCTTCCTCAATTCGCAAAGGCGACGAAGAAGATAGTTGCCGCGCTTATGAACCGTGCGAAACCATCCGGACCCAGCCGCGTGATTGAAGGCGACATTCTCAAAGTCGCGGCCAATCAGATTGGCGATGTCGGCCTTGTGGTGACGTCGCCCCCATATCCGAACGCTTATGAATACTGGCTCTACCACAAGTACCGGATGTGGTGGCTAGGCTTCGACCCCCTTTGCGTCAAGGAGCATGAGATCGGAGCGCGCGCACACTTTTTCGGTCCGAAGAAGCACGACGCTAGCGACTTCGCTCGTCAGATGGCGGGGCTCGCCGAGATGCTGCGAGAGGTCCTCGTCCGTGGGGGGCATGCATGTTTCGTCGTCGGTAGATCGCGCATACACGGTCAGGATGTGGATAACGCTGGGATCATCGCAGACGCTTGCGCTGAACGCGGGATGGAATTGGTCCATCGGATCGAGCGGGCCATACGCTCCAACAGGAAGTCGTTCAACTTGTCGCACGCCAACATCAAGACCGAGACAATTCTTGTTCTGCGTAGGAATTGATGATGATAATGCACCTCTCCTGGCACGACTATGCCTACTTTCCCTACGAACGCGATTTGGCGTTGAGAGAGGTCGCTGCGATCGTCGGCTGTCAGTTCGATCCCGATTCAGGGGGCCTCATGGTGCGGGGCTCGGAGCCGAGTTCGGAGCAGGCGAGGCGCCTAACCTATTTTTCCGCGCTTTCGTTCGGTTCCTCCCGCATGAGGACCATCCAAAGTGAGCTTGAGCAGGCGGCGCGTTCGGCTTCCAAGCGGCAGGCGACCCGATATTCCGCTCACGGCCTCCATGAATACAAGGGCAAGTTCAATCCCCAGGTCGCGCGCGCGATCCTGAACATCTTCGGCGCGGGGCCGGGAAAGAAAATCCTGGATCCCTTCTGCGGCAGCGGCACGACCTTGGTCGAGAGCGCGCACCTTGGGGCCGAAGCCACGGGGATCGACATCAATCCCATGGCGGTGTTCCTCAGCAATGCCAAGCTCCTCTCTCTGACCGTTTCAGAGACAGATCTCAAAACCGCCGCCACAAAGGTCCGTAAGGACTTTGAGAGGCATCGGTCCCGAGATGCCGGTTTCGACGCCGGCGAGCGCCGCCGATACCTCGAAGCCTGGTTCGAGCCGAGCATTCTCGCCACGATCGAACGTCTGCGGATCGCCATCACCGAAAAGGCGGGTATCTGCGCGCCCGTATTGCTGGCGCTTGCGAGCGACCTCTTGCGCGATTATTCGCTCCAGGATCCCGCAGACCTTCGTATTCGTCGTCGGACGAGCCCTCCGCCATCGGTCCCGTTCATAGAGGCCTTCGCCGCAGCCTGCGACCGATTCATCGACAGGATCGCCGCTGCTCAGGCCGTCCTCGGCGAAATGCGAGGTGCCGGTAAAGCAATCCTTGGTGATGTCACCACCGGCGCGTTGAACGACGCCAGGGCCGGAGCCTTCGATATGGCCATAACGAGCCCGCCTTACGCCATGGCGCTGCCCTACGTGGACACGCAACGTCTGTCGCTCGCATGGTTGGGCCTGATCGGCCCGGAGCGGATCAGGCCGTTGGAGAGCGAGCTGGTCGGCAGCAGGGAGTTCGGCAAAGCGGGGCGATCGCGGTGGGAACGACGGTTGTCCGAGAACGCGGATCGTTTGCCCGAGGCGCAGCATCGCATCTGCATGAGGTTGTCAAAGGCCCTCGGGCCGTCCGATGGCTTCCGTCGGCAGGCCGTCCCACCGCTCCTTTACCGGTATTTGGTAAGTATGCGGGACAGCTTCTCGAAGGTGGCGGAGGCGATGAAGCAAGAGGCGCCATACGCCCTAATCGTCGGCCATAACCACACGGTCTTGTCGAACGTTCGCTTCGATATCGATACGCCTGCGCATCTTGCGGCGCTCGCCGAAAGCGTAGGCTGGCGTATCGAGGAGACGACTTCCCTCCAGACATACCGACGATACGGACTGCACGCGAGCAACGCTGTAGAGGCCGAGACGCTGCTGGTGCTCCGAAAGCTCTAAATTCGTCCTATTCGTCTCCGACCGAGCTCGCATAGCCGAACCGATGCTTTGCACGCTGTCCCGTGAGGCGACTGGCGAAGTCGGCATACGGCTGCTCGTCGGATGCTATCAGCCGCACGATGAAATCGTCTGGACTGCCTTCATCACAGCGCTCCACCACCAACACGCCCATGGCATCGAAGCTCGGGGGAACGGCATCGCGTATCTGGGATATTGGCCCCAGCCGCAGGCGATGCTCGGGGGCATGCCCTTCTCGCTCTTCCCGAAACCATTGAACGAAGTCGATACGGCGGCCCATCTCCCCCGTTAACGAGGTGATTAGCCGCGCGGATGTCGCCCATTCCAGCCGAGGACCGCGACCCCGGTCTATCGATGCGAACTTCCCAGGCCAGCCCCAGAAGTCCGGATGAGTATCGCGTACCGTGATGGCCAGGTCCGGCTCGAAAGTACCGGACGCCCCCTTTAGCTTCTTGACGTCGGTCGATGTGAGGGTTCTGACGAACAAGGTTTCGACGGCGCTAACGACATCTGGCACACCTTCCGGCGTTGCCTCCGCGGGGCTGCCTTCCAATGCAAGGGCCTCAGACGATTCCTCCTCGGTGAAGTCGATGGGCAACGCTGGCAGGTCGATCTTGGGAACTTCGGGCGGCGGTGCCGTGAAAAAGCTCGTGGTCTTCCCCAGGCGTGGAAAGGCAGCCGCATTTTTGGCCGCCTTCTGCCTGAGACGAGTCTCCGTGGCTATGAAGCCGCTTTCGAGAAGCTCCTTGATGTGATCGGCTCCACCGAGCGCGGTGCAAAAATCGGAACCCACTATCTCGTCGAACTCGTCCATGACGGATTCGTAGAACGTGGCATCCGAAGCGACGTCACGCGGCTGCAGGTCGATCGTGAGGTTACCTTCGTAATTCGAAAAGAGGCCGCCGCCGGTCAGATTCGAACTCCCGACCAAGACACGGGCATTTCGGGGATGGGAGCCTCCGCTGTCGAAGCAATATATCTTCGGGTGGAAGGTTTGACGCGGGTGCTTGTGAAATAGGCGAACTTGGGCCCCCATTTGATGAAGGTGCATCAGGGCTTCGGCGCTCGTTCCCCCAAACGAGAGGCCTACGACTACCTCAAGCTTCGCCATGCGAGGGCCTAGGATTTTCTGCAGCAGACCAACGCCATAAACCCTTGCCCAAGCTACCAGTATGCGTCCGCGCTCGATTCCGAATTTGGTCTCGACGTCGCTGATGTCGGCGTACGCGGAATTCTTGGGACCGAGCAGCAGTCGCATGAGGGCACCGAATCAAGGCAGGTCGCCGCGAGTATAGAAGCGCCAAGACGTGCTGCAGAGTTGCATTCCACATCAACTGCACCTCGCTGCTCCGTTACCGAGAAGGCCTACCGCCCTTGCACCAATCGATGCGGCCTTGTTTGATCCAGAAATGGCACCCGCAGTCGTTCTGCTGATGGACGGACGGCTTGACGGTCGGGCGGCCGAACCAGTCCAAGGCGATATCCCAGCGCGGCCGACGCCTCTGGCTCAGCGAAAGCGGGATCATCGCGCCACACCCGCCGGGGCATTTCAGGCAGGCCCACTTTTCGATCTCGCCATCGACCACGTGGACGATCTCTCCGGGCCTCAGGTCGCACTCGGAGGGATAGGATCGTGCTCGGGTCGCCACGAAATCGAACTCGATGATGCCGAGGCGCCGAAGCGCCTTCGCGATGAGCTTCTTCATCATGGCTAGCCGATCCTGTGCAGGAAGGGCGTGACGTCGGCCCGGCCCCAGATTATCGGGGTCGCGCACTGCTCGCATTCCGGCCTAGGCGAGCACGTCGTGGTGCGCTCCTCGATCGCGTCGAAGCGCCGCCGGCGTTCGGGCTTCATGCCCCCGTCGCCGCGGAAGGCGGTCAGGGCTTGGAGCAGTTCGTTGACGGCCATGCAGGCCGTCTCGGTGGTGAAGGTCACGACGACCGGCGCGGGATCGCCGCCTCCGGAGACATAGGCCTCGGCCTTGCGGCGCTCGAACTCCTCGGGGTCCGTGCGGCGCAGCGCCTCTTCCCGCGCTCGCACGGGGTCGACCAGCCCTCGGCAGAGCAAACAGGGCGTCCCGGGCGTCAGCACGGTCACGCGACTGGCCATCTCGTAGGGCGGTCCTTGCTCGCCGGGATGATGCGGACGCCCATGTCGATGACGGGAATGCCGTAATAGTAGGCCAGCCTGTTCCCGCGTATGACCTGACCTGCCATCGTTCGCCTCACTCACTCATGATCTTTTCGAAGACGAGCCGCGCATGCGGGCTGCGGTCGGAGTAGCCGACGACCTCGCATCCCTTCCGGATCGGGCCGGCGCCGCGAAGGACCAGGTCGAGCTGGCCTGGCCGCTCGACCTTGGCACCGCTGACGGCGTAGGAAGCGGGCGGGCAACCCTTCTTGAAGGCGTAGGCGGTGCCGGCGAAGCGGTCGCCGGTCCACTTGCCCTCGACGAGCACCGTGCCGGGCTTCACAACGCCGCGCAGGCTGGCCTTCGGCTCGGCGTAGAGGATGCGGTCGTCGCGGATCTCCATGACGGAGCCGTTGTGATCCGCCGTCATGACGGGCACGGGATCGCTCGCCGCTGGGCTCGCGGTCGCCTTCGTCGGCTCGGGCCGGGCCTGCCCATCCGACCAGGCCGAGGCGACGACCCGAGAACCGTCCAGTTGGATGACGTGCCGGCATCGGTCGAGCGCGCCGAGCCCGCAGATTCCCCCCGGCAGGGACAAGGTGATACGGGGCGCCCCGCCGCTCCGCTCGATCTCGACCTTCTGGTAGACGAACTCCAGCGTTTCGAAGCCGCCCGGCACGGACACCACCCAGCGGGCGGCCTCGCCGGACGAGCCCGAGAAGGCGAATGGGGCCGGAGCCGTCGCGCAGTCGGCGTACCGGGTGGACAGGATGGCGTCCGGGACGCCGTCGCCATTCAGGTCAACCTCGCGGACGAAGCCCGGACGCACGTCCAGCGTCGAACCGACCTCGGAGCAGGACTTGGCCAATTCGGTCCTATAGGCGTCCGTGGCCGCCGCGACGGACAAGTAGGTCTCGGCGGAGGCGGGGGCGGCCAGGGCGGCCAGCATCCCGGCGGCGAGAGCGTGGGCGCTCCTCATGCCGCGACGCTCCCGGAGCCGCGACGTGCAAGCCCCTCCTCCGATTCCTCCATCATGCGCTCGACGCGTTCCCGGAAACGGCGTCGGATGGCCAGCGCCCGGAACCAGTACAGATTGCCCGCCAACATCGCGAAGAGCACGAACAGGAAGGTCTCGTCGGGATTCCGGATGCGCGGCACGATCACGAAGAGCGTGAACAGGACGGCGATCGTCACGAAAGGCGACGCAATCAGCAGCAGGGACATGCCCTCGAAGACCTCCTTGCCGGTGATCATCGACTTGCGGATGGAATGGTTGCGGATCGCGACCGTGATGGTCTCCTTCCGGCGCGACGTGCGGATGAGCGTCACCTCCTGGCCGGGCATCAGCGTGACGGCATCGGCGCCGAAGGCCTCGACGATCTGAAGGCCGTCCTCGGCCTCGATGCAGGCCTCGCGGCGGTTGACCACCGTCGAGGTCGTCCGGGACGAGCCCGCTCCTAGCCCCTTGACCATGATCGCGGAGCCCGACCCCTTCACGTGGGTCTCGCTCCAGACCTGGGCGTCCATCACCCGTCCCCGCACGGCCTCCAGCCGCACGTCCTCAACGACCTGCTTCACCGATCGCATCGCATTCTCCAGCGCTTGAACCGCCCGGCATCGGCTCGCCTGCGCGATGGGCATCCCAGCCTCGGGGGCCATTCCATTCCGCGTCATGACGACGATGAAAGGAACGACGGAAGTCGAGGGGAAGGAAGTCCTGCTTCGGCGAAGGTGATCCAGGCCAACGATGGGTTCATCATACGATGTGCGGCCCTGAATTTGTGACATTCTTGCCCATAGTGTCCGATGTCACCTGAAACATGGCGGATTCGATGCTTCGGACGGCCGAGTTGTTCGGCTTCGAGGAATGCTTTTGCCCTACAGGAGAGGTTGAAATCAGTGCGTTACGATCTGTGTAACCTTATGGGCAATAACGTCGCCTCGGGGGCCCGCCGGGAGGGCGGCGTCATGCAGGCACAGCGACTGACGCTCCACGGCCCGCTGGGCGGGCGCAAATACCTCAACGCCGCTGAGCGGAAGCGCTTCATCGCCGCGGCCGCCGATCGCCCCGGACATGTCGGTGCCTTCTGCCTGCTGCTGGCCTGGACGGGCAGCCGCGTCTCGGAGGGGCTCAGCGTCACGCCCGCGTCCTTCGACCTCGATCGCTGCGTGGTCTCGATCGTCACGCTGAAGCGTAGGAAGTTCGTTGTCCGCGAGATCGTGCTGCCGCCGCCGCTCGTCGCCGAACTCGACGCCGCTTATGGCATCGCCGCCGCCCAAGCCGATCCCTTACGGGCGAACCGGCGTCTCTGGCCGTGGCGTCGGCAGACCGGATGGCGTCACGTGAAGGCGGTCATGGCCGCGGCGGGCGTCGCCGGCGACTGCGCCATGCCGAAGGGTCTGCGTCATGGATTCGCCGTGGCCGCGTTCCAGGCCTCGATCCCGCCGAACCTGGTTCAGCGCTGGATGGGGCATGCATCCCTGCGGACCACCGTCATCTACGCCGAGGTCTCCGGCGTCGAGGAGATGGAGTTCGCCCGGAGGATGTGGGAGCCGCGCGATCCAGGTCGTGAAAGCATGATCACGTCGGGCCGTCCGGGAGGGGCCGATGAAATCTAGACTAACTTCCAGTTGCAATCCCGAGTGCTCCCGATATTCCGGATCGCGGAGGGACGATCATGATCGAAGCGCATCAGCACACGGTTTCCGAGGTTTTGGGCGATCGGTTCCTGCACGAGATCCCTCCCTATCAACGGCCCTATGCCTGGACGCCAGACGAAGCGAAGCAGTTGCTCATAGACTTGGTCGAGGCGGTGGGCGCGTCGACCGATGAGCCGTATTTTTTGGGTAGCATCGTCCTGATCAGGCCGAAGGGGCAGATCGCCGGGCAGGTCGTCGATGGCCAGCAGCGCCTGACGACGCTCACGATCCTGGCGGCGGTCCTTCGAGACGTCGCGGTCGACGAGCGGGAGAAGGCGGCATTGACCTCCGTGGTTTACATAGAGCCCAATCCGTTCGCGGGCCAAGTCGAGGCCGTTCGCGTCAAGGCCCACGATCGCGATCGAGGCTTCTTCAAGGATTCGATCCAGATGCCGGGGGCCACGGCAAAATCGGAACCTTCGCACGAACCCAAGAACGAAGCGCAGGAACTGATGTGGGAGAACGCGCAGGCCCTGCGGAGCCTGACTTTGGAACTGCCTGCTGCCGAACGGCAGAAGCTGGTCGCCTTCCTGCTGACGAAATGCGTGTTGGTCGTCGTCTCGACCGAGTCCCGGGCCGCTGCCCTGAGGATCTTCCGGGTCCTCAACGATCGCGGCCTGGATCTCTCCAACGCCGACGTGATCAAGGCTGACTTGCTGGACAAGTTCAATGATGCCGGCGAGATGGCGCACCAGGCCGAGCGCTGGAGGGAATTCGAGAACGATCTGGGGCGGGACGAGTTCGAAGGTTTGCTTGAGAACCTGCGCTTCATCCGAGAGGAGATGCGAAGCCGCCGGACGTTGAGCGAGGCTTACAACGAACGTTTCCATGGCGTCGGTGCCAACGTCGTACGCGAGTTCTTCGATAAGGAGCTGGCGCCCGCGCACCGGCAGTACATGAAGATCCTCGACGGTGACAGCAGCGACTTCCCTGCGGATCTCCGGGCAGCCGCCAGTGAGGCACTCGCTGGATTGTTGCTCCTGCCGAACCGGGACTGGACGGCCGTCGCCATCGCGGCAGCGCTCAAGCTCGGCCAAACGCCCGCGTTGGTCCAACTGCTCGAACGACTGGAGGGCCTCGCGTGGATCATGCAGTTGGGGCGGCGCTACGATACACAGCGTCTCAACCGCTACGTGAGCATCCTGCGCGGCCTCAAGCTCGGAGCGGGGGAGATCGAACATGCGCTGACCCCCACAGGCGAGGAGATCGCCGATGCTTGGTCGTCGCTGAACGGTCCCGTCTACGGTCGATTCCCCACACGCGTGGTCCGCGCGATGCTGGAGCGCCTCGATCGTCTCATGGCGGAGCAGCCCGTCGTGTGGGAAGGCCAGAAGACCGTCGAGCACATCCTGCCACAGAACCCGCAGGACGGGTCCTGGACGCAGTTCTCAGAGGATCAGCGTGAGACGATCACCCACACGCTCGGCAACCTTGTCCTGCTGACATCGCGGAAGAATTCGGGAGCGTCGAATATGGAGTTCCAGAACAAGGTCGACGTCTATTTCGGCCTCGGCGCGGCGAAGGCGAAGAAGCGCGCGACCTACGCCAGCGCGCAGGAGCTCGCCCACCTGAAGGCCTGGGACCACGAAACATACGCCGACAGGCATCGCCGTCACACCCGGATGCTTGCCGCGAGGTGGCGGATACCGATGCCGACCAGCGTGGCTTGACGGGACCGGACGGAGCTAGCCCGATCTTGCGGGATCAAGCAAGGTCGCCGGCGACACCCCGACGACGATCGCGGGCATGGCAAGCTCGCCCGGATCGACGAGCAATCCCGAGGCCATCGCCGCGGTGACGGCGTGGTTGAGCGCCGGCTCAGGCGGCACGTCGCTGACGAGGTCGGGCCACCTTGCCGCGAAGGCGTCGACCGCCAGAAGGGCGTCGTCGTGATGGGACGCGCCCTTTCCGATGCCGGATACGAAAGCCTCCCAGACGAACAGGCGTGCGCCGCCGTCACGAAATCGAGCGAGGTCGACCGTGACGGTGACGTCACCGCCTGCTTTCCGCAGGCGAGAGAACGTCCAAGGCATCAGCGCGAGCGCCGCGCCGAGCGCGCCGGTGCCGGCGCCCGCCGACCAAGCCCTGTTGTACGTCGTCTCGATGCCGCCCCGGCGACCGGTGATAGTCATCAGCTCCGCGCGGCGAGGCGTCCATATCGGCGCCTCGAAGCCAAGCGCGACGGCCTGACCGTAGCGGAGCAATGCCGCGGCGCGATCCAGCGCACCTTCGAGCTCCAGTCCAGAACCGGACGAGCGGGTGCTGTCGGCCCAGCCGATGTTCTTCGGCCCGCCGACGTCAATACAAAGGACAAATGGGCTACTGCGCATCAACTCGCGACCCGTCTACCCGTCATCATCACGGATTCGACGTGCTCCAGACGCTTCAGCTGCCGTCGCAGGCCATCGTTCTCGGCCTTAAGTGCCGCGTTCTCCTGCTCCAGCTTGTGAATGCGGCGGTCCCGCCGATCCGAGCGCTGTTCGGGCTTCGCGTCGTCCTCTTCGCCATCCGGGGCAGAACCCTTGGTGAGGCCCGCGGTCTCAATGGCCTTCGCCAGCAGGTCCTTCGCGTGCTCGTTGACGTAAAGAACCTGCCTGTTGAAGCCGCAGGCGAGGGCGATCGCGCTCATGTTGACCTCTCCGCGTCGCATGGGAAGCGTCAGTCCGCGCCCGGCGAGGTCGTCGAGATACGCGCGCAGGCGCTCGACGTTCTCCGTCCCGAGGGCCTGGCCGGACTTGCCGCCCGTCACCGCACGCCGCCCTTGAGCTTGGGATCCGTCTGGCCGCGATCGTTGGGCTGGAGGCGCTCGTCCAGCTCCGCCTCCGTCACGTTGCGCATCATGGCGTTGACGACATACCGGGCGAAGCGCTCCTCATAGGCGGCGAGCTTGGCCTTCAGGTTCTTGACCTCCTCCTCTAGAGCCTCGATCCGGCGCCTCTCCAGCACCAGGACCGGATCGCGCGGCGTCCGTTTCACCTTCCGCGGCCCGGTGGCCTTGCCGTCCTGGAACGCGCCTTTGATCTCGGCGCGGCCCTCCAGGGCCTGGCGGGTCCAGCGATGGAGGAAAAGTCCCTCGGCCAGGTCCTGCACGGCCTCCCATGTCAGGGGAGCGCGGGAATGGTTCCAGGCCCGGATCTCCATGACGATCCGCTCGATCTCCTCGACCTTCAGGCGCCTGCGTCCAGGCACGCGCCCGGGCCGCGCGCCCGCGGGTCCTCCGCGCCTCACGCCAAGCCTTCTGCGGTTCCGACCGGGATCGCCGACATACGTCCTCTTCCGCGCAGGCCTGAGGGTTTTCTGGATGGGCATCCGACGTTCTCCGTAAGCTTCGCGTCAAGGGCCCGCTACCCGGCGGGCGCCCGATTCGGGCGGTTCTACACAGGCGCGATCCGAGGTGGGGACCGCGAGGCGCCCGTGGGGTTGGCCTGGACGAGCGTCCCGTCCGGCACCGAGGGGTCGTCGTGGACCGCCAGGATGGACCGGACCCCGGCCAGCATGCGCTCTTGGTGAGCGACCCAATTCGACGCTCCGTAGCTCTCGTCGGCCATCTCCTGGCGCGCCTTGACCAGCACGTGCTCGGTCTCGGCGAGCAGGGTCTCGGCCCGTTCGCGCTGCGCCGTGTCACCCTTGACGACGAGATGATCGCAGCAATCCGCGCAGGAGCCGTGATGATGGCACGGCGCGAGCGACCAGTCGTTGACGCACATGCCGATGTCGGTCGTATGCGCCGTGGCGATCTGGGAGGCGAGGAAGGCCGAGCGGTCCGCAGGCGGCAGCGTGTCGGCCATGTCGGCCAGCGCGCCCTTCATGCGGCCCGCGTCCATCAGCTCGCGCGCCCTCTCGGCGAGCTCGACGCCGGTCATGTGGTTGTAGGCTTGGTTCTGCGCGACGGACCGGCGCCCGGACCAGCGGGCGATGTCGATCTGCGACAAGCCCTTTCGCTGGGCGAGCGTGTTGAGCCAGTGCCGCAGCTGGTGGCTCGCCATCCGCAGGGGCGCGCCGACGTCGTCGACGCATCCAAAGCGTTCGAACGCCGAGGCGACGTTCGCGCGCCCGGTCAGAAAATTCTGGATGTCGTAATAGGGTAGGTGCCGCACGATGGCGGTCTTGACGATGCGCGTCGCCCCGAAGAAACCGCCCGGCACCAGCAGGAGGTGCTGCTCGCGCGGAATGGCCGCGTGGTCCCCATGCAGCTCGTCCATGCGCCGGAGCAGCGCCGCCTCCACGTCCCCGAGCCGTACCTCGTAGCGCCACCCGTCACGCCGATGGGGAACCTTGCCCTTGACGATGAAGTCCCTGCCGAAGATGGGATCTGCCTTGCCGGCGACGATCGTGGAAACGTCGATCGTGGTGAGCATCGTGTCCGGATCGGCACCGGTCCAGGGCTCAGGCACCCACGCACGGCCGGGGTTGGCGGCGAGCCAGCGCGCCGTCTCCCGGCAGGGCTCGGTAATGCGCCGGATGTCGCGGATCGCGCGCCTGGCGACGTCCACCATGGGGGAGGCGACCCACTTCACGTCCCAGCCGTGACCCTTCCCGCCGCGGTAGCGGAGCCCGTAAGCGATCGTCGGTTGGCCTTTCTCGTCGAGGACCGGCTGACCCCGCTCCGTCACGTGTTGCGTGACCTCGCAGTCGACGGGCAGGGCCATCACCTCCGCGATCCGCCAGGGGGCGCAGACCAGGAGTTCCACGGTTCGCATCAGGAGGACGTCCTGGTCGGTCTCGACCCGGGTCGCGATGTCAGCGAGCGCGTCGAGGAGCCGGTCGGAGGGCAGCTTGCTGTCCGGCGCGGGGCCCGAGCCGGAATAGGCGCGCGCTCCGGTCGTCCCCAGCTCCTTGTTCGAAACGGGATTGCGGAATTCGATGCGCGCGACCGGGATGCCGCGCTTCACCACCCAGGCGGCGATGCGCGACAGGTGCGAGCCGATGTTGTATCGGGCCGATCCGCTCGGCCCGCCAGCGTCGAAGGCGGCGAATGCGGCCTGAAAGTCGGACGTGGTCAACAAGCAGGGGTCGTAGCCCTTCGGCGCCAACACGTCGTGGAGGTATCGCCCGGCCCTGACCATGTTGACGTAATCGGTCAGAAGCTTACGAGGGCGGTTAGACTCCGCGATCCGCACATACGCCTTCAGCAGGTCCGCGAACGGTCGCTCCAGCGGGACGTCTGACTCGGCGCGCTTGCTGTGATGGACGTGGGTGCGCTTGCCGCCGGGCGGGTTCCTACTGAAGTATAACGCGCGCGGGGTGTTCATCGAGGGGTGGCGTGCCCTGTCACGGGGCAGGGGCCAGACCATCGCGTCGTAATCGAGGTCGGCTCCGAACGCGACGCTTGCGCGTGCCTCGGCGAGGGCGTGCTGCAGGTTATCCGCCGCCGTGCGCTGCCGCGCCGTGACGAGGACGTGGACCGTCATGTCGCGTCTCCTCGCCGGATCTCACCGACCTTCAGCACCACCGCGGCCACCGCCAGGATCGTCCGATCGAGCGTGCGGACCTGGCCCTCGTCGACGCCGCGCTCCTGCATGTCCGCGCGCCTCTGGACGTAGGATCGCAGGACCTCCTCATGCGGGCCGTCCAGCCATGGCTGGAAGCGTACGCATTCGTAACAGGCGGTGGGCGCGGTAAGGCCACAGAAGGCGAAGCTGCCGCAGGTCCCGACCGGCTCGATCGCGCCGCGATCGCGAGCGTGGTGATAGACGCGACTCGCGGCTTCGGCCTCGCCGCGGACGGCCTCGCCCTCGGTCCGCACTACCATTCCCAAGAAGGCCATGGCGCGCGGGGCCATCTCCAGCGCGATCGCCTCGTCGAGGCGCTTGACCATGTCGCCGCGGAGATTCGTGTAGGTGAGGACGGTCTGCGTGTCGGTGTGGTCGGCAGCCTCGGCCGCCGCGATGAGCGAGCCGCCCTCGCCGATGAATCTGGTGATGAAGGTGTAGCGCAACCGCCGGGGCGAGACTTGGAGTGGCGCGCCGGTCCTCGGCGAGATGACCGCAAGCTTCTCCACCGCGCCTGCGACCAGCGCCCGGATCTCGGAGCTTTCGAGATGCATCGCATACTCGCGCAGGCCGGAGTTGGCGACGCCCCGATTGGGGTTCTCCCGCTGGAAGATGGGTTTGGCGAAGTCCGCATTCGGCCATCCGGCCTCTCGCCAACGCTCCCGGTTCCGCGCGATCAACGAGGCGAGGCGGGCGCCGATCTCCGGGTTGAGCTTGCGGGTCTTGAACTCGGTGCGCCACTTCGCGTGACGCTTCTTGATGCGGGGCACGCGGAGGGAATGCGCGATGCCGCCGGTCCGGTCGTCGACGACCTGAAGATAGTCCTCCTCGCGCAGCAGGACCATGTTCAGCGGGTTCGTTCCGAGAGCGAGCGAGAGCCAGAGCGCCAGGGATTCGTCCGCAGTGAGCGTCCCGAGCTCGTCGGCGGCCCGGAGCATGCCGGCGAGGCTCGCCACCTCCAGGTCCGTCAGCGGCCCCTCCTCGGGATCGAGGGACAGCACGGCCCGCCCTTTGGGCTCGTTGCCCACCGTGACCTCGCGAAGAAGATCCGCGACCTCGGGGTCGAAGCCGGGACGCTCGCGCTTGGCGCACCAAAGGTACCATTTGCGGTAATGGTGCTGGTAGGTCGTTGTCCAGCGCAGGTTGGAGCGCATCTCCTCGAACGGTTGGAACCCGATCGTGGCGCCCGGCGTCGTGACCGCGGCCCTGAACGATGGGATCGTGAGCGCGCGAACCAGCGTTTTATAGGCGGTGCTCGCGTGCGATGGCGAATGCGTCCGTATCAGCGATTCGATGTAGTCGGCAGTCGCGCCGGCCACGTCGTCGCGCACCTCGGCGAACCGGCGCCAATCGATCACCCGACGGCTGTTCCCGGGATCGTTGAGGCGCCACACGGGTCCGAGGCACTCGACGTCGAGCGAGGCGCGGTCCACGACGACGCCGCGACCGAGGCGAAACCCCTCGATCGAGAGCGGTGCGGTCCTTCCTTGTCCCAGAGCCATCAGTCGTCCCTCATCGTCGCGTCCTGGAGCCTCAGCATCAGCGCGTTCGCCTCCTCCTGGATCGCCCGCTTCGAGTAGTTCGAGCCCTGCTCGGACGCGTCCGACCATCCCATCAGGAAATTCCTGATCTGCCTCTCTGTCGCGTCCCTGAGCTGGCCCTCGCTGGCGAGCTTCGAGAGCCTGTCGTTCCAGGCATGGCGCAGCCGGTGGGGCGTGAAGTCCGCAGGAACCCCGTCGCAGCCGCGGAGGGTCCGGCAGATCAACTCGACCGCGCCCTGGCTCAGCGGCTCGCCGAAATGGGATACGAAGAGGTAGGGGGTTTTCCGAGCCTTGGGATAGCGCTTCTTGTCGGAGCGATGCTCGGTGATCCACTGCGACAGCAGAAGGGCCAGGGGTCGCGAGACCGGCAGGGGGCGCGCCTTCGTCTTGACCGCGGGAGCCTTGGCCCGATGATCGTCCGGGTCGTCGGCGCGCCTCTCGACCATTAGCAACGGCGAGGCGCCTTCGAGCCTCAGGTCGCCGGTCTTGATGACGAGAAGCTCCGAGAGACGCAGGCCGAGCTGATAGTAGGCGAGCAACAGAGCGAAGTTACGGAACTGGTTCTGGGGGCGGAAGGGATTCGCGTCTGAGCCCGGCACGATGGCGCGGAGCAAGGCGCGCTGCTCCTCCTCCGTCAGCCCCTCGCGCGAACCGACGATCGGCGTGGGCAGATCCTCCAGCAGGCAATCGCGGCAGCTTTCCAACCGCTTGCGCGCCTCCCGCAGGGTCGGGTCCCGCCTGTCGAGCTTGTCGACGGCGAAGGCGGCCAGCCAATCGATGTAGTCGGCCACGGTCCGGCATCGGTCCGTCCAGACCTTGGTCGAGACGTACTCGCCGCCGCGCCGGCTTGCCGTCGAGGCACGGTGCATCTCCCGACGCAGGGCCTCGATCTCCGGCAGGGCGAAGAGCCGCAGGCTCTGTACGCGTTCCAGGACGTCGATGTCCCTGGCGAGGGCCCAGGTATGGAACGCGGCGACCACGCGGGCCTTGGCCAGCATCGTTCCGAAGGCGCGGCCGGATGCGCGAAGCCGGGTCCCCGCGTAGAGGACCGGCCAGTAGGCACCGAGGCCATCGGGCCCCACGGTGAACGCGAAGCGCTCGCCGCTGGCCCAACGCGCTTCCTTGACCCTGTACGCCGATTTCACGAGGACCTGCAGGCGCTTGCTCCGAATAGTTGACGGAACAGCATACCGCGATCGGGTGTAAAATTCGAGGATCCGATGGACGCGACGTTTCAAAACATCGCGTAAACTAAGATTCCCTTCAAAATCATCATCTTAGCAGATCGATTTGACGACGTTCAAATTATGTGGGTCTGCATACCAACCCCAGCCGCTTAACGATCGCAATGGATACCATCTAAGATCATGATATTATTGTATATTCCACAGTTAGTTTACTTTACAAACGATTGTGAAATCTAGAACTGGAAGTAGATGAACTCATAATTCGCGTCGTCGCCGATCTTGAACAGCACCAGCACGAAGACCACCGCGGCGAGGACCGCGAGCCAGCGTGCCGGCGGCGCCTTGTGCACCGCGGCCCAGGCGGTTGGGCCGATCAGCGCCACCGCGGCCGCCGGCAGCAGAGCGCGCCATTTGAAGCCGCTGCCGATCTCGGTGAGGCCGAAGAGCCCCTTGTAGATCGCCAGCGCGGCCTCGAAGGAGGTGGCGCGGAACAGCACCCAGCACAGCGCGACGAAGAGGAAGGTCAGCAGCCAGCCGAGCAGCTTGGGCATCGGCAGGCCGGCGCGGCGCCAGAGCACGCCGACCGCCAGCGCCAGGCCGTGTGCCACGCCCCAGGCGACGAAGTTCAGCCCGGCGCCGTGCCAGAGCCCGCCCAGCGCCATGGTGGCGAACAGCGCCCAGAGCTGCAGCGGCAGGCCGTGCCGCGAGCCGCCGAGCGGGATGTAGAGATAGTCGCGCAGGAAGCGCGACAGCGTCATGTGCCAGCGCCGCCAGAAGTCCTGCAGGCTGAGCGAGCGATAGGGTGCCTCGAAGTTCTGCGGCAGCACGACGCCGAAGAGCAGCGCCAGGCCGAGCGCCATGTCGGTGTAGCCGGAGAAGTCGAAATAGATCTGGAAGGTGAAGGCGAGCGTGCCCTGCCAGGCCTGCGCCATGGTGACGAGATGGCCCTCCGCCGCGGCGGCGAAGACGGGGTTGGCGTATTCGGCCAGCGGATCGCCGAGCAGAACCTTCTTGGCCAGGCCGATCGTCAGCAGCATCAGCCCGCAGGCGATGCGCTGGGCGGCGTCGGAGCGCTGATAGGGGCGCTCGTCGAACTGGTGCATGATCTCGCGCCAGCGCACCAGCGGGCCGGCGAGCACCTGCGGGAAGAAGGAGATGTACAGCGTGTAGCGCAGCAGATCGAAGCGCGGCGCCTGCCCGCGCCGCAGATCCGTCAGGTACATGATGTGATGGAAGGTGAAGAAGGAGATGCCGAGCGGCAAAGCGAGATCCAGCTTCGTCGTCGGCAAACCCGGAATCATCGCAGCGAGATCGGCGAAGAAGTTGAAGTACTTGAACAGCGCCAGCACGGCGAGGTTCAGCACGATCGCCAGGGTGATCAGCCCGCCGGAGCGGGTCTTCTGGAAGGCTTCCGCGATCAGCCAGTTGAGCAGGATCGAGAAGGCGAGCAGCGGCACGAAGCGCCAGTCCCACCAGCCGTAGAAGACGAAGGACAGCGCAGCCAGCACCGGCAGCCGCCAATGCGGCGCGAAGCGCTCCGCCGCCCAGTGCAGCAGCAGGGCGACGGGCAGGAAGCCGAGCAGGAAGACGAAGGAGTTGAACAGCATGGGCAGGGCGCAGCGGCGGGAGAGGGCCGCCTTAGCCGATTATGCCCGCCATGTCATGGCCGGATGCCGTCAGGCCAGCGCCCGAACCAGCAACTCATAGTTGCGCAGCCGCAGCGCCGGGTCGTCGAGGAAGTCCTGGATCATGAACTCACGGGCGCCGGTCTGCGCCGCCATGCGCTCCAGCGCCGCCTTCGCACGGGCCGGCGTGCCGACGATGAAGGCCGGCCAGTCGCTGCCCTCGGCCGGGATCATCCCGCCCATGATCGCCACCGCCTCGTCGAGCGAGGGCAGGCGCTCCAGCATGATGCGCTCGGGCTTGCGGCGCTGGTGGAAGACGGCGCGCACCGGCATGGCGAGGCGCTCCGCCTCCTCCTGCGTCTCGCCGACGATGACGCGCACCGCGATGAAGCCCTGCGGCGCGGCGATGCCGGCGGCGTGGCGCGAGGGTCGGAAGGCCTGGTGATAGGCGGCCCAGGAGTGCGGTGCCTGTTCGGGCACGTGGAAGGCGCTGCAGGCGAGGCCGAGGCCCATTTCGGCGGCGCGGCGCGCGCTGCCTTCGCTGACGGCGAGGATCCAGGGCAGCAGGCCCGGGGGCTCGTCGCGCATGATCGACATGCCGTGGAAGGGTGAGCTCTCGGGCAGGTCGTTGCCGAGCCAGCCGATCAGTTCGGCGACATGGTCGGCATGATCGTCGGGGATTTCGGCGTCGCGCAGGCGCTGCAGCGCCCGGTCGGCGAGCGGGCCTGCGGTGGCGCGGCCGATGCCGACATCGATGCGGCCGGGAAACAGGGCACCGAGCGTGCGCAGCGCCTCGGCGACCTTGTAGGGGCTGTAATGGTTGAGCAGCACGCCGCCGACGCCGATGCGGATGCGCGAGGTCGCCTGTGCCAGCGCGACCGCGAACACCTCTGGCGCCGGATTCGCCTCGAAGGCGACGTCGTGATGCTCGACGATCCAGTGGCGGACGAAGCCCAGCCGCTCGATCTCGCGTGCGATGTCGCAGGCGGTGCGCAGCGCGCCGCCGGAGGTCGAGCCCCGCGGGACGACGAGAGGATCGAGAAGCGAGAGCGTCAGCATGGCGGCGTCCGGATGGGTGGGCTCGCGCCGGCGGTAGGCGGGCGCGAGCCGGTTCAGCTCAGTTCAGGGTGAAGGCGGAGGGCGCGATCAGCGTGGCCTTGATGTCGATCGCCTTGGCCTTGGGCAGCATGCCGGCCTCGATCATGAAGGCCTGGTCCTCGCCCAGATTGGCGACGTCGGCGGCCGTCATCGCCGGGGTGAAGTCGTAGAGGGGCAGCTGGGCGCGGGCGTCCTCGATGCCGATCTTCTGCTCCTTGGCGGCGATGGCGAGCGCCTCTTCCGGGTTCGTCTTCATGAAGTCGAGCGCCTGGCGATGCGCCGCGAAATAGGCGGCCAGCAGCTCGGGATGCTTTTCGACGAAGCCGCTGGAGGCGCCGATCACCGTGGTCGGCTTGATCAGCCCCTCGCCGCTGGCGAGGGCGCGGCCGCCGGCCTTCTCGACCTGGGTGGCGTTGGCGCCGGCCAGCGTCGCGACGTCGACCTGCCCGGCGAGCAGGGCGGCGCGCGCCGCGCCGAGGTCCATGTTGATGTACTCGACATCCTTGAGCGTCAGCTTCTGCGAGGCCAGCGCGGCGACGAGCAACTGGTTCAGCACTGTGCCCTTGGGGCCGGCGATCTTCTTGCCCTTGAGATCGGCGAGCGCCTTCGGCCCGTCGGCGCGGGTCATCAGGAAATAGGCCTTCGGCGAGCGGGCATAGGCCGCGACCACCTTGAGCGGCACGCCGTTGGCGGCGGCGAGGATGGCGGAGGTGCCGCCGAGCACGCTGGCGATATCGACCTCGCCGGCGGCGATCGCCTGGGTCTGCTGGGCGCCGGAGGTGATCACCGGGTTCTCGACCTTGACGCCGAGCGGCGCGAAGGCGGCGTCGAGGAAGCCCTTCTCGCGCATCACGATCGAGGGGACGTTGAACGGCGCGGTGACATAGGTGATGCGCACCGTCTTGGGCTTCTCGGGTGCCTGGGCGTGGGCGGGCGCCTGGCCGAGCAGCAGCGCGGTGGCGAGGCCGAGCAGCGCGAGGGGGGATCTCATCGGGGTTCTCCTTGGTGGGAAAGCGGTGCGCCGGCGGCCAGCGGCGCCATCAGGCGCTCGAGGATGGCGCGGCGGTGATGGTTGACCTGCGGATCGGTGGGATCGCGCGGATAGGGCAGGGCGATGTCCTCATGTCCGGCGACGCGGCCGGCCTGCATCTCCAGCGCGCGCTCGCCGAGGAGGACGGCCTCCTCGACATCGTGGGTGACGAAGACGATGGTCGGCCGGCTGCGCTGCCAGATCGCGACCAGCTCGTTCTGCATGGCGCGGCGGGTGAAGGCGTCGAGCGCCGCGAAGGGCTCGTCGAGCAGCAGCAGCTCGGGCTCCTGCACCAGCGCGCGGGCGATGGCGACGCGCTGGGCCATGCCGCCCGAGAGCTGCGCCGGCATCGCGCCAGCGAAGGCCGCGAGCCCGACGAGCGCCAGCGCCGCCGCGCAGCGCTCGGCGATCACCGGCCGGGGCTGGCGGCCGCGCAGGGCGAAGCCGACATTGCCCGCGACGTCGAGCCAGGGCATCAGGCGCGGCTCCTGGAAGACGACGCCGATGCGCGGCGCCTTGGCGCCCGGCCGCCTGATCTCGCCTTCGCTCGGTTGGTCGAGCCCAGCGAGGATGCGCAGCAGCGTGGTCTTGCCGCAGCCGCTGCGGCCGACGATCGTTGTCAGCGAGCCGCGCGGAAAGACCAGGTCGACATCAGCCAGCGCCGTGACCTCGCCGCCCGCGACGCGATAGCGCCGGCCGATGCCCGCAAGCTCAAGCACGCGCCATCTCCAGCTCGCCGGAGAGCCAGGGCGCGCAGCGGCGGATCACGAGGCGCAGCAGCGCGTCGGCGAGGAGGCCGAGCACGCCGATGACCAGCATGCCGGCCAGCACGATGTCGGTGCGCGCCAGGTTCTCGGCGTCGACGATCATGTAGCCGAGCCCGGCGGAGGAGGCGATCAGCTCGGCACCGACCAGCGCGCGCCAGCTGTAGCCGAGGCCGATGCGCAGCCCGACCACGATGGCCGGCAGCGCCGAGGGCAGCACGATGCGCAGCAGGATTTCGGCCCGGGAGAAGCCGCTGACGGTGCCAACATCGACCAGCTTGCGATCGACCGAGTCGAAGCCGCCGCGCACGCCGAGGAAGATCGGGAAGAAGCAGGAGAGGATGATGATGCCGATCTTCTGCGTCTCGCCGATGCCGAGCCAGAGCAGCAGCAGCGGCATCATCGCCAGTGGTGGAATCTGGCGCAGGAATTCGAGCAGCGGCTCCAGCGCCGCGCGCAGATGGCGGCTAAGCACGAAGGCGAGTGCCAGCGGGACGGCGAGCGCGATCGCCAGGAGATAGCCGAGGCCGACGCGCCTGAGGCTGACCAGCGTGTGATGCAGCAGCTCGCCCGACCAGGCGAGTTCACCGAGCGTGCGCGCGACCGTGACCGGCGAGGGCAGCAGGAAGGCGCTGACGCAGCCGGATGAGCTCGCGAGCCACCAGAGGGCGAGCGTGATGCTGAAGGCTGCGATGGTGGATAGTCGTGGCAAGTCGATCGGCCGGCTGATGCTGCGCTGCGGTCAATAATACCGCTAGGGAAATGCGCAAGCCTGCCGTGATGTCGCAGTGCAATATCTGCGAATATTATAGTTATTCTAATTCAGGTCTTGGGGTTGGCCTTCCGCGCGCGGCGTGCGGCGCCGAGCCATGGCCGGGCGCCGCGTCTCCCGTCAGAGCGGGATGTTGTCGTGCTTGCGCCAGGGTCGCTCGACATTCTTGGTGCGCAGCATTGCGAGCGCGCGGGCGATCCGCCGGCGCGTCGAATGCGGCATGATCACCTCGTCGACATAGCCACGCTCGGCCGCCACGAAGGGCGACATGAAGCGGTCCTCGTATTCCTTCGTCTTCGCCGCGATGCCATCCGCGTCCATGCCGCGGAAGATGATCTCGACCGCGCCCTTGGCGCCCATCACCGCGATCTGCGCGGTCGGCCAGGCGTAGTTGACGTCGGCGCCGATATGCTTGGAGGCCATCACGTCATAGGCGCCGCCGAAGGCCTTGCGGGTGATCACGGTGACGAGCGGCACGGTGCACTCGCTATAGGCGTAGAGCAGCTTGGCGCCGTGCTTGATCAGCCCGCCATATTCCTGCGCGGTGCCCGGCAGGAAGCCCGGCACGTCGACGAAGGTGACGATCGGAATCTCGAAGGCGTCGCAGAAGCGCACGAAGCGCGCGGCCTTGCGGCTGGCGTCGGAGTCGAGCACGCCGGCCAGCACCATGGGCTGGTTGGCGACGATGCCGACGGTACGGCCCTCGATCCGGCCGAAGCCGGTGACGATGTTGCCGGCATAGGCCGCCTGGATCTCGAAGAAGTCGCTCTCGTCGACCGTCTTCAGGATCAGCTCTTTGATGTCGTAGGGCTTGTTCGGGTTGTCGGGCACCAGCGTGTCGAGGCTGGTGTCGACGCGGTCCGGCACGTCGAAGCTCGGCCATTCCGGCGGGCCGTCGAGATTGTTGGCGGGCAGGAAGTCGATCAGGCGGCGGACCTGCAGGAGCGCCTCGACATCGTTCTCGAACGAGCCGTCGGCGACGGAAGAGCGCGAGGTGTGGACCTTGGCGCCGCCGAGCTCTTCCGAGGTGACCGTCTCGTTGGTGACGGTCTTCACCACCTCCGGGCCGGTCACGAACATGTAGCTCGTGTCGCGCACCATGAAGATGAAGTCGGTCATCGCCGGGGAGTAGACGTCGCCGCCGGCGCAGGGGCCCATGATCACCGAGATCTGCGGGATGACGCCGGAGGCGGCGACATTGCGCTTGAAGACCTCGCCATAGCCGCCGAGCGCCGCGACGCCCTCCTGGATGCGGGCGCCGCCGGCGTCGAACAGGCCGACGATCGGCGCGCGCATCTTCAGCGCCATGTCCTGGATCTTCATGATCTTCTGGGCATGGGTCTCGGAAAGCGAGCCGCCGAAGACGGTGAAATCCTTCGAGAAGACGAAGACGGTGCGGCCGTTGACCGTGCCCCAGCCGGTGACGACGCCGTCGCCGGGGATCTTCTCGGCCTTGTCCATGCCGAAATCGACGCAGCGCTGCTGCACGAACATGTCGAACTCCTCGAAGGAGTCCTTGTCGAGCAGCAGCTCGATGCGCTCGCGGGCAGTCAGCTTGCCTTTGCCGTGCTGCGCCGCGATGCGGCGTTCGCCGCCGCCCTGGCGGGCGCCTTCGCGGCGGGATTCGAGATGGTCGAGAATGTCCTTCATGGAGCGTCTCCCCGCGAGCCGACAAAGCTTGTCGTCACGGCTTAAGCGGGGAGGCCCGGCCTGTCCATCGCCCGTCCGTCAGGCTTTGGTGCAAGCCCGGCTGTGCGTTGCCGCGCGGAAAGGCCGGCGTCGGCGCGGCGCGCTCGTCGCTGCCGACACGGCCCGCTTCGGTCGGCTAGCCGTGCGGGCGTAGGCTCCGCAAGGGAGCGTTCGTCAGCTCAACGCCTCGTCGCGGCGCAGCTCGAAGGCGAGCATCGCCTCGGCCAGCGCTTCGAGTTCGCGGTCCTTTTCCTTGCTGTCCGGCTCGGTGCTGAGCTCGGCCACGCGCTCCTGCGCTTGCGCATAGTCTTCTTCGGTGTGGACGGCGATCGGCATCTTCATTCCTGCTCTCCCCGTAAGGCGGTTTCGACCTTGGGCACGGCGGCATGGTGCCGCCGCTGCCGCGGCGTGTGAACCATGAAAGAGGAACGGGCGGGGGGGCGCACGGTTCCCGGAGCGGGCGGTTGGCCGCCCGCCATGCGGCATCGCCGCGAGGCCGCCCATCTTGCCGCTGGCGGCCCGAAGCCGTAAACGGCGCGGACGGTCCGGCCATGTCGCGCGGGCCGTGCGCGAGGCGCTGGCCGCTGTCGGCTGCGCCGTGACCTCTCGTTCCCGGCCGCTCCCGATGCAGCCGCAAGGAGTGCTGATGAACCCGTTCGGCTCCGGCCTAGACCGGCTCACGGCCTTCGCCTCCGTCAGCCACTGGCGTGCCTGCCTGCTGCTGGTGCTGCTGTCGCTCGGTGCCTTCCTGCCCGGCTTCGCCAGCCTGCCGCCCTTCGACCGCGACGAGCCGCGTTTCGCGCAGGCGACCAAGCAGATGCTGGAGACGCGCGACTTCGTCGACATCCGCTTCCAGGAGGAGGCGCGGCACAAGAAGCCGGTCGGCATCTACTGGCTGCAATCGGCGGCGGTCTCGGCCGGCGAGGCGCTCGGCGTGCCCGAGGCGCGCACGCAGATCTGGCTCTATCGCATTCCCTCGCTGATCGGCGCCATCGGGACGGTGCTGCTGACCTACTGGGCGCTGCTCGCCTTCCTCTCGCCGCCGCTGGCCTTGCTGGGCGGGGCGCTGATGGCGGGCGCGGCGCTGCTCGGGGTCGAGGCCAGGATCGCGAAGACCGATGCGGTGCTCGCCGCCTGCGCGGTGGCGACCATGGGGGCGCTCGCTCGCGCCTGGCTGGACTGGACACGCTCGCTCGCCTTCGTGCCGAGCCGCTGGAACTGGCTGGTGTTCTGGTCGGCGACGGCGCTGGCGCTGCTGGTCAAGGGACCGATCGTGCCGATGGTCTGGGGGCTGGCGGTGGTCGTGCTCTCGCTGCGCGAGCGGACGCTGCGCTGGTTCTATGCGCTTAAGCCCGGGCGCGGCCTGCTGCTCTGCCTCGTGGTGGTGCTGCCCTGGTTCGTGGCGATCGCGCTCAAGACCGGCGGCGACTTCTTCAGCGAGAGCGTCGGCAAGGACATGCTCGGCAAGGTCGGCGAGGGGCAGGAGAAGCACTGGGGACCGCCCGGGCTCTATCTCGTGCTGTTTTTCGGCACCTACTGGCCGGCGGCGGCACTGGCGGCGATGGCGATCCCCTTCGCCTGGCTGCGCCGGCGCGAGCCGCAGGTCGTCTTCCTGCTGGCCTGGATCGTGCCGTCCTGGCTGGTGTTCGAGGCGGTGCCCACCAAGCTGCCGCATTACGTGCTGCCGCTCTATCCGGCGATCACCGCCCTGCTGCTGCTGGCCATGCTGAACGGCGGCATCGACCGCGCCCGCCGCGGCGCCACGGCGACCGCGCTGCTCGTCGTGCTGGTGCCGACCGCGCTGGTCGGCGTCATTCTCTGGGGCAACTGGACGCTCGACCGCACGCTGCCTTTCGTCGCCCTGCCGATCCTCGCGCTGGCGCTGGCCTTCGCGGTGCTCTGCGTGCGCACCTTCCTGGCCGGGCACACCGAGCGCGCGCTCTGGCGCGGGGTCGTGGCGAGCCTGCTGCTCGGGATCGGCGTCTACGGTTTCGGGGTGCCGAGCCTGCGCTCGCTCCACACCTCGCCGCGCCTGGCCGAGACGGTGCGCGCGCTGCCCTGCGCTGCCCCGAAGGTGATGACCGTCGGCTATCGCGAACCGAGCCTGGTCTTCCTGGTCGGCACCGATCTGGCGATGGGCTATGACGGCGCGGCCGCGGCGGGCTTCCTGCGCGAGCCGGGCTGCCGGGTGGCGCTGGTCGAGGCGCGGTCCGCCGAGGGCCTCGCCGAAGGCATCGCCGGCCTGACGCTGGCGCCGAGGCTGGTGACCACGATCCGCGGCTTCAACCTCAATGGCGGCAAGCGCCTGTCGATCGCCGTCTACGTCAAGGAGTGACCGGCCCTTGCCCCGCGCGGCCGGTTGCAGCAGTTTGCGCGCCCCGTAAGCAGAAAGACCGATTTCCGTGATCCAGCCCGCGCCCATCGCCGGCCCCCCGCGCTTCAGCATCGTCGTGCCCGTGCGCAACGAGGAGGGCAACATCGCCCCGCTCGTGCAGGACATCGAGGCGGCCTGCGCCGCCGCCGGCCCGTTCGAGCTGGTCTATGTCGATGACGGCTCCAGCGATGGCACGCCTGCCGCGCTCCGCGCGCTCCAGGCGACGAGGCCCTGGCTGCGCGTCGTCACGCATGCGCAGTCCTGCGGCCAGTCGGCCGCGGTCCGCAGCGGCGTGCGCGCCGCCTCGGGCCCAATCGTGGTGACGCTGGACGGCGACGGCCAGAACGACCCGGCCTTCATCCCGGCCATGCTGACGCAGATCGAGAGCGCCGGCCCGGGCGCCGGGCTGGTGCAGGGCCAGCGCGTCGGCCGCAAGGATACCGGCTTCAAGCGCTTCCAGTCGCGCATCGCCAACCGCGTCCGCCGCGCCGTGCTCAAGGACGACACGCGCGATACCGGCTGCGGCCTGAAGTGCTTCCGCCGCGAGGCCTATCTGGCGCTGCCCTATTTCGACGCGCTGCACCGCTTCATGCCGGCGCTCGTCGTGCGCGAGGGCTACGAGGTGCTGCATCACGACGTCCGCGACCGGCCGCGGCTGACCGGCGTCTCGAATTACGGCTTCTTCGACAGGCTCTGGGTCGGGATCCTCGATCTCGCCGGGGTCTGGTGGCTCATTCGGCGGCGCCGGCGGGTGCCGCAGATCGTCCAGGAGGCGCGCTGATGCTTGTCGACCTGCAAAATGTCGTGGGTGGCTATTTCCACGACGTCTTCGTCAACAATGTCGACTGGTGGGTGCTGCTCGGCATCGTGGCGCAGGGCCTGTTCACCATGCGCTTCGTGGTGCAGTGGCTGGCCAGCGAGAAGGCGCAGCGCTCGGTCGTGCCGATGACCTTCTGGTGGTTCTCGATCGGCGGCGGCGCGCTGCTGCTGATCTACGCGCTCTATCGCCGCGATCCTGTCTTCATCGTCGGCCAGGGCTTCGGCGTATTCGTCTACCTGCGCAATCTGCAGTTCGTGCTGCGCGCCCGGGCGCGCGGCGAGGACACCAACTCCGGGCCAGGCTGACGCCCGGCCCGGAGCAGATTCGCCTCAGGCGGCGGCGCGCAGGCGCGCGAAGCCGGCCTCGAGATCGGCCTTGAGGTCGGCAAGATCCTCCAGCCCGATATGGAAGCGGATGGTCGGGCCGGCATGGCTCGGCCTGGTCGCCGTGCGGTAGCTCGCGCAGTCGAAGGGCAGGACCAGGCTCTCATAGCCGCCCCAGGAGGCGCCGATGCCGAACAGGGTCAGCCCGTCGAGCATCGCGCCGACAGCCTTCATCGAGACCGGCTTCAGCTCGATCGCGAACAGCGAGGAGGCGCCGGTGAAGTCGCGCTTCCAGATCGCGTGGCCGGGATCGTCGGGCAGGGCAGGGTGCATCACCCGCGCCACTTCCGGGCGCGCGGCGAGCCAGCGGGCCATCTCGATGCCGGCCGGCATCTGCTCGGCGAGCCGCAGCTTCATGGTGCGGATGCCGCGCAGCGTCAGGAAGGCGTCCTCGGGCGCGATGATGACGCCGATCGTCTCCCAGGTCTCGCGCAGGCGCTTGTAGAGTTCGGGCGTCCGGGCCGAGATCGTGCCGATCAGCACGTCGGAATGGCCGCCGAAATACTTGGTGCCGGCCTGCACCGAGATGTCGACGCCGAAGTCGTGGGCGCGGAAGAACAGCGGCGTCGCCCAGGTGTTGTCCATCATCACCAGGATGTCGCGGGCATGGCAGGCGGCGACGATCGCCGGAATGTCCTGCATCTCGAAGGTCTGGGAGCCGGGAGCTTCCGTCCACACGACCTTGGTGTTCGGCTTGAACAGGCTGGCGATGTCGCCGCCGATCGCGGGATCGTAGTAGGTGACCTCGACGCCGTAGCGCGGCAGAATCTTGTCGCAGAAGCTGCGGGTCGGCCGGTAGACGCTGTCGGTGACCAGCAGGTGATCGCCGGCCTCGAGATTGGCCAGCAACGGCAGCGTGCAGGCCATCAGCCCCGAGGGGACCACCACCGAGCCGGCGCCGCCCTCCATCGTGTCGATCGCGGCGAGCAGCGCGTCGATCGTCGGATTGCCCTGCGTTCCGTAGGAGTAACGCGCCTTCCGCACCATGAAGTCGTCGGTGTTCGGATAGACGACCGTGGACCCCCGGACGATAGGCGTATTGACGAACCCATAGGAATCGGTCGGATCGCGACCCGCCAGCACGAGGCGGGTTTTTTCGCTCAGCTTGGCGAATTCGGACGGCGGTAGCTTCTTCATGTCGGGGGCTGCAGCGCTCTCTGAGGCGGGGGCGGTCGCACTTGACCACCTCCGGAAACTCGCATGTGATGGCCGCACTGAAAAGAGGCCGGACGGCGGCATTCCGCTGTCGGCCACCCAGCGCGGCGCTGCGGCGACCGGCCGGGACCAAGAAACGGCAGCGAACAGCGCGAGTAAGGCGCGGCGATGCCGAGGGTGAACGGTACGAATGACACCGGCCTGCGGCCGGAGTCGACAACAGGGGAGTTTCACGATGAAGAAGTTCACGGCGGCCGCCGTCGCCGGTTTCGGTCTCGCTCTCGCCGCCACGGCGTCCCAGGCGCAGGCGCCGCAGACGCTGGCCCAGGTCAAGAGCCGCGGCATCCTGAACTGCGGCGCCAACACCGGCCTGGCCGGCTTCGCCATGCCGGACGCGCAGGGCAACTGGAAGGGGCTCGACGTCGAGCTGTGCCGGGCCATCTCGGCGACGATCTTCAACGATCCGGCCAAGGTGAAGTTCATCCCGCTCTCGGCCAAGGACCGCTTCACCGCGCTCCAGTCGGGCGAGGTCGACGTACTGGTGCGCAACACCACCTGGACGATGTCGCGCGACACCTCGCTCGGCCTGCTCTTCACCGGCGTGAACTACTATGACGGCCAGGGCTTCATGGTCCGCAAGAAGCTCGGCGTCACCTCGGCGCTGGAGCTTTCGGGCGCCTCGGTTTGCACGCAGCAGGGCACGACCACCGAGCTGAACCTCGCCGACTTCTTCCGCGCCAACAACCTGAAATACGAGGTCGTGGCCTTCGCGACCAGCGACGAGACGGTGAAGGCCTATGATTCCGGCCGCTGCGACGCCTTCACCACGGACGCGTCGGGCCTGTATTCCGAGCGTCTGAAGCTTACCGCGCCGGACGATCACATGGTCCTGCCCGAGATCATCTCGAAGGAGCCGCTCGGCCCCTCGACCCGCAACAACGACCAGCAGTGGTTCAACCTGGTGAAGTGGGTGCACTTCGCCATGCTGAACGCCGAGGAGCTCGGCGTGACGCAGGCGAATGTCGACGAGATGCTCAAGTCGCCGAACCCGGAGATCAAGCGTCTCCTCGGCACCGAGGGCAAGTTCGGCGAGGCGATCGGCCTGACGCCCGACTGGGCCTACCGGATCATCAAGCATGTCGGCAATTACGGCGAGAGCTTCGAGCGCAATGTCGGCTCGGGCTCGCTGCTGAAGATCGCCCGCGGCCAGAACGCGCTGTGGACCAAGGGCGGCCTGCAATACGCCCCGCCGGTGCGCTGATCTGACGAACTGCCGCGGCGGGCGACCGCCGCGGCAGGACTTCCGGACGTCGATACCCCAAGGAGGCGGATCGGGGCGATACTGGCCCGATCCTTGCTGACGATACCAGAGGGCGGGCTCGAACCCGCTCCGCGCGATCAAGGGGATACGATATGGGGACTCGCATGCTGACGGCCCTGCGGGCCGTGCTCGGGATACGACCGCGCGAGGCGGCGACGTCCCGCCAGGCCGGCCGGCCCCGTCCTTCGAGCGCTGACGGGCGCGAGGGTGTTGCGACCATCGGTGCCTGGCTGGCCTTCGTGGCGCTGTTCGACGGACCGCGGGCTCCGCGCCCGGTCAGGGCCGTGCGTAGCGCGTCCCTTACGCTGGCGACCTCCTCCCGTTTCGACTAGCACTCCGGACCTTCCGGTCCATACGGATTCGCCTCTGGCGATCCGGCCGCCGTAAAACAGGACGAGCCGACAAGAAACGAGGCCGTGTCTCGATCGCGAGATCGCAACCGGACCTCCGGCCGTCACAGAACAAGGGGCGTTCATAGGTGTCCACGTCATCATCCGAGCCGGTTCGACCGGGCAGGGCCTCCCTGCTCTACGATCCGAAGATCCGGGGCTATGCCTACCAGCTGCTCCTGCTTGCCGCGGTGGGCTTCCTGGTCTGGTCCGCCGCCTCGAACGCGATCGAGAACCTGCGGGCGCAGAAGATCGCCTCCGGCTTCGATTTCTGGACCAACGCCTCCGGCTTCGACATCAACCAGAAGCTGATCGAGTACAGCGCCTCTGCCGGTACTTATGGCCGCGCCTTCTGGGTCGGCCTGCTCAACACGCTGCTTGTCGCCTCGATCGGCATCGTGCTTTCGACCTTCCTCGGCTTCGCCGTCGGCGTGGCGCGCCTCTCCAACAACTGGGTCGTCGCCAAGATCGCGATGGTCTATGTCGAGGTGATCCGGAACCTGCCGCTCCTGCTGCAGCTGTTCTTCTGGTACAATGCGGTGCTCAAGCCGCTGCCGAATCCGCGCCAGTCGATCACGCTGCCGGGCGGCATCTTCATCAACAATCGCGGGCTCTATCTGCCGGATCCGCAGCTCGGGCCCGGCGGCAGCGTCCTCGTCTGGGCGCTGGTCCTCGGCATCGTGGCCAGCATCGCATTCCGCTTCTGGGCGCGTCGCCAGCAGGCCCGCACCGGCCGGCAGTATCCGATCGGCTGGGTGGCGCTCGGGCTGATCGTGCTGCTGCCGCTGGCGCTCTATTTCGTGCTCGGCCGCCCGGTCTCCTTCATCTATCCGGAGCTGGCGGGCTTCAACCTACGCGGCGGCATCCAGGTCTTCCCGGAATTCGTGGCGCTGCTGCTCGGCCTCACCACCTATACGGCCGGCTTCATCGCCGAGGTCGTGCGCGCCGGCATCCTCGCGGTCTCGAAGGGCCAGACCGAGGCCGCCCATGCGCTGGGGCTGCGGTCGGGGCCGACGCTCAAGCTGGTGGTGATCCCGCAGGCCATGCGCGTCATCATCCCGCCGCTGACCTCGAACTACCTCAACCTGACCAAGAACTCCTCGCTGGCGGTGGCCATCGGCTATCCCGATCTCGTCCAGGTCTTCACCGGCACGGTGCTGAACCAGACCGGGCAGGCGGTCGAGGTGGTGGCGATCACCATGGCGGTCTACCTGACGATCTCGCTGGTCACCTCGCTGATCATGAACATCTACAATCAGCGCATGGCGCTGGTGGAACGGTGAGGGGGCGCACATGACCGACGCAGTCACCGAAAACGCGCCCTACGCCTTCATCCGTCGCGAGACCCTGCCGGAACGCCCGGCACCGGCCTCCGTGGCGGGGCCGCTGGCCTGGATCCGCAACAACCTGTTCTCCGGCCCCGTCAACACGCTGCTGACGCTGCTGTGCCTCTACATCGTCGTCACGACGCTGCCGGGGATGATCCGCTTCTACATTCTCGACGCGGTGTGGACCGGGACCAATCGCGAGGCCTGCCTGGCCGAGACCGCGGGGCGGCCGGTGGGCGCCTGCTGGGCCTACGTCGCCGACCGCTACCAGTACTTCATCTACGGCTCCTACCCGGTGACACAGCGCTGGCGGGTCAACATCGTCTTCGCGATGTTCGCCATCGGTGTCGTCTGGCTGCTGTGGAGCCGGGTGCCTTACAAGCGGCTGGGCTTCTTCTACTTCTTCGTGCTGATGCCGCTCAGCGCCTATTCGCTGCTGCTCGGCGGCGCCGGCGTCGCGGCCCTGCTGCGCACCTGCCTGTTCGTCACGCTGGCGCTGGCGGCGGTCTACGCCGTGCTTTCCTTCGCGCCGCGGCTGGTGCGCTTCTACATGGGCGACGCGGCGATCGCGGTCGTCGAGGAGATGTCGCCGCTCAAGCGCTTCTGGGAGCAGAAGCAGCTCATCCTGTTCGCGCTGCTGGTGTTCGCCGCGCTCGGCATGATCGAGAGCTCGATCGGGCTGCCGCGGGTGGATACCGGCCTGTGGGGCGGCATCACGGTGACGCTGCTGATCGCGGCGGTCGGCATCGTGTTCTCGCTGCCCTTCGGCGTGCTGCTGGCGCTGGGGCGTCGCTCGCGCCTGCCGATCATCCAGCTCATCTCGGTGATCTTAATCGAGTTCGTGCGCGGCGTGCCGCTGATCACCGTGCTGTTCATGGCCAACACCATGCTGCCGCTGTTCGTGCCGCAGGAGTATTCGCCCGACCGGCTGCTGCGCCCGCTGATCGGCGTCGCCATGTTCGCCTCCGCCTATATGGCCGAGGTGATCCGCGGCGGCCTGCAGGCGATTCCGAAGGGCCAGTATGAGGGCGCGATGTCGCTCGGCCTCGGCTACTGGAGCATGATGCGGCTGATCATCCTGCCGCAGGCGCTGCGCATCGTGATCCCAGGGATCGTCAACACCTTCATCGGCCTGTTCAAGGACACGACGCTGGTGATGATCGTCGGCATCTTCGACTTCCTGCGTACGATCGAGGCGTCGCTGACCGACCCGACCTGGGCGACGCCGACGACCCGTGCGACGGGCTACGGCTTCGCCGCCGTTTTCTACTTCCTGTGCTGCTGGGGCATGTCGCGCTATTCGATCGCGGTCGAGCGCCGGCTGGCAGCTGGTCAAAAGCGTTAGGGGGACCGAGACCATGGCCATGGCAGAGACCACCACCCGCCCGGCGGCGCTGAAACCCACCGCGCTCCAGACCGACACCGCGGTCCAGATGATCGGCGTCAACAAGTGGTACGGCGAGTTCCACGTGCTGCGCGACATCGACCTCAAGGTCGAGCGCGGCGAGAAGCTGGTGATCTGCGGACCGTCCGGCTCCGGCAAGTCGACGATGATCCGCTGCATCAACCGGCTCGAGGAGCACCAGCAGGGCCAGATCATCGTCGACGGCACCGAGCTGACCAACGATCTCAAGAAGATCGACGAGATCCGCCGCGATGTCGGCATGGTGTTCCAGCACTTCAACCTGTTCCCGCATCTGACGATCCTCGAGAACCTGACGCTGGCGCCGATCTGGGTGAAGAAGATGCCCCGGAAGGATGCCGAGGAGATCGCCATGCACTACCTGACCCGGGTCAAGATCCCGGAGCAGGCGGCGAAGTATCCCGGCCAGCTCTCCGGCGGCCAGCAGCAGCGCGTCGCTATCGCGCGCTCGCTGTGCATGAGCCCGAAGATCATGCTGTTCGACGAGCCGACCTCGGCGCTCGATCCCGAGATGGTCAAGGAGGTGCTCGACACCATGGTCTCGCTGGCGGACGAGGGCATGACCATGCTCTGCGTCACCCACGAGATGGGCTTCGCTCGCCAGGTCGCGGACCGGGTGATCTTCATGGATGCCGGGCAGATCGTCGAGATGAACCGCCCGGACGAGTTCTTCAAGAACCCGCAGCACGAGCGCACCCGGCTCTTCCTCAGCCAGATCCTGCACTGAGCGGGGCGATCCTCGGCATCGGCCGCCTCGCGGCCGGTGCCCGTTGGCGGAACCTGTCGGGATCAGCGGTGTTGTTGTCCTCGAAACATCGAGGAGACATTCATGAGACTGCTGGTTTCGACCCTGGTCGGCGGGCTGCTGCTCGGCGGCATCGGCCTCAGCGCCGCCCCGGCGGCGGCGCAGACCCTCAATATCGGCCCCGGCGGCGTCACCGTCGATCCGCGCAGCCCGCGTGAGCGCGCAATGGATCGCGAGATCCGCCGCGAAGAGCGCTACCGGGCGCAGGAGCGTCGCGAGCGCTATGAGCGCCGCCGCGACTATCGCGCCGGCCGCGGCTGCAGGACCGTGACCGAGACGCGCGACACCCCGCGCGGCCAGGTCCGCCGCACAACCCGCGTCTGCGACTGACCGGCGCTCTCACCACACGAAAAAAGCCCGTCGGCCGCGAGGCCGGCGGGCTTTCTCGTTGCGGGACCGGAGGCGGCGCGGAGCGGGCCGGCCTGACGTCAGCGGCGGTTCTCGAGCGTGGTCTTGGCGTCGAGTGCCTTCGCCGGCGGGGGCGTCAGGTCCTGCTGCTGGGTGGCGCAGGCCGCCAGCGCGGTGAGGAGGAAACCGGCAAGCGCGAGGCGGGTCAGCGTGGCCATCGGGGCATCTCCTGGACGGACGTTGCAGCAGAAGGGTTGTATCGTCTTTCTGCTTGTGAAACGACGGCGTCAAGAGCCGCCCGGAACATCAGAATCGGTCCAATTCGTTGCGCGACGGGGCCGTTTGCAGGAAGCCGCCAGTCATGACGCCCGCCGCCCGCATCAGCGCAGCCATCGAGGTCCTCGCCGACCTGATCGAGCGCCGGCGGCCCGCCGCCGACGCCCTCAAGGACTGGGGGCTGTCGCGCCGCTTCGCCGGCTCGAAGGATCGCGCCGCGGTCGCCTCGCTGGTCTATGACGCGCTGCGCCGCCGCGCCTCCTCGGCCTTCACGCTCGGCGAGGAGACGGCGCGCGCGCTGGTCATCGGCATGCTGGTCAGCCAGCGCGGCATGGAGGTCGAGGAGATCGCCGCCCTGTTCTCCGGCGACGGCTATGCGCCGGCGCCGCTGAGCGAGCAGGAGGTGGCGAGCATCGTCACCCGCAATCTCGCCGTCGCGCCGGGCCATGTTCGCGCCGACGTGCCGGAATGGCTGTGGCCCGGCTTCGTCGAGGCCTTCGGCGAAGAAGCGGTGGCAGAGGGCGAGGCGCTGGCCGGGCGCGCGCCGGTCGATATCCGCGCCAACCGGCTGGTCGTCACCCGCGAGCGCCTGCAGGCCGCGCTCGCCCATCTCCAGCCAGAGCCGGGCGCCTGGTCGCCCGATGCGCTGCGCTTCCAGCCGGGGCCGGACGGGCGCGGCCCGTCCCTGCAGAGCGAGCCCGGCTTCTTCGACGGGCAGTTCGAGATCCAGGACGAGGGCTCGCAACTGGTGACGCTGCTCAGCGGTGCGAAGCCGGGCCAGACCGTGATCGATCTCTGCGCCGGCGCCGGCGGCAAGACGCTGGCGCTCGCCGCGCTGACGGGGGAGGGCACGCGCATCGTCGCGACCGATCTCGACAGCCGCCGGCTGGCGCCGCTGCATGACCGCCTCAAGCGCGCCGGGGCCGGCACGGTCGAGGTGCGGGTGCCCAAGAGCCGCGGCCATGAGGCGCTCGCCGATCTCGCCGGCACCGCCGATCTCGTCCTGGTCGACGCGCCTTGCACCGGCTCCGGCACCTGGCGGCGCAACCCTGATGCGAAATGGCGGGTGCGCCCCGGCGCGCTGGCCGAGCGCATCAAGGACCAGGCCCAGGTGCTCGATCGCGCCGCGCGTCTGGTGAAGCCCGGCGGACGCATCGCCTATGTCACCTGCTCGGTGCTGCCGGAGGAGAACGACCTGGCGGTCGAGGCTTTCCTCGAGCGCCATCCCGGCTTCCGGCCGGTGGCGCTGCGCGACGTGCTGGCAGCGGGCGAGGTCGATTTCGGGCTTCTCGCGCGTTTCGCCACGCGCCAGGGCCTGCAGCTCTCGCCGCGCCGCACCGGCACTGACGGCTTCTATCTGAGCTGCCTCGCCGCGCCCGCGTGAGGCGCGCGGCCTGATCCTGCGATCGGTGCCGTTGCGCGTCCGCGCGCGATGGCGTAACCGATCGCCATGACCGTCAAGCCCCACCACGACTCCATCCTCATCATCGATTTCGGCAGCCAGGTGACGCAGCTCATCGCGCGTCGCGTGCGTGAGATCGGCGTCTATTGCGAGATCGCCCCGTTCCAGGCGGCGGCAGAGGCCTTCGAGCGGATGAAGCCGCGCGGCGTCATCTTCTCGGGCGGGCCGGCTTCCGTGGCGGACGAGGGCTCGCCGCGCGCGCCGGAGGCGGTTTTCTCCGCCGGCCTGCCGGTGCTCGGGATCTGCTATGGCCAGCAGACCATGGCGCACCAGCTCGGCGGAAAGGTCGAGGGCGGGCACGCCGCCGAATTCGGCCGCGCCGACATCGAGATCCGCGAGCCGTCGGCGCTGTTCGCCGGATTTTGGGAGCAGGGCGCGCGCTACCCCGTCTGGATGAGCCATGGCGACCGCGTCACGCGGCTGCCGGAGGGTTTCACGGTTAAGGCGACCTCGGAGAACGCGCCCTTCGCCATCGCCAGCGACGAGGCGCGGCGCTTCTATTCCACCATGTTCCACCCCGAGGTGGTGCACACGCCCGACGGCGCCAAGCTGCTGCGCAACTTCGTCGTCGAGATCTGCGGTTGCACGCCGGACTGGACAATGGCGGCCTATCGCGCCGAGGCGATCGCCAAGATCCGGGCGCAGGTCGGCCTCGGTCGCGTGATCTGCGGCCTGTCGGGCGGCGTCGATTCCGCGGTTGCCGCGGTGCTGATCCACGAGGCGATCGGCGACCAGCTCACCTGCGTCTTCGTCGATCACGGCCTGATGCGCCAGGGCGAGGCCGAAGAGGTCGTCACCCTGTTCCGCGACCACTACAATATCCCGCTGGTCCATGTCGAAGCCGAGGAGCTGTTCCTCGGCGAGCTCGCCAAATGCGGCGCCGACCCGGAGGCCAAGCGCAAGACCATCGGCCGGCTGTTCATCGACGTGTTCGACGCCGAGGCGATCAAGCTCGGCGGCGCCGACTTCCTGGCGCAGGGAACGCTCTATCCCGACGTGATCGAGAGCGTCTCCTTCTCCGGCGGCCCCTCGGTCACCATCAAGAGCCACCACAATGTCGGCGGCCTGCCCGAGCGCATGAAGATGAAGCTCGTCGAGCCGCTGCGCGAGCTGTTCAAGGACGAGGTGCGCGCGCTCGGCCGCGAGCTCGGCCTGCCCGACGCCTTCGTCGGCCGTCACCCCTTCCCGGGTCCGGGGCTCGCCATCCGCTGCCCGGGCGAGATCACCCGCGAGAAGCTCGACATCCTGCGCAAGGCGGACGCGATCTATCTCGACGAGATCCGCAAGGCCGGGCTTTACGACGTGATCTGGCAGGCCTTCGCCGTGCTGCTGCCGGTGCGCACCGTCGGCGTCATGGGCGACCATCGCACCTACGACCATGTCTGCGCGCTGCGCGCCGTGACCTCTGTCGACGGCATGACGGCGGATTTCTACCCCTACGACATGGCCTTCCTCGGCCGCACCGCGACCCGCATCATCAACGAGGTCAAGGGCATCAACCGCGTCGTCTACGACGTGACGAGCAAGCCGCCCGGCACGATCGAGTGGGAGTGAGGGTTATTTTCCTATTCTTGTAAGAATAGATTCAGTAATCTCAAAGATGATATGCACTAAGCCCGCGTGATTGCGGGCTTTTTTATGCTCTGTGTGATGTACTCAGAGAGAAATATTCGCGGCGTGCTCAGGACAGTTCTTGGGCTGGTTCATGGTACGGTGCGAGATGCTTGTCGGGCGGTGTTCCGATACCATAGGCCACCAAGGTTCTCGATCATGGTATTGACGCTAGTCAACTCGTTGCTGCGTCAAGAAAATTTGGCTCGCCTCATTTCATGGTATCGAATTTGGCGCCGATACCATGGCGATCTGGAGTTAGTGAAACAACTTCAAAGGCTTGGGGTGGGTCCGGCTCCGTCACCTTGTTGATGACTTGGCCGCGTCATCAAGGAGCCGATCCTGGAGAGTCTCAAATCCAACCACACACCGACCGAAGCATGTGCTAAAGTAATGTCACACCATTGCTTTGAAATCGCGCCATTGTCTATGCGTAGACTGGTGAATTTAGTCAAGGAGATGTATGAAGACGAACGAATTGGCCGGAGGGCTGCTGGATTACTGGGTGGCGAAGGCCGAGAGGAAAGTCCCATTGAGGCACAAGGATCACTGGTTCGTGGGTCTGGAACGCGAAGAAGCCTATGCTCCGTCCACCAACTGGGCGCATGGCGGTCCGATCATCGAGCGCGAGCGCATTGTGGCGGTGTACGACGAGCTGATTGGCGAATGGGAAGCCTTTCACAAAGGCTATCTTGATAGATCGGGTGAGCTTCAATCCAAAGGGGACTGCATAGCCGAGGGCGAAACACATCTAATAGCCGCCATGCGCTGCTACGTGGCTTCAAAGCTGGGCGACACCGTAGACACTCCTCAGGAACTTGCAGCGTGACCCCCGAAGACGTTCTCCGCGTTAGCTCCGACGACATTCTCTACCGTCTTCGCCAGGAAGAGCAGGAAAGGGCTGAGGCACTTAAGCGTTGGCGGTCGAGCGCTCACGTAGGCAGTGCGCGCGACGATGACCATGTTCACCAGCTTGTCGGGGATGCAGCCCAGGAGATCATCAGGCTGCGGTTGAAGCTGGCAGAAGCTGGTCGCCTGCTACCCTAGTTGTCAATCAGAGTAGCGCGTTGAGCCGTGCCAGCTCTGCGGGGGAGATCGCGTTGACGTACTTCTCTATGGCGGCTTTTGCCGCAGGCGTTCCGCCGCGATGGTCGGACGCAAAGCGGTCCATTCGATCATCCAGAACCGTGATCAAGTGATGATCTATCTGGCAATTGAAGGCCTCGACAGTGCTAGCTGCAATCGTTCGCTTCGACGTGGACAGCGGGAATTTTGATGCCGAAGCTGCATCAATCAGTTCGAGGGAAACGGTTTCAAGCGCGTTCTGATCGTCCCCGGAGATGATGATGTCGTCCACATAAACTGAGACAAGAAAACCAGCATCCGAAATTCGTCTGAGGGCGCTTCCAAGCAATGAAAACTCAAGGGCGACCGTGGCCAGTACGGGCGATTGGCAAAATCCAAAGGGAACAACTTTGTTTGCTCCTTCGACAACGACGGACTCAACGGCGATGTTGAAGGCGCGTCGATGCGGTACCCCAATCTGCCGCAGCGACCGCGCAATGCGCGATCGAGTAACCTGTCCGAAAAAATTTTCGATATCGAAGCGCGAGAAGAATGCGCTACTCTGATGAAGGCGAAGCGCTGCGACGTGACCGCCCATGCGCTGAAAATGATAAAAAATCCGGTTTGGCTTATATCTCTTTGAAACTTGCTTGATTATGGCTCGACCTAAAACCGCAGATGACTTGGTTTGGACATAGACAAATCGGCCCGGCTTTATCTGATAGCGGTACTCGTAGTTGATGTGCGACATTTGTAGAAGAGGACCTCATCCGCAAACTTCACGATTTCCTTTGCAATCTTGTAGATCACAAAGGCCTTCGGTCCGTACTTGCGGATGAGGCCAAGGATATTTTTGAAGTGCTTCATCAGCGCCTCCATCAATATGGCCGACCATCCTTCACTTGCGTGCAAGCGTCTTCTAAGCCCAGGTAATCCCGAATTGCCGGAATGCCAAAGCGTCCCATGGGGTCCATTGGTCCAAAGCGGACTTCCGGTGCTCCTATCGTCAGCCGTGGTCGAAAATAGTGAAGCGCAGCGAGGTCGGCAAGCCGCCTGCCCCTAGACTCTCGTAGTGGAAGTGACTGGGTTCGGGGCAAAAATTCGCTCCTGAAAACAGGCTTCTCAAACATGGCATTTCGCATGGTATGGAGAAAATCGAACCACTCTAACGCGCTGAAATCACGTATTTTTTTCTGCTCGTTGACAAGTGAGTGGGAATAGGCGGCGCGCCTGCTCCTGTCTCGCCGCTGCTGATCGGGGCGCCTGTCCCGGTCTGACCGGCCATTGCGGTCGCGCCTGGCGTGCCGGCTCTGTCTCATGGGGGGAGGCGGCCGGCGATCCGGCTGCACGGCGTAGCGCTCTCGCGCTTCAAGAGCCCGACCATAGGCCTCTTCCCAGCCCGAGACGGATTGCCGTCTCGCGGGCCTGGCCGTCTCTGCCTTGGCTCAGCCCTGCGCCAGCAGCAGGGCTGCGGCGTCGAACTCGGTGCGGCGTGCGGCACGGCGTTCGGCCGCTTCCTCGTCACCACCCCAGATCTCGCTCTGATAATCCTCGTCGAGATGGGCGGCGTCCCAGGCGGCATCGGGGGCAATGAGCCCCTCGGCCATGGCGAGCGCCAGAATGGCCGAGCCGGTCAGCGTCATCACCGCATGCGCGCCGGCCAGCGCGAGCGGGCCGGGGATCGTGCCGGCGCGGCGCGCCACCGCTGACAGAACCGGCTCGGGCTGCGCCGCGAAGACGATGCCCTGCGCCATGACGAAGCGCGCGCCGAGCCGCGCCTCGAGCGCGGCGATGATCGGATTCCAGACCGCGTCCTGGCGCGCGACCAGCGCCTCCGGCTCGCCGCTGCGGTAGCAGAGCGCGTCGCTGCCGGCATAGCGGACGATCTCGTCGCGCACCGCCTGCTGCTGGTCTGCGACGCCGTCGATCGCCGAATTGACCAGCCGGGTCAGCGGCATCCGGGCGGGATCGATCTGGCCGTCCTGCGCCTGCCATTCGGCGGCGAGCGCCTCGGCGACGGGGCGCGAGGTGACGGCGAGCGGCCGGCGCGCCGGCGTGCGGGCTGTGCGGCCGTCGAGCGCGACATGGAACAGCCCGTCCTGCTCCGAGACGGCAGCCTGCGCGTAGAAGCGCTTGGGCAAAGCGTTTCGCATCGCCAGCTGGGCGGCGGCGACGGGATCGGGCTGGCGCTGGCCGGCAGCGCCGAAGCGGGCAAGGAAATCGTCGGTCGACATGGCGCCGTCATAGGCCTCCGCGGGCGCGGGGGGAAGAGCCGCGTCTCAGGCGGCGTTGCGGATGCGCTGCAGGAAGCAGCGGACCTGGTCGTCGAGCTGCGAGGCCTGGGCGGCGAGGTTGTCGGCCGCCTCGGCGACGAAGCCCGCGGCCGAGCCGGTCTCGTTGGCGATGCCGGTGACGCGGCGGATGGCCTCGGAGGCGCCGGCCGCCTCGCTGGCGGTGACGCGGATCGTGCCGGCGATGCCGGAGGTGGCGTGGTCCTGCTGGATGATCGAGGCGGCGACCGAGGCGGAGACGCTGTTCAGCGAGGTGATCGACTGCTCCATCACCTCGATGGCGCGCACCGCCTCTGTGCCCGAGCCGCGGATCGCCTCGATGCGCTTCTGGATGTCGGCGGTGGCCTGGCTGGTCTGGCCGGCCAGCGCCTTCACTTCCTGCGCCACCACGGCGAAGCCCTGGCCTTGCGCGCCGAAGCGGGCGGCCTCGATCGAGGCGTTGAGGGCGAGCAGGTTGGTGCGCTCGGCGATGGTCGAGATCAGGCTGACGATCTGCCCGATATCCTCGGCCTTGAGCGAGAGCTGGTTGACGGTGCTGACGACGTTGCGGGCATTGCCCGTGGTGAAGGCGACGACGCGCGTGGTGGCGCCGACCTGCTCGCGGATGTCGGCGATGGCGTCGGCGAGGTCGTTGGTGGCGACCGTGACCGCCGAGACGGTGTCGGAGGCCTTCTCGGCCGAGGTGCCGGCGGCGCGCGCGCCCTCGTGGACGCGGTTGGCGCCGTCCGACATCTGCCTTGCGGCGGTGCGCAGCGGCTCGACCGAGGCGTGCACGTCGCTGGCGATGCCGGCGATCTCGCGCTCGAGGTCGTCGGCGATCTCCAGCACCAGCTTCTGGCGCTCGAGCGCGGCGTGCAGCGCGCTCTCGGCGAGGTCGCGCTCGGCCTTCTCGGCGATGCGGCGCGCCTCGTTGGCGCGGCGGTTCTCCAGACCGGCGGTGACCAGCGCCGATTCGAGCATGTGCACCAGCCAGGCCAGCGCGGCGCATTGCGGCACGACGATCGCAGCGTGGAGCAGGACGCGGCGGCCGTCCGGCCCGCCGGGGAAGACGCCGTCGGAATAGATCAGGTTGAGCCCGGCGTGATGCACGGCGATGGCGATCGCGGTGGTGACGAAGATGCGCCAGTCCAGCCAGCCGGCGAGGATCGCCAGCACCGCGAAGAAGCTCATATGCATGTCGGGCTGGTAGGGATGGCCCGCCACGACATAGAGCACGACCATGACCTGGCCGATCGCGGCGAGCGCGCTGACCTGGCGCGTCACGGCGGCCGGGCCGCGCAGCATCCAGAGCAGGGTCGATATGAGGGCCAGCGTCACCGCGGCGCCGATCAGGTCCCAGCGCTGGGCGTCGACGGCGCTGGCCGCGGCCGCAACCAGGGCGGCCTGCAGCCAGAGCAGCATGATCACCAGGCGGCCGAACCGGGCACGGAAATCCTCGACGAGCGTCATGAAGGGCTCCCGGAGCGAGGCGAAATGTCGGCGCAGAGACGCGCCAGGCTGGCGTCGAGCACGAGCCAGGCTCCGGCGGCGTAGAGGCGGTCGGCATAGTCCGTCTGCGGGCCCTGGCTCACCACGATCGGGCGGCTGTCGCTGAGGCCCATGATCGCGCCGCCGGCGGTGGCGACCGCGCCGGCCATGGCCGCGTCGCTGGTGCCGGGCGAGAAGAGCGCGACGACGGGGCGTCCCTCGACCGGTCTGGCGGCGAGCAGCAACAGGCCCGCGGCCATCGCCGATCCCACCACGGTGCCGAACAGCAGTTCCCGCATCCAGCCTCCGTGATCGCGGCCGGCGCCGGCGGGCGCCATCGGGCTGCGGCGTGGAGAGTCGGGACGCCGTCAGGCCGTCTCAATCGTTACCGGTCAATGGTTTCGTAATCCTTTCTGCGGCAAAGGATCCGGTTCAGCCGCCGAAACGATCCTTCCATGACGGCTGCGCCCCGGCAAAGGGCAGCGCAGTCGCCGCATAGACCCCGCGGGCGACCGCGCGGGCGAGCACGTCGGCCGCGGTGGCGCAGAGCTCGGTGAGGGCGAAGGCGTCGGAGGGGGCGCCGCTATAGCCGGTTGCCGCGGCGAAGACGACGTCGCCGTCGAGCGGGGCATGGACCGGGCGCAGCGCCCGGGCCAGGCCGTCATGCGCCGCCAGCGCCAGTCGCTTTGCCTGCGACTTTGTCAGCGTCGCGTCCGTGGCGACCAACGCGATCGTGGTGTTGGCGCCCGGCCCGCCCTTGAAGCGCAGCGCCAGATCGTCGGCCGAGAGCCTGGCCGGTGAGCCGCGCCCGCCGAATTCGTCGTCGAGCTCATAGGGCGCCGCCCAGAAATGCGGGCCGTCGCCGATGGTCGCGGTGCCGACCGCGTTGACGGCGACGAGCGCGCCGACGATCTGGCCGGTGGCGGCGCGGGCGCTGGCAGAGCCGAGGCCGCCCTTGAGATTGGCGACGGTGGCGCCGTGGCCGGCACCGAAGCTGCCCAGCGCGAAATCGGCGGAGGCCTCGGCCGAGGCGGCCGCCGCGAGCAGCCGGTGCGGCGCCTCGCAGGCGCCGCGCGCCCAGGGCTTGTCGCCGCCATTGGCGAGGTCGAACAGGATGGCCTGCGGCACGATCGGCACATGGTAGCCGGCGACCGGGAAGCCGCGCCCCTGCGAGGCGAGCCATTGCATCACGCCGTCGGCTGCGCCCAGCCCCCAGGCGGAGCCGCCGGACAGCACCACGGCATCGACATGGTCCACCGACATGCCGGGGTCGAGCAGCGCGGTGTCGCGGGTGCCTGGCGCGCCGCCCAGTACGGCGGCGGAGGTGATGGTCGGCTTGTCGAACATGGCGACGGTGACGCCGGTGGCGGCGGTGCTGTCCTCGGCATTGCCGACGAGGATGCCGCGGACATCGGTGATGAGGTTTCGCAAGGTCAAGGCGGGATCATTCCTGGAACTTCGCGCCGCCGGGCGCGTCTTGCCAACATTACGATCTTTTCATGATGGCGCCATAGCCGGGAGAGGATCGCGAGCCCACCCTCATGCCCATCGCCGACGGTTTCGAGACCCGCCGCGCATCCCCGTCCCGCGGGACAGCAATGGAGATACCGCATGAAACGCCTCGCCATCCTGCTGGCATCCGGTGCGGCCGCCGTCACCGCGACGCTCGCCATCGCACAGCCGCAGCCGATCCCCGGCGCCAAGCCGCCTCCGCCGCCCCATGAGCGCAGCGAGCGCGGCGACCGTGACGACTGGCGCGAGCGCCGGGCCGAGCGCGCCGAGAAGCGCATGGACGAGCGTCTCGCCCGCCTGCGCGAGGATTTGAAGCTGACCCCGGAACAAGCGCCGCTGTTCGACAGGCTGGAGGCCGAGCTGAAGCGCGGCATGAAGATGGCGCAGGAGAGCCGCGCCAAATGGCGCGAGCAGCGCGACCACATGCGCGACGCCGACGTGATGGAGCGCATCGACATGCGTGCCGCCCGCCTTAGCGAGCGCGCCGAGCGCAGCAAGGCTTTCGCCGACGCCGCGCGCCCGCTCTGGACTACGCTCAGCGACACGCAGAAGACCACCGTGCGCCGCGCCTTCCGGCAGGTGATGCACGAAGGCCGCGGCAAGATGCGGGAGATGCGCGAGATGCGGGGCGGCTGGCACGAGCACCGCTACGAGGACCGTCGCGGCCGCGGGCCGCGCCATGAGCGCGACCGGGATCGCGATCGCGGTTATGACGACGACGGCGGTCGCGACTGAGGCTGTCGCCCAGCGATCCATCGATAAAGCATCGCAGGTTCGACGGCCGGGCGTGTTGCCCGGCCGTTTTCATTGATCCGTCACGCTCCCCTGCCTATAGCCGGCCAAGGCGGCTGGCGCGGAACGACCGTCTTGGCCGGCTACAGGAAGGGGAGCAGGCACGTGCGGTTCGTCCAGACCTTCGACTTCTTTCCCTTCCTCGACACGCTGGTGAGCCTGGCCTCGGCCTTCGTCCTCGGCGCGATGATCGGGGCCGAGCGGCAGTACCGCCAGCGCACGGCGGGGCTGCGGACCACGGTTCTGGTGGCAGTGGGCTCGGCCGCCTTCGTCGATCTCGCCATGCGCATCGCCGGCTCGACCGAGGCGGTCAGGGTGATCTCCTATGTCGTCTCCGGCATCGGCTTCCTCGGCGCCGGCGTGATCATGAAGGAAGGCATGAACGTGCGCGGCCTCAACACGGCCGCGACCTTGTGGTGCGCAGCTGCGGTCGGGGCCTGCACCGGCTCCGACATGCTGGCCGAGGGCGCGCTGGTGACGTTGTTCGTGATCGCCGGCAACACGCTGCTGCGGCCGCTGGTCAACGCGATCAACCGCATCCCGCTGCACGAGCGCCATTCGGAGGCGACCTATGAGGTGGTGGTGACCTGCGAGACGGAGACGCTGCCGGTGGTGCGCGAGGCGCTGGCGGAGCTTCTGGCGCAGGCGAGCTATCCGGCGGGGGACATCGTTGCGACGCCGCGCGGCGAGCGGCGCACCGAGATCGTCGCCAAGCTGGTCAACACCGCCGTCGACCCGAAGGAGCTGGACGCGGTGCTCGTCGCCATCGAGGCGCTGCCGGGCGTCACGCACGCCACCTGGGAAACCAGCACGGGCGGCTGACGGCCTGCCGCCGGCGCCGGCGGAAGAGGGCGGAAGGCCGCGATGGCCCTCCGCCGGGACGGTTCAGAACGAGCAGCCGAAGTCCTTGACCGCGGCCTTCATCTGCTCGGCGGTCTGCGTGCACATGCTCTCGAGATGCACCTTGGCCTGCGGCGACTTGCTCGCCTCGATCCAGCTGCTGCGCATCTGATCGAGCTGCTGCTTCATCGTGGCGCGATGCGCCTCCGGCATTTTCGGAACGCAGGCGTCGTATTTCGTCAGGAAATCGTCGCAGGACGCGATGCCGACGGTCTGCGCCTGGGCGGCGGAGGCGACGACGACGAAGCCCAGGGCGGCTAGGGCGTGCTTGATCATGGGGTGGCTCTCTCGTTCTCGTTGGCAGTAGCGGTCCCGGTCGGTGCGGCGCCGGCCGCGGGCGCTAGCGCCGCGCCGCGGGCTCCGATCTCGGCCCCCGCGGGACGCCGGGGGCACGGATCTTCTCTGTCGGCCGGCGGCTCAGCGCCACTGGCGGCCGTCGCCCTGCGGGGCCTGGCAGCCATAGGGCGGCAGCGACTTGCCGAAAGTCTGGCGTAGCCGGTCGCAGCCCCACTGGTTGATCGGGCCGGGCATGCGGCTGTTCAGTTCGATGCCGACCTCCTGATAGGGCGTCTTGGTGTTGGTGACGTAGCTGTACCACGCCCCGCCGACGGTGACGGCGGCGGCGAGAACCATGCCGCCGGCGATGATCAGGAACTTCATCGGTCTCTCGGTCGCTAAAGGCCGGCCTGCCGCTTAGGGGCGGCCGGGAAGAAAGGGAAGAGCGAATGACGCTCTCCCCTTGGCGCCGTCAGGGCGGGAATCGCGCGGCGGGCGTGAACTGCATGGGCTCAGGCTGCACGGCGCGGCGGCGAGCGCCGCGAAGCCGCGATCAGGCCTGCTTCCAGTGCGAGGATGCCGCGCTCCTGCGCCCAGGCGACGAAGCATGCTCTCGCCTCGTCTGTCGCTGTTTCGCCGCGCAGGGCAGCGAGGCAGGCCGCGGCGGCGGCCTCATAGGCGGGGCCGCGCCGCGACCGCGGCCAGTCGACGAGGACCATATGGGCTTCCATCGCGGTGCCGATCGCGGTCGGCCGGCCGAAGCTGGTCAGGACGACGACGGGATGCGTGAATTCATCGGAAGACGCGGATGCCATGGCCATATTCTCCTGGAGCAACATGGATGTGGATACGCGAAGCCAGTCTTCGCGGTTCCCGATGTTGTGCGGGACAGGCGGCTTTCAAGAGGGGCCGGCGGGCAGCGGGAAGGTCGGCGGCGAGTTGCCCTCACTCCGCGACGTGGCAACGAAAAAGGGACGGCGATCGCTCGCCGTCCCTTGTAAACTTGCAGGTCCGGGCGGATTGCCCGCCCCGTCCCGACCGATCAGCGCGAGTAGAACTCGATAAACGCTCACCCTAACTGCTTGATCCTATTGACGCATAAGGTCTTTTTGCTATGCGTGTGGGGTGAAACGTGTGGGGGAGCGTGTGGGGTGGCGAAGATCGCGGGATACCTTGAACAGCGCCGGCGGGGGTTCTCAGCAGTCGTGGACGTTCCCGCTTCAAAGCGCGGGGCGGTCGGCGCGAAGCGCCTGAAGAAGGGGCTCGGAACGCCAGACAAGCACGTTGCGAAGGCCCGCCTGCCGAAGGCGTTGCTGGAACTTCATGCCCGGATTGATGCCGCCTGCCGCCGTAACGCTGACACCGATCCCGTGACGGCGGAAGCAATGGCCTATCGGGAGCAGATGGAAAGCGTTCGGAAGCCGGGCGGATCGGTCTATCAGCCGGAAACCGTATGGGACCCCGCCACAGGCACCGAGCTTGTCGTTGAGGTGGACATAGCGGAGGACACAGTCCGAGAGACGATTGAAGCGCGGGGCGAGGAGATTGCCGCCGAGGAGGGCAGGGACCGGGCGAAGGCGTTTGCTGACATCGCGATGGGACGCGCGACTCCCCTGAAGCATCATGTCGAGACGTGGCTGTCTGAGCCGGGCAAGAGGGGCACGGTGCGTGCTCCACGGACCGTGATGGAATATCGCGCCATCCTTGACTCCTTCGCCCTTTGGCTCGGGGGAGAGGGGCTTGGCTCGACGGTCCAGAGCGTCACGCGGGTTGTGGCAGGGCGCTATGTCAGTTCCCTTCACAAGCAGAAGCTCAGTCCAGCCCGTATGCGGGACATCTTGGCTGCGCTCTCGACCTATTGGGATTGGCTGGCGGGCAAGGGGTTCGCTCCGAAAGGCGGCAACCCGTGGAAAGAACAGGACATCCCGAAGGTCCCGAAAGGGCACGCCCTCAAGGGGGTGTTCGATGACGAGACGGACGACGACGAGTTGCGCCCCTTCACGGATGACGAGTTGGTCACGCTCTTCACCAAAGCGCCGGATGCGGGGATGCGCGACCTTATGGCGCTAGCCGCCCTCTCGGGGATGCGTATCGCGGAGGCATGTTCGCTCACGGTTGGGCAATGCGCCGAAGGCATCTTCGACGTGCGGGGCACGAAGACGAGAGCGGCCCGCAGGAAGGTTCCGATCCATCCTGACTTGCAGGCGCTTGTAGACCGGAGGCGGGAAGGCAAGGGGCCGGAGGATTGGCTATTGGACGAGGCGGGCGAGCCGGACAAGTTCGGCAAGCGGTCCCCCAACATGAGCGCGGCCTTCTATCGCTTCCGCAAGCGTGTTGAGGTGGACGAGAAGGCACCGGGCAAGACGGTGTCGCTGGTCAACTTCCACTCCTTCCGACGCTGGTTCGTGTCCGAGGCGGTTAAGGCGGGGACGCCGGTGCATGTTATCAGACAGGTCGTGGGCCATGAGCAGCCGAGGAACGATGTCACGCTCGGGACCTACTTCAAGGGCGAACTGACGGAAGCCAAGCGGGCCTGCGTCGCGTCCGTGATGTTGCCCGCAGAGGCCCGGAAAGCGCTCGGCATAGAGGTAGGTGAGGGGCCTACGGTGTCGGAGGCGGCATAGACCCCCGGATGTTTGACGCAAAAATCTGAGCGCCCTTCTCGTAGGAGCGAGCGGCGATTTCCCCCCATACCTCTACGGCCATCCTAAGCTCCCGCTCGGCAACCGTTGAGGCACCACGCCCGCCCGTGGTGAGGTGACGGGGCGGCGGCCACCCTTCGCCCCCGAATGTGCCTTTCCCGTGCTGACGGGTGCGCCGTGCAGGCCCGCCTTGGGTGTCGCCGCTACATCCCTACCTGCCTGCGTCATCGGCCGTCCTTGCTCAGTGCCGCACGATGCGTGTCGTTCCGCAGGGCTTGCCCTAATGGACCGTTCCACATGGAGTCCATTTCGTTCCACATAAATGGTCCATTGAAATTCGGCGCAATGTCTAAGAGTCTATCGGAACGACAGTGCTCATGGGGACCCGTCATGCTCATCGGCTACGCCAGAACCTCGACCCTCGACCAGACAGCCGGCTTGGATGCTCAGCAGCGCGATCTTGCTGCGGCAGGCTGTGAGCGTGTCTATGTCGAGCAGGTGTCCTCCGTGGACGTAGGGGAGCGGCAGGAGCTTGCCCGCGCCCTCGACAACCTCCGCTCTGGGGATGCGCTTGTCGTCACGAAGCTGGACCGTCTCGCCCGCTCTATGGCTCACCTCATGGGTCTTCTCGGGACCATAGAGGCCAAGGGCGCAACCCTCCGCATCCTGTCCATGCACCTCGATACGGGGACACCTACCGGACGCCTGATGCTCAACGTGCTGGGAAGCGTGGCGCAGTTCGAGCGGGAAATCATGTTGGAACGTCAGCGGGAGGGCATCGCGAAGGCGAAGGCGGCGGGGAAGTACAAGGGCAGAGCACCGACCGCTAAGGCCAAGGAAGAGCAGGTTGCCGAATTGGCGGCGCAGGATGTCAGTCTGTCAGAGATCGCGCGGCGGCTCGGGATCGGCAAAGCCAGTGTTCACCGCATCCTGAAAGCTAGAAAGGAACCGGAGCCGGGCATTGTTTGATGCTGGGTGGATAAGGCTTATTCCAGCGGGCCAATGTGCGTGATGTCGTGGCGACGCTGCTTCTCATACACCGTGAACAACCCTCCTTGAAAACGTAGCCCCAAGGTAACGGGTAGGCCGATCTGCCCTGCTAACGGGCCGACCACGAGTGGGTTGTTAGCAGTGATGGCGTTTTTTACGTCTCTCATTGTGAGCATCAGCTTGTCAGCAAAGCGGACAATCCTTGTTGCTGAGCCGCTTCCCGAGAGCCCAAAGCCGGGGGCCATATAAACCTTGTCTTCGATAACAATGAACCCGTTCATACGCGCCTCGCGAAGACGCTTCGTCTCGTTGCCATCGGGCGGTTCACGCGGAGGACGTATTCCCTGTAGCTCGGGGACATCTCGTGGGCTTGTACGAAGAAGGGTTCGGATGAGGTCTTGATTAGTCCAAGAACCCTTGTGAGGTAGGACATCCAAGAGCACAGCGTAATTAGCTCTCACAAACGCGAACAGCAGATCGTCGCGCCGCCGAATGCCGCTAGAGGTGGAGAAAATCTCGCTAGTGTGAAAATGGCTGATCTGCCAATCATTGAAGAGCAAGTCTGCCTGATTGTCGTCTTTGCGCATGCGAACGCGATTGCTGAGCCACGGCGATACGTCGCCACCTGCCTCTAACACCGCAGCTATTCGACGCACCGCCGGGATGCGAAGTGCAGCAGCTTGCGCATTGGCCGACCAAATAGCTTTCCGGGGGCGCTGCGGTATCAGGCGGGCACGATAGTGCAGCCAAGCGTGCAACTCGCCTTCCATGTCGGACTTTGACAGGGGCCGGCCAAAGTCGCGCGAGATCAGGCCGGTTAGATCGTCGAGAGTTTCGTCAGTGAAATTCAAGGTGCGGCGGGACCTGTGGCGGGGCGATGATAGCACGTTCTCGGCCATATCATCCGCCACCTCCACCATCATCGAGCCTCCGCGACTTCCCCCAAGTCAGCGATGCCTGTTTCCCGTGCTGACGGGGTCACCGGAGACGATCTTTCCAGCCCCCTCGGCTACATCCCTACCGGGGAGCCCCAACCGCCCGCTGGCGATGCGCCCGGTAGCGTAACCTTCCCGGTTCCGGAACCTATCAACGCCGTGACTCGATAGGCGCTGATCGAGTCATAACTGTCATTGGACGGCTCTGACTCCGCCACGGCATGACATCTCCGGCCGCTCATTCTGCCGGGCCTGATTGTCAGCCCGCCGGCCGCCTTGGACTATCGCTATGCCTCGCTTCGGTTCCGTCTCGCTTCCCTTCCTCGGTCTCGTCACGGCTGACCGCCGCTCCCGCGATATGGGCCTCGGTCTCGACATCGACCGGCAGACCGGGACCACGGTTTGGCTGGGCCGGTGGGAGGTGAACGCGGACACGCCCGCCGCCTTTGCCCTGCCAATCCTCGCTCCCATTGCGATGCTGGCGGCCTTCCTGCCCCGCCTCTCGGGAAACCGGGGGTGACCATGAAGAGCACCTTGAAGGCGCTGCGGCCGCTAGCCATCCTCCTTGCTGCTTCCGGCATTCCTGCCCACGCCACGGCTCAAAGCCTTGAGCTATTCCCCTCTGTGTCTGAGCGGCAGCGACAGCAGGAGCGGGAAATAGCAAAGCTCAAGCAGGATATTTCGTCTCTCCGCCAAGACAGAGACACCCTTAGCAGCACGCTCATGAACACGTGGGAGGTTGTCATGGCGTTGGAGGCCGACATCAAGAAGCTGAAGCAGCGAGATAACACCATCGACATGCGAGTCCACGAACTGGAAATGAAGGCCCGCTAGTAAGTCTTCAAAGGGTTCACGGTCCCTCTGTCAGAAACATCTTCGGGAGCCCCTAGCGGGGCTCTTTCTCTTCGACCGGCCGGGAAAGTGCAGTCACTGCACCGATGGATTGATAGGTGCAGTCGCACTGCACTGAATTAACCCCCACCTCCACATAAGAGACGACATCTCTTATCGGGGGCTCAGTCGCGACAATCGACCGCCTATCGTTCATGACCATCATGGGGGGTAGGGGGGCTAGTCTGTTTCTTGAAGATACCCCTCTAGTTAGGCTGTATGGTTCTTCCCATTCCTCCCCTCCTTCATCCCCCTCCAATCAACATCCTTCTCTAGATGCAGCAGGCGGGGTGTCTGACATGCGTTCTCGGCGGGCGCTTCCGGTGCAGTCGTACTGCACTCAATTAACCCCCACTTGAAAGGGAAGAGCCCCCCGGTTCAGGTACTATATATCCAAGAGTGTTTCCTTTGAGGGGACGTTACGGTTTCCTCGGAGGGATCACCCTTATTCTTCCCCGCCTTAATAACCTTCCTTCTTACATCCTACGATGATGTTGATTGGGCGGGGGTGATGTCGTCCGCCCCTCCGGGCTGACCTCAAGTGCAGTCACTGCACCGATCCTCTCCAATCAATCCACGCCGGCTTCCCAAAGCCAGCGGGCCGTCCATCGGCGGCATGGGGCCAGCATGGGGGATGGGGTCTTCCCCGGAGGGGGCGCAAGCCCCCGGACAATTCTGTCTTCGTCCTTCACGATCTGTCTCTATGAGAGAAACAGCAACGCAACAAATCATGCCACCTAACGCCCTCCGTACGCCCCGCTACGGAACCGATGAGCGCGGCCTTCCGGTCGTCCGCGTACCGCTCGCCACGATCAACGCCCATGCCATTCTCGACCGCGCCGACTTCGACGCCCTCATGGCCCGTGGTGTCTCCCCGAACTGGTCGTTCGACGGCCGCGTTGTGCGGGTCGGTCATCGGCCCCTAAACACACAGCGGGTCGCCCGCCTGATCGTCAGCCCTCCCGAGGGCCATCAGGTTCGACACCGCAACCGCAACGGCCTCGATCTGCGCCGGGATAATCTCATCACGATACCCGTAAAGCGGCACCCGAAGGTCACCCCAACGGGCCAGCATCGGCCCCTGTAACATCCTCGCTCAAGGACGGCCGTTTGGCCCTCCGGGTTAGTGAGGTAGCGGCGGCCTGATTGGCGGCCGTTCTCGCCCTCTACCGAAACACAGCAGCAGGCATTCCATGCTCATCACCATCTCCCCGGCCGGGAGGGGGCGCTATCACGCGCGTCTCGGCCAAAGACATCTCTGCACATCGCGAACTCCATTCACCGATGCGGCCCGCATCCTCGCAAAGGAGGGCGTGTCCCCGGCAACGCCGCTTCAGATGTCCCGAGAGGGACACGACACGGTTGACCTTAGCGGGACCATAGGTGCGGCTGCGCGGCTGACTGTTCTTGAGAATGAGCGGCGTGGGCCGGTCTTCGTCGCTCACCGCGCATTCTCCCCCGAGACCCAAGCTCGGGTCCGGGGCGGTAAAGCCGCCACGCTCCATATGGAGGCGCTGGCATGTGCATAACCGCAGCCGCCGCCGTCCTATCAACCGGGGCCAGCATCGGCGGGCAGGTCGTTGGCTTCCAGCAGCAGAACAAGTCTGCATGGGAGCAGCGGGCGTATAACGCCAAGGTCGAGGCGATAAACGAGAAATATCGCGCCGAGATCATCCAGCATCAAAACGTCGTCTATCAGCAGGACGTGGACCACGGCGGGAAGATGCTGGAGTACCAGCGGAGCGAGTTCGACCGTCAGGGCCGAATGGTCGAGAATGCGACCGAGAGCATCCAGAAGAACCTCTTCGCCAAGTACGCGCAAATCTTGCAGCGCCAGATCGAAGAGGGGATGGCCTCCGCGTTCGACCTCCACTCCAACGAGAAGGCCGGCATGGCGGCTCGCGCCAAGGCTCAGGTTGCGGCCGACGCCAAGGGGATCGAAGGGTCCACCGTCGAGCAGCTTATCGACGACGTGTCGCGGCAGCAGGGGGACAATGAAACCATCCTGAACCTGAACCGAAGCGCCACCATGCGGCAGCTTACGCTAGAGGCGATGGGGCTGAAGGCGAATGCCGACGCGGCCCTCTACAACATCCCGATCCAGACCTACAACCCTATCGCTCCGATCAATCCCCCGTCTCCGGTCAACCCCGTACGGCCGGAGGCTCCCGTCGCGAGCCCGAACCGGGGAGCGATGGTCGCCAATGTCGTCGGTGCCGGCATTCAGGGCATGTCTAATTATGCCACGTGGTCGGGGGTCAAGCTCTCCGAGGCGTTCTCGTTCAAGTAGCGAAGGCTAACCCCGCCTCCGGTGCAGTCACTGCACCAACAACGCAAAAGCCCGTTGAGCGATACACTCGGCGGGCGATCCGTTGTTTTGGCCCCTCAGGACCCCGGCAGGCCCCGTGATGGCAACCTACAGGAAACGCGAGGGGCCACGGGGGGAAATTGGGAAGCGGCCGGAGAGGGGAGGGCTTTCAGATTTTTCGCGTAATTATTTGCGATCAAACGGGATCTGCGATTGCGAACTTGCGACGCCTTCGTTCAAGCGCCATTTTCGCTATCTGCGATAAGCGGCGCCCCGGTTGATTTAGCTGGTTTTTCGCGCCGCTGCTTTTGTGGGATACCCTCCTTCATGGCCAGCGCCCGCTTTCCGTTGACGAGCACCCGCTTAATGAAGGTCTCCAGGACATCAAGAAGATGCCGGACCTCCTCCCGTGCAGGCGCCCATCCCTGATGCGCAGCAGCATTCCCAGCATCTGTTAGAACTGTAAGAATATCGTGCTCTGTCTCGCCAATATAGCCTCCCTTAAGGAGAGCCTTCAGCTTCTCGGAAAATGAGATGGCTGGGTCGATTTTTACCGCAGTAACGCAACTATCTAAGGCAGTTCTGAGGCCGACCGCTGTCAGTAAGTGACAGTCCATCTCATCAGCTTTGTACGTCTCATCGAGAATGCGATAAAGTGCCGGGTCTATCGTCCCGATATTATCAAACCAATCTGGGCGCGGCCGCGAGGGTGGCTTCGGGTAAGTCTCTTTAGTTAGATTTGGTTCGCTCTGAGTCTCACCATCTTGGTCATACCAGAAGTCAAAATCGTTATCGTCCCAAGAACTTGTCTCATAAAATACAGTGTTGCAGCCGCGACATTCGAACAAGGTGTGTGTGATCCCGCCGTCGATGCCATTACCTTGGCGGTCTGACCAGCTCCACGGCTTATAGATGCGCCCATGCACGTCGCAGTTCTGCTGCCTGTTGCATGTCGGGCAGTGCGCCTTTTCCGGGGCGAGCGTCGCCTCCACCTGACTCTCCGTCATTGCGCCACGAGCCCCCGGCTCGGCTGAGAATATGCTGATGTGAAGAAGGTCTGTATCATCCAAAAAGGTCGCCCTGCTTCTCTTCTGGCAGCTTCAAGACGCCGAGAAGTTGCCATGTCTTGGGGCGCTTGGCCTGATTGCCGATAGCGAAGACCATGCCCGCCTTCGGATAGGTCTCATTGAAGGTGGCGTCCATCCACGCTAGTGCCTTTGCAGCGTTGCTCCTTCTGCTCTCATTCCAGAACATCGCGTGAGCTTCCCAATCGCCGCATTGGTAAGTGTGCTTGCCGGCGCTGTCCTCAAACGAGAAGCCAAAATGGTAGGGCGTCGGCTCCATGGCCGCGAGATGCTGATCGAACATGCCGATCTGTCGCGCGGCTCGCGCAAACGCGGCCTTCTCCGCCTCAATTACCCCCGGCGATTTAGCCTTCCATCGGAAACGAGGATTGCGGGGGCGGACAAGTGCCAACGACTGTCCGCGCGACATGGCGTCTTCCGCAGAGCCAACAATGAGGGGAGACAGTAGGCGGGCGCGGGCTTTCTCGTCGAGTTTTCCGTCTACCTGAATGCTCTCTTCGTGGACATGGCAGCTTTCTTGGCGCATGTCCTGCTTGGGCCGACCGTAGTCGTAGCTGACCAAGTCCCATCTTTTGAAGGCACTATCGCCGGTGAGGTGCCGGAAGCGCACGGGATAGAGGCGCTTCCACTGACGATCCAAGGTCACGCCAGCACAACACACCGTTTCGCCGTACCGGCTACTCGGCTGAGGAAGGGCCTTGACGAGGATGGCCACCCGGCAGCTTTGCTGCATGTCGAAGATACCTGCCCGGATCGTCTCCGAAGAGATCGAAGATGGTCGCACCTTCGTCGGCAAGTGAGTTCGCGACGATTGTGCGATGGCAGATTTTCGGGTCCCGCTCGTAGCACATCAAGCAAGTGACCTTAGTGTCCACAACTTTACGTAGAGAACTGAGGCCATCTTGAGCCTCTGCTGTCGCAAGGTGTGTGCTGTAGATGCGCTGAAAGTCGGCCATGCGGCCTTCTCGCGCCGCCTCTCGGCCCGGCTTCGGATCGCCCAAGCTACCGAAATGCTCGTAGGAGATACCTGCCTCTTGCAGCCGCTCCCGCAGTCCGTTCTTTGAGAAGCCTCGCTTGCGAGACACCGTCACGGCTCGCACGTCGGCAAGCACTTCGACGCCTACATGCTGAAGCGTCTCGATGAACCGAGTGATGTCGGTCCCCTCGTACCCTATCGTGTAGACGATGCTCATGGGCCACCCTAGCGCAGCAGCGGATTTGCGTGAGGGGGGAAACGTGTGGGGTGGCGTGTGGGGGAGGGCGATTTCTCGCCATCCCCTAAGTATTTTATCTGTAACGGATATTTCTATCCGCTTCGAGCTACTTACCGAGAGTAGAACTCGATGACCAGGTTCGGTTCCATCTGCACCGCGTAGGGCACGTCCGACAGGGTCGGGGTGCGGGTGAAGGTGGCGGTCGACTTGCTGTGGTCGGCGTCGATGTAGTCCGGCACGTCACGCTCGGCCAGGGCGGCCGACTCGAGGACGATAACGAGCTGGCGCGAGCTCTCCTTGATCGCGATCACGTCGCCGGGACGGACCTGATAGGAGGCGATGTTCACGCGCTTGCCGTTCACGGTGATGTGGCCGTGGTTGATGAACTGGCGGGCGGCGAAGACGGTCGGCACGAACTTGGCGCGGTAGACGACCGCGTCGAGACGGCGCTCCAGCAGGCCGATCAGGTTCTCGCCCGAATCGCCCTTGAGGCGGGTCGCCTCGGCGTAGTAGCGGCGGAACTGCTTCTCGGAGATCGAGCCGTAATAGCCCTTGAGCTTCTGCTTGGCGCGCAGCTGCGTGCCGAAGTCGGAGAGCTTGCCCTTGCGGCGCTGGCCGTGCTGGCCGGGGCCGTATTCGCGGCGGTTGACCGGGGACTTCGGGCGGCCCCAGATGTTCTGACCGAGGCGGCGGTCAATCTTGTATTTCGCCTCGTGGCGCTTCGACATGTCGCGTGTCCTCTCAGGTTCGCGAGGTGAGGACCGCGCCCTCCTGTTCCCCGTGCGGGGCGACAGATCCGGCTCGTGAAGGCGAGCGGATCGCGGGTGCGGAAAACACCGCGCGGCCCCGTGAGGAGCCGCGCGGTGCCGGCTTAGAAGCACCGATGCGTGCGAAAGTCAAACCCCGAGCGGAAACGGCTCGCTCTCGACCCGCGCCAGGCCGCGCCCGGCCAGGGCGATGCGGGTGGCGCCGGAGGGGGCCTCGCCGGTGAAGACGGCCGTCGCCTCGGGTGCGTCGGGGCGCTCGGTGGGCGGGCCGATCAGCTGCAGGATGCGGCGCGCGATCGCCGGGGCCGGGTCGATCCAGGCGACCGGCCAGGGCGCCAGCCGGCGCAGCCGCTCGACCAGCAGGGGATAATGCGTGCAGGCCAGCGCGACGGCATCGGTGCGGCGCCCGTCGCGCGCGACGAAGCAGGGCGCGATCTCGGCCGCGATCGCCGCGTCCGAGACGGGCTCGCCGCGCAGGGCGGCCTCGGCGATGGCCGCGAGCCCGGTCGCGCCGACCAGCGTGACCTCGCAGCCTTCCGCATAGGTCTCGACCAGCGAGCGGGTGTAGTCGCGCGCCACGGTGCCGGGGGTCGCCAGTACGGAGACGAGCCCCGAGCGCGAGGCGGCGACCGCAGGCTTGATCGCCGGGACGGTGCCGACGAAGGGAATGGCGAAGCGGGCCCGTAGCGCTGGCAGCACCAGCGTCGAGGCGGTGTTGCAGGCGATGACCACCAGATCCGGGCTGAAACGCTCGACCAGCCGCGCCATCACCGCGACGACGCGGGTGGACAGGCTCTCCTCGGAGAAGCGGCCATAGGGAAAGGCGGCGTCGTCGGCGGCGTAGACGATATCGGCGTCGGGCCGGGCACGGGCCACCTCGGCCAGAACCGTCAGGCCGCCCAGGCCCGAATCGAACAGCAGGATCACCGGAGGGCGGCGCAGCAGCGCCGCAGGCATGGCATGGCGGCTGCCCGCCAGAAGGTCGACTCGCATCGCGTCACGCGTCCACGTCACTGAAGCGCGATTGCGCGCCGGCGCGGTTAAGGGCCGGTGAAGGTGTCGGTTTGATGGACAGGGAAATTTAGTTGACTCCGTCCACTAAATCGCTGCCTTCTCTCAGCGGGAGGGGATAGCGATGACGAATCCCGACATGACTGCGATCGAGGCGCTGCGGCGCTTCAACAGGTTCCACACCCGCTGGGTGGGCGCGCTCGGTGCCGATCTGCACGGCTCCGGCGTCGGGCTGACCGAGGCGCGGGTGCTCTACGAACTCGCCCAGCGCGAGGACTGGCGGGCCAGCGCGCTGGCGGCGGAGCTCGGCGTCGATCCGGCCTATCTCTCGCGACTGCTCAAGCGCTTTGCGGCGCAGGGCTGGATCGCCCGGCGTCCGTCCCGCAGCGATGGCCGCGCCTATCTGCTCAGTCTCACGCCGGAGGGCAGGGCCGCGTTCGCGACGCTCGAGGCGGCTTCGCGCCGGCAGGCGGGGACGATCGTGCAGCGCCTCGATCCTGCTGCGCGGCAGGGGCTGGTCGCGGCGCTGCGCACGGTCGAGCAGTCGCTGTCGGGAGCGGGAGAGCCGCCGGCGGTGGCCATCCGTCCACATGGTCCGGGCGACATGGGCTGGGTGATCGCGGCCCATGCCCGGCTCTATGCACGGGAATACGGCTTCGACGACAGTTTCGAGGCGCTGGTCGCGGAGATCGCGGCCGGCTTCCTGCGCGATTTCCGGCCCGGCCGCGAGCGCGCCTTCATCGCGGATATGGACGGCGCACCGGTCGGCTGCGCCTTCGTGGTGCAGGCGGACGAGGCGACGGCCAAGCTCAGGCTGGTGCTGGTCGAGCGGCGGGCGCAGGGGCTCGGCCTCGGCAAGCGGCTGGTGGCCGAGGCTGTCGCCTTCGCGCGCGCCGCCGGCTATCGGCGCATGGTGCTCTGGACCAACGACATCCTGCATGCGGCGCGGGCGATCTACCGCGCGGAGGGCTTCGTGCTGACCGCGCAGGAGCCGCACCATTCCTTCGGCTGCGACCTCGTCGGCGAGACTTGGGAGCTCGATCTCGCCGCGGCCCCGGCGGTCACTGCGCCGCGGTGAGCGCCGCGCGCTGGAAGGTGGCGCGTCGTTCCTGGTGCAGGGCGCTGTCGCCGCTGGTGACCACGGAGAACATCGCGAAGCCGCCCTGCTTGCGCGGGATGACATAGTATTCCGAATAGCGCGTGCGGCCGTTGACCTCGCAGGAGGAGAAGCCGCGCAGCAGGCTGCGCTCCTCGATCGTGTCGGTGGTGCGGCCGGAAGCGAACTTGCCGGTGCAGCGGCGCGAATCGGCGGCCGAGACGGCCGCGGCGACGTCGATGTCGCGGCCGGTGCCGCTGCCGAGGACGCGCACCACGCCGGTGGCGTTGGCCGCGGTCCAGGCGACGCCGTTGGTGCCGAGGCCGGCGGGCGTCTCGCTGCCGCCTAGCACGCGCGAGTCCGGTAATTGCGTGCGCAGCAGGAAATTGGTGGCGAGCGTCACCGCCTCGAGCTGCAGGGCGGGATTGGCAGCCGCCGTGCCGCCCGGCGGCGCGGCTCCCTGCGGCCCGGTGGTGCCCGGGGCGACGGCGAGGTTGCGGTTGGCGTTCACGCATTCGACCAGCGCCGGCATGATCCGCGAGGTCGAGGTCAGGCGGAAGGTGTAGCGCGCGCCGAGCATGTTGATCTCGAGGAACTGGGCGCCGCGAAAGGCGCGCACGATGTCCGAGTTCGGCGGCATCTGCACCACGACGAGCTGCGGCTGCACCGCCGTCGCGTTGATGCGGACGGTGTCGTTGCGGTCGAACACCATGGTCATCGCGACGCTGGAGCCAGGCTTCAGCCCCCAGGCGCGGTTGGAGAAGCCGAGGCTCCAGCCCAGGTTCGCATTGACCGACGCGTGCATGACGACACCGCTCTTGTAGCTCGCCGAAAGCGCGCAATGCGAGAAGCGGCCGGTCTGGTTGTTGGTGAAGGCGCCGCCCTTCCAGTTCTCCACCGAGAAGGCGCCGAAGGGGCCGGCTGCGAGGGCAGGGGCTGCGAGTAGCATACCGGCGAGGACGATCGACGCGCGCATGTCAAAGGCTCCGCTGAAGGCCCCCCAGCCTAGTCATGGTGGCAAAGACTGCACCAGATGACCAGCCATTGCGGCGGCCAGGCGCGTTTTCGCCGGCCGATGCAGCTCAGGCCTTGATGCGGGCGACGGTGGCGCGGGCCGCCGCCCGGCCGGCCAGCACGGCGCCGCCCACCGTCATGGCGCCGCCGCCGGCCGTGGCCTCGCCGGCGATCCAGATACGCTCGGCGATCGGTTCGGCCAGCGCCTCGCGCGCGCCGGCATGGCCGGGCAGGCAGACGGAATAGGAGCCGCGCGCGAAAGGATCGGTCCACCAGGCGGGGAAGGAGACGGCGCCGGCGAGCCCGCGCACCGCGCCGCCGATCATGTCGGCCAGCATATCGACGACGGCGGCGCGGGCGGCTTCCGGCCCGGCCTGCGAGAGCGCGCGGGCGAAGTCGCCGCCGCAATAGCCGATGGCGATGTCGCCGCCGCCGGGGAAGAGGTCGATGTTCATCAGCCGGCCGGGGTCGCCGGCTTCGAGATAGCTGGTGTCGGGATCGAGGCCGAGGCGCGCCCGCGGCAGGGCCACCGCGATCTTGGTCAGCGCGCCCATGCCGATGCCGGCCAGCGCCGCGCCGGTACGCTCCGGCAGTTCCGGCACGAAGCGGATGCTGCCGGCCTTGAGCACGCCGACCGGGACGGTGACGATGCAGGCGCGGGCCGAGATCGTGCCCGCGCGCGTGGTGACGGCGACGCCCGGCCCGTCCCAGCGGATCGTCTCGACCGGCTGGTTCAAGCGGATGTCGAGCCCTTCGCCATAGCGGGCGACGAGGTTGCCATAGCCCGAGGGGACGATCCTGTCCTCGCCGGCCCAGAGGCGCTGATAGTCCTGCGCCGAGATGCGCGCGGCCTCCTCGCCGATCGAGAGCAGCAGGCCCGAGGAGGCGATGGGCGCGGCGCCGGGGCCGAGGCCCGCCAGCAGCTCGGCGATCGAGCTGTCGCGGCTGCCGAGATCGGCCGATTCCAGCCGGCGGTCGACCTCGCGGAAGGCGGCGCGGCGCCTGGCGCGGTCGTCGTCGGCCATCGGGCGCCCGTTCTGGAACAGGCGGAAGCTGCCGCGCCAGCTCTCGCTCGCGGTTGGCACTCCAAGCTCGGCCGCGATCTGCGTCCAGGGATTGCGCTCGGCCCAGTGGATGAACACCGCGCCGGCCTCGAAGGGCGTGCCGAGCGTGGCGTCGGTGAGGGTCCGGCCGCCGACGCGGCCGCGCGCCTCGAGCACGATCACGGAGCGGCCGGCGGCCCGAATCTCGCGGGCGGCGGCGATCCCGGCTGCGCCTGCGCCGATCACCACCACGTCGGGGGCGGCCGCGAAGCCGGGGGCGGGGCAGGCGAGACTTGCGGCGAGGGCCGCCGTGCCCGTCAGCAAGGTTCGACGGTCGGGCATGGGCCGCGGCTCCGGGCTCGTTTCGCACTGCATCATGACATGGCGGCCGCAACGGGCAAGGCGCGGGGGCCGGCCGGCGGGGGCGATCGTGTTCACGAGATGGGGAGGGACGCGTCGGCGTTCCCGAGGCGGTCCTCCGCCTCAGTTTTAAATTAGTCCAAACAAGTAATAGTTTAAAGTAATCGAATCGATTGACAGTGTAGTTCTCTTTCAATAGCCGCTTCATGTCAGGAATGAGGCTCTGTCCTAGTTTGAAATCGTTTTAGACTGCGTGTTCGAGCGATTTCGCACGCGTCTGTCGGGAGTGGGATGATGAACGAATATTGCGGCCGCCTGCGCTGCGGCGTCGCTCTCGGGGCCCTGATGCTTGCAACGGCCTTGCCCGCGATGGCGCAGCAGGCGCCGGCGGCGGGCGATGCGGTCGCGCTCGACCAGATCACCGTGCAGGGCGAGCGTCGCGCCGAGCCGCTGCTCGACGGGCCGACCACCACCGTCACCACGCGCGAGCAGCTCGATCGGGCCCAGGTCCAGAGCATTTCCGACCTGGCGAACCGCGTCGAGGCCGGCATCTCCTTCAACCGCGTCAACGGCAGCATCAATATCCGCGGCCTCGACGGCGCCCGCGTGCTGACCACGGTCGACGGCATCCGCCAGCCCTTCCTCGCCGATACGCGCGTCGACAACCGCTCGACCAACAGCTTCGACTTCGACTCGCTGTCGACGCTCGACCTGCTGCGCGGCGGCAGTGGCTCCAGCGTGCTCGGTTCCGGCGCGCTCGGCGGCGTGCTCGCGGTGCGCACGCTCGATCCCGAGGACCTGATCCGCGCCGGCCGGCAGTTCGGCGCGCTGGCCAAGACCGGCTACGACAGCACCGACCGCGCCTGGTTCGGCAGCGGCGCCGTGGCGGCACGGATGAACAATACCTGGTTCATGCTCCAGGGCGGCTTCCGGGACGGACACGAGACCGACAATCGCGGCACGCTGAAGTCGATCGGCGCCAGCCGCACCGCGCCGAACCCGACGGACTTCACCCAGTACAGCGTGCTGGCCAAGGTGAACCACTATGTCGACGAGGTGCACCGCTTCGGCCTGACCGGCGAGTTCTTCAAGCGCGGCGACCGGGTGCAGACCCGCACCAGTGCCGTCTCGCTGACCGGCAACTACCGTCCGGGCTCGCACTGGACCGGCGAAGACAGCGAGCGCAAGCGCGTCTCGCTGAGCTACGACTTCAAGCTGCCGGGCGCCTTCCTCGACGAGGCGCACGCCCAGCTCTACTGGCAGAACGTCAAGCGCGACTCGCTGACCCGCGCCTATCGCTTCACCAGCGTCGTCGGGCCGTTCGCCCGTACCAACCAGACCGAGCAGGACGCGTTCGGCTTCAACGGCCATATCGTCAAGCGGCTCCAGACCGGCCCGGTCTCGCATGCGCTGACGCTGGGTACCGAACTGCGTGCCACCAAGCTGACCCAGTATTCTGAGGGGCTCGACAATTGTCGTCGGCCCTATACGGGCGCCTTCACCGGCTGCAACAACCTGCACACCAACCAGTCCGACCAGCCGGACGTCGACGGCAAGGCCTTCGCGCTCTACGCCCATAACGAGATGGGCTTCCTCGACAACCGCATGCGGATCACGCCCGGCGTGCGGTTCGACTGGTACGAGGAGAAGCCGCAGGACACGCCCAGCTACACCCGCAGCGCCGCCTATCAGGGCTCGCTGCCGCGCTCCTCGTCGGACAATGCCTGGTCGCCGCGCGTCCGCTTCGAGTACGACATCCTGAAGAATGCGCCGGTGGTGAAGGACCTCACCCTGTTCGCGCAGTGGTCGAAGGGCTTCCGCGCCCCGACCGCCAGCGAGCTCTACGGCAATTTCGGCGCGGTCGGCACCTATCTGCGCCAGGGCAACCCGAACCTGCTGCCGGAGATCGCCAACGGGGTCGATCTCGGCCTGCGCTTCGGCGACAAGGCGCTGGGCGGCTCGGTGACCTATTTCCACACCCGCTACCGCAACTTCATCGAGACGGTGCAGATCGCGCCTCCGGGTGGGCTCTACCCGCAGGGGGGCATCCAGGGCACGCGCAACGTGGCGCGCGCCGAGATCTCGGGCGTCGAGGCCAACCTGCACTATGCCTTCGCGCCGAACTGGCTGGTGCGCGGCTCGTTCGCCTATACCGAGGGCAAGAACAAGACCGCCGGCACCTATCTGAACTCGATCCCGCCGGTGCAGGGCATTGTCGCGGTCGCTTATGGCACGGATGTCTGGGGCGCCGAGGTCTCGGCCAAGATCGCCGGCAAGCGCGACAAGGTCGCGGCGCTGGCGGGCACCAATGCCGGCTTCGTCGCGCCGTCCTACGCGGTGTTCAACGCCTCGGCCTGGTGGCGCCCGATGCAGGACCTCGAGCTGCAGGTCGGCGTCTACAACATCTTCGACAAGAAGTACTTCGACGCCGTCTCCATCCCGGCCGGCACGCTGGCCCAGGCGCGCGACTACTACAGCGAGCCCGGCCGCACGGTGAAGGCCACGCTGAAGTACCAGTTCTGACTAGACCTCCCTTTCGAGACCGACTTCGGGCCGCCCTTCGGGGCGGCCCTTTTTCGTTCGCGGGGGCTGGAAGGCGAGGCAGGCGACGGGGGAGCGACGCTGACGATCGCGTCGCGGAGGCGGGCCGACCCTACTCGGTCGGCTGGTCCTTGCGGCCGGCGCGGGGGCCTTCGGCCAGCGACTTGAAGACGCCGCGCAGCGTGCGGGCCTCCTGCTCGGTCATGGCGAGGCGATGCAGGATGTCGCGCAGGTTCGCCGTCATGATCGGCTTCTTGCCGGCGGGGAAGAAGCCGCAGCGCTCGAGTTCGCCCTCGACATAGTCGAACATCGACAGGACCGTAGCGCGGCTGGCCGGCGGGGAGGGGTTGCTCTCGCGGAAGCCGGGCTGGCCGCCCGAGGCCTTGAGCCATTCATAGCCGCAGAGCAGCACGGCCTGGGCGAGGTTGAGCGAGGCGAAGCCGGGATTGACCGGGAAGGTCAGGATCGCGTCGGCGAAGCTGACCTCCTCATTGGTCAGCCCGATGCGCTCGCGCCCGAACAGGATGCCGACGCGCTCGCCGCCGGCAATGCGCGGCGCGAGATCGGGCATCGCCTCGGCGGGGGTGAAGACCCGCTTCATCTGGCCGCGCTCGCGCGCGGTGGTGGCCAGCACGTAGTTGAGGTCGGCGATCGCGGCGGCGGCGTCGGGGAAGAGCCGCGCATTCTCGAGGATATGGGTTGCGCCCGAGGCGGCGGCCGTCGCGCCCTTCTTGAGGCCGCCGCCGCTCGGCCAGCCGTCGCGCGGGGCGACTAGCCGCATCTCGGTCAGGCCGAAATTCGCCATGGCGCGGGCGCACATGCCGATATTCTCGGCCATCTGCGGCTCGACGAGGATGACGACGGGGGCCTGCCCGGCAACGGGCGGGCGCGTGCGGTCGGTGCCTGAACCGGTCATCGTGATTGGATGCTTTCCGTGGAAAGCCGAGGCATGCGCGCCTCGCCGGCCGCCGTCAACCGCCGATTTCAGCCCCCGCGGCCGGATTCCACAGCGCGCATCACCCGCAGCATGTTGCCGCCGGCGAGCTTGCCGAGGTCCTCGCGCGACCAGCCGCGACGCATCAGCTCGGCCAGGATGTTGGGGAAGGTCGAGGTGTCCTCCAGCCCGTCCGGCACGGCGCCACCGAAGAAATCCGAGCCTATGCCGACATGGTCGTGGCCGATGCGCCGCGCCAGATAATCGAGATGGTCGCAATACTGCGCCAGCGTCACCCGCGGCGGCGGGCCGGCGCTGCGGATCAACTCGGCGGTGACCTGCGCCTTGTCGATATCGGCGCGCGCCCCGCCATAGGCGTCGCGCAGCGGCCGGTGCCAGTCATAGGAGGCCTGGCTGATGAAGTCCGGCACGAAGGTCGCCATGACGATCCCGTCATTGCGCGCCACCCGGTCGAGCACGTCGTCGGGCACGTTGCGAGGATGGTCGCAGAGCGAGAGCGCGTTGGAGTGCGACCAGGCGACCGGGACCTCGCTGAGATCGAGCACCTGATGCATGGCGGCAGGAGCGACATGGGAGAGGTCGATGATCATGCCGAGCCGGTTCATGCGCGCCACGACCTCCCGGCCGAAGGCGGAGATCCCGCCATGGCGCGGGGCGTCGGTCGCCGAATCGCACCAGTCATGCGTGCCGTTGTGGCAGAGCGTCATCAGCCGTACGCCGAGGGCATAATAGGCGTCGAGCGCGTCGAGCTGGCCGTCGAGCGCGGCGCCGTTCTCGATCGTCATGACCAGCGCGATGCGCCCCTCGGCCTTGGCGGCGAGCACGTCGTCGGCACAGAGGCCGGGCCGGAACACGTCGCCATGGCGCTCCAGAATGGCGCGCATCAGCGCGATCTGCGCGAGCGCGTAGCCAGCGGGCCTCGGATGCTTCGGCGGCACATAGGCGGCGAGGAACTGCGCGGCGAGCCAGCCGGCCCGCATGCGCGGGATGTCGGTATCGGTCTCGGCGTGGATGCGCCCGAGGTCGTAGCGGGCGAGGTCGCCGCGTGCCTGCGGATCCTCGCGGACGACATAGGGCAGGTCGTTATGGCCGTCGATCAGCGGCACCGTCTCGAGCAGGGCGAGGGCGGCGGCATGGGCGTCGTCGGCGACGGTCGGGGAGGCGAGGGCCATGGGCTGCTGTCCGGATTCGGCGGAAGGCCGCGATGGTGGCAGGCCCGGCCGGCCCGGGAAAGGGCCGTTTAGCGCCAGAATGTGCTCGGCGCTCGGGCGCGATCGCGCGCCGGCGGACAGGCTGCGCGGAACGCGCCCCGCGGGTGCAGGTTCCTGCTTAATGCATAGGCATAAAGGCTGAGATTGCTTTTGACAGTTTCGGGACCCCGGTGGATTGTCGGTGGGACGGAGCCCTGTAAGCTCCGCAACAAAGTCCTAGCCCGCATGCATCGACATTATGTCGGTGGCCTACGAAGAACGGGCGGCCTTGAGCGAGGGGTAGGCGTCGTCACATGGAAGTGTTCCTCCAGCAGCTCATCAACGGGCTGACACTGGGGTCGATCTACGGCCTCATCGCCATCGGCTATACGATGGTCTTCGGCATCATCGGCATGGTGAACTTCGCCCATGGCGACGTGTTCATGCTCTCGGCCTTCATCGCGCTGATCTTCTTCATGCTGATCTCGGCCTGGCTCGGCGCCGGGCTGATCGTGCTGGCGCTGCTGTTCGTGCTGATCCTCTCGATGGTGTTCACCTCGCTGTGGAGCTGGGCCATCGAGCGGCTGGCCTATCGGCCGCTGCGCGGCTCGTTCCGGCTGGCGCCGCTGATCTCGGCGATCGGCATGTCGATCTTCCTGATGAACTTCGTCCAGGTGGTGCAGGGGCCGCGCAACAAGCCGACGCCGCCCATGCTCAACCAGTCGATCCTGCTGATCGACAGCGCGACCTATCCGGTCTCGATCTCCTACAAGCAGATCGCCATCATCCTCACCACGGTCGTGCTGCTCAGCATCTTCTGGTACGTGGTGCAGAAGACCTCGCTCGGCCGCGCCCAGCGTGCCTGCGAGCAGGACCGCAAGATGGCGGCGCTGCTCGGCATCGATGTCGACCGCACGATCTCGATCACCTTCATCATCGGCGCGGCCCTCGCGGCGGTGGCCGGCGTGATGTACCTCGTGCTTTACGGCGTGGTCTCCTTCCATGACGGCTTCGTGCCGGGCGTGAAGGCCTTCACCGCGGCGGTGCTGGGCGGCATCGGCTCGCTGCCGGGCGCGGTGCTCGGCGGGCTGCTCATCGGCCTGATCGAGGTGATGTGGTCGGCCTATTTCACCATCGACTACAAGGACGTGGCGGCGTTCTGCATCCTCGCCATCGTGCTGGTGTTCAAGCCCTCCGGCATCCTCGGGCGGCCGGAAGTCGAGAAGGTCTGAGCCCATGGCCGCGGACATCTCCACCCCGGCCCGCCGCCAGGCCGACATGATGGCGGCGCTCAAGGACGCCGCCTTCGCCGCCCTCGTCACGCTCGGCCTGTGCATCCCGATCATCGCCTGGGGCACCCGGCAGAACCTCGAGAACCAGCTGGTGCTCGATCCGCGCTGGGACGCGGTGGCCTGGGCTGTCGCGATCGTCTTCGTCGGTCGCTTCGTGCTGGCGCTGCGCCAGCAGTACAAGCGGCCCGGCGAGCCCGGCCTGCGCCTGCTGCCGCACGGCACCATTGCCTTCTTCCAGCGCTATTCGCGGCTGTTCTCGCTGTTCGGGCTCGGCTTCCTGGTCAGCTTCCCGATCATCGCGATCAACCTCGCCGGCTGGGGCGGGGCGCTGAAATGGATCGACAATTTCGGCGTCCAGATTCTGATCTATGTGATGCTGGGCTGGGGGCTGAACATCGTGGTCGGCCTCGCCGGCCTGCTCGACCTCGGCTATGTCGCCTTCTACGCGGTCGGCGCCTATTCCTACGCGCTGCTCGCCAAGAATTTCGGCCTGTCCTTCTGGATCCTGCTGCCGATGGCCGGCATCCTCGCCGCCTTCTGGGGCGTGCTGCTCGGCTTCCCGGTGCTGCGGCTGCGCGGCGACTATCTCGCCATCGTCACCCTGGCCTTCGGCGAGATCATCCGCCTCGTCCTGGTGAACTGGACCGATTTCTCCGGCGGCTATGCCGGCATCTCGGGCATTCCCCGGCCGACCTTCTTCGGCATCCCCTTTACAGCGGCCGACAACGGCTTCGCGGCGCGCTTCGGGCTCGAATTCTCGCCGCTCTACCGCACGATCTTCCTCTATTACCTGATCCTGGCGCTGGCGCTGCTCACCGCCTTCGTCAGCCTGCGGCTGCGGCGGCTGCCGATCGGCCGGGCCTGGGAGGCGCTGCGCGAGGACGAGATCGCCTGCCGCTCGCTCGGCATCAACACCACCAACACGAAGCTCACCGCGTTTTCGATCGGCGCGATGTTCGGCGGCTTCGCCGGCTCGTTCTTCGCGGCGCGCCAGGGCTTCATCTCGCCGGAATCCTTCGTCTTCATGGAGTCGGCGGTGATCCTGGCGATCGTCGTGCTCGGCGGCATGGGCTCGCTCTGGGGCGTGGCGCTGGCGGCGATCGTGATGATCGGCGGCACGGAGCTGCTGCGCGAGCTCGACTTCCTGCGCACTGGCTTCACCTTCCCCTTCACCAACTGGCATGTCGGCGGGCTCGGCAACGATTTCGACCCGACCAAGTACCGCATGCTGATCTTCGGCTTCGCCATGGTGGCGATCATGATCTGGAAGCCGCGCGGCCTGATCTCGACACGCCAGCCGACGGCGTTCCTCAAGGAGCGCAAGGCGATCTCCGCCGATCTCGTGCAGGAGGGCCATGGCTGATGCGCGATTCCGCCGAGATCGCGGCCGCCAAGGCCGCCGCAACCACCGCCGAGACCGTGGCGCCGCCCGCGACGCCGCTGCTCAAGGTCGAGCACGTCACCATGCGCTTCGGCGGGCTGACCGCCGTGAACGACCTCTCCTTCGAGGCGCACAAGGGCGACATCACCGCGCTGATCGGCCCCAACGGTGCCGGCAAGACCACGGTCTTCAACTGCATCACCGGCTTCTACAAGCCGACCGAGGGCATGATCACGCTGACGCAGGAGAATGGCGACGCCTACCTGCTGGAGCGCATGCCGGACTTCCGCATCGCCTGGAAGGCGCGCGTGGCGCGGACCTTCCAGAACATTCGCCTGTTCGGCGGCATGACCGTGCTGGAGAACCTGCTGGTGGCGCAGCACAACCCGCTGATGCGGGCCTCGGGCTTCACCTTCCTCGGCGTGCTCGGCATCGGCGGCTACAAGGCGCGCGAGCGCGAGGCGATCGACAAGGCCCGCTTCTGGCTCGACAAGATCAACCTGCTCGACCGCGCCGACGATCCGGCCGCCGACCTGCCCTATGGCGACCAGCGCCGGCTCGAGATCGCCCGGGCGATGTGCACCGATCCGGTGCTGCTCTGCCTCGACGAGCCGGCCGCCGGCCTCAACCCGCGCGAAAGCCTCGATCTCAACCGGTTGCTGCTGTCGATCCGCGAGGAGATCGGCACGGCGCTGCTGTTGATCGAGCACGACATGTCGGTGGTGATGGAAATCTCGGACCATGTCGTGGTGCTCGATTACGGCACCAAGATCGCCGACGGCACGCCGCCGCAGATCCAGGAGGACCCGCGCGTCATCGCCGCCTATCTCGGCGTCGACGACGACGAGGTCGAGCAGGCCGAGGCGGAGGTCGGGCTATGAGCGAGGCGATCGCGACTGCGAGCTCTCCCGCCGCCCAGGCCGTGCCGGCCAGGCCCATGCTCACCGTGCGCGGGGTGAAGACCTATTACGGCAAGATCATCGCGCTCAAGGGCGTCGACATCGACGTGAACGAGGGCGAGATCGTCACGATGATCGGCGCCAACGGCGCCGGCAAGTCGACGCTGATGATGACGATCTTCGGCAATCCGCAGGCGCGCGAGGGCACGGTGACCTATCGCGGCCGCGACATCACCCGCATGCCGAGCCACGAGATCGCCCGGCTCGGCATCGCGCAGTCGCCGGAAGGCCGGCGCATCTTCCCGCGCATGACCGTCTACGAGAACCTCCAGATGGGGGCGACGGTGGCCGGCCTCGAGCATTTCGAGGAAGACCTCGAGAAGATGTGCACGCTGTTCCCGCGGGTGCGCGAGCGCCTGCAGCAGCGCGGCGGCACGCTGTCGGGCGGCGAGCAGCAGATGGTGGCGATCGCGCGCGCCTTGATGGCGCGGCCGAAGCTGCTCCTGCTCGACGAGCCGTCGCTCGGGCTGGCGCCGCTGATCGTCAAGCAGATCTTCGAGGCGATCCGCGAGCTCAACCGGACGCAGGGGCTCACCGTGTTCCTGGTCGAGCAGAACGCCTTTCACGCGCTGAAGCTCGCCCATCGCGGCTATGTCATGGTCAACGGCGTGGTCACGATGAGCGGCACCGGGCGCGAGCTCCTGGCCGATCCGCAGGTGCGGGCGGCCTATCTCGAAGGCGGGCGGCACTAGGGAGACCGAGGCATGCAAGGCGTTCTCTACGAGGAACCGACGGTCTGGCTCTTCCTGCTGGTCAGCGTGGTGATGGGCGGCTGGGCCGCCTGGATGACCGGGCGGGCGGTGGCACGGACCTGGCGGCCGACCTATCAGCTTGTGCTCTACACGCTGCTGCTCGGCGCCGTGGTGCGCTTCATCCATTACGCGCTGTTCCACGGCACGCTGCTGAGCCTGCGCTTCTACCTGATCGACACGGTCATCCTCTTCGCCTTCGCCTTTGCCGGCTGGCGCTACAACCGCGCCTGGCAGATGGTGACGCAGTATCGCTGGCTCTACGAGCCGAACGGCCCCTTCGGCTGGAAGGCGCGGGCGGGCGGCTGACGGGTGAGAGGGCCCACCACCAAAGTTCACCGGCTTGCCGCGTGACAGCCCCCGGAAAACACGCAAAACTGCGTTCACGGTGGCACCACGCGCCGAGACGGGCGGCCCCGGCCGACCCGTTCAAGACCAAAACAGGGGAGTCACACCAGATGAAGAAGCTGTTCTTGAGCGGCATCGCTCTCGGCGCCGTGCTGGCCTTCGCCGGTGCCGCCAACGCCCAGATCAAGATCGGTGTCGGCGGCCCGATCACCGGGGCGAACGCCGCCTTCGGCGCCCAGCTGAAGAACGGGGCGGAGCAGGCCGCGGCCGACATCAACGCTGCCGGCGGCATCAACGGCCAGAAGATCGAGATCGTCGTCGGCGACGACGTCTCCGACCCGAAGCAGGGCGTCTCGGTGGCGAACAAGTTCGTCGGCGACGGCGTGAAGTTCGTGGTCGGCCACTTCAACTCCGGCGTCTCGATGCCGGCGTCCGAGGTCTATGCCGAGAACGGAACGCTGATGATCACCCCGGCCTCGACCAACCCGCAGGTCACCGAGCGCGGGCTGTGGAACACCTTCCGCATCTGCGGCCGCGACGACCAGCAGGGCACGGTTGCGGCCGAGTACATCGCCAAGAACTTCAAGGACAAGAAGATCGCGGTGGTCCATGACAAGACCACCTACGGCAAGGGCCTTGCCGACGAGACGCTGAAGGGCCTGCAGAAGGCCGGCCTCAAGGAAGTGCTCTACGAAGGCGTGAACGCCGGCGAGAAGGACTTCTCGGCGCTTGTCTCGAAGATCAAGTCTTCGGGCGCCGACTTCGTCTACTGGGGCGGCCTGCACACCGAGGGCGGCCTGATCGTGCGCCAGATGCGCGGCCAGGGCGTCAACGCCGTGCTGATCGGCGGCGACGGCATCACCACCGACGAGTTCGCGACGATCGGCGGCCCCGGCGTCGAGGGCACGCTGATGACCTTCGCCCCCGATCCGCAGAAGCGGCCCGAGGCGGCCGAGGTCATCAAGAAGTTCGAGGCGCGCAACTTCAAGCCCGAGGCCTACACGCTCTACGCCTATTCGGGCGTGCAGATCATCGCCGACGGCATCAAGAGGGCCGGTTCGGCCGACCCGAAGAAGGTGGCCGAGGCGCTGAAGAACGGCACCGCGACCAAGACCGTGCTCGGCGATCTCGCCTTCGACAAGAAGGGCGACATCACCCGCATCGACTACACCATGTACACTTGGAAGAAGCAGGCCGACGGCAAGATCACCTATGTCGAGAACTGATCGCCGCGGCTGATCGCGCAGAGTGAAGGAAGGCCCGCCCCGGAGCGATCCGGGGCGGGCCTTCGCCGTTTCAAGGCCTTGCTCAGGCGTCGGCGAGCAGGCTGACGCGGCCGGTCGCGACGTCGTGCATGGCGGTGACGATGCGCAGTTCGCCCGCCTTGACGAGGTCGCGCATCACGTCGCTACGCCGGGTCAGCTCGCGGGTGGCGAGACGCGCATTCGTCTCGGCGACGGCCTGGACGAAATGCGGGTTGGCGGTGCTGCGCGGCCCGTCCGCCGTGGCGGTCGCGCTGACGGCCGGGACGATATTGGCGAGCGTCGCGGTGAGATTGCCGAGGTGCACGTCGTCGATCGCGCCCTTGATCGCGCCGCAACCGCTGTGTCCGAGTACCATGACGAGCCGCGCGCCGGCGACGCGGGTGGCGTATTCGAGGCTGCCGAGGATGTCGGTGTTGACGAAGTTGCCGGCGACGCGGGCGACGAAGACGTCGCCGATGCGCTGGTCGAAGACGAGCTCGACCGGCACGCGCGAGTCCATGCAGCCGAGAATCGCGGCGAAGGGCGCCTGCCCGCCTGCCGTCGCCTTGACCTGGGCGCGCAGGTCGCAATTGACGGTATGGCCGGAGAGAAAGCGCTCATGGCCCTGCAGCAGGCGCTCCAGCGCGCTTGCGGGCGTCTCGGCGCGCTGGCGCTCGCGGGAGAAGACGGCGCAGGCGCCGCCTTCGGGCTCGGCCGGTGCGCCGAGCGCGCTCCCGGCGGTCGCGGCAAAGCCGGCGACGAGCGGCAGGCAGCCGCAGAACAGGCGACGTGTCAGCATGGTATCCCCCCGGATCGACCGATGTCGGCCCGGAGGTAGCAGGCGAAGCCTAACAATCTACTGGCGGCGTCTGTAGATCAGTGCGCCGAGAGCTGCTTGAGGAAGCCGGCGAAGCGCATCAGCCCGTCCGGCCAGGGCCCGTGGCCGGATTCGCTGTTGATGTGGCCGCTATCGCCGGCATCGACGAACTCCGAGCCCCAGGCCTCCGCCAGCGCCTTGGCTTCCTCGGGCGTGCAATAGGGATCGGTCTGGCTGGCGATCAGCACGCTGCGGAAGGGCAGGGGCTTGCGCGGCAGATCGATGAAGGCGCTCTCCATCTCCGGAATGGCGCGCTTGGCCCGCTCGGAGGCCGGCGCCACCAGAAAGCCGCCGGCGACGTCGTGCGGGTGGAGATGGGCCGCGGCATGGGCCACGGCCGAGACGCCGGCCGAGTGCGCGACGAGCACGACCGGCTTGCTCGCCGCCCGCACCGCCGCGACGATGCGCTGCGCCCAGCCGTCGCGGGTCGGCCTGTACCAGTCGTCCTGCTCGATCACGCGGGCGGTGGACAGGCGCGCGACCCAGCGGGTCTGCCAATGGTCCGGCCCGGAGCCGGACCAGCCGGGGATGATGAGGATTTCTGCGTCGGAGGTGCGCATGACGGATTCTTAGTTTGTGAATTTAGTTTCGGTGTGAAGTCTGTATCTCATTTTATTGTTTGGATCGGATAAATACTGGAATGAAATTTATTCCTGGTGAGCCATATGATTCATTTTTGGCTTCAATCTCTTCAAAGTCTTTGTTTAGGTTATATTGATATAAAATATCTGATACTAAAATGGCGTGAAAGTTCATTATCGAGCTGGATGCATTGCTCATCGTTTCCCACAGCTTTTCAGAGCCTGCTTTGATTTGACCGTTTCCTGCACCATAGGCGAGATTCGATGAAACAATTTCCTCGGCGAATGAGTAGGCTACTTCGCCAATGCTGTTCCCAAAAATAAAATATAGGCCGTGGTCGTCAGGCATATTCTCTAGCATTTCGAGTGACTCTGTCGCACTGAAATGAAACGAAAATTTGTTTCTTAATATTTTTACCCATCGTTCGTTTGAAATTTTTCGAACTATCGCTGCGTGTGATTTTTTATGTTTCTCTGCAAAGGTAGGAAATATTTCCTTTATGGATCCAAGGTAGTTTGAAGTTAGTGTATTAAATTCAAAGATCGATGAGATGCAAAATCTCAGTAAATTTAACTGTCTTATCGCGATAAAGGCATTCTCAGGAGAGCGATCAACAAGATTATCGTTCTCAAGAATGTGATATATCTTAGAAAAATTTATTTGATTACAAGCGTGTGAGCTTGCAATCAAATATCCGCGATGTGCTGGATGTATTCGCTTCAGATCTCCGGCAGAGAAATTGACCTTCGTGAATCGTGTCACGGTCAGTGTTCTCCGAACACCCGCCGGAAGATCGTGTCGACGTGCTTGAAGTGGTAGCCCTCGTCGAACATCGCCTCGAGCGCGGCAGGGGAGAGCCGGGCGGTGACGTCCGCGTCGGCCTTGAGGTTGGTGAGGAAGTCCTCGCCGTGCTCCCAGGTGCGCATCGCGTTGCGCTGGACCATGGAATAGCTGTCCTCGCGGCTGGCGCCGGCCTGGGTCAGGGCCAGCAGCACGCGCTGCGAATTGTGCAGGCCGCCGAGCTTGTCGAGGTTCTTGCGCATGTTCTGCGGATAGATCAGCAGCTTGTCGATCACGCCGGTCAGGCGCGCCAGCGCGAAGTCGAGCGTCACGGTGGCGTCGGGGCCGATCATGCGCTCGACCGAGGAGTGCGAGATGTCGCGCTCGTGCCAGAGGGCGACGTTCTCCAGCGCCGGCGTGACCATGCCGCGCACCAGGCGGGCGAGGCCGGTCAGGTTCTCGGTCAGCACGGGATTGCGCTTGTGCGGCATCGCCGAGGAGCCCTTCTGGCCCGGCGAGAAATACTCCTCAGCCTCGTAGACCTCGGTGCGCTGCAGATGGCGGATCTCGGTGGCGAGGCGCTCGACCGAAGAGGCGACCACGCCGAGCGTGGCGAAGAACATGGCGTGGCGGTCGCGCGGGATGACCTGGGTCGAGACCGGCTCGGGCGTCAGGCCCATCTGCGCGGCGACGTATTCCTCCACCTGCGGGTCGATATTGGCAAAGGTGCCGACGGCGCCGGAAATGGCGCAGGTCGCGATCTCGGCGCGCGCGGCAATAAGGCGGGCGCGGCAGCGGTCGAACTCCGCATAGGCCTGGGCGAGCTTGAGGCCGAAGGTGACCGGCTCGGCGTGGATGCCGTGCGAGCGGCCGATGGTCGGGGTCAGCTTGTGCTCGAAGGCGCGGCGCCTGATGGCGGCGAGCAGCGCGTCGACATCGGCGATCAGGATGTCGGCGGCGCGGGCGAGCTGCACGGCCAGCGTGGTGTCGAGCACGTCGGAGGAGGTCATGCCCTGATGGACGAAGCGCGCCTCGGGGCCGACGATCTCGGCGAGATGGGTCAGGAAGGCGATGACGTCGTGCTTGGTGACGCGCTCGATCTCGTCGATGCGGGCGACGTCGAACTCCGCGTCGCGGGCCTTGGCCCAGATCGTCTGCGCGGCCTCCCTCGGCACCACGCCGAGTTCGGCGAGCTTGTCGGTCGCATGCGCCTCGATCTCGAACCAGATGCGGAAGCGCGTCTGGGGCTCCCAGATCGCGACCATTTCGGGGCGGGAATAGCGGGGGATCATAGCGGGCTCGCGACGTGACGATGAAGGGCTTGCCGGCTCGCTAGCACGGAAGGGCCGCAGACGGAATGCCGGTGAGGGCTCGACGCCCTGCTGACAGGAGTGGGCACCGCCGCCCTGCTAGGTTCGGGGCAGGGCCCAGCCGAGGGCCGATCAGCAGGGAGAACGCTCATGTCCTATGTCGACGGGTTCGTCGCAGCCGTGCCGGCCGCCAATCGCGAGGCCTATGCCGCGCACGCCCGCGCTATGGCGCCGCTGTTCAGGGAATTCGGCGCGACGCGCATCGCCGAGAACTGGGGCGACGACGTCCCGCATGGCAAGCAGACCGACTTCCATCGCGCCGTCGCGGCGAAGGAGGACGAGGTCGTGGTCTTCGCCTGGATCGAATGGCCGAGCAAGGAAGCGCGCGACGCCGCCTGGCAGAAGATGATGGAGGATCCGCGCATGGCGCCGGGCGCCAATCCGATGCCCTTCGACGGCGCCCGCATGATCTATGGCGGTTTCAGCGCGATCGAGCTCTGAATCGGGCAGCCTGTCCGGGGCGGGCGTAAGGCCCGAGCCCGTACCCCATGGCCGCTGGCCAGGAAGACGAGGCGGTCAGGGGCGACTGACCGGTCAGGCGCGGTTATGGATTCCGGGTTCGCCGCTTGCGCGGCGCCCCGGAAAGACGGGCTCCTGCCGTGATCGCCTTCAGACCCAGTCGCCGCGGGCGGTCTCGGCCGCCTTGCGGATCGCCGCGATGTTGGCGGCGTAGGCCGATGGGCCGCCCTTGAAGGCGGCCGAGCCGGCGACCAGCGTGTCGGCGCCGGCCTTGACCGCGAGCGGTGCGGTCTCGGGCGTCACCCCGCCGTCGATCTCGAGCGCGATCGGGCGGTCGCCGATCAGGGCGCGGAGCTGGGCGATCTTGTCGACCACCGTATGGATAAAGCTCTGGCCGCCGAAGCCGGGATTGACCGTCATCAGCAGGACGAGGTCGACATCGGCGATCAGTGCCTCGGCGGCACTCGCAGGCGTGCCGGGGTTGAGCACGATGCCGGCCTTCTTGCCCTGTGCCTTGATCGCCTGGATCGTCCGGTGCGGATGCGGACCGGCCTCGACATGGAAGGAGATCAGGTCGGCGCCGGCCTTGGCGAAGGCCTCGACGTAAGGGTCGACCGGGGCGATCATCAGATGCACGTCGAAGAACTTTTTCGTATGCGGGCGGATCGCCTTCAGCACGTCGGGCCCGAAGCTGATGTTCGGCACGAAATGCCCGTCCATCACATCGCAATGGATCCAGTCGGCACCGGCCTCGTCGATGGCGCGGACCTCTTCGCCCAGCCGGGCGAAGTCGGCGGAGAGGATGGAGGGGGCGATGCGCAGCGTGCTCATGCGGGCGGTCTAGAACATCGGACCGGAAAGGGGAAAGCACTTTTCGCAGGACGCCGATGCCATGCCGGCGCGCCGCTGCCGGCGTGCCGACGCCATTTCCGTCAGCCCGTCTCGCCGCGGCGGATGCGGGCGGCGATGCCGCCCAGCAGCCAGGGCAGCAGATAGATCGGGAACTGGGCCAGGGCGAAGAACAGGAAGGTCGTCGGTGGCACGCCGGCGCCGAGCGCCGCGATCAGCAGGCCCATGTTCCGCTGGCCGGTGCCGTAGCCGATCATGAAGCGCTCGGACGGCCGCAGGATGCGCAGCAGCAGATAGGACAGGCCGAGCCCGGCCGCCGAGATCGCGAAGACCACGGCGAGGAAGCTGGCGACCAGGCCCGGCCGCTCGATCGCGGCATGGGTGACGCCGTCCATCGCCGCGATGGCGAAGACGAAATACATCAGCACGCCGAAGCCATCGAGATTGGGCTTGAGCTCGACGATGCGCTGCCGGCCGAGCCAGTAGCGCAGCACGAAGGCGGCCGTCATGCCGCCGCCGATGAAGATCAGCAGCCGCATGGTCAGCACCATCAGGTCGAGCGGCACGGCGGCGCCGGCCAGCCATTCGACCGAGATCGGTGCGACGATCGGGCAGAGGATGGTGGTGACGATCACGCCGGCGATCATCAGCGAGGGCTCGAAGCCGTAGATGATCGCCACCGCCGGCGCCGACATGATCGGCGGGGCCGAGCCGAGAATGGCGATGCCGAGCACCAGGCCGGGGTCCATCGCCTCGCGGCCGACCAGGGCGAAGGCGATCGCGATCATCAGCGGCGGCACCGCGATCAGCCAGAGGCAGGTCGCGATCAGCCGCGCCGGTCGGCGCACCAGCCCGGCGATCACGCCGAAATCGGCGCGCAGGAAGACGATCAGGGTGAAGCAGAAAATCGCGACCGGCAGGAGCGGGCGCGCGGCGGCCGAGAACTGCGGCAAAGCGAGGCCGAGCATGATCGACAGGGCGAAGCACTGCGTGCCGTAGCGGCCCAGCCAGGCGAGAAACGAAGCGATCAATCCGAGCATGAGATCCGCTGTCGGCGCAAAGAGGTCACAGTGGATGATCCGTGCCCTATAGTCATCTCCCCGGCGCGCATTGGGGGGCGGCGTGGCGGGGGCATGTCCTCGGCGGCTCGGCGCGGTATAAAATTCGCACTATGGCGCCAAGCTCGCCCGATGTTGCGGCAAGATAGTCAAGATGCGACGCGATCAGCGATAATTTGCGCAATAGGCCGCATGATCGCGCGCGAGTGCTGACAGGGCCGGCGGACGCGCTATCCTTGGGGCACAAGAGGGTCGAACGGAGAGTGTGAGTCCATGCGGACCGACGCGATCGTTGTGGGTGCCGGGATCGTCGGGATCTCGGTCGCGCTCCATCTGCAGAAGGCGGGCCGCTCCGTCCTCCTCGTCGATCGCGGCGAGCCGGGGCGCGAGACCAGCTACGGCAATGCCGGCCTGATCCAGCGCGAGGGCGTCTACCCTTATGGCTTCCCGCATGATTTCGGTGCGCTCATCCGCTACGCGATGAACAACACCATCGATGCGCATTACCACTGGAGCGCGATTCCGAAGCTCGCGCCGTTCCTGTGGTCCTACTGGCTGCATTCGCGCGCCTCGCAGCACGAGGCCATCGCCCACAAATACGCGACGCTGATCGAGCACAGCGTCAGCGAGCACGATGCGCTGGCGCAGGAGGCCGGGGCGACCGAGCTCTTGCGCCGCAAGGGCTGGCTGAAGGTGTTCCGCAGCGAGGGCGAGCAGGCGGCCCGCCTGGCCGAGGCCGCGCGCTGGAACCGCGATTTCGGGCTGAATTACCGCGCGCTCGACGCCGCCGCGCTGCGCGCCGAGGAGCCGCATCTCGACACCAGCTTGATCGGCGGCCTGCACTGGACCGACCCGGTCACGGTCATCGATCCGCTCGGCCTGTCGCGCGCCTATCTCGCTCTGTTCGAGAGGCTCGGCGGGCGCAGCGCCCGCGGCGACGCCGGCACGCTGCGCCAGGACGGCGAGGGCTGGAGCGTGACTTTGGCCGACGGCACGGTGGCGCAGGCCCGCGATGCGGTGGTGGCGCTCGGCCCCTGGGCCGACGTGCTGACCAACCGCCTCGGCTATCGCCTGCCGCTGGCGGTCAAGCGCGGCTACCACATGCATTACAAGCCTCTCGGCAATGCGGTGCTGAACCATCCGGTGCTCGACACCGAGCGCGGCTATTTCCTCGCGCCGATGAAGCAGGGCATCCGCCTGACCACCGGTGCCGAATTCGCGGCACGCGATGCGCGGCGCACCCCGGTGCAGCTGGCGCGGGCCGAGCCGATCGCGAAGACCCTGTTCCCGCTCGGCGAGCGGATCGATGCCGAGCCTTGGCTCGGGGCGCGGCCCTGCACGCCGGACATGATGCCGATCATCGGGCCGGCGCCGAAGCACAGGAACCTGTGGTTCTCCTTCGGCCACGCCCATCACGGGCTGACGCTCGCCGCCGTCACCGGCCGCATGATCGCCGAGATGGTGACCGGGCGGCCGGTCTTCGTCGATCCGACGCCCTTCGCGCCGTCGCGCTTCGCCTGAGCCGTGCGCCCGCTCAGGGCCGGTCGGCCAGCTGGAAGCCGTGGGCGAGCGGGTCCCGGTCGTCGATGAAGATGGTGTTGTAGCCGGTCATCCGGGCCCAGCCCTCGATCGAGGGGATGATCGCGTCATGCGGGCCGACCTTCGCTGCCGCCTCGACGCGGCCGCGGAAGAGCGTGCCGATGATGCTCTCGTGCACGAAGTCGTCGCCGACCGCGAGCCGGCCCTTGGCGGCCCATTGCGCCATGCGCGCCGAGGTGCCGGTGCCGCAGGGCGAGCGGTCGAGCGCCTTGTCGCCATAGAACACGGCGTTGCGGGCATGGGCCTCCGGCCGGGTCGGCGCGCCGGTCCAGAGGATGTGCGACAGGCCGCGGATCGCCGGGTTCTCCGGATGCACGAAGTCGTATGCCGCGTTGAGCGCGGCACGCAGCTTCGGGCTCCAGCGCAGCAGGTCGGACGGGTTGACCGAGGCGATGTCGTCGAGGGCCGGCTGGGGATCGACGATCGCGTAGAAATTGCCGCCATAGGCGACGTCGACCGTGACCTCGCCGAGCCCTTCCACCGTGGCTGCCAGCCGGGTGGCGTGGAGATAGCTCGCGATATTGGTGATGCGCACGCTGTCGACGTGATCGCCGTTGCGGACATAGGTCGCGGTGACGAGGCCGGCCGGCGTGTCGATCTTCAGCACGCCCTCCTGCCGCGGCGTGACGAGGCCGCGCTCCAGCGCCATGGTCACGGTGCCGATGGTGCCGTGGCCGCACATCGGCAGGCAGCCCGAGGTCTCGATGAAGAGGAAGGCGATGTCGGCGTCGGGCCGCGTCGGTGGATAGAGGATCGCGCCCGACATCATGTCGTGGCCGCGCGGCTCGAACATCAGCCCAGTGCGGATCCAGTCGAAGGCGGCGAGAAAGTGCGCCCGTTTCTCGACCATGGTCGCGCCCTCGAGCGGCGGGGCCCCGCCGGCGACGAGCCGGACCGGGTTGCCGCAGGTATGGCCGTCGACGCAGAAGAAAGTGTGTGTCGCCATGGATTTGGGCCGTCGCGTTGAGGATTCGATTCCGGCCGGCCGCGGTCGTCGCCCGGGTCAGATGCTGCCGAGGTTAGGGCGCGGGCCGGGCAGCGGCAATGCGTGTCGGCCGTCGCGCGCCGAACTGGCCTTCGCCGTCCCGAGCGCCTAAATGAACGGCGAGCGCCTTTTCCGCTCCCGCAGACCCAAGGCCCGATGATCAGCACCGCCGATGCCGCCGCGCCCGTCGCGGTTCCCTCCGCCCATGATTTCCGCGATGCGATGGCGCGGGTCGCCAGCGCGGCGCATCTCGTCACCACGGCGGGCGCCGGCGGGCGAGCCGGGCTGACGGCGACGGCTGTCGCCTCCGTCTCCGACGCGCCGCCGACCGTGCTGGTCTGCGTCTCGGCCGGCAGCCGCACGCTGGCGGCGATCGAGGCCAATGGCGTCTTCTGCGTCAACACGCTGGCCGAGGCCGACCGCGAGCTCGCCGCCGTCTTCGCCGGGCAGCGCGGCCTGTTCGGCGAAGCGCGCTTCGGGGCGGGGCAGTGGCGCGCGCTGACCACGGGCGCGCCGGCGCTGGCCAGCGCGCTCGCTGCCTTCGACTGCCGGCTGGTCGCGACGCATGCGGTCGCGACGCATCGCATCCTGATCGGCGAGGTGGTCGGGCTCGGCGGCGGCGGGGCCGGGCCGGGGCTGATCTATCGCGAGCGCCATTTCGGCGCCGCCTGAGTACGCCGGCCCCTTGTGCGCGCCGGTGCTTTCCGGCCATGGATTGTCAAAGCGCCGGCAGGCGTGGTCCGTGACTGAGGGAGGAACGGCATCATGGCGATGACGATGACGGGCGAGGCGATCCTGCCGGCGGGCAAGGACGTGGTTTGGGCGAAGCTCAACGATCCCGAGGTGCTGAAGGCGGCGATCCCAGGCTGCGAGCAGCTCAGCAAGGACGACGACACGCATTTCTCCGCGGTGGTGAAGATCAAGCTCGGCCCGGTGAAGGCGACCTTCAAGGGCGAGGTCGAGCTGCAGGATCTCGATCCGCCGAACGGCTACCGCATCGTCGGCAAGGGCGAGGGCGGCATCGCCGGCTTCGCCAAGGGCGGCGCCAAGGTGATGCTCGAGGACGCCGAGGGCGGGCAGACGCTGCTGCGATACGAGGTTGACGCGCAGGTCGGCGGCAAGCTGATGCAGCTCGGCTCGCGGCTGATCGATTCGGTCTCGAAGAAGCTGGCCGACGAGTTCTTCGCCAATTTCGCCAAGGCGGTCGCCGAGGGCTGATCGCTCAGGAGACGCTGCGCAGCGCCGCCAGCGTTTCGCCGACCGCCGTCTCGGCGGCGCCGACCTGAAGCGCGATGTGGGAGGCGGCGGCGTTGGCGCGCTCCAGCGCCCGGGCGCTGGCCTCCAGGCTGTCGTTGACCCGGCGGGCGCTGTCGATCGCCTCGTCGGAACAGGAGGCGACGGCCGCCGCGTCGCGGGCGATGGCGCCGGTGACCTGGCTCTGCTGCGCCACCGCCTCGGAGATCGCCTCCGAATCCGTCCTGATCTCGCGGATCGTCCCGCCGATCGAGGAAGCGCGCTGGTCGCAGGCCTCGGTGCTGGCGGCGAGCTTGGAGATTTGCTGGGCGATCTCCTGCGTGGCGCCGGCGGTCTGCGTGGCCAGCGTCTTGACCTCGGAGGCCACGACCGCAAAGCCGCGCCCGGCCTCGCCGGCTCTGGCCGCCTCGATGGTGGCGTTGAGCGCGAGCAGGTTCGTCTGCGCTGCGATGTCGGCGATCATGCCCACCACGGTGCCGATGCTGCTGGCGACGTCGCGCAGATGGGCGATGGCGCCGTTCATCGCCTCGGCGTCGGCGACGGCCCGGTTGGTGATGGCGAGGCTCTGGCGGGCGCGCTGCTCGATCTCGGCGATGTTGGCCGACATCTCCTCGGTGGCCGCCGCGGTCTGCAGCGCGCGCTCGCGCACCAGCGTCGAGGCCTTGGCGACCAGCGCGACCTGGTCCTGGATGAAGCTGGTGGCGGCGGCGGTCTCGTCTGAGGTGGCGGCGAAATCGTCGACCGCTGTGGTGATCACGCTGTCGATCTGGGTGATGCGCGCGGTCAGCGTGGCCGCGACCTGGTCGAGCGCCGTGCTGCGCCGGCTGGCGTCGACGGCCTCGGCGCGCTTGTCGAGCGACATCGCGGTGTTGACGTCATAGGTCAGCAGTCGCTCGATGACGAAAAGGTCGCGCGCCTGTTTGCGTCGCGCCAGGGTGAGCGGCTTTTCGGCGAGGAAGAGGCGGAAGAGGGTGAAGGCGATCGAGGCGCGGGCCCGGGCACCGACCTCGGCGCGTCGCTCGAGCTCGTTCAGCCGCTCGAGGGAGTCGCAGTAGGCGGCGTCGAAATCGCCGTCGAAGAGCAGGCGGAAATGACGGGCCTCGGCGGCGTAGAGTTCGGCCGCGACCGGGGCGACGGCATCCCTGATGCGGGGGTGGATCTCGAAGGCGCGCTCGAAATCCTCGGCGACGACCCGCTCGATCTCGCGCTCGACGATGGCGCGATAGCGCCGCAGGCGCAGGCGCTGCTGTTCGTCATACGCCAGGGTCTCCAGGCGTCTGCGGACGTGCTCCAGGATCGTGGCCACTGCGTCCCCCGAATTGTCTGGACGATCTGATGCCGTCTTCACGCGCGATTATCGGGATTCGACCTTAACAAATGTCGAAGAGGGGCGCTGGCGGGCCGTTCTGGAAAACTGCCCGAAACTGCCGCGAAATCAGCCTTTCGCAGCAGGGCCGCCAGCTTGACCCCGGCGAAATGCGGGGCCAAACTCGGTTTTGTAGTTGTTCCAAGAAAAATGTCTTCGGAGGCGCTGCGGTCTCCGGAGGCCCGCGCGGCGCGTCGAGATGTCTTCGCTCCGCTCTGGACGAACAGGCTTCGGAGGGGATGCCCCATGGCCAATGTGACCATGACGGTGAACGGCAAGCCCGTCACCGCGACGATCGATCCGCGCACGCTCCTGGTACAGTTCCTGCGCGAGAACCTGCGCCTGACGGGCACCCATGTCGGCTGCGACACCAGCCAGTGCGGCGCCTGCGTCGTGCATCTCGACGGCAAGGCGGTGAAGGCCTGCACCACGCTCGCGGTGTCCTGCGAGGGGGCCTCGGTCACGACCATCGAGGGGCTGGCCGCGGGCGGCGCGCTGCATCCGATGCAGGAGGCTTTCCGCGAGCATCACGGGCTGCAGTGCGGCTTCTGCACGCCGGGCATGATCATGACGGCGGTCGACATGGTGAACCGCCGGGGCAATGCGCTGGACGAAGCGACGATCCGGGAGGATCTCGACGGCAACATCTGCCGCTGCACGGGCTACCACAACATCGTCAAGGCGATCGCCGCCGGGGCGGAGGCAATGGGCGAACCGGCCAGGCAGGCCGCCGAATAGCGGGTTCCGGAGACCGGGCCCGCGCGGCCCGCAAGCAGCCGTCAAGCCCAGTCCATGCAGCAAGCGCCCGACAAGAGGCGCCACGCCAGGAGGAAACCATGTCCGCCACCGGAATCGGCGCCCCCGTCCGCCGCAAGGAAGACCACCGCTTCATCACCGGCCAGGGCCGCTATACCGACGACATCAACCGGCCCGGCCAGGCGCACGCCTTCTTCCTGCGCTCGCCGCACGCCCATGCCCGCCTGCGCAGCGTCGATACGGCGGCGGCGGCCGCGATGCCCGGCGTCCTCGGCATCTTCACCGGCGAGGACCTCGCCGCCGACAAGATCGGCGGGCTGATCTGCGGCTGGATGATCCATTCAAAGGATGGCACGCCGATGAAGGCCGGGCCGCACCCGGCGCTGGCGCAGGGCAAGGTCCGCTATGTCGGCGACCATGTCGCGGTGGTCGTAGCCGAGACGCTGGCCCAGGCGCGCGATGCGGCCGAGGCGATCACCGTCGATTACGAGGTGCTGCCGGCCGTGGTCGACACTGCGGGGGCGGCGAAGGCCAAGTCGGTCGTCCATGACGAGGCGCCGGACAACACGGTGTTCAACTGGCATCTCGGCGACAAGGCGGCGACCGAGGCGGCCTTCGCCAAGGCGGCCCATGTCACCAAGCTCGACCTCGTCAACAACCGGCTGGTGCCGAACCCGATGGAGCCGCGTGCGGCCGTCGGCGACTATGACGACGGCGACGGCGTCTTCACGCTCTACACCACCAGCCAGAACCCGCATGTGGCGCGACTGGTGCTCTCGGCCTTCATCGGCATCGCGCCGGAGAACAAGCTCAGGGTGATCGCGCCGGATGTCGGCGGGGGCTTCGGCTCGAAGATCTTCATCTATGCCGAGGAGACGGTCTGCGTCTGGGCGGCGAAGAAGGTCGGGCGGCCGGTGAAGTGGACCTCCGACCGCACCGAGGCCTTCCTGGCCGACGCGCATGGCCGCGACCACGTCACCCATGCCGAGCTGGCGATGGATGCGGACGGACGGATGCTCGGCATGCGCGTGCACACCACCGCCAATCTCGGCGCCTATCTCTCGACCTTCTCCTCCTCGGTGCCGACCTATCTCTATGCGCCGCTGCTGTCGGGCCAGTACGACATCCCGGCGATCTATTGCGAGGTCGACGCGGTCTACACCAACACGGCCCCGGTCGACGCCTATCGCGGCGCCGGACGGCCGGAGGCGACCTTCGTGGTCGAGCGGCTGGTCGAGATGGCGGCGCGCCAGCTCGGCAAGGACCCGGCGAAGTTCCGCATGCAGAACTACATCCGGCAGTTCCCGCACCAGACGCCGGTGATCATGATGTACGACACCGGCAACTACGCCGCCTCGATGAAGAAGGCGCTGGAGTTGGCGGACTACAAGGGGCTCGCGAAGCGCAAGCGCGATTCCGCCCGGCGCGGCCGGCTGCGCGGCATCGGCTTCTCCTCCTATATCGAGGCCTGCGGCATCGCGCCCTCCGCTGCGGTCGGCTCGCTCGGTGCCGGCGTCGGCCTGTGGGAATCGGCCGAGGTCCGGGTCAATCCGGTCGGCACGGTCGAGGTGCTGACCGGCTCGCACAGCCACGGCCAGGGCCACGAGACCACCTTCGCCCAGCTGGTCAGCGACCGGCTCGGCGTGCCGATCGAGAACGTCTCGATCATCCATGGGGACACCGACAAGGTGCAGATGGGCATGGGCACCTATGGCTCGCGCTCGGGTGCGGTCGGCATGTCGGCCATCGCTGTGGCGCTCGACAAGGTGATCGCCAAGGGCAAGAAGGTCGCCGCCCATGTGCTCGAGGCCGACGAGGCCGACATCGAGTTCGCGGACGGGCATTTCGCGGTGAAGGGCACCGATCGCAAGCTGGATTTCGGCTCCTGCGCCCTGCAGGCCTATATCGCGCACAAGTTCAGCGGCCAGGAGCTGGAGCCGGGGCTGAAGGAGGGGGCGTTCTACGACCCAACCAATTTCACCTTCCCAGCCGGCGTCCACATCTGCGAGCTGGAGATCGACCCGCAGACCGGCGTGACAACGATCGAGCGCTGGTCGGCCGTCGACGATTTCGGCAACGTCATCAACCCGATGATCGTCGAGGGGCAGGTGCATGGCGGCATCGCTCAGGGCGTCGGGCAGGCGCTGCTGGAAGGCGCGCGCTATGACGGCGACGGGCAGCTCGTGACCGCGAGCTTCATGGACTACTGCATGCCGCGGGCCGACGACCTGCCGTCCTTCCAGGTCGGGATGACGGTGACGCCGTGCCCGTCCAACCCGCTCGGCATCAAGGGCTGCGGCGAGGCGGGCGCGATCGCGGCGCCGCCCGCCGTGATCAACGCCATCACCGACGCGCTCGGCCATGAGGACATCGCCATGCCGGCGACGCCGCAGGCGGTCTGGCGCGCCGCGCGCAGGACCGTCTCGCGGCTGGCCGCGGAATAACCCATCTTCCTCGCCCCGGCGTGCTTGCGCCGGGGCGAGCCTGATCTCTCCGACGAAGGAACAGGGCCCATGTACGCCTTCACTTACCATCGCCCGGCGAGCGCCCGTCAGGCCGCGACGCTTCTCGGCAAGAAGGAGGACGCCAAGCTCCTGGCCGGCGGCCATACCCTGCTGCCGACGATGAAGCAGCGGCTAGCCGCGCCGACCGCGCTGGTCGATCTCTCCGGCTGCCTCGATCTCAAGGGGATTGCGCAGAAGGGGCGCAACCTGATCATCGGCGCGATGACGACCCATGCCGAGGTCGCCAATTCGCCCGTGGTGCGCGACGCCATTCCGGCGCTGGCCTATCTTGCCGGCCATATCGGCGACCCGGCGGTGCGCCATCGCGGCACGATCGGCGGCTCGGTCGCCAACAACGACCCCGCGGCGGACTATCCGGCGGCGCTGCTGGCGCTGGGCGCCACCGTGGTCACCAACCGCCGCAAGCTTTCGGCGGCGGAGTTCTTCACCGGCCTCTACGAAACCGCGCTGGAGGAAGGCGAGGTCATCCTGCGCGTCTCCTTCCCCGTGGTGTCCAAGGCCGGCTACGCCAAGTTCCGCAACCCGGCCTCGCGCTATGCGATGGTCGGCGTCTTCGTCGCCAAGCGCGGCGGCGAGGTCGCGGTCGCGGTGACCGGCGCGGGCGAGGGCGGGGTCTTCCGCTGGCCCGAGGCCGAGGCGGCGTTGAAGGCGCGCTTCGCGGTGAAGTCGCTGGACGGGCTGGCCCATGGCGCGGACGGCATCAATGCCGACATGCACGCCGACGCCGAATATCGCGCCCATCTGATCGGGGTGATGGCCCGTCAGGCGGTCGCGATGGCCACCGGCAAGTGAGCGGCGTCGTGCCGGGCGCGCAAGCTTCCGGCACGCTCGCCCCGGCTCAATGCAGGTCCTGCGTATAGACGAATTTCGGCATGCTCCAGTTGAAGCGCAGCGCCATCATGCGCAGCGTCAGACCGACAGCCATGGCGATCACCATGATCAGGTCGTGCGGCAGTGCGACCTGGAGCCCGCCGACATAGACCAGCCCGGTGACCACCGAGACGGTGGCGTAGAGCTCGCTGCGGAAGAGCAGCGGGATGTCGGCGCAGAGAACGTCGCGCAGCACGCCGCCGACGCAGCCTGTGATCAGCCCGGCCGCGATGACGATCACGAAGGGCAGCTGCATCTCCAGCGCGACATTGCAGCCGATCACGGTGAAAAGCACGAGGCCGATGGCATCGAGCAGCAGGAAGAGCTTTCGCAGCCGGTGCATGACGCGGGCGACGGCGATGGTGAACAGCGCCGCGCCGGCGGTGATCAGCAGATAGTGCGGATGCTTCACCCAGACGAGCGGATAATGCCCGAGCAGCATGTCGCGCACCGAGCCGCCGCCGAGCGCGGTGACGCAGCCGAGCATGCAGACGCCGACCCAGTCCATGCTGCGCCGGCCGGCGGCGAGCGCGGCCGACATCGCCTCGACCACGATGGCGACGATGTACATGACGAGGAGCATGGCGCGGCCTCCGCTCGCTGTTCCTGCCCCGTCTTAGCGACTAAGGGTTACGGGAGCCCAAACCGGGGGCGCTCCCGCCGACGCCGCCCCGGCCGATCACCATGGATGCCGCATGACGCACGCGCTGCCTGACTCGATCGACGCGATGCTCGCCCTGCTGCAGGCGCAGGGTTACGTCGCCGACCGCCCGCTCGCCACCGTGCTGTTCCTGGCGCTGCGGATGAAGCGGCCACTGCTGCTCGAGGGCGAGGCCGGCACCGGCAAAACCGAGATCGCCAAGGTGCTCTCGGCCGGGCTGGGGCGCCGGCTGATCCGGCTGCAATGCTATGAGGGGCTCGACCTCGCCTCCGCCGTCTACGAGTGGAACTATGCCGGGCAGATGATGGCGATCCGCCTCGCCGAGGCCGGTGGCGCCGCGAACGACCGGGCGCGGCTCGAAAGCGATCTCTTCTCCGAGCGCTATCTGGTGAAGCGACCGCTGCTGCAGGCGCTGGAGCCGCAGGAGGGCGGGGCGCCGGTGCTGCTGATCGACGAGCTGGACCGCACTGACGAGGCCTTCGAGGCCTTCCTGCTCGAGGTGCTGGCCGATGCGCAGGTGACTATCCCCGAACTCGGGACGATCAGGGCGCCCGAGCCGCCGATCGTGATCGTGACCTCCAACCGCACCCGCGAGATCCACGACGCGCTCAAGCGCCGCTGCCTCTATCACTGGGTCGGCTATCCGGACGCGCAGCGCGAGCTCGCCATCCTCAAGGCGAAGGCGCCGCAGGCTCCGGCGAAGCTCTCGCGGCAGGTGGTCGCCTTCGTGCAGGCGATCCGCAAGGAGGAGCTGTTCAAGGCGCCGGGCGTCGCCGAGACGCTGGACTGGGCGAGCGCGCTGGTCGAACTCGACGCGGTGGGGCTCGATCCGGCGATCGTCTCCGACACGCTGGGTGCGCTGCTCAAATACCAGGACGACATCCAGGCCATGCAGGGCTCGAGCCTGACCGAGCTATTGGACCGGGCGAAGCAGGCCGCGCGCTGAGCGCCGGGCGGGAACGGCCGGGACGATGCCGGCGACGAGGGAGGACGACCATGGACGACGAGGACATCCGGGCGATCGAGACCGCGACCCGCACCTATCTCGACGGGCTCTACGAGGGGCACACCGCCAAGCTCGCCTCGGTCTTCCATCCGACCAGCGCGCTCACCCATCTCGAGGGCGGCGAGGTCTCGATCCTGCCGCGCGCGCAATGGCTGGAGCGTGTCGGCGGGCGCCAGTCGCCGCAGGCGGCCGGGCTGGCGCGCGCCGACCATATCCTGACGATCGACCTCGCCGCCCCGGGGATGGCTCTGGTCAAGGTGAAGTGCCAGATCCCGCCGCGCTATTTCGTCGATCTCCTGTCGTTCTTGAAGATCGGCGGCCGCTGGCAGGTGGTCCAGAAGGTCTTCGCGGTCGAGACGCGGGGCTGAGCCGGCGATGAGCGGCTGCCTGCCCGAGAACGTCGCGCATTTCGCCCGCGCCCTGCGCGCCGCGGGCCTGCGCGTCGGGCCGGGGCAGGTGGTCGAGGCGGTCGAGGCGCTTGGCGAGGGGGCCCTGGGCGGCCGCGAAGAGGTCTACTGGGCCCTGCACGCGATCTTCGTGAAGCGCCACGAGGACAGCCCGCTCTACGATCAGGCCTTCCGGCTGTTCTGGCGTAGGCGCGGCCTGATCGAGAAGCTGATGGCGCAGATGTCGCCGTCCACGCCGCGCGTCGACGAGCCGCCGCCACCGCCCGAGGCCGGGGCGCTGCGGGTGGCCGAGGCCTTCGCCTCGCCCGAGCGCGACGAGGACGAGCCGGTGGAGCTGACCGAGTTCTCGGCGCGGCTGACCGTCTCGGCACGCGAGACCCTGCAGACGCGCGACTTCGCGCAGATGACCGCGGCTGAGATCTCGCGCGCCCGCCGTCTGATCGCCGCGCTGCGCCTGCCGGACGACACCGTGCGGACGCGCCGCTTCCAACCTGCGCCGGCCGGCCGGCGCATCGATCCGCGCCGCAGCTTCCGGCGCTCGCTGCGCCATGGCGGGGAGGTCATCGATCTCGCCTTCCGCGAGCGGGCGGAGGTCGCGCCGCCGCTGGTGGCGCTGGTCGACATCTCCGGCTCGATGGCGGAGTATTCCCGCATCTTCCTGCATTTCCTGCACGCGCTGACCGAGCGGCGCCGCCGCGTGCACTCCTTCGTGTTCGGCACGCGCCTGACCAATATCAGCCGGATGCTGCGCGCCCGCGATCCCGACGAGGCGTTGGCGCTGGCGGGCAAGGCGGCTCCGGACTGGGAAGGCGGCACGCGCATCGCCTCGGCGCTGCACGCCTTCAACCGCAACTGGTCGCGGCGCGTGCTCTCCGGCGGCGCGGTGGTGCTGCTGTTCACCGACGGGCTGGAGCGCGATCTCGGCGACGATCTCGGCTTCGAGATGGACCGGCTGCACCGCTCCTGCCGCCAGCTGATCTGGCTGAACCCGCTGCTGCGCTATGACGCCTTCGCGGCGCGGGCCAGCGGCATCCGCGCGATGCTGCCGCATGTCGACCAGTTCCGGCCGATCCATAACCTCGCGGCGATGGCCGATCTCTGCGCCGCCCTCTCCGCCGACGCGGGGCGGGCCGGCGATCCGCGCGAGTGGTTGAAGCGCGCGGGGTGAGGCATGATATGCCGTCGACACGCCGCATTGCCGTCGCGCGCCATGGCGAAAGCGGTCGTCGTTCGCTCGTCCCGCGAGGTCTTCCGATGATCAGCACAGACACCGACATCCTCGCCGAGGCCGAGCGCTGGGCGCGCGAAGGCCGCGGCGTCGCCATCGCGACCGTGGTCGAGACCTGGGGCTCGGCGCCGCGCCCGGTCGGCTCGCATCTCGTGATCGACGGGACGGGGAACTTCCTCGGCTCGGTCTCCGGCGGCTGCGTCGAGGGCGCGGTGGTGGCGGAGGCGGCCGAGGTCATCGCCGAGGGCCGGCCGCGCCGGCTGGAGTTCGGCGTCGCCGACGAGACCGCCTGGCAGGTCGGCCTGTCCTGCGGCGGGCGCATCGCCGTCTATGTCGAACCCGTCACGGTCTGAGGGATACGCCACATGGCCTCGTGGGAGACCCTCGTCGCCTTCGCGACGCTGACACTGCTGGTGGCCTATTTCCCGGGCCCGGCGCTGCTCTATACCGCCGCCCAGACCATTGCGCATGGCCGGCGTGCCGGGCTGATGGCGATGCTCGGCATTCATCTCGGCTGCTATGTCCATGTCATGGCCGCCGCCTTCGGGCTCTCGGCGGTGTTCAAGCACGTGCCGGAGCTCTATCTAGCGGTGAAGCTCGCTGGCGCGCTCTATCTGGTCTGGCTCGGCATCGGCATGATCCGCTCGCGCATGGGCCAGAGCGCCGAGAGCCCGCCGGCGCCGCCGAAAACGGTGAAGCGGGCGCTGCTCGATTCCTTCATCGTCGAGATCCTGAACCCGAAGGTGGCGCTGTTCTTCATCGCGCTGCTGCCGCAATTCGTCGATCCGGCGGCGTCGCTGCCGGTCTGGGCGCAGTTCCTCATTCTCGGAACGGTGGTGAATTTCGCCTTCTCCTCGGCCGATCTCGTCACGGTCTTCGGCGCTTCGCTGGTGATGAAGACGATGAAGGCGAGCCGCGCCGGCTTCGCCTTCGGCCGCTGGCTCGGCGGCTCGCTGATGATCGCGCTCGGCCTAAAGCTCGCTACCGACAAGGGCTAGCCATGGATCTCTCCCTGCTCGCAGCGCTCAATGCGGAGCGCGCCGCGCGCCGCGCCGTCGTGCTGGTGACCGAGGTCGCGACCGGCCGGCAGCGTCTGGTGACCGAAGCCGGGCTCGCAAGCGATCCGCTGGCCGCGGTGCTGGAGCGCCAACTGCGCAGCGGCCGCAGCGGCGCCGTCGAGGCCGATGGGCAGCAGCTGTTCCTGACCGTGCAGGCGCCGCCGCCGCGCGTCGTCGTCACCGGGGCGGTCCATATCTCGCAGGCCATGGCGCCGATGGCGCGCCTGCTCGACCTCGACATGGTGGTGATCGACCCGCGCAGCGCCTTCGCGACGCCGGAGCGCTTTCCCGATGTCGCGCTGCTGGCTGAATGGCCGGAGGCGGCGTTGGCGCGGGTGCCGCTCGACGCCTGGACCGCCTTCGTGGCGCTGACCCACGATCCCAAGATCGACGATCCCGGCCTGCAGGCCGCCCTGCGCTCCGACTGCTTCTATATCGGCGCGCTCGGCAGCCGGAAGACGCATGGCCGCCGCCTCGAACGGCTGGCGGAGGCCGGGTTCTCGGCCGCCGATACCGGCCGCATCCACGCGCCTGTCGGGCTCGACATCGGCGCGGTCTCGCCGGCCGAGATCGCGCTGTCCGTCCTCGGCGAGATCGTCGCCGCGCTGCGCGGGCCGCGGCGCCGGCCGGCCTGAGGGCCGGGAAGGAGCATTGCCATGAAGTTCGGTCCGGTCGCGATCGCGGACGCCGTCGGCTGCATCGCGGCGCACAGCCTGCGGGCGGGCGAGGTGGTGGTGCGCAAGGGCGCGACCATCGGCGAGGAGGAGGCCCGGCGGCTCGCCGCGGCCGGCGTCGCCGAGATCGTCGCGGTGACGCTCGAGCCCGGTGACGTCGACGAGAACGCGGCGGCGGAGGAACTGGCGCGCGCGCTCGCCGGCCGCGCGGTGGTGACCGAGGCGCCGTTCACCGGCCGGGTGAACCTGTTCGCGGCCGCAGCCGGCGTTCTGTCCATCGACGCGGCGACGGTCGATGCGCTGAACGCGGTGGACGAGGCGATCACCATCGCGACCCTGCCGCCGCTCAAGGCGGTCGTCGCGGGCGAGATGGTCGCCACCGTCAAGATCATCCCCTATGCCGTGCCGCAGGCGCGGATCGACGAGGCGCTGGAGCGCCTGGGCGCGGACAAGCCGATCGCGGTCACGGAATACCGGCTGAAGAGCGTCGCCGTGGTCTCGACGCTGCTGCCCGGGCTGAAGCCCTCGGTGGTGGAGAAGACGCTGCGCGTGATGGCGGAGCGGCTGGCGCCGGCCGGCGCCGCGATCGGGCTCGAGCGGCGCGTGCCGCACGAGACGGCGGCGCTGGCGGAGGCGATCCGCGAGGCGGCGGCAGGGCCGGATGAGCTCGTCGTCGTCTTCGGCGCCTCGGCGATCACCGACCGGCGCGACATCGTTCCGCAGGCGCTGGTCGAGGCCGGGGGAAGGGTCGAGCACCTCGGCATGCCGGTCGATCCGGGCAACCTGCTGATGCTCGGCGAGATCGAGGGCAAGCCGGTGCTCGGCGCGCCGGGCTGCGCGCGCTCGCTCAAGGAGAACGGGTTCGACTGGGTGCTGCAACGCTCGCTGGCGGGGCTGCCGCTGAAGCGGGCCGACATCCAGGCGCTGGGCGTCGGCGGCCTGCTGATGGAGATCGTTTCGCGGCCGCAGCCGCGTGCGCCGGGCCGTGCCGCGGTGAAGCCCGTCGCCGGGCTGGTGCTGGCGGCCGGCCGCTCGCGCCGGATGGGCGAGGCGAACAAGCTGCTGCAGGTAGTGAGGGGCGTGCCGATGGTGCGCCATGCGGTGGAGGCGCTGCTCGGCGCGGCGACCGGGCCGGTGCTCGTCGTCACCGGCCATGAGCAGGACCGCGTGCGCGCGGCGCTGGACGGGCTCGATGTCGCCTTCGTCGCCAATCCCGACCATGAGAGCGGGCTGGCCAGTTCGCTGAAGGCGGGCATCGCGGCGCTGCCGGCCGAGGCCGCGGGCGTGGTCGTCGCGCTCGGAGACATGCCGAACGTCACGCCGGAGGTCATCGGCCGGCTGGCGCAAGCCTTCGCCGACCGGCCCGAGGCGCTGGCGGTGGTGCCGACGCTGCTGGGCGAGCGCGGCAACCCGGTGCTCCTGTCCCGTGCAGCCTTCGCGCAGGTCGCGACGCTCGACGGCGACCAGGGCGCCCGTCGCCTGCTCGACGCCGCCGGCGACGCGGTGGCGGAGGTCCCGCTCGACGATCCGGCGATCGCGCTCGACATCGACACGCCCGCCGCGCTCAAGGCGCTCACCGGCCGCGATCCCGTCGCCTGAGCCGCGGCCTCAGCGCAACCAGTTGAGGCCGAGCACGGCGTAGAAGCCGCCCGGCTCGTTGCGGCTGACCTGCCCGCCGAGCGCGATGCGCCAGCGCAGCCCGAGCAGGCGCAGGCCGGTCAGGTGCAGGCCGAGGCGCAGCTTGTGATAGTCGCCCTCGCCATAGGCTTCCGTCTCCGGGCCGACATAGACGCCGGGCGCCAGGGCCCAGCCCGCCGCCAGCCGGGCCCAGATGCGGCTGTCGGTGCCGGGAATGAGGTACGCGCCCAGTTGCACGAAGGTGGTGTCGCTCGGCGTCATCCAGAGATCGAGCTGGAGCCGCGGGCGGAGGCGCTGCGACAGCTGCCGCCGCGTGCGGGTCTCGACATAGGCGGCGCTCAGTTCCGGGCCGGCCGAGACCATCAGGAAACTATCGCCAATGCGACGTTCATAGCCGAGCGTCGCGTGGAATTCGGTGCGGTATTGCCGCCCGTGGCGCGGGCGCCGCTCGGCCGGCTCGACGCTTTCGCCCCATTTGACGCCGAGTCGGAAGCCGCTGGAATCGAGGCGCGGTGCGCCGAGCGCGCGCTTCATGCCGACGGCGGCATGGGTCTTGCGGCTGGCGGTTTCGATCGAGGCGAAGATCACCAGCCAGTCCGGATCGCGCAGGTGAAAGGCCGGGTCGGCCTGGGCATTGTCCGCCGGAAGGCAGGCGAGCAGCACCGCCGCGCGGCATAGCCACGCGCGCAGAACGGCCGATATGCGGATCTGCCACGCCATGACGATCCGTCCGCCGGCAGAGCCGGCGCCCCCCACCTCCGGCGATCCTCGCAAGCTGTCGTGGTTGCCGCAAGCTTTCGTTAACCAACGAGGCGCAGCCTCGATGATGTCGACTGGCCTTCCTTTGGAACAAGGAGCGTATCGGTCATGGCTTCACGCGATTTCACCCGCCAGCTCGCCGGCTACGGGTTGACCACGGCGACGATCCTCTACCGGATGCCCGACCATCCGCGCCTGCTGCAAAGCTATATCTGGCAGGACTACGACCTGGCCCCGCGCTTTCCCGAGCTGCGGCACTTCCTCGACTTCTGGCGGCGCGAACTCGACGGAGCGCTGCATTCGGTGACGGTGGCGCATGCCCGGCTGATCAAGCCGGCGGAGATCGTCGCGGCGCGGGAGCTGCTGCTGCATTGAGGGGGCGCGTGGCGCAGGCTTGTTGCCGCGCCCGCCGCCATGCTAGGCCGCAGCCCCTGCTTCCTGCTGGCGGCCCCGCTTGTCCTCGCCCTTGCGCACCTCCAATCTGCTCGTCGCGATCGCGGCCCTGCCCGGGCCGCGCGTCGCCGTCGGCGACATCGTGGCCGCGCTGCGCGATCGCGCCTACGCGCTGCTGGTGGTGCTGCTCGGCCTGCCCAACTGCCTGCCGATGCCGCCGCCGATCCCGCTGGTCTGCGGGCTGGTGCTGGCCTTCGTCGCGGCGCAGATGCTGATGGGCCGGGCGATGCCCTGGTTGCCGCAGCGCCTGCTGGCGCGCTCCATCGCTCAGCCTGACCTGGTGCGTGCCGTCGAGCGGGCGCTGCCGCCGCTGATCCGGCTCGAGCGCGTCTCGCGCGCCCGGCTGACCATGCTCGGCGGGCCGCGTGCGATTCCGGTGCTCGGCGCGGTGCTGCTGGTGCTGTCGATCGGGCTCGTGGTCTCGGCGCCCTTCATCGGGCAGATCCCGCTCGGCCTCGCCGTCTGCCTGGTCGGGCTCGGCCTTGTCGAGCGCGATGGCGTGCTGATCCTGGCTGGCGCGGCGATCGGCGCGGTCGGCCTGATGCTTTCGGCCGGTTTCGCCTATGCGCTGGTCAGCGGGATCGCCGGGCTGCTAGTCTGAAGCCAGATGCGTCAGGCCGCGGTCTGCGTGGCGGCGAACGGGCTTTCGCGCGCCAGCAGGGTATCGATCGCCTCGGCCGGGACCGGGCGCGAGAACAGGAAGCCCTGCAATTCGTGGCAGCCGACCGCCTGCAGGAAGCGGTGCTGCTCTGGCGTCTCGACACCCTCGGCGCAGACGCGCAGCCCGAGCGCCCGGCCGAGATGCACGACCGAGTGGACCAGGATCGCGGATTCGCCGGTCGCTTCCATGTATTCGAGGAAGGAGCGGTCGATCTTGATCTTGTCGAAGGCGAAGCGCCGCAGATAGATCAGGCTCGAATAGCCGGTGCCGAAATCGTCGAGCGCCAGGCTGACCCCGTGCGAGCGCAGATCCATCATCGCATTCTCCGCGGCGTCGGCGTCGTCGACCAGCACGCCCTCGGTCAGCTCCAGCTCCAGCCGCGCCGGGTCGAAGCCGGTCTCGTCGAGGATGCGGATGACGCTGGCGACGAAATCCTTGTGGCGGAACTGGATCGGCGAGACGTTCACCGCGAGCTTGACGCCCGGCCAGTGGCGCGCCTGCTCGCAGGCCCGGCGCAGCACCCATTCGCTGAGAGGCATGATCAGGCCGCGCTCCTCGGCGATCGGAATGAACTCCGAGGGCGGGATCATGCCGTGGACGGGATGCGGCCAGCGCACCAGCGCCTCGAGGCCGATGATCTTGGTGCCGTCGATCGAGACCTGCGGCTGGTAGTGCAGGGTGAGCTCGTCGCGGGCGATGGCGCTGCGCAGCTCGTCCTCGACCGTGCGCTTCATCTGCAGCGCCGCGTTCATCTGGGTCTCGAAGAAGGCGTAGCGGTTGCGACCCTCGTTCTTGGCTTGGTAGAGCGCGGCGTCGGCGCGCCGCATGAGTGTGGCGCGGTCCTTGCCGTCCTGCGGGGCGTGGGCGATGCCGATCGAGCAGCCGATCGAGACCGTGACGCCGCCGACCTCGAAGGGCTCGGCCAGGGTGTCGAGGATGCGCTGGGCGAGCGCGGCGCTGTCGCCCGGCTGGCCGAGATGGGTCATGATGATGCCGAATTCGTCGCCGCCCAGGCGCGCGACGGTGTCGCCGATGCGCAGCATGGCGGCGAGGCGGCCGGCGACCTGGCGGACGAGTTCGTCGCCGGCATTGTGGCCATAGGTGTCGTTGACCGCCTTGAAGCGATCGAGATCGATCAGCAGCACCGCGAGCGGACTGCCCTTGCGGTCGAGCTGGGCGATCTCCTGGTCGAGGCGCCGGTCGAAGGTACGGCGATTGGGCAGGCGGGACAGCTCGTCCTGGCCGGCGAGGCGCTGGATCTGGCGCTCGCGCAGCGCGATCTGCTGGGCGGCATGGCCGAGGCGCCGGCAGACATAGGCGAAGATGCTGCTGAGCAGAATGGCGACGATGCCGAGCGCCCAGGCGAAGCGCGGCAGCATCGCGTCGCCGGGCCGCGAGGCCTGCCAGGTCAGCCATGCGGCGACCTGACCGTCGGGGGAGGGGATCGGCCGGCGCAGCAGGGCGTCGGAGGGCTTGTCGGTGACGACATGCAGATCGTCGATGCGGTGGCGGTGCCCCAGCGCGGCGATGCGCGCGGGCGTAGCCCTGCGATAACCGACGACGAACGCCGCCTCGCGGGTGGCGGCGTTGACGATGTCGTCGTCGGCGATGGTGGCGACGACGATGCTGGTGATCTGGCCGTTATCGTTGACGATGCTGAACAGCGGCAGGGGGGGCGGATGGCCGGCGGGGGGCAACTGGCCGGCTGAATTCCCACCCGGCAGGCCGGGCTTCAGGCGGCGCAAGGCATCGTAACCTGCCTGGGTGGCAGGGCGCCCATTCTCGACGCCGGCGAGGAGCCTCCCAGCCGCCGTGACGAGGAAGCTGCCATCGAACTCCAGCAGGCGCTCGGCGATCAGGCTGAACGACCATTGCAGCGTGGCATGGGGCAGGCCGGCGTCGAGCAGCGGCTTCAGCGCCCGCACGGTGCGCAGATTGTCCCGCCGCAGCAGCACTTCGGCATTCATCGCGGCGTCGAGCCGGTCGTTCTGGCGCGCGGCTTCGAGGTCGTTGGCGTTGGTCATGATGCCGAAGGCGAGCGCCACCGCGGCCGCCAGCACGACGACGAACGCGCCGGCGAGCGACGCGATGGTGCCTGTCAGCAACCGCGCCGAGGATTCGGCGTTCGTCATCTTGGGGAGTGGAGGCAAAACACGAAGACCCGCCCAGCACCAATCGAACCGTCACTCTGGCGGTCGATTCTTGCCACTCCGTTTCCGAACCGGGCCTTTCGAATAATTCTCGGGCTAATTTCGTCGCCCGGCGGCTCGTTTTTCGCCGCTCAGTCGCTGCCGGGCCCGTAGGGCGGGCGCGGGATCGCCATATGGGCGGCGCGCAGCGCGGCCGACCATTGCTCGCGCAGATCGTTGAAATAGGGCTCGCCGGCCTCGATGCGGTAGTTCAGCTCCGGCTCGTCGGCGTCACGGCGCAGCACCAGCAGGTCGATCGGCAGGCCGACGCCGAGATTGGAGCGCATGGTCGAATCCATCGAGATCAGCCCGACCTTGAGCGCGTCGTAGAGATGTGTGCCGAAGGTCACGGCGCGGTCGAGGATCGGCTTGCCGTATTTGTGCTCGCCGATCTGGAGGAACGGCGAGTCGATGCCGCATTCGATCGAGTTGCCGGCCGAGTAGATCATGAAGAGCCGCATCGGCCCGCCCTTGATCTGGCCGCCGAGCAGCATCGAGACGTCGAATTTCAGCCCGGCCTCCTGGAGGCCCGGGCCGTCGGTCTCGCGCACGGTCCGGATGGCGCGCCCGACCAGCTGCGCGGCGCGGAACATCGAGGGCATCTCCAGCAGCGTCTCGACCTCGCCGGTCTCGGGCGATGGCACGCCCTCGTGCAGCAGGCTGACGACGGACTGGCTGATCGAGAGATTGCCGGCGGTCGCCAGCGCGATGGTGCGCTCGCCCGGCCAGGAGAAGACGTGCAGCTTGCGGAAGGTCGAGATGTCGTCGAGGCCCGCATTGGTGCGGGTGTCGGCCATGATGACGAGGCCGTCCTTGACGAGGATGCCGACGCAATAGGTCACGGGTCTGGTCTCCGGGCCGGGGCGGCCGGCTGCTGGGTAACAGCGCCGGCGGCGGGCGGCAATCGCCCGCCGGGCGCGCGGCTACTGGACTTGCTGCGCCGAGGCGTCGCGGGCGCTGACGGCGACGAGCAGGCTCTCGCCATTGCCGCCGGTGCGGGCGCCGCGCACGGGGGCCGCGTCGGCATAGTCGATGCCGGTGGAAACCCGGACATGGGTGTCGACCGGGCAGATGCCGTTGGCGCAGTCGAAGCCGATCCAGCCATAGTCCGGCAGCCAGGCCTCGGCCCAGGCATGGGCGCCGTTGGCATGAGGCAGCCCCTCGGATGCCGCGACATAGCCGGCGACGTAGCGGGCGGGCACGCCGAGCAGGCGCGCGCAGGCGATGAAGACATGCGCAACGTCCTGCGGAATGCCTTCGCCGGCCGCGACGCAGGCCGCGGCGCCCTGGCCGAGCCGGTCCGCGGTCGGGACGCAGGCGATACCGCGATGCAGGGTGGCGAGCAGCGTGTGCAGCCGGGTGAGGTCCGTGCCCTCGACCATGGCCTGGCCGGCGAGCGCCCGCAGGGCATCGTCGGGCTCGGTCAGCCGCGTCTCGCGCATGAAGATCTCGGGCGGCAGCGGCTCGCTGGCGCCGCGCACGATGCCGGCGAGGTCGCTGGTTTCGACCAGCCCCTCGATGTCGATCGTGTAGTTCTCGATCGGGCCGTCCGCCGAGAAGTCATGCTTGATATTGCCGAACGGGTCGCGGCCGGCATGCAGGCGCCCGTCGATGCTCGGCGTGACGCGCCAGGACACGACATGCTGGCCGTCATGGTCGCGCGGCGTCAGCCGGAGCACCTGCCGGATTTGGCGCACGGGCTCGGCATAGGAATAGGCAATGCTGTGGGAGACGCGGATTCGCATGGCGGGCTTCGTGATGTCGGGGCCGGGGAGCGGCGTCGCTCCTATTGCAGATACTGCTCGACGATGGTGTTTCCGAGGCGGTTGTTCTCGCCGATGAAGTCGGAAATGAACTCGTGCAGCCCGCGCTTGACGATCGCCTCGATCGGCGTGCTCCCGAGCTTGGTCAGCGTGCGCCTGGCCTGGCGCTGCGCCGCGCCCTGGCGGCCATAGGCCTCGCCGAGCTGGTCGAGATAGCGTGAGACGTTCTCATAGCAGCTCGCCAGAGAGCGCGGCATGCGCCGGTTGAGGATCAGCAGGTCGGCCACCAGCATCGGCTGCACGGCCTGGCGGTAGACCCAGTGATAGGCGGTCAGCGCCGAGACTTCGCGCAGCATCGTGGTCCACTGGAAGTAGTCGAGCGAGCCGCCGACCTGCTCGTTGGCCGGCAGCAGCAGGTGATATTTCACGTCGAGGATGCGGGCGGTGTTGTCGGCGCGCTCGATGTTCACCCCGAGCCGCAGGAACCAGTAGCCATCGTCGCGCAGCATGGTGCGGTAGGCCGAGCCGTCGAAGACCAGCGAGACGTTCTTCACCCAGTCGAGGAAGCGGGCGAACTCCTCGCGGTCCATAGGCCGGCGTTCGAAGCGCTGCAGCTCGAGCCAGGCGCCGTTGAGCGCGTCCCACATCTCCGATGTCAGCGCGGTGCGCACCGCACGCGCATTGGAGCGGGCGAGGGCGAAGCAGTTGCGGATCGAGGACGGGTTGTCCGGGTTGAAGGCGAGGAAGTCGCGGACATTGCGCTCGTTGGCCTCGCCATAGGCCTTGGCGAAGGTGTCCTCGCAGCCGGCGGTGGCGACTGCGCTCTGCCATTCGCTGCCCGCTCCGCCATAGGAGGAGGGCAGGTTGCTGAGCCGCATGGTCGCGTCGAGGATGCGGGCGAGGTATTCGGCCCGCTCGACATAGCGCGAGACCCAGTAGAGGCTGTCGGCGGTACGCGAGAGCATGGTCAAGAGGTGCGCTCCGTGAGCGATCGGCGTGATGGGATCGTGTGGCGGGCGCCGTGCGTCATGCGTCGAGCACCCAGGTATCCTTGGTGCCGCCTCCCTGGCTGGAATTGACGACGAGCGAGCCTTCCTTCAGCGCCACGCGGGTCAAGCCGCCTGGCACGCAGGAGATGCCGTTGGCGCCGGAGAGCACATAGGGGCGCAGGTCGACATGGCGCGGCGCGACCCCGGAGGCGACGAAGGTCGGGCAGGTGGAGAGCGCCAGCGTCGGCTGGGCGATGAAGCCGTCCGGATGCGCCTTCAGCTTCTTCCGGAAATCCTCGATCTGCGCCTTGCTGGCATGCGGGCCGACCAGCATGCCGTAGCCGCCGGAGCCGTTGACCTCCTTGACGACCAGCTCGGCCAGGTTGTCGAGCACATAGGCATGGGCGTCGGGCTCGCGGCAGCGCCAGGTCGGCACGTTCTTCAGGATCGGCTCCTCGCCGGTGAAGAAGCGCACGATCTCGGGCATGTAGCTGTAGACCGCCTTGTCGTCGGCGACGCCGGTGCCGATCGCGTTGGCGAGCGTGACGTTGCCCGCCTTGTAGGCGCCGACGATGCCCGGCACGCCGAGCACGGAATCGCTGCGGAAGACCAGCGGGTCGAGGAAGTCGTCGTCGATGCGCCGGTAGATCACGTCGACGCGCTTCGGCCCCTGCGTGGTGCGCATGTAGACGACGTCGTCCTTGACCAGTAGGTCGGAACCCTCGACCAGCTCGACGCCGAGCTTGTCGGCCAGGAAGGAGTGCTCGTAGAAGGCCGAATTGTACTGGCCGGGCGTCAGCAGGCAGATCGTCGGGTCCGACGATGCGCTGCGCGGCGCCACCGAGCGCAGCGTCGCCAGGAGCTGGTCGGGATAGTTGTCGACCGGCGCGACGCGATGGGTGGCGAACAGCTCGGGGAAGAGCCGCAGCATCACCTCGCGGTTCTCCAGCATGTAGGAGACGCCGGACGGCGTGCGGGCATTGTCCTCGAGCACATAGAAGGTGTCGGCGTCGACGCGCACCACGTCGATGCCGGCGATGTGGCAGTAGATGCCGTGCGGCACCTGGAAATCCAGCATCTGCACCTGATAGCTGGCGTTGCGATAGACCAGCTCGGGCGGGATGATCCCGGCCTTGATGCATTCCTTCGGTCCGTAGACGTCGGCGAGGAACATGTTGAGCGCGGTGACGCGCTGGCGCAGCCCCTTCTCCAGCTTGGTCCATTCCGGCTTGGTCAGCACGCGCGGGATGATGTCGAAGGGGATCAGGCGCTCGGTCGCCTCCTCCTCGCCATAGACGGCGAAGGTGATGCCGATGCGGCGGAAGAACAGCTCGGCCTGGGAACGGCGCAGGGCCAGCGTCTCGGGCGGCGCCTCCTTCAACCAGCGATCGAGCTCGCCATAGGCCGACCGCAGGCCGCCCTCTCCGCCGGTCATCTCGTCGAATGCGACCATGCCGCCACCGTCCCCGTTTCGGTCAGCCTATGCCCATTCGGAGCGGTTCGGGAAGAGGTGCGTTGCCAGCCATTCGGCGAAGCCCTGCCCGTTTCCTGAGCAGGAAGGCCGGCGTTAACGCGGGCGCCGCGCCGGTGTTCCGTCAGATCAGGCCGAGGCCCTTGAAGCTGGCATGGCCGTCGCGGCCGACGATGATGTGGTCGTGGATCGCGATGCCGAGCGGCTTGGCGATGTCGACCAGCTCGCGGGTCATGCGCATGTCGGCGCCGGACGGCGTCGGGTCGCCCGACGGGTGGTTGTGAACCAGGATCAGCGCCGTCGCCGAGAGCTCCAGCGCCCGCCGCATCACCTCGCGCGGGTAGACCGGGGTGTGGTCGACCGTGCCGGTCTGCTGCACCTCGTCGGCGATCAGCGCATTCTTCTTGTCGAGGAAGAGGATGCGGAACTGCTCGCGTTCGGCGAAGGCCATCGCCATGCGGCAATAGTCGATCACCGCCGACCAGGAGGAGAGCACGGTCTTGCGGGCGACCTCGCCCTTCATCGTGCGCTTCAGCGCCGCCTCGACGATCTTGAGGTCGAGCGCCACGCTCTCGCCGACGCCCTTCACCTCGGTGAGACGGGCGGCGGGCGCGCCGATCACCTCGGCAAAGGAGCCGAAATGCTGGATCAGCTGCTTGGCGAGCGGCTTGACGTCGCGCTGCGGGATCGAGCGGAACAGCAAGAGCTCGAGCAGTTCGTAATCGGGCAGGGCGGCGTCGCCGGCTTCGGCGAAGCGCTGACGCAGCCGGTCGCGATGGCCGAGATGGTGCGGGGAGGCCGGGGCGCCGGCGGCAGGCTTGCCGTTCCTGGCCCCGCCGCCCTCGCTCATCGCCTGGCGAGCGGGTTGTCGAGGCCGGCGGGCGAGAGGGTGAAGATCTCGCAGCCCGTCTCGGTGACGCCGATGCTGTGCTCGAACTGCGCCGAGAGCGAACGGTCGCGCGTGACGGCGGTCCAGCCATCGCGCAGCACCTTCACGTCCGGCTTGCCGAGATTGATCATCGGCTCGATGGTGAAGATCATGCCGGGCTTGAGCACCGGGCCGTCGCCGGGGCTGCCATAGTGCAGGATGTTCGGCGCGTCGTGGAAGAGCTGGCCGAGCCCGTGGCCGCAGAAGTCGCGCACCACCGAGCAGCGCTCGCCCTCGGCATAGCGCTGGATGGCGAAGCCGATATCGCCGGTGGTGGCGCCGGGACGCACGGCGGCGATGCCGATCCGCAGGCATTCCAGCGTGATCTCGATCAGCCGCTCGGCCTTCCGCGGGATTTCGCCGACGCCGTACATGCGGCTGGAATCGCCGTGCCAGCCGTCGACGATCAGCGTGTAGTCGATGTTGAGGATGTCGCCTTCGCGCAGCGGCTTGTCGTCGGGGATGCCATGGCAGACGACATGGTTGATCGAGGTGCAGATCGACTTGGTGTAGCCGCGATAGAACAGCGTCGCCGGCAGGGCGCCGTTATCCATGGCGAACTGGAAGGCGAGGTCGTCGAGCCGCTGGGTGGTGACGCCGGGGCGCACTTCGGCGGCCAGCATGTCGAGCCCCTGCGCCGTCAGCTGCCCGGCCTTGTGCATCGCAGCGAAGGCGTCCGGACCATGCAGCTTGATCGCGGGATCACGGCGGCGGGCGAAGGTTTCGTTCAGCGTCATTCCGGGGATCGCTCCTCTGCCGTTCTATCTATTGGGTTTGGCGGCCCGTGCAAGCCGCGCGCGGTCTCGAGCGCGCAAGGCTGGCGCTTCGCGGGCGCGAGGTGTATCAGCCGGCACGATGGCACTGAACGATATGCAATCCCGCGATGACAAGCCCTTCGGCGCATATGCGCCGCAAGGCGCGATGGCCCGCGTCATCGCGTGGACGCGCGCGGCGTCCGATTCCTTCCTCGGTCGCAAGATCGCCTTTGCGCTCCGGCGCTTCGGCCTGCGCTCGCTCAAGGGCCGACCGGTCGACGTCGAGTCGCTCGGCGCGCGCATGCGGCTCTATCCGGACGGCAATGTCTGCGAGAAGCGCGTGCTGTTCACGCCGCAATATTTCGACGCCAAGGAGCGCGAGCTGCTCGCCGCGCGCATCGGCGAGGGCTTCTGCTTCATCGATGTCGGAGCCAATATCGGCGCCTATTCGCTGTTCGTCGCCGCCAAGGCCGGGCCGCGCGCCCGCATCCTCGCGGTCGAGCCGCAGCCGGAGATCTTCGCGCGGCTCACCTACAATATCGGGCAGAACCCGTTCGGCACGGTGAAGGCGATCGCCTGCGCGCTGGCCGACAAGTCGGGCGAGCTGACGCTCTTCCTCGACCCGGCCAACAAGGGCGAGTCGAGCGTGCGCATCCTGCGCTCCAGCAGCGCGACCTCGGTGCGCGTGCCGGCGACGACGCTGCTCGCGCTGGTGCAGGGCGAGGGCTACGAGCGCATCGACGCGATCAAGCTCGACGTCGAGGGCGCCGAGGACCTGATCCTCGAGCCCTTCCTGCGCGATGCGCCCGAGGCGCTCTGGCCCGGCTTCATCATCGTCGAGGATTCGCGGACGCGCTGGCAGTCCGACCTTGCCGGCCTGCTGGTGGCCAAGGGCTATCGCCTCGTGGCGCAGACCCGGCTCAACCTGGTCTACGAGCGCGGCGCCGCCTGAGCGGGCGCGCCGGCCGCGTGGCCCCCTGCCGCGAACGCGAATTCCCTGCCGCTGCGCGATGCTGTAGCTCCGTGAGGAGCAAGGCATCGACCGCAACGGAAGCACGCTTATGTCGCAGAGCAGCACGCCGGCCTCCCGCACGCCCGTGACGGCGGCGATCCTCGTCATCGGTGACGAGATCCTGTCGGGGCGGACCAAGGACAAGAACATCGGCTACATCGCCGAGTACCTGACCAATCTCGGCATCGACCTGCGCGAGGTCCGCATCGTGCCGGACCTGATGGACGAGATCGTCTCGGCGCTGAACGCGATCCGGGCGCGCTATACCTACGTCTTTACTACCGGCGGCATCGGGCCGACCCATGACGACATCACCGCCGACGCGGTCGCCTGCGCCTTCGGCGTGCCGATCGACCATGATCCGCGCGCCGTGGCGATGCTGGCCGAGCGCTTCCCGCCGGACCAGCTCAACGAGGCGCGGATGCGCATGGCCCGCATCCCCCAGGGCGCCGACCTGATCGACAATCCGGTCTCCAAGGCGCCGGGCTTCCGCATCGGCAACGTGCATGTCATGGCCGGGGTGCCCTCGATCATGCAGGCGATGCTCGACCATGTCGCGCCGACGCTGAAGACCGGCGTGCGCATGCTCTCGGAGACCGTCCTGGCCGGGCTGCGCGAAGGCGACATCGGCACCGCGCTTGGCGAGATCGCCAAGGCCCATCCCGACTGCGCCATCGGCTCCTATCCCTTCTGGTCCGAGACCGGGCCGGATACCAATGTCGTGGTGCGCTCGCGCGATCCCGAGGCGCTGATGCGTGCGGTCGCCGCGGTGCAGGCCATGGTCGAGCACGAACGCTCCCGCCTGAAGGGCTGAGCCCTGGAGCCGGGCGCCGGCAGAGGCGGCGCCCGCAGCCCCCGACACAGCCGGCGGTCTCCTGCCGGCGGTCGTGCGCGTGCGCGTGCTCGCGCGGAACCGCATGGGTGGGCGCGCGCTCGGCCGGCGCGCGAAGGTCTCACGACAGATGTGGCGGCATGGTTGTTTGGCGTGCGCCGATCCTCTTGGCGCTGTGTCCAGTCTTCGCTGTTCTTCATCTTTCGTCGTAACCCCTCCACTCGCCCGCTGCGGTTAGTGAGCCGTTTATCTTGCCGTAACCCCTTTGCCGGCATCATCTTTCTCATCGCGGTGGACCGTGCGGCTGACGAAGGGGAATGGCATGCGACTGAATCCTTTTGCTGGCGGCGCGGCGCGCCGGGAGCGCCTGGCCGAGCTGGCGGCGCTCGACCGGTCGATGGCGGTGATCAGCTTCGGGCTGGACGGCACCATCCTCGACGCCAACGAGAACTTCCTCTGCGCGGTCGGCTATCGCCTCGGCGAGGTGAAGGGCCGCCACCACAGCCTGTTCATGCCGCCGGGCGAGGCCGACACGCCGGGATACCGGGCGTTCTGGGAGCGGCTCGGCAAGGGCGAATACGAGGCCGGCCAGTTCCTGCGCGTCGGCGCCGGCGGGCGCGAACTCTGGATCGAGGCGAGCTACAACCCGGTCTTCGACGGCGCCGGACGGCCGGTGAAGGTGGTGAAGTTCGCCACCGTCATCACCGACCGCAAGCTGCACGAGGCCGACCTCGCCGGGCAGGTCACCGCGATCCGCAAGGCGATGGCGGTGATCGAGTTCTCGCCCGAGGGCGTGGTGCTCGACGCCAACGAGAACTTCCTGGCGGTGACCGGCTATACGCTGGACGAGATCCGCGGGCAGCATCACAGCCTGTTCTGCGAGCCGGCCTACCGGTCCTCGCCCGACTATCGCGCCTTCTGGGAGCGGCTGGGCCGCGGTGAATACGATGCGGGGCAGTATCTGCGGCTCGGCAAGGGCGGTCGCGAGGTCTGGATCCAGGCGAGCTACAACCCGATCCTCGACGCGCGGGGGCGACCGCTCAAGGTGGTGAAATACGCCACCGACATCACCGAGCAGAAGGCGGCGCGCCAGCTGGCCCAGGCGGTGGCCGAAGCGCGCGAGGTGATCGCCAGCGCCAAGGGCCGCGACCTGCTGCCGCGCATCGCGATGACCAGCAAGGAAGGCGAGGTGGCCGAGCTCTGCGGCGGCATCAACGACCTGATCGAGACCATGGCCGAGGTCGTCGTCTCGGTCGGGGCGATCTCCGGCAAGGTCTCGGTCGCGGCCGACCGGGTCGCCAGCGAGAGCGTCGATCTCGCCGGCCGCACCGACGCGCAGGCCTCGAGCCTGCAGGAGACGGCGGCGACCACTGAGGAGTTGGCGGCCTCGATCAAGACCAGCGCCGGGCATTCGCGCCAGGCGGCCTCGCTCGGCGAGGAGGCGCGGCGCGTCGCCTCGCGCGGCGGCGCCACCGTCGCCGACGCGGTCGATGCCATGGCGCGCATCGAGCAGGCCTCGGCCTCGATCGGCGACATCATCACGATGATCGACGAGATCTCCTTCCAGACCAACCTTCTGGCGCTCAACGCGGCGGTCGAGGCGGCCCGCGCCGGCGATGCCGGGCGCGGCTTTGCGGTCGTCGCCTCCGAGGTGCGCGAACTCGCCAAGCGCTCGAGCGAATCCGCCAACGGCATCAAGGGGTTGATCGGCAATTCGAGCGAGCAGGTCCGCAATGGCGTGCGGTTGGTCAAGGAGGCCGGCAAGACGCTGGAGGAGATCGTCGAGGCGGCGAACCGCGTCGCCACGACCATCGGCGAGATCTCCAGCGCGGCCTCCGAGCAGGCGAGCGGCGTCGAGGAGATGGCCCGTACCATCGCCCATCTCGACGAGATGACCCAGCAGAACGCGATGATGGCGGATTCGGGCTCGCGGCTGTCGGGCGAGCTGCTCGGCGAGACGCAGGCGCTGGCGGCGCTGGTCGGCGGCTTCCGGGTCGCGGGCGAGGCACGGCCGGCGACGACCGACGCCATGGTCGGCGAGCTGCGCGCCCTGATGGCGAAGGCCGAGCCGGCCAGGCCGGCGCCGCGCCCGCGTGCGACGGCCGCCATCGCGGCGGCGCCCGCTTCGGCGTCACGGCCCGCGCCGGCGAAGGCACCGCGTGTCGTCGCAGGAGCGGGAGGCAGCGGCTGGGAAGAATTCTGAGCCGGATCGCGCCCGGTTTCGGGAAAAGCGGTGGCCGGGCACTTGTCACGGCCGCCGCAATGCGCTTTTCGCAGGAGGTCGCCACCGCTCGCCGCAGGGACTTCCGCTCATGGCCGATCCGACCGCCAATAAGGCCTTCCCCGTTTCCTGGGACCAGTTCCACCGCGACGCGCGTGCGCTCGCCTGGCGCCTGGCCGATTCCGGCCCGTTCGAGGCGATCGTCTGCATCACCCGCGGCGGCCTCGTCCCGGCGGCGATCATCTGCCGCGAGCTCAACCTGCGCCTGATCGAGACGGTCTGCGTCGCGAGCTATCACGACTACAAGAACCAGACCGAGCTCGTGGTGATGAAGGAGGTCGCCCCCTCGATCCGCGCCATCGGCGACGGCAAGGGCAAGGGCGTTCTGGTCGTCGACGACCTGACCGATACCGGCAAGACCGCGCGCATCGTGCGCGAGATGCTGCCGAACGCGCATTTCGCCACCGTCTACGCCAAGCCGGCCGGCGTGCCGACCGTCGATACCTTCGTCACCGAGGTCAGCCAGGACACCTGGATCTATTTCCCCTGGGATATGGGCCTGTCCTATGTCGAGCCGATCGCCAAGGGTTCGAAGGGCTGACCGCCCTCAGGCGCTGCTCGGAGCCCGCAGCGCCACCAGCATGCCGGCCATGGCGACCATCATGCCGGCCACCTCGAGCGCCGATGCGTGCTCGCCGAGCCAGGCCGCGCTGACCAGTGCGGTGACCACCGGCACGAAGGGCAGGAACAGCGCCGCCCGCGCCGCGCCCAGCACCGTCACCGACTGGGCATAGAGGAAGAGCGCGACCGCGCCGACCAGCACGCCCTGATAGATCGCCTGCAGCGCCATGGCCGACAGCGGGGCGCTGAGCAGCGTCACCGGCTGCACCAGGCCGATGAGCGGCAGGAACGGCACCGAGAGCAGGCAGGTCGCCATGGTGACCTCGACCGCGTCGGCGCCCCAACGCCGGGCGAGCAGGCCGAAGGTCGACCAGAGCAGCGCGATCACCACGAAGAGCAGGTCGCCGATCCAGGCGTCGGCGCGCGTCGGCGTGCTGAGGATCGCCTCCCAGGAGAACAGCGCGACGCCGCAGACGATCACCACGAGGCCGATCAGCCGCGCGGGGCTGGCTTTCTCGCCGAAGACCAGGAAAGCCAGCACCGCCGTGCACACCGGGATCAGCCCCGGCGAGATCACGGCCGAATGCAGGGCCGGCGCGAAATGCGCTCCCCCGACCAGGATCAGGCTGTAGCTCGGCCCGACCAGCGCGGTCAGGATCAGCGCACGCCGCCAGCCGAGGCGGCCGACCGGGAAGGGCCGCATCCGCGTCAGGGCCAGCGGCAGCAGCACCAGTGAGGCGGCGAGGAAGCGCAGGATGGTGACGTCGCCGGCGGTCAGCCCGTCCGAGACCGACTGGCGCGAGACCACCGCCTGCACGCCCCAGACCAGGGCGGCGAGCAGGCCGCAGACGAAGCCCGCGGCCGGACGGGAGAGGGCGGGCACGGCTTGGGACACGTCGGGGCTCGGGCAGGCGGCGGAAAGCGGCCGGGCTTATGCGCCCTGGCCGCTTCGCCTGCAAGCATCACCCGCGCGGGCCGTCCCCCGCCGCACGCATGGGCGCCGGGGCGGTGTGGCCTGCTCAGGCGAGGGCGGCCGCCAGGCGCTCGCAGAAGCCGTCGACCGCGGCCTTGTCGATCCAGCGCACCACCGCGACGACGTCGAGCTCCGGCGCGATCCAGATGACGTTGCTGCCGGCGCCGAGCGCGCTGAAGCTGCCGGCCGGCAGCTTGGGGTTCGCGGTCGGGCCGCGGTTGAGCCACCAGAGGAAGCCGTAATTCGGCAGCGTCGGCGAGGGCGCCAGCGATTGGGCCAGCCACGACGCCGGAATCAGCTCCCGGCCCTGCCAGCTGCCCTTGGCGGCGACCAACTGGCCGAACAGCGCATGGTCGCGGGCGCCGATGAACAGGCCGCCGCCCCAATGGCCGCCGCCGGGTACCGAGCGGATCATGCGGCCGTCGATATCGACATCGGCGTTCTCGTAGCCCTCCCAGCGCCAGTCCCGCGAGGCGCCGATCGGATCCATGATGCGCTCGCGCAGCACCTCCGGCAGCGGCCGGCGGAAGCGGCGCAGCAGCGCGTAGCCGAGCACGTTCACCCGCACGTCGTTGTATTCGTAGACGCTGCCCGGTGCGCCGAGCGTGCGCCGCTGGCCCTTGCGGCTGTTGTCGGCGCCGGGGCCAATCTGGCGGAAATGGTCGACCTGGTCGGACTTGCCGAACAGCTCGCCCTGCCATTCGCTGTTCTGGTGCAGCAGGTGGCGCCAGGTGATCGCGCCGTTATGCGCGCCGGCGAAGACCGGGCCGTCGACCGTCTCGGCCACCGGGCGGTCGATGTCGGGGATCAGCCCATCGGCGACGGCGAGGCCGGTCAGCACCGAGAGATAGCTCTTGGCGATCGAGAAGGTCATGTCGGTGCGGGCGGTGTTGCCCCATTCGGCGACGGTCTCGCCGCCGCGCATGATCACGCCGGCCGGGCCGCCGCGCTCGGCCACCGGGCCGACGATCTCGGTCCACGGCCCCCGCTCGTTCCATTCGACGTTCCCGACATAGGAGCCGTCCGGGTAGTACATGCTGCGCGGCCAGGGCGACTCGTGGGCGATGGCGTAGTCGACGACGGATTGCAGGCTGGCGGTCGGCACGGGCAGGTCCTCGCGGCATGGGGCAGTTGGGCTGGGAGCGATGGGGCATGCTAGGGCAGGGCTCGTCCGAAGCGCAACGCGCCCCGCGCCGGATGTGCATGTCCGGTAAGCCTTGTCGGACAAATGTTTAGGCAGGACGGCGCGCAGATCGATTCAAGCTGGGCTCCGCGGCCGTGATCGGTCGCCGCCCGATCTCTCGCAGTTGCGAAAAATCCGGAATCGCCGTCTGCTGCACCGATTTTTGCGTGCCTGCAGGGAGAGCGTCATGGCTGACGGAGACGATCGCGCCCCGGAGGCGCTGGCCGGGCAGCTCGCGGAGGCGATCCGGCAGGCCCGTGCCGGGGCCCGCGAGGACCCGTTCGGCAATCCGGTCCTGCGTGTGACGCTCTGGCTGACGCGCCGCATGGATCGCGGCGAGATCACGCTCGCGCAGGCCGCGGCGCTGATCCGGCATCTCGGGCGCGAGGCGCTGGCGGACCGCGCCGTGCGCCTCGCCGCCTATGTCGGCCTCGATCGCGACGAGGACGCCGCCTGCGCGGCGCTGGCGAGCCGGCTGGCCGAGGAGGCCGACGCCTCCGACGATCCCTTCGCGGCCTTCGCCGCCGGCCTGGCGCGCACCCGCTTCGCCGCGGTCTTCACCGCGCACCCGACCTTCGGCATGCGCCGTGAGGTGGCGATGGCGCTCGCCGCGCTGACATCCGGCCAGGGGAACGACGACCCCCGTCTCGCGGCGCCGGACCTCTCCTTCCGCCCCGACGCGACGATCACCCTGCAGGACGAGTTCGAGCAGGCGCGCTATGCGGTGCGCCATGCCCGCGACGCGATCGACCGGCTCAACGCCGCCTTCCTGAACGAGGCGCGTGTGCGTTGGCCGGAGCGCTGGCGTGGCTTGCGGCCGCGGGCGCTGCAACTCGCCTCCTGGGTCGGCTGCGATACCGACGGGCGGACCGATATCGGCTGGTGGGACACGCTGCGCTACCGGCTGGAATCGAAGCGCGGCCAGTTCGTCCGCATCCTCGAGACGCTGCCGGAGGCCGAGGCCGCCGCGCCGGTGCGCCAGCTCTGCGAGGAAGCCCTGGCCGCGGTCGAGCGCCAGCTCGCGCTCTGCCCGCCGCTGAACAGCAAGCCGTCGCTCGCCGCGCTCCAGGCCTTCGCGCTGGCGCTGGTCGGCGAGCGGGAGGTGGCGCAGCCCGACGCGACGCGCCTGCTCGCTCTGCTCGACGCGGCGATCGCCGAGGCCGATGCCGAGAGCGCCGCTGCGCTCGTGCTAGTGCGGTCCGGCGTCGTCACCCACGGCGTCTCGATCGCGCTGCCGCATTTCCGGCTCAACGCCGCGCAGGTCCACAATGCGATGCGCGGCGTCATCGCCGATGATGGCGACCCGGCCCAGCCGGCGCTGCGGCGCGGTTTCCTCGCCGCCGTCAACGCCGCGCTGGCGGAGGTCGAGCCTTCGGCGGTCGATTTCGGCGCGCTGGCGGTGGAGCGTGCCTCCGCCGCGCGGATGATGATGACGATCACGCAGATCGTGAAGCATGTCGACGGCTCGCGGCCCGTGCGTTTCCTGATCGCTGAGACCGAGACCGGCTACACACTGCTGAGCGCGCTCTATCTCGCCGAGCGCTTCGGCATCGCCGACCTCATCGAGATCTCGCCGCTGTTCGAGACCTCGGACGCGCTGGAGCAGGGGCCGCGCATCATCGACGAGGCGCTGCGCAGCCCGCATTGGCGCGACTATCTCAAGCGCCATGGCCGGCTCTGCGTCCAGTTCGGCTACTCCGATTCCGGCCGCTATATCGGGCAGGTCGCCGCGACCTTCTGGGTCGAGCGGCTGCGCAGCCGCATCCTCGACCTGCTGGTCCGCTACGGGCTGAACGAGATCGAGCTGGTGATCTTCGACACCCACGGCGAATCGGCCGGGCGCGGCGCCCATCCCGACAGCCTCGCCGACCGGCTGGCCTATCTCGACCCGGAATGGCCGCGCCGCGCCTTCGCCCGGGCCGGTGTCGCGATGACGCGCGAGAGCAGCTTCCAGGGCAGCGACGGCTATCTGCTGTTCGGCACGCCCGCGCTGGCCGGCGCCACCATCGCCCGCATCGCCGAGGCCGTGTTCGCGCCGCCCGGCGAGGCGCCGGATCCGATCTACGACGAGCCGGATTTCGCCAGCGAGTTCTTCCAGACCGTGCGGGACGAGATGACCCATCTCGTCGACGATCCGGGCTATGCCGCCCTGATCGGCACCTTCGGACCCTCGCTGCTCGACCGGACGGGCTCGCGCCCGGCCGCGCGCCAGAGCGATGCCGGCGGGCCGGCGGTGATCCGCCATCCGCGCGAACTGCGGGCCATCCCGAACAATGCGATCCTCCAGCAACTCGGCTGGCTGGCCAACAGCGTGCACGGCATCGGCCTGGCGGCCTCGCGGGCGCCGGAGACCTTCGTCGCGATGCGCGACGGTTCGGAGCGGTTCGGACGCGCCTATCGCCTCGCCGCCCATGCGCTGGCCAGTAGCGATCTCGACGTGCTGCGCGCCTATCTCGACACGCTGGACCCGGGCAACTGGTTCGACCGCGCCCGCCGCACCGAACGCGAGGGGCGCCGCGACGAGCTGATGGCGGTGGCGCAGGCGCTGGCCCGGCTCGACCTCGCGCCGGCGCTGCGCCGGCTGTTCTGGCGCTTCGCCACCGACCGGATGAAGCTGCGCGAGGCGGCGGGTACGCTGCCGGCGATGTCGGAGCGGCTGGTGGCTCTGCACACGCTGCGGCTGGCGCTGCTGCACCGGATCTGGCTGCTCGCGACGCATGTTCCCGATTTCCGCCCGCATGCCGGGCTTACCCGCGACCTCTTGGTCGAGCGCATCCTGCGCCTCGACATGGACGGGGCGATCGCGCTGCTCGGAGAGATCTTCCCGCTCAATCCGGACGCGGCGCTCGGCCTGGATTTCGGCGAGCCGCCGGGCCCGCGCGAGGGTGGCGCCTATGCCGCCTTCCACCGCGACGTGGTCGATCCGATGCGCGACTGCTTCGGGCTGCTGCGCGAGATCTCGGGCGTGATCCAGCACGAGATCGGCGCCTTCGGCTGAGCGGGCAGGGGGCGCCGCGCGGCTGAGAGATCGAATCCGCCGCCGCCCCCAAGGCGCTGGCGGAGAATCAAAAAGCGCCGGGCCGGATTGCATCGCGCGCAGTCGCCACTACCTTGCGGCACGAGGCTTCGCGCCGCGTGAGGAGACGCAAGGGCAGAGATGACGGCTACCGAGTTTCCGGCGCGCGATTTCGATGTCGCAGGCGCCCGCACCACGCTTTTCGCCAGCCTGCTGCAGACGGTGGCGCGCCATGGCCGCTCGCGGCCGGCGCTGGAGGATCCGGAGCGCAAGCCGCTGACCTATGGCCGGCTGGTGCTGGGTGCGCTGGTGCTAGGGCGCAAGCTCGCGGCCACGACGCAGCCCGGCGAGATCGTCGGCCTGATGCTGCCGAACGTCCAGGCGATGGTGGTGACGCTGTTCGGGCTCTCCGCCTTCGGGCGCGTGCCGGCGCTGCTCAACTTCACCGCCGGTCAGCGCAATCTGCTGGCGGCCTGCGAGGGCGGGGGCTTGCGCACCATCGTGACCTCGCGCCGCTTCGTCGAGCAGGGCAAGCTCGACGAGGTTCTGGCCGCGATCGGCACGGGCCGGCGGGTGATCTATCTCGAGGATGTCCGCAAGAGCCTGACGAGCCTCGACAAGGCGATTGGCGCGGTCTCGGCGCTGGCGCCGGGTCTCGCCTTGCGCGGCCATGCGCGGCAGCCGGACGATCCGGCGGTGGTGCTGTTCACCTCCGGCACAGAGGGCAAGCCCAAGGGCGTGGTGCTCAGCCACGCCAACCTCGTCTCGAACGCACGGCAGGTCTTCGTGCACGCCGCCGGCGCGATCTCCGAGCGCGACGTGTTCATGAACCCGCTGCCCTGCTTCCACTCCTTCGGGCTGACGGCGGGGCTGCTGGTGCCGCTGCTGCACGGCATGAAGGTCGTGCTCTATCCGAGCCCGCTGCACTACAAGCAGGTTCCCAAGCTGATCGGCGAGACCAAGGCGAGCTTCCTGCTGGCGACCGACACCTTCCTTCAGGGCTATGCGCGCGCGGCTTCCGAGGGCGACCTCGTCAGCGTGCGCCATGTCGTGGCCGGGGCCGAGCGGGTGAAGCCGGCCACCCGCCAGCTCTGGGAGCCCTACGGCACCACGATCCTCGAAGGCTATGGCTGCACCGAATGCTCGCCGGTGCTCGCGGTCAACACGCCGCAGGCGCTGCGTGAGGGCACGGTCGGGCGCCTGCTCCCCGGCATCACCGCGCGGCTGGACCCGGTGGAGGGCATCACCGCGGGCGGGCGGCTGCATGTGAAGGGGCCGAACGTCATGCTCGGCTATCTCGACGAGGCGCGCCCCGGCGTACCCGTCCCGCCCGAGGGCGGCTGGCATGACACCGGTGACATCGTCACGATCGAGGACGGCTTCGTCGCGATCACCGGCCGGGCACGCCGCTTCGCCAAGCTCGGCGGCGAGATGGTCTCGCTGGCGGCGGTGGAATCGATGATCACCGGGCTCTGGCCGGGCTTCAACCACGTCGTGGTCGCGCTGCCCGATGCCCGCAAGGGCGAGCAACTGGTCCTCGTCACCGAAAAGCCCGATGCCGACCTCAAGCTCCTGCAGGACGAGGCGCGCAGCCGCGGTTTCGCCGAGCTCTGGGTGCCGCGCGCCGTGCTCGTCACCGGCTCGGTTCCGGTGCTGGGCAATGGCAAGATCGACTATGGCGGCACGCGCGAGCTCGCCGCTACGATGCGGCCACTGCTTTGATGCGCGGGCGGCCGGAGAGGGGACCAAGGATGACGCAGCCGCTTCGTCTCGCCGGCCTTATGGGCCGCGCCCTCGCCGGTCTTCTCGTCGGGCCGGGCGCCGCCTATGCGCAAGGAGCCGCCGAGGTCTATGTCCGCCGCGACGAGTGCATCGCTGGCCGCAGGCTCTCCGCCGAGCAGTGCGAGTTCGCCTATCGCAACGCCCGCGCCGCCTTCGAGCAGGATGCGCCGCGCTACGCCTCGCGCGCGGCCTGCGAGCGCGCGCACAAGCGCTGCGGCGCCCAGGTCTCGACCAGCGGTGGCTGGGACGCGCTGGCGCGCGGCGGCGGCGCGGCGACCTATGTGCCGCGCTTCGCCGGCATCCGCGTCACCGGGGAGGGGGCGAGCGCCAAGGCATCGCCGGTTGTCGAGGGCAAGGCCGTGTTCGCCGCCCGTCGGGTCGACGCGCTCGACGAGCGCATCAGCGGCCGCCGTGGCGTGATCGGCGCCGCTCCGGCGACGGGGCGCGCGGGCCAGGGGGGCGGAGGCGGCTTCGTCTCGCGCGGCGACCGCGATGACACGGTGCGCGTGCCGATGCAGCAGAAGCGGATCGGGGCCGATGTCGCGCCCGGCCTCTATGTCGATCCCGACGGGGTCGAATGGTACAAGCCGGCACGCCGCCGCTGACGGCCGGGCTTTCCGCGCCCGCGCGTTACCGCTAAGGAAGATCGACCGCAGGTTTCGGCCGCGGCGTGCGCCTGTCCGGGCGCCCGCCGCGCTATGAATGAGATCGTCTCGCAAGTCGTTCTCGTGCAGGTGGCGTGTGCGTTGAAGTTGCCCTCAAGATATGTCCTGCGGCGGACAGCCGTCGTGACCCTGATCGCCGCGACGATCTCGATCTCGGTGTCCACCGGCATCCGCATCCTGATCGGGGCGCAGGCCGACCTGGTCACCATCATCGTGCGCCTCGTCTTGCCGTTCCTGATCGCGATCCCGCTCGGCCTGATCTGGTTCAGCCGAATGGAGCGGCTGGACCACGCCTATCGCGACCTGATGAAGCGCACGACGGAACTCGCCCGCCGCGCCAGCACCGACCCGCTGACCGGGCTCTTGAACCGCCGCAGCTTCGCCGAGCAGTTCGACCTGGCGCTGAGCCACGGGGTTAAGGGCGGCTTCCTGATCGCCGATGTCGACTACCTCAAGCCGATCAACGATCGCCACGGCCATCTCGTCGGCGACGAGGCCATCGTCTCGGCGGCGATCGCGCTGCGCGAGGTTCTGGGCGACAGCAGCCTGGTGGCGCGGATCGGTGGCGACGAATTCTGCGGTTTCGTGCCGCTGGAACGTTCCGGAGACCCCGAGCAGCTCTTCGTCCGCATCTGCAAGCGCGCCGCCCGCGAGTTCCGCGAACGTACCGGGCTCGCGGAGCCGGAGCTCTCGCTCTCCTGCGGCTTCGCGCTCTGCCGCCAGGGCCAGACCTTCCGCGACATGATCGCGCAGACCGACGACAGCCTCTACAGCCGCAAGCGCCAGCGCCGGCCGCGCGCGGCGGCCTGAGCTGGCGCACAGGGCGTGCGGGAATCAGGCACGCGGGCGATCGCCGCGCGCGGACGTTCATCCGATGTGATGATGGGGAGATGGTGCGGACGACGGGACTCGAACCCGTAAGTCATTGAAGACGCAAGATTTTAAGTCTCGTGCGGCTACCAGTTTCGCCACGTCCGCAGCGTGGGGCCGGAGCGCGTCACACGCCATGGCCTCACCGCCTTGCGCTATAGCACAGGCGCCGTAACGCAGGGATAGAGCGCCTTTCGCCTAGCTGGCCTGCCGGGACCGCACGGCCGGCGGCGCTCGCCCCCGCTTCGCCTCTTGCGCCCCGGCCCGTGCCGCCCGCGGCGTTCCCGCACCGGCCTGCGGTGTCCGCCGCCGCAGGGCTGGCCTATAACGGCAGGGCGAAGCCGGGAGCTGAGCCAATAATCGTGACGTCGAGGAGATGCAGATGATGCGAGCCAGATTCCTCTCGGGCGCTGCCATGGCGGCCGCCCTCCTGATCGCGGGCACCGCGGCCCGCGCCGATATCGTGATCGGCCTGGTCGCGCCGCTGACGGGCCCGGTCGCCGCCTATGGCGAGCAGGTCAAGAACGGCGCGCAGGTCGCCGTCGACGGCATCAACGCCAAGGGCGGCGTGCTCGGCGAGAAGCTGGTGCTCAAGCTGGTCGACGATGCCGGCGATCCGCGCCAGGGCGTTTCCGGCGCCAACCTGCTGGTGGGCGAGAATGTCCGCTTCGTGGTCGGCCCGGTCACCTCGGGCGTGGCGATGGCGGCTTCCGACGTCTTCGCCGAGAGCGGGGTGCTGATGGTCACCCCGACCGCGACGGCGCCGGCGCTGACCAATCGCGGCCTGTCCAACGTGCTGCGCACCTGCGGGCGCGACGACCAGCAGGCCGAGGTCGCGGCGAACTACGTCCTCGCCAAGCTCAAGGACGAGCGCATCGCCGTGCTCCACGACAAGGGCACCTATGGCAAGGGCCTGGCCGACGCCTTCAAGGCGGTGCTCAACAAAGGCGGTGTGAACGAGGTCGCCTATCTGACGCTGACGCCGGGCGAGAAGGACCTCGCCGCGGTGGTGACGCGGCTGAAGGCGGCCAATGTCGAGGTGATCTACTTCGGCGGCTACCATCCCGAGGGCGGCCTGCTCGCCCGCCAGCTGCACGAAGCCGGCATCAAGGCGACGATCGTCGGCGGCGAGGGGCTCTCCAACACCGAGCTCTGGGCGATCGGCCGCGAAACGGCAGAAGGCACGCTGTTCACCAACGCCACAGACGCCCTGAAGAACCCCGCCTCTGCGGAGGCCGTGGCCCAGCTGAAGGAGAAGGGCATCCCGCCCGAGGCCTTCACGCTCAACGCCTATGCCGCCGTCGAGGTGCTGAAGGCCGGCATCGAGAAGGCCGGCAAGGCGACCGACGCGCAGGCGGTCACCAAGGCGCTGAAGGACGGCCAGCCGATCAAGACGGCGATCGGCCCGCTGACCTATGGCAGCACCGGCGACCTGACCTCGCCGAGCTTCGCGATGTTCCGCTGGGAAGGCGGCAAGATCGTCGCGGCCGACTGATCGATATCCGCGCCGCGGGAGCCGACGAGGCGTCCCGCGGCGCGATTCGCGGCGGTGGCTGCGATTCGGCCGGTAGGTGTCGAACCGATGATGTCCGGATTCGCGGCCGATCGGCTCGGTACGTTGCGTCGGGAGAGGAGGCGCCGAGCGAGACGGAAAGGTGCTCTTGGCATCGGGGAGATATGCGGATTCGGCCGTTGAGCCCGGTCAGAACTGCAAAATCCCGTGCTGTAGGCTGCGCAGGCGGCTGCTCGCGGCAAGCAGATCAACAGCCTGCGACAGCTGGCGTCCGGTTATCGTCGCGATGTCATGAAGGTCGTGTCTTTCCAGATCATCGGCGCGCGATCTCGCGCGTCTGGAAAGGTGGCTCCCGGAGCAGGATTCGAACCTGCGACCAATCGATTAACAGTCGATTGCTCTACCGCTGAGCTATCCGGGATCGATGGCGCCGTATAGCCACAGCCGGTGGCCGGGCGCAAGCCCCGAATGTGCATCGGTGGACAATTCTGCACGACGGGCTGTGGGCCGGCATTGAATTCGCGCGCGGCATGGTTGCGGTGCGTCGCGCATCCCGGTATAGCCGGCGCCGGATCGGTCGCTCCGCCGCGACCGCTCTTCGGATGGCCTCGTGGCGGAGTGGTTACGCAGAGGACTGCAAATCCTTGCACCCCGGTTCGATTCCGGGCGAGGCCTCCAAACGATTTCCCGCCGGACCTGTTCGCCATCGCGCTTCTGAGCGTATCGCGAAGCTCCGCGGACACCCCCGCAAACCAGCATCGATCGGGCAGCGCGCCAGCCGTGCGCCGATGACGCGGCGCGGGTGGTCGCGCGGCCTTGCCTTTTGCCGCGCCGTCGCCCAAAACCCCGCTGCCGGCCGGGGCCGGATAGTCGGAGATTTGAGCATGGCCAGCTTCGCGGATCTGCGGCGCATGATGGTGGATTGCCAGCTGCGCACCTATGACGTGACCGATCGGGCCGTCCTGGCGGCGGCCGACCACGTGCCGCGCGAGGCCTTACTGCCGGGCGAGTTGTCGCATCTGGCCTATATCGACCAGCCGATCGCGCTGCCCGGCACCGGGCGCGCCCTGCCGGCGCCGATGGTGACCGCGCGCATGCTGCAGTTCCTCGAGGTCAAGCCCGGCGAGAGCGTGCTGGAATATGCCGGCGGCTATGGCGCCGCGCTGATGGCGCAGATGGGCGCGCAGGCCACCCTGCTCGAAACCGACGAGGCGGCGCTCGCTTTGGCCAAGGCCGCCTTCGCGCGTGACGACGTGCCGTCGGTCGAGGCGGTCGCTTCGCTGCCGGCCAATGCGCAGTTCGAAGCGGTGCTGGTCTCCGGCGCCTGCGAAATCGCGCCGGAGCCGCTGTTCGGCCATGTCGCTCCCGGCGGCCGGCTGATCGTGATCGAGGGCCATGGCCGTGCGGCGCGCGCGATGCTTTACCGGCATGTCGGCGAGAGCCTGAGCGCCCGCCCGGTCTTCGATGCGGCAGCTCCGCTGCTCGCCGAATTCCGCAAGGCCGAGGCCTTCGTCTTCTGATCGCGCCCATCGGCCCGGCCGGAATGGCGGGGTCGGGAGGGCGCAGGACTGTCGCATTTTTGCGGCAGTCGGGATTTGTTAACAGCTGGTTTCCCGCAACTGCGTTGGCGATGCCGGGCTCCGGCCCTATAGATTCCGCGCAGAGAGTGCCGAGGCTAGGGCGATGCCTGGGCGTGACACGAGTCCGCACAAGAGGCGTCCGGTGACCGTATCGACCCAGTTTCTCAAGAAGACCGCCAGCCGCATGGCGATCATCGCAGGGCTCGCCTTGGCGGTCAGCGCGCCGGTGGCGGCGCAGACGATGGAGCAGGCGCTGTCGCGCGCCTATTCGGCCAACCCGACCCTGAACGCCCAGCGCGCCGCGCTGCGCGCCATCAACGAGAATGTGCCGCAGGCGCTGTCCGGCTATCGGCCCCGCATCAACGCCTCGGGCGACATCGGCGCCAGCATCACCGAGAGCGACACGCCGGCGATGCCGCGCACGGGCGCGCCGCATGGCAGCAACACCCTGCGGTTGAACCCGCGCGGTGTAGGGCTCAGCGTCGACCAGAACATCTTCGACGGCGGCAAGACCCGCAACTCCGTCAGCCAGGCCGAATCGCAGGTGCTCGGCGGGCGCGCGCAGCTGCTGAACACCGAGCAGAACGTCCTGCTCGACGCCGCCACCTCCTATATGAACGTGCTGCGCGACACCGCGATCCTCAACCTCAACCGCAACAACGTCGAGGTTCTCGAGGAGCAGCTGCGGCAGACGCGCGACCGTTTCCAGGTCGGCGAGGTGACGCGTACCGACGTCGCACAGGCCGAGGCGCGCCTGTCCTCGGCGCAGTCGCAGGCCATTCTGGCCGAAGCCAACCTCAAGACCTCGATCGCGCGCTATCGCCAGAATGTCGGCGCCGAGCCGAAGCGCCTGGCGCCCGGCCGCCCGGTCGAGAACCTGCTGCCGCGCAATCTGCCGGCCGCGCTCAACGCCGCGCTGACCAACCATCCCGCGATCATCGCGGCGCTGCATGGCGTCGACGCTGCCGAGCTGCAGGTGAAGGTCTCGGAAGCCGATCTCTATCCGACGCTCGGCGTGCGCGGCACGGTGGCGCAGCGCTACGACAACCAGATGTTCGGTGACCGCCGCGCCTCGGCGAGCGCCGTCGCGACGCTGACGATCCCGATCTACGAAGGCGGGCAGGTCTATTCGCGGACCCGCCAGGCCAAGGAGATCGCGGGCCAGCGCCGCATCGAGGTCGACACCTCGCGCGACACGGTGCGCGCCGCCGTGGTCTCGGCCTGGGGCGGGCTCGAGGCCGCCAAGGCGCAGATCACCGCCGCCCAGGCGCAGGTGCAGGCGGCCGAAACCGCGCTCGCCGGCGTGCGTGAGGAGGCGAAGGTCGGCCAGCGCACCACGCTCGACGTGCTGAACGCCCAGCAGGAGCTGGTCAGCGCGCGTTCGACCCTTGTCACCGCGCAGCGCGACCGGGTCGTGGCCTCCTATGCGGTGCTGTCGGCGACCGGTCGTCTTTCGGGCCGGACGCTCAAGCTCAAGACCGAGCGCTATGACGAGCGCAAGCATTACGAGCAGGTCAAGGGCCTGCTTTGGGGCACTCAGACGCCCAGCGGCCGTTGAGGTCGCGGGCCGGGTTGCGGGACTTTCGTAGCTGAACCGGCCCGTTCTCTCCCGATTCTCCTGTGGGCGCGGCCATGCTCGCCTTGCATGGCCGCTCGACGGTGAAATACTTCTGCGAGGGAGGGCGCTGATTCTCGGGGCGGCCTCGGTGTCGAGTGATCCGGATCGAGCATGAGCGCGCAGCCGAAGGCCAACGAACCCTCCATGGAGGAGATTCTCGCCTCCATCCGGCGGATCATCGCTGATGACGAGAAGCCGGCGGAGGCCGAGGCGGCGCCTGTCGCCCTTGTGCCCGCCGAACAGCCGCCGGTGACGCCGGTCATCGAGCCGGAGCCCGAGGAGGACGATGTCCTCGATCTCGGCGCCGAAGCGACGAGCGTCGACGCCGAGGTCGCGCTCGCGGACGATGTCGATTTCGCAGAGCCCGCGGCCGCCGCGGAGCCGCCCGTGCAGCTCGTCGTACCCGAGGCGCCCGAACCCCAGCCTGCCATCGCGATGCCGCCGCCGCCCGTGCAGCCCGCACCGGCGCCCGCGCCGGCTCTCGACATGGCCGGGCTGATTTCCGACCAGACCGGCGCCGCCGTACAGAACGCCTTCGGCGCGCTGGCCAATACCGTCCTCAGCAACAATGCCCGCACCCTGGAAGACCTGGTGAAGGACATGCTGAAGCCGATGCTCAAGACCTGGCTCGACGACAACCTGCCGGGCATGGTCGAGCGTCTGGTGCGCGCCGAGATCGAGCGCGTCGCGCGCGGTGGCCGCCACTAGGATTTTTGCATCGCCTTTCAGGCGCATCATCGCGGATCGCGGGGCGTCCATCAGCATTCGGGCAAGGCCGGCGTGACGGTCTAATGACCGATCTCGGCCTCGGGCCCGGCAGACGAGAAGCGCCCCGGAGCTCGCGAGCCCGGGGCGTTGTCGTTTCTATGAGGCGTCAGCCAAGAGCGTCGCGGCGGTCATGCAGGCGTCCGCACGGCCAAGCCGTGTCACTCCCAGCGCGTATCAGCGGCGCCGGCGGCGTCCGCGTTCACGCAGGCGGCTTTCGGCCGCGGGGATGACCTTGTCAAAGGCGCCGCCCTCGCGCAGCTTGTGGATGGCGTAGCCGGCGAGCGCCATCATCGCGGTGGGCGGGCCGAGGCGGGAAACGAGCACGCCGAGTGCCAGCGAGACTGGCTTGGGATAGCGCCCGGAGGCGGCTTCCGCCGCGACCCAGGCGCCGACGAGATGGACCAGAAGACGCATGCGCCGATTCTCCTCGTGACGGTCAGAGCATGACCTTGCGGTTCTCGCCGAGATCCGGCTTCGAGCCGGTCAGGGCCGCGGCGGCCATCTTGACGCCGGTGACGAGCTTTCCGGGGCTGTCCCAGTACTCGGCGAAGTCGGGCCGCACCCGCAGCACGCGGATGTTGGGATCGTCCTTGCTCTCCCAGAACGCCCGCGCGGCTGTCGACCACATCTCGTCGACCTTGGCGCGGTCGTCGAGGACATTGGCGGTGCCCGAGACCGAGACGTAGCGATAGGAGCCGTTGTCCGCGAAGCTCAGGCAGACGTTCTGATTGATCTCGATCTCGTCGTCCTTGTGGTCCCGGACGTCGGTGAGGAAGTAGATCGCGTCCTCATCGCGGCGCACATGCGCGCTCATCGGCCGGGCGCGTAGGCGGTCGCCCTGAACGTCGTGGCTGACCAGCATGCACAGGCCGATGTCTTCGATCATCTCCCAGGCACGCTTGCTGTCCGGGTCGCGGGCGGTATCGTGGGCCATGGCGGGTTTCTCCTTGTTCGGGATTTGAAACCATCGAGACGCGACGGGGTTCCCCTTCCGCGCCCGGTTCTTCCGCCTCGCCATGGCGGGGGAGCGAGAGGGCGGCGACGAAAAGCGTGAGGTGCCATCATGGCCAAGCCGAGTTCCCGCATCGACCTGAAGTCCAACACGAAGACGCAGCTGATCGCCCTCCTCAACGACAGGCTGGCGGATGCGATCGATCTCGCTCTGATCACCAAGCAGGCGCACTGGAACCTGCGCGGCCCCGGCTTCATCGGCATCCACGAGATGCTCGACACCTTCCGCGCCGATATCGACCTGCATGCCGACACCGTCGCGGAGCGGGTGTCGCAGCTCGGCGGCTTCGCGCTCGGCACCACGCAGACCGTCGCGGCGGGCAGCAAGCTCGCGCCCTATCCGACCGACATCGTCGCGGTGAAGGACCATCTCGCCGCGCTGATCGACCGTTATGCCGATGCCGCCAACGCGGTCCGCAAGTCGATCGACGAGGCGGACGAGGCCGGCGATCCCGACAGCGCCGACATCCTCACCGCCTATTCGCGGGCGCTCGACAAGGCCCTGTGGTTCCTCGAGGCGAACGCCGCCTGAGCCTCGCCGCCGCCGAAGGCGTTGACGGGATGCATGCGCATGGGCTCTTAAGGCGGCAGACCTTTTGACCTTGCGTTTTTCGCGGCGGGGGCTGGTCCCCGGCCGCTTTTCGTTCGAGCGAAGCGATGATGGACAAGACTTTCGAGCCCGCCAGCGTCGAGGCGCGGATCAGCAAGGCCTGGGAGGAGGCGCAGGCCTTCCGGGCGGGCCGCGGCGCGCAGCCCGGCGCCGAGCCCTATTGCATCGTGATCCCGCCGCCGAACGTCACCGGTTCGCTGCATATGGGCCACGCGCTCAACAACACGCTGCAGGACGTGCTCTGCCGCTTCGCCCGCCTGCAGGGCAAGGACGTGCTCTGGCAGCCCGGCACCGACCATGCCGGCATCGCCACCCAGATGGTGGTCGAGCGCAAGCTCGCGGCCGAGAACAAGACCGACCGCCGGAGCATGGGCCGCGAGGCGTTCCTGGCCGAGGTCTGGAGGTGGAAGGAGGAGTCCGGCGGGACGATCGTCAACCAGCTCAAGCGCCTCGGCGCCTCCTGCGACTGGTCGCGTGAGCGCTTCACCATGGACGAGGGGCTGTCGGCCGCCGTCCTCAAGGTCTTCGTCGCCCTGCACCGGCAGGGGCTGATCTACCGCGCCAAGCGGCTGGTGAACTGGGATCCGAAGTTCCAGACCGCGATCTCCGATCTCGAGGTGCTCCAGGTCGAAAAGACCGGCAGCTTCAAATGGCAGCGCGACGGCGAGGAGGCCTTCGATGCCGCGAAGCTCGACAAGGCGCTGGCCAAGGATCCGAGCGGACATCTCTATTATTTCGACTATCCGATCGAGGGGACGACCTACGATCCGGCCGATCCTGCGACCTATGTCACGGTGGCGACGACGCGGCCCGAGACCATGCTGGGCGATACCGGCGTGGCGATCCACCCGGAGAACGAGACGCTCAAGGGGCTGATCGGGCGCAAGCTCGTGCTGCCGCTGGTCGGGCGCGTCATCCCGGTCGTCGGCGACGAGTATGCCGATCCGGAGAAGGGCACCGGTGCGGTCAAGATTACCCCGGCGCACGACTTCAACGATTTCGACGTCGGCAAGCGCACCGGGCTCGCGGTGATCAACGTGCTCGACGGCGAGGCCCGCATCCTGCTCCAGGACAATGAGGAGTTCCTGGCCGGCGCCACGCCGGAGGCCGAGACGCTGGCGCTGCACGGGCAGGACCGCTTCGCGGCGCGCCGGGCCGTGGTCGGCATGATGGCGGCGCGCGGCCTGCTGCGGAAGGTCGAGCCGAACACCCATACCGTGCCGCATGGCGACCGCTCCGACATGGTGATCGAGCCCTGGCTGACCGACCAGTGGTATGTCGACGTCAAGCCGCTGGCCCAGCGCGCGCTGAAGGCGGTGGCCGACGGGCGCACCAAGATCACGCCGGAGAACTGGACCAAGACCTATAATGACTGGCTCGAGAACATCGAGCCCTGGTGCGTCTCGCGCCAGCTCTGGTGGGGCCACCAGATCCCGGCCTGGTACGGGCCGGACGGCGAGTGCTTCGTCGCGGAGTCGGAGGCCGCCGCGCAGGCGCTGGCGCTCGGCCATTATGGCGGGGCGGTCGAACTGCGCCGCGACGAGGACGTGCTCGACACCTGGTTCTCCTCGGCGCTCTGGCCGTTCTCGACGCTGGGCTGGCCGGAAGAGACGCCGGAGCTGAAGCGCTACTACCCGACTGCGACGCTGGTCACGGCCTTCGACATCATCTTCTTCTGGGTCGCCCGGATGATGATGATGGGCCTCAACTTCATGGACGAGGTGCCGTTCAGGGACGTCTACATCCACGCCATCGTTCGCGACGAGAAGGGCGCGAAGATGTCGAAGTCGAAGGGCAACGTCATCGACCCGCTGGTGCTGGTCGACAAATACGGCGCCGACGCCCTGCGCTTCACCCTCTCGGCCATGGCTGCCCAGGGGCGCGACATCAAGCTCGCCACCGCGCGCGTCGAGGGCTATCGCAACTTCGCGACCAAGATCTGGAACGCGGCCCGCTTCGCCGAGATCAACGGCTGCGCCCGCGCCGAGGGCTTCGATCCGGCCGCGGTCAAGCTGCCCCTCAACCGCTGGATCCTCTCCGAGGCGGCCCGCGCGGCCGACGCGGTCGCTGCCGGCATCGAGAGCTTCAAGTTCAACGAGGCGGCCGATGCGGCCTATCGCTTCGTCTGGGGCCAGTTCTGCGACTGGTATCTCGAACTGTCGAAGCCGGTGCTGCAGGCCGAGGAGACGGATGCCGCCGGCGCCGCCGCCCGGGCCGAGACGCAGGCCACCGTCGCCTTCGTCACCGACCTGATCTGCCAGCTGCTGCACCCGTTCATGCCCTTCCTCACCGAGGAGCTCTGGGCCCAGAAGGCCGGCGTCGGCGCGCCGCGCACGGTCGCGGCCGGCGAGCCGGACCTGGTCTGCCTGACGCGCTGGCCGCAGCTGGGCCATCTGGTCAACGCGGCGGCGGAGGCCGAGATCGGCTTCGTCGTCGACCTGATCTCGGATATCCGCTCGGTCCGCTCCGAGACCAACGTGCCGGGCGGGGCGCAGGTGCCGCTTGTGCTGGTATCGGCCAGCGCGGCGACGCGCGCCACGGTCGAGGCCTGGGCGCCGATGATCGAGCGCCTGGCGCGGCTGTCCTCGATTGCCTTTGCCGACGAGGCCCCGGCGCAGTCGGCGCAGATCGTGGTGCGGGGCGAGATCGCGGCCCTGCCGCTGGCCGGCATCATCGATCTCGACGCCGAGCGCGTGCGCCTGAGCAAGGAACTCGCCAAGCTCGACCAGGACATCGCCGCGGTCGAGCGCAAGCTCGGCAACCCCGACTTCATGGCGCGCGCGCCGGAGGAGATCGTCGAGGAGAACCGCGAGCGCAAGGCGAGCGCCGAGGCCCGCAAGATCCGGATCGCCGAGGCGCTGGAGCGTCTGGCCTGAGCCGCGAAGGATCGATCCCGACCCTGCGTCACGGTGCCGCCGGCACCGTGACCGGCGGCCGGGTGAAGCAAGGCTCACGGCTCGCATTCCCGCCACGAACGTCATGCAATTGACGCTGCCGTAAGAGATGTCTGGCACTCTCGCCAGCCATGACGTAGGTGCGACTCGCACGGGATCCTCCCGGGCAGGGAGCGGAATCCGGGAGCGGTCGATCTTTACATGCTGAAGCGTGCTTACGACTGGTGCGTCTCCTACGCCTCGCACCCGGCGGCCCCGTGGCTGCTCTTCACGATCACCTTCGTCGAAAGCTCCGTCAGCCCGCTTCCGCCCATCCCGCTGCTGATCCCGATGTGCATCGCCCGGCCGGACCGGGCCTGGTTCTATGCCGGCATCTGCTCGCTCGGCGCGGTCACCGGCGGCTATCTCGGCTATGCGATCGGCGCGCTGCTCTATGAATCGCTCGGCGCTTGGCTGATCGGCATCTACGGCTTGCAGGAGAAGGCCGCGACGCTGATCGCCACCTCCCAGGACTACTGGTTCTGGGTCCTGCTGACCAAGGGGCTGACGCCGATCCCGTTCAAGATCGTCACGATCATGTCGGGCTTCCTGCATTTCGACCTGTGGAAGTTCACCGTCGGCATGGTGGTGTCGCGCGTCACCTTCTTCGCGATGATCGCGGTGGCGCTGCGCTATTACGGCGACGACATCCGCATCTTCATCGAGAAGCACCTGCCGATGACGGCGCTGGCGCTGGCGCTGATCATCGTCGCCGGCTTCTTCGTCCTGCCCATGGTGCTCTGAGCCAACGGTCCCGGCCGCTCAGGCCGGGCGCTTTCGGAAGACGAGGCTCAGATTGTTGGCCGGCATGGCGGTGATCGCCGGCGGGCCAAAGCCTTGCTCCGCGGCCAGCGCCGCCACCGCCTCAACGTCGCGCAGGCCCCAGGCCGGATCGCGCAAGCGCAGGCTCTCGTCGAAGGCGGCGTTGCTCGGCGCCAGCGGCACGCCCTCCTGCCGGTAGGGGCCGTAGAGGTAGAGCGGCGTGCCCGCGGCCAAAAGCCGGCCCGCACCCCGCATCAGCCCCTGCGTCGCCGCCCAGGGCGAGATATGCACCATGTTGATGCAGATCAGCGCGTCCGCCTGCGCGATCGGCCAGTCGGGCGCGGCGGCGTCGAGCGCCAGCGCCGGCAAAACGTTGCCGAGGCCCGCATGCGCGGTCCAGGCGTCGATGCTGCGGCGGGCTCCGGCATCCGGGTCGGAGGGCTGGAAGCGCAGTTCCGGCCAGGCCCTGGCGAAATGTATGACGTGCTCGCCGGAGCCGCTGGCGATCTCCAGCACCAGTCCCCGCGCCGGCAGCGCCTCGCGCAGCACGGAGAGAATCGGCTCGCGGTTGCGCTCGGTTGCGGCGGCGAAGCGCCGTTCGTCCGTCGCCATCGCTGTTCCCCCATCGCGTTCCATCGCGAATACGCTATAAGCGGAGCAGAAGCGGGTCGATAGCGAGTGCGATCCCGCAGCCTCAGAGCCAGTTTTGTTAACGGAGATAGTGATCGTCGTCGTGCTCACCGCCATCAACGGTGTGCTCGCCATGTCGGAGCTCGCAGTGGTCTCGTCGAGGCCGGCAAGACTGAAGGTCCTCATCGAACAGGGCAGCAAGGGAGCGGCGACGGCGCTGCGGCTGTCCGAAAACCCCGGCCGCTTCCTCTCGAGCGTCCAGATCGGCATTACCCTCGTCGGCATCCTCTCGGGTGCCTTCTCAGGCGCGACCCTCGGCCTGCGCCTCTCGGACTGGCTTCTCGATGAGGGCCTAAGCAAGGCTGTCGCCGACACGCTCGGCGTCGGTATCGTCGTCGTCCTCATCACCTATCTGTCTCTGATCGCCGGCGAACTGGTGCCGAAGCAGATCGCGCTGCGCGATCCCGAGCGGATCGCCTCGCGCATCGCGCCGGCCATGGCGGTTCTCGCCAAGATCGCCGCGCCGCTGGTCTGGCTGCTCGATGCCTCGGGCAAGCTGGTGCTGGCGCTGCTCGGCCAGAAGGGCGAGACGGAGGAGCGCGTCACCGAGGAGGAGGTGCGCACCATCATCGCCGAGGCGGAGACGGCCGGCGTTCTGGAACGCGACGAGCGCGAGATGATCTCGGGCGTGATGCGCCTCGCCGACCGTTCCGCCCGCGCGCTGATGACGCCGCGGCGCGATGTCGAGGCGATCGACCTCACCGACGATCTCGAAGAGATCCGCCAGCAGATCCGCCACACCAAGCGCAACCGCCTGCCGGTGCAGGACGACGAGGCCGATTCGATCATCGGCATCATCGAGGTGAAGGAACTGATCGAGGCCTTCGCCGACGGCACGCCCGACCTGCGCGCCCTGGTGCGCGAGGCGCCCGTGGTGCTCGACACCAGTGGCGCGCTCGACGTGCTGCGCGCCATCCGCACCACCCGCGTCCATATGGCGCTGGTCTTCGACGAGTACGGGCATTTCGAGGGCATCGTCACCTCCAGCGACGTGCTCGAGGCGATCACCGGCGTCTTCCAGGAGGAGGACGAGGACGAGCCGCCGATCGTCATGCGTTCGGACGGCTCCTACCTGGTGGCGGGCTGGATGCCGGTGGACGAGTTCGCGCATGAACTCGGCGTGCCGGTGCCGCGCGATGCCGACTACCAGACGGTGGCCGGCTTCGTGCTCGCCGAGATGAACCGCCTGCCCGGCGTCGGCGAGAGCTTCGAGAAGGAGAACTGGCGGGTCGAGGTCGTCGATCTCGACGGGCGCCGGATCGACAAGGTGCTGGTCAGCCGCATCGCCTGACCCGAGGGGGATTTTCCACGCTCCCCGCAGATCAGAAAAAAGGCCGGCCGCGGATGATGCGGCCGGCCTTCGTCGTTTCGGAGAGGGTACTATTGCTCAGCGACGGCGGTCGTCGCTCTCGATTACGCGGTACTCGGCATCGACGATCTCGCCAGCACCCTGCGTGGAGGCCGCCTCGCGGAACGGGTCGCGCGGATCGATGCCGGCCGCGCGCAGCTTGCGGCGCATCTGCCATGCGGCGATGGCGCCGCCGGCGATCACCACCGGCACGAGGATCAGCGCCAGGCTGGCGGCCACGAGAAACAGCAGGACGCCGACCGCGAAGGCGCCGGCCATGACGAGCCAGCTCGCCCAGCGGGGCAGGCGCGCCATGCGCGCATTGGCGGCCTTGTTGATGTCGATGCGGATCATGGGAGGGGTTCGTCTCGCGTCATGCCCGCAATGTAGGAAGCGAATGCGGCGATGGCGAGATGTCCGTGCGCCGCCGCGACGATGCGCCCGTCAGCCGGCGGGCGGCATCCAGTCATAGACCCAGGCATGGCGCTGGCGCAGCCCGTCCGGCCCGAGCCGGCGCAGCACCATGTCGCGTGCATAGCTCCAGGGCTTCGCCAGGTGATAGGCGCTGCCATTGTTGCGGCTGGTCTCCTGCATGCGGGCTGCACGCTGGGCGCGGGCTGCGGCATAGGCCGCGAAGGCGGCAGGCAGGGCCGCGGCGCCGCCTTCAGCCAGACGGTGTGACAGCGCGTCGGCCAGTACCGCCGCATCCTCGATCGCGAGGCCGGCGCCCTGCGCCAGGAAGGGCAGGACGGGATGGGCGGCGTCGCCGAGCAGGGCGATGCGGCCGTTCGCCATGGCGGTCGGCGGACGGTCGTGCAGCGACCAGACATGCCAGGCGGGCGCATCCGCCACCAGCCGGCGCAGATCGCCGCAGGCATGGCTCAGCGTCGCCGAGAGTTCCTGCGCCTGGCCGGGGCGGGACCAGCCGTCCTGGCCGTGCCGCGCGCCGCGGATGATGACGAGGTTGATCTCCTGCCCGGAGGCGACGGGGTAGTACACCGCGTGGCGGGCGCGGCCGAGCTGCAGCGTCACCTTGGCAGCGCGCAGGCTCGCAGGCAGGCCGGCGACCGGCACCAGCGTGCGCCAGGCCTCCCAGCCGGTAAAGCGGGGCGGGCGGGCGTCGCCAGCCAGAACGCGGCTGCGCGACCAGGCGCCGTCGGCGCCGACGAGGCCCATCACCTGCATGGTCTCGGTCTGGCCGGTCTCGCTGGCCAGGGTGACGTCGAGATGGTCGCCTTCATCCTTGACCTCGGCGAGGCCGCGGCCGATCAGCCAGCGGATGTTCGGCATGGTCCGGGCCGCGTCGAGCAGGATCTGGTGGATGTCGGCGCGCTTGACGGTGCGGAACGGCGTCTGGTCGGCGGGGCCGGCGCTGAACGGCATGGTCAGGACGTCGTTGCCGTTCCAGTGCCGGATCTCGAGCCGGTCGGGCCTGACCGCGATGCGGCGCAGCGCGAGGCCGAGATCGAGCGATTCGAGCACGCGGCCGGCATTGGGCGAGACCTGGATGCCGGCGCCGACCTCGTGGAAGCGGGTGCGCTTCTCGCAGACGATAAGCGGAATGCCGCGCCGCGCAAGGGCGATGGCAGTGGTCAATCCGCCGATCCCCGCGCCGGCGATCAGAATGGGTAGGGAAGTCATGATGTCCTTCCGCCGGCAGCCGGCGGGCCGGAGTCAGGCGGCGCGGGCCGCGTCGTGATACTCGCACTCCGCCGGCTTGGCGTGGCCGTTGCCGAGCGAGGCATCGTATTTGAACAGCGTCGAGCAATAGGGGCAGACGATCTCGTCGTCCGAGCCCATGTCGAGGAAGACGTGCGGGTGGTCGAAGGGCGGCTTCGCCCCGATGCACATGAATTCGCGCGCGCCGGTATGGATCACGGCGACGCCGGGATCGTTGTGGAAATGCGGTGTGCCGTGGTCGGCCATGGTCGCTCTCTCGCTTGCTCGCGGCGGCACGCTCGTCGCCCGCCCCATATACTCCCAGCCGCGCGCGACGCAAACCTCGCCGGCCACCCGCGACGACTCGCCGCTCAGCGCTGCCGGGCGCAGCTCAGCCCGATCTCGCGGGCCTTCTCGGTGTCGGCCTGGCTGAGCGCGTCGGCCAGCACCTTCTGCCAGAGATTGGCCTCCTTCAGTCCGGTCATCGAGCAGGAGCAGACGCGCTCGCAGGCCTCCTTCGAAGAGCCGGTGGCGACGCAGCTGCGCTGGCAGGCGGTGAGGAAGGGCGCGGCCTCGGCATCGGCGGTAGGCAGGCTCGGCCCGGCGAAATGCATGAAGGCCAGCAGCGCGCCGATGAAGAGCGGCTGGTGCACGAGGTAGACGAAGAGGCTGTTGCGGCCGGCGAGCGAGACGAGCCGTGCCGGCGGCGAACCAGCCCGCCAGGCGGCCCAGCCGCCCTCGGGCGCCCGTGCCAGCGCGAGGCGGGCCAGCGCCATGCCGGCGAGCACGCAGCCGAACCAGGGGAAGAGCGGCACGAAATCGGCAGTGCGCGGCACCGGGCCGAAGCCGAGCCAGGACAGCCAGACCTGGTCGAAGACGGCGTTGCCGAGCGCGAAGGGCAGGGCGAAGACCAAGACAGCCGCGAGTGCGATCGCGAGCGTCGGCAGGCACAGGAAGGGCAGCGCCAGCACGCTCGCCACGGCGATGTGGTGCAGGATGCCGAAGAAGATGAAATTGTCGGGGACCGCGTACCAGGTCGCGAAGGTGACCAGAGCTGCGGCGCCGGCCACCAGCGCCAGGCGGCGCAGATAGGCCTCGAGATCGAAGCCGCGCCGCGTCGCCAGCACCAGGCTGAAGCCGACGATCGCCAGGAAGGAGCCCGCGATCAGCCGCGCGAAGATCTGCCAGCCGCGATGGGCGACGACATCGGTGTCGATCAGGCGGAAGAAGGAGAGGTCGTAGGCGAAATGGTAGACGAACATCGCCAGCAGCGCGATGCCGCGGCCGAGATCGACCAGTTCGATGCGGCCGCCGGCCGGTGCGTGGGTGCGTTCGCTCATGCCCTCGTCATAAGCGGCGCGGGGGTGGCGGGGAAGGGGCCTCGCGCCGCCGCCCGAGGGCGCGGCGTCAGGGCGGCATGAGCGGGGCGTGCTGTTCAAAGCGGTTCGCACATGGCAGAGCTTTCCGCATCCTTCCCGACGATCCGTGTGGCGTGACGAGATGCAGAGCTTCGATTCGGACGGCGTGACCATCGCCTATCAGGACCTGGCGCCGACCGCCGAGGGCAGCGGCGACCCGATCCTGCTGATCCACGGCTTCGCCTCGAGCCATGCCGTGAACTGGGTCAACACCCAGTGGACGAAGACGCTCACCCATGACGGGCGCCGCGTCGTGCTGTTCGACAATCGCGGCCATGGCCGCAGCGAGAAGCTCTACGATCCGGCGCTCTACCATTCCGACCTGATGGCGGAGGATGCGCGCCGGCTGCTCGACCATCTCGGCATCGAGAGGGCCGATGTGATGGGCTATTCCATGGGCGCGCGCATCTCCGCGCATCTGGCGCTGGCGCATCCGCAGCGCGTGCGCTCGCTGCTGCTCGGCGGCCTCGGCATCCATCTCGTGCAGGGCGTCGGCCTGCCGCTCGGCATCGCCGATGCGATGGAGGCGCCGTCGCTGGCTGACCTGACCGATCCGATGCAGCGCATGTTCCGGGCGTTCGCCGAGAATACCGGCAGCGACCTCAAGGCGCTGGCCGCCTGCATTCGCGGCACCCGCCAGACGCTGAGCGAGGCCGATGTCGCCCGCATCGCGATGCCGACCCTGATCAGCGTCGGTACGCGCGACGAGGTCTCGGGCTCGGGGCCGGAACTCGCGGCGCTGATCCCGGGGGCGGAGTTCTTCCCGATCGAGGGGCGCGACCACAATCTCGCGGTGGGCGACCGCTCCCACAAGCAGGCGGTCGTCTCGTTCCTGGGCCGGCGGCCCTGATCGGCGCTTTTCGGAGAATGATGTTCTCCGGGCGTAGAATTTTATTCCATATCAAGGGCTTGTGGCGGGTATCTCACAGGTCGATTCTTGCCCTTCATAACTTGATTCAGCTAGAAGGCATCGCCACCTGACCTCGATGGGGCCTGCTTTCGCGGGCGCCGTCCGCCTTTCCGTGGAGAATGTCATGTCCGCCGGCCGCAGCAATGCCGAGATCCGCGACCTCGCCACGGGCCTGGACAGGGTCGACCCGGTCTGGACGCGCCTACGCCGCGAGGCCGAGGCGGCGATCGCCGCCGAGCCGGCGCTGACCAGCTTCATCCTCTCCAATGTGCTGAACCAGGGCAGCTTCGAGGAGGCGGTCGCCCATCGCGTCGCCGGCCGCCTGGCCCATCCCGCACTGCCGGCCGAGCTGATCGTGCAGACCTTCGACGCGGCCATCGCCGACGATCCGGCGATCGGGCTCGGCTTCCGTGCCGACGTGGTCGCGGTGCTCGACCGCGATCCGGCCTGCTACCGGCTGCTCGAGCCGGTGCTATACTTCAAGGGCTTCCACGCCCTGCAGACCCACCGGTTGGCGCACTGGCTCTGGCGCCGGGACCGGCGCGACCTGGCGCTCTATCTGCAGAGTCGCTCCTCCGAGGTCTTCCAGACCGACATCAACCCGGCCGCCCGGATCGGGCAGGGTGTCTTCCTCGACCACGCGACCGGCCTCGTCGTCGGTGAGACCACGGTGATCGAGGACAATGTCTCGCTGCTCCAGGGCGTCACGCTCGGCGGCACTGGCAAGCAGGGCGGCGACCGCCATCCCAAGATCCGCAAGGGCGTGCTGATCGGCGCCGGCGCGAAGATCCTCGGCAATATCGAGGTCGGCCAGTGCGCGCGCGTCGCGGCGGGCTCGGTCGTGCTGGCGGCGGTGCCGCGCAACACCACGGTTGCGGGCGTGCCGGCCAAGGTGGTGGGTGAGGCCGGCTGCGCCGAGCCGGCGCGCTCCATGGACCAGGTCGTCGCCGCCGGGCTCGGTGCCGGCATCTGAGCCAGCCTCAGGCCGAGGCTTCGAGCCAGTCGGCGACGGCGTCGCGGTTCGGATGCGGACGTGCGCCGGCGCTTTTCAGGATGCAGAGACGGTCGCCGCTCGGCAGCGGCCGGTCGAAGGGCGCCACCAGGTCCCGGCGGGCGAGATGGCGCGCCACCAGGCTGTGACGGCCGATCAGCACGCCGGCCCCGCCCAGCGCCGCGTCCAGCGCCAGCGCATAGAGCGAGTAGGAGGCGCCGCGGCCGGCATCGATGCGGCTTAGCCCTTCCGCGCGAAGCCACCGGCTCCAGTGATCGCGCCAGACCGAATCGTGCAGCAGAGGCATGCCGGCGAGATCGGCCGGAGCCGCGAGGCGCCCGGCCAGCGCCGGGGCGCAGACGGGAAGCAGCCGGTCCTCCGGCAGGGCCGAGGCGCCGGGGGGCGGCTCGTGCAGATAGAACAGCGCGAGATCGTGCGCCGCCTGCCTGCCGGCCGGCGGCTCCTCCATCGCGGAGATCGAGACCGCCAGCCCCGGAAACGCGGCTTGCAGCGCACCGAGCCGTGGCGCCAGCCAGAGCTGGGCGATGCAGGGCAGGGCCGCGATGGTCAGCGCGCGGTCGCCGCAGCTGGCCCGCAGCGTGCCGACGGCCTCGGCCAACTCGTGGAAGGCCGCCTCCAGCCGCGGCGCTGCGGCCTGCGCGGCGTCCGTCAGGCTGACGCCCTGCGGCAGGCGGCGGAACAGCGGCACCCCGACGAAGTCCTCCAGCCGGCGGATCTGCTGGGCCACCGCACCCGGCGTCACGCCGATCTCCTCGGCGGCACGGGCGAAGCTGCCGAGCCGGGCGGCCGCCTCGAAGGCGCGCAGCGCGTTGAGCGGCGGAAGCGGCTGGCGGGGCGGCCGGACTGACATGGCGAAGCGTGCCTCGGACGGGAGCGCGGCCGGAGTGACAGGCGCGAGGGCGAGATTTTCTCGGCCTCTGCGCGACGATAACTGGTTTGCGGCCGCCACGCCAAACCTGTCCAATGCCGGCAGGATCGAGCGGACCGACGGGGATTGCGATGACGGCGAAACTGGCACGGCGCGGCTGGGTGCCCGCGGCGAGCGAAGACTATGTGCTGGGGATCGCCGAGGCGGTCGCAGGCCAGGACCGGGCGGCGCGCGAGGCCCGCCTCGCCGGGCTGGTGGCGGAGAACCGCATCATCCACGAGCGCGACTGCGTCAACCTAAACCCCGCGACCAATGTGATGAACCCGCGGGCCGAGGCGGTGCTGGCGCAGGGGCTCGGGACGCGGCCCTCGCTCGGCTATCCCGGCGACAAATACGAGATGGGGCTCGAGGCGATCGAGCAGATCGAGGTGATGGCGGCCGAGCTGGCGGCCGAGGTCTTCGGGGCGCGCTACCCCGAGATTCGCGTGCCCTCGGGTGCGATCGCCAATCTCTACGTCTTCATGTCGGCTGCGAAGCCCGGCGAGGTGGTGATCGCGCCGCCGGCCTCGATCGGCGGGCACGTCACCCATCACGGCGCCGGCGCGGCCGGGCTCTACGGGGTGGTCACCCATCCCGCGCCGGTGGATGCGGCGGGCTATACGGTGGACGTGGCGAAGCTGCGCGAGGATGCGCTGCGGCTGAAGCCCAAGGTCATCAGCATCGGCGGCAGCCTCAACCTGTTCCCGCATCCGATCCGCGAGATCCGCACCATCGCCGACGAAGTCGGCGCGATCGTGCTGTTCGACGCCGCGCATCTCTCCGGCATGATCGCCGGCCATGCCTGGCAACAGCCGCTGGAGGAGGGCGCTCACGTCATGACGATGAGCACCTATAAGAGCCTGGGCGGCCCGCCCTCCGGCCTGATCGTCACCAATGACGCCGCTTTCGCCGAGCGACTCGACGCCATCGCCTATCCCGGCCTCACCGCGAATTTCGACGCGGCCAAATCAGCTTCGCTGGCGATCAGCCTGATGGACTGGCTCGAGTTCGGCCGGGACTATGCGGCGATGATGGCGGCCACCGCGCACAAGCTGGCGCAGGAACTCGCCGAGCGGCAGGTGCCGATCTTCGCCCGCGACGCCGGTATGACGACCTCGCACCAGTTCGCCATCGAGGCCGCGCCCTATGGCGGCGGGCAGGCGGCGGCGAAGACGCTGCGGGCCGCCAACATCCTGAGCTGCGGCATCGGCCTGCCGCTGCCGGCGGTGGCGGGCGACGTGAACGGCCTGCGGCTCGGCACGCCCGAGATCGTGCGCTTCGGCATGACGACGGAGCACATGCCGGAACTGGCGGGCTACATCGCGGAGGCGCTCTCTGGAGCGCGTGCGCCTGAAGCCATCGCCTCCGACGTCACCGCCTTCCGCCGCCGCTTCGACAGGCTGCACTACGTCCGCTGAGGGGCAGGTACCGGGCAAGCCGGGCCGCACTGGGCGGGGGAGGAACCGGCGCGGGCGGCCTCTGGCGGCTTGCTCTCACCCCCGCTGCGTGGCATCCGTCCGCGCTCAGCGAAAGGACCCTACCGTGGACAAGAAAGAACTGGCCAAGCTCGAGGCCTATCTGCGCCGCACGTTCTCGAACCTCAACATCAGCGTGCGGGCGCGGATGAAGAAGACCGACTCGGCCGAGGTCTATCTCGGCGAGGAGTTCATCGGCATCATCCATGTCGACGACGAGGACGGCGATCGCTCGTTCAACTTCACCATGGCGATCCTCGACGTCGATCTCGAGGACTGAGGCCTCAGGGCCTCTTCCCCGCGCCCGTCAGCGGACCAGCCTGTCGATGGAGCGGCGCACGCCGCCCAGCATCAGCTGCCAGTCGACGATGATCTTGCGCGGGAAGCGGATGTTCACGTCCATGCCGCGATGCCGGAAGGTGACGCGGCAGAGCTCCTCCGGGCCGCGCCCGGCGACCTCGACCGGGCAGCGGGCGGCGAAGCCCCGCCCGTCCGGGGCCGAGACGAAGAGCTCGTCGCTCTCGAAGGGCGAGCCCTTGCGGAAGGCGCGCACCACGAGCCCGCCGGGATTCGACCAGACGGTCGGCGTCAGGAAGCGGGCATAGACCGACAATTGCGTCGCCGGCTCGTTGACCTTGTCGGGCGGGCTCAGCGTCACCAGCAGCCGCGCCCGGCTGTCGGGCGTGACCGGGCCGAGGCTCGGCCAGTCCAGCCGCAGCCGCGCCATGCCGACCAGGCGGCCATCGGCGGAATCAGCGCCGGTGAGATTGTGCGGAATTGCCAGCGCCACATCGCCGACGCGCGCGGGCTCCAGCTCGGCGCCGGTATCGGGGCCGGGCCGCGCGGCATAGAGCGCGAAGCCGGTGCCGGCGAGGCCGGCCAGCAGGATCGCAGCCGCACATTTCAGCAGGAACCCGTCGGCGCTCGGCAGGGCCGGCATGGCCCGGCGGCCCAGCCGCTCGCGGATCGCGCCGGCCATGTCGCCGCGCATGGCATGGTGATGCGGATAGGCAGGCTGGGAGGCACGCAGGCTCATGGCGGGCTCGTATCGGCTGGTCAGGATCCGTCCGCGGCGCGTGCGGCGGTACTTCGCAGCCAGTAAGCCAGAGCCGGCTTAACGCGCCGTAAACCATACCGGCGCCGCCTCACCACCGTTTGCGGGGCTTCACTTTCGTGCGGACGGGCCCGCCGGCACGCGGGTCTCGATGCCCGGCGCGGCTTGACGACAGGGGCCGCGGGCCTGCACTCCTCCTGGGAAATCAAGGAGGACGACGCCCATGCCGCTCTACACGCTCGACGGAATCGCGCCCGAGACCCCGCCGGAAGGCACCTGGTGGCTGGCGCCCGATGCCCATCTCGTCGGCCGCGTGCGGCTGGCGCGCGATGTCGGCGTCTGGTTCGGCGTGGTGATGCGCGGCGACAATGAGTGGATCGAGATCGGCGAGGGCAGCAATGTCCAGGAAGGCTGCGTGCTCCACACCGATCCCGGCTGTCCGCTGCAGGTCGGCCCCGGCTGCACCATCGGCCATCGCGCCATCCTGCATGGCTGCATCATCGGCGAGAACAGCCTGATCGGCATGGGCGCGACCGTGCTCAACAAGGCGCGGATCGGCCGCAACTGCCTGGTCGGGGCCAATGCGCTGGTGACCGAGGGCAAGGAGTTTCCCGACAATTCGCTGATCGTCGGCTCGCCCGCCAAGGCGATCCGTACGCTCGACGAAGCCGCGATCGCGGGACTGCGCGCCTCGGCCGCCAATTATGTCGCGCGCTGGAAGCAGTTCGCCGCCGGCATGAAGCGGATCGACTGAAACGACGCCTCGCCCGGCAAGGCCCGCTCGAAAAAAAAAGAGCGGGCCGGCTCCCGGGGTAGGAGCCGGCCCTGGACGGTGCCCGGTCGGGGACGGGTGGGTGGGGACGTGACCGGACCTCGCCATTCCTTGGGCCGCTGCCTCGTGACAGGCGGCCGATCTCGGTCGATCCGGACCGGCGCGGGGCCGGTGCGGACCGGTTCTTTCGCTCAGCGCAGCGACGCCACGGTCGAGGTCGCGCGGCCGCCGAGCGAGGTCCAGGCGACGCGGTCCTGGGATTCACGCTTGACATAGGTGTAACCGGTCTGGCTCCACGGCAGGATCGCGTTGCGCTTGTTGTCGAGGATGAAGTCGCCGCGGTTGGTGCGGATCATCAGCACCGCATGGCCGGCGTTCTCCTCGTCGATCACGACGGTGACGCGCATGGCCCGGCGCGGGATGCCGGCCTCCGCCAGACGCTGGCGCTTCAGCAGGACATAGTCCTCGCAATCGCCCTTGCCGTCGGTCGGGATGTCCCAGCGATCGACCACGCCCCAATGGTCCATGTCGGTCACCGGCTCGATCTCGCGGTTCACCGAGAGGTTGGTCGCGACGATCGTCTTCCAGAGCTGCGGCGAGAGCTGGACCGTGTCGGCCTGGCGGCGGTCGACCGCGCACTCGCTCGGGGTGCGCTTGCAGAAATCCGTCCAGGCATAGGGCGCGCGGGCGTCGCCGCCGGCCTCGATCGGGGCGCTGGCGACCGGCAGGCCGGCTGCGCTGCGCGAGTCGGCCTGGGCGGCGAGGCTGCCGGCGACCAGCATGGCGCCGGCGGTGATGAGGGCGGTGGCGGTGTTGCGAACAGACAGCATGATGTCCCCTTTCCTTGTCCCGGGGACGACCATGGCGTTGGCCTGTAGAGATCACTTGAAGTGAAAGCGTGCAATTTTATCAAATTCAGCTTTCCTGATCTTCGGTCTTCTCAGAGAAAACCAAGTATAAAATCGACAGTAAGGATTTCTCGCGTTCCTGTTACGATTTGTGAACCATCAGAAACGGGTAAGGCTAAGCGTTTCTTCCGCTGCAGGTGACGCAACGACTCGCGGGGCCGCAGGCCGTGGCCATGGCGGGATCGGGCGACGGTCGCCCGGCGCTGCGGCTGCGCACGCAGGCTCCGCGTGCCCGCGGGGTGCGGGTGCGTTGCAGCGGGATCGGATGGTGAGGGGAGGGGGCTCGAGATCCGGCGGGCCGTGGCCGCCGCCGGACTCAGAGCTCGAGGTTCTCGCCGAGATCGTCGGCGGAGAGCGGGATACGGAACTCGGTGGCGTAGCCGCCGTCGAAGCGGCGCACGACGCGGGCCTGGGTGCTGCCGAGGCGCACCGGCGTGCCCATCGCGATCTCCTGGTCGGTGGCGAAGGCGGCGCCCGAGAGCGAGATGTCGAGAATCCGGACGGCGAATTCGGTGCCGTCCTCCAGCGCCAGCATGCAGCGCGGATTGCGCGGCACCACGCGCTCGTGGCGGCGGTCCTCGGGCAGGCCGAGCGCCTCGCGGTTGGCGAGCCAGGTCAGCTGCGCGGTGAACTTCTCACGCTTGCGGCTGGTGGCGGTGATCGTCATCGCGAAGCCGTCCGGCGTCAGGCGCACCGCCTGGCCTTCGACCCGGCCGAGATGATCGAGGTAGAGAATGATGCGATCGCCGATCTCGGGCAGCGTCGGCGCCACGAGGTGAAGGCCGCCGGGCGAGATGTCGGTGCTCTGGCAGGGGTATTCCAGCCGGTTGGGCAGCATGTAGCGGCCCAGCAGCACGATCTTCATGCGCTGGTGCCGCCTGCGCTCGGCAGGCGCCGATGCCTTCTTCGGGCTTGCTGGCGCGCTCGGCATGTGACGTTCCGGTGTCTTAACGCAGCACAGATTATGGCGCGCCGGTTAAGCGTTGGTTAGCCTTTTTCAGCTTCGGCCGCCGGGAAGCAGCATCAGCCTCGGCCGGGCCCGGGGCGGGGCGGCCTCGACCGGCGGGCGCGCGGGGGCGGCGTCGGGCCAGATCATCCTGAGCGAGACCATCCGCATGGTGTCGAGCGTGTCGAGACCGAGCCATTCCGGCGCTACGGCCGGCGAGAGTGCGCCGAGCACGCGGGCATGGGTGCGGCCGCGATAGCGCAGCGGCAGCAGCAGCAGCTCGAGGTGCAGCGGTTGCCCCTCGACCGTTTCGGCGGCGAGGCCGGCGACGGCACCGGCGCTCTCGTCCATCACGGTCTGCACCAGGCGGCGCATGTCGCCCTGCGCCTCGACGCCGGTCCATAGCGCCGCGAAGGGGCGCCCGCGCTGCTCGCGGCCGAACAGGGCGCAGAGCCGCGTGCCGGCCAGGCGGAAGACCGGGCCGATCTGGTCGTTCTCGAGCACGAAGGTGTCGGCCAGCGCATGGCGCAGCGCGCCGGGCTCGATCTCCCCGCGCTCGGGGGCGCTGCGTTCGCCGCGCAGCGTGTCCCAGTAGTCGAAAACCAGGCGAGTGCTCGGATTCTTCATGCGATGGTCCAGTCCGGTCTTGCGCCGCCCGACGCCACCGCAGACGCGTCCCGTTCCGGGTCGCAATCGTTCGAGGCGGGGACGTTCGGGGCCTTCCGCGAGAGAAGGACGCAGCACGCATGCCGTCTTGCCACGCGCCGGCCGCCAGGTGAGCGGGCAAGGGGTCGTTAGGGTTAACGAAGGGTTACCTTTGTGGATAACCGTTAAAACTGTCAGAGATCGTCAGGACGGCGTCGGCGCCGAAAGGCGCCACGCCACGAGACCGGGTGGGCCGGCGACGTGACCGGACCGGGGCTGGAAAAGGGGAGCGCCCGGCGCTCCCCTTTTCTGTTGCCACGGGGGCGGCCATGCGCCAGTGAGGCGGCGATGTCAGCGAACCCCGATCATCGACATGGCGGCCGGCCGCGCGAGCCGATCCTGAACCTGCCGGGCGCCGTGATCGGGCTGATCGCGGTCCTGGCCCTCGTCCATGTCGTGCGCGAGTTCCTGTCGGCGCAGGACGACTTCCTGGCGATGGTCCAGTTCGCCTTCGTGCCGGCCCGGATGACGGTGTGGTTTTCGCCCGACCGTCTGAACGAGGTGGTCGAATCGATCGGCGCGGCGGGCTCGACCGGCGTGGTGCAGCATCTGCGGCTGGCGCGCTTCCTGCTCGGCGACGGCGAGGGCTACCCCTGGACGCTGCTGACCTACGGCCTTCTGCACGGCTCCTGGCCGCATCTCCTGACCAATGTCGTCTGGCTCGCGGCCTTCGGCAGCCCGGTGGCGCGCAGGCTCGGCCCCATGCGCTTCCTGCTGCTCTTCGCTGCGGCGACGATCGGCGGGGCGCTGCTGCACTGGTGGGCGCGGCCGCTGGAGGTCCTGCCGCTGGTCGGTGCCTCGGCCGGCGTCTCGGGTGCGATGGCGGCGGCGATCCGCTTCGTGTTCTCGCCGGGCGTGCACTTCTCCGGGCTCGGCGACGACGCGGCGGTGCGCGCGATCCCCGCCGAGCGATTCGGCGGCATCTGGCGGAATTCGCGGGCCTTGCTGTTCATCGTGGTCTGGTTCGTCACCAACATCCTGTTCGGGGCCGGGCTGGTGCCGATCTTCGGCGAGGAGAGCAGCATCGCCTGGGAGGCGCATATCGGCGGCTTCGTCGCCGGGCTCCTGCTCTTCCCGCTGCTCGACCGCGGGCCGGTGCGCCCGCGCTGAGCCGGGCCGCCGGCAAAGTGCGGCGGTCGCCGCCTTGCGAGCGCCGCAGAGTTCCATCACAGTTCACGCATCGACCGCGGCGCGGCCGGCCGGGCATGACGCCCGCACCGGCCTGCGCCGCGAGAGTCCCAAAGGCCATGAGCGCCGGTCAACGGCGCCCGAACAGTCGGAGGAACACTCGATGAACGTCGCCAACATCCTCGGAAACAAGGGTCGCGAAGTCGTGGCCGTGCAGCCCCATCGCACGCTGGGCGAGGCGGTGCGCACGCTCGCAGACAAGCGCATCGGCGCGGTGGTGGTCACCGATGCCGATGGCAGCCTGCACGGCATCCTGTCGGAGCGGGACATCATCCGCGCGCTCGGCGCCGGCGGCGCGGAGGCGCTGCACACGCCGGTCTCGCGCGCCATGACCGGCAAGGTCGTGACCTGCCGGCCGGAAACCAGCATCGACGAACTGATGGAGATCATGACGGTCGGGCGCTTCCGCCACGTGCCGGTGGTCGAGAACGGCCGGCTCGCCGGCATCGTCTCGATCGGCGACGTGGTGAAGCATCGCGTCGCGCAGATCGAGGCCGAGAGCCAGGCGATGCGCGACTATATCGCGATGGCCTGACGGCGCCGGCCTCAGCCGGCGGGCAGCCGGTTGGCGGCGATCACGGCGGCGATGTCGTCGAGCGCGCGCTCGGTCGCCTGGCGCCCGAGCGCGATCGCCTCGTCGGCACGATGGAAGTCGAACAGGCCGACGCGGCCGAGCTTCGGGCCGATCATCACATCGGGCGGATCGCCGGCGAGGCGCGAGCGCGAAATCCGGTCCTGCGTGATGTTGAAGGCGTCGATCATCACGCCCGCCAGTCCCGGCTGGCCGGCGTCGCGGCCGACGAAGCCGCGCATGCGCTGGCGTACCCCGCCGAGCCAACCTGCGGCGCGACCCTGCGGCGCCGGCTCCAGATCGGTGTCGGGATCGGCGCCATGGGTCTGGATCACGGTGCCGCGCCCGCCGATCTCTGTGTTCAGGTTGACGCAGAGCACGACGTCGGCGCCGAGCGCGCGTGCGGCCGAGACCGGCACCGGATTGACCAGCGCCCCGTCCATCAGCCAGCGCCCGCCGAGCTTCACCGGGTCGAAGACGCCGGGCAGGGCGTAGGAGGCGCGCAGCGCCGCGACGAGCGGGCCGCGCGTCAGCCAGATCTCGTGGCCGGTGCCGAGCTCGGTGGCGATCGCCGCGAAGCGCTGCGGCAGGTCGCCGATCTGCACGCCGTCGAGATCGCGGTCGAGCAGGCGGCGCAGGCGCTCGCCCGAGATCAGCCCGGCGCCGCCGAGATGGAAGTCCATCAGGCCGATGACGCGCCGCTTGGTCAGCCCGATGGCGAAGTCGGTCAGGCGGTCGAGCTTTCCGGCGGCGTAGCAGCCGCCGACCACGGCGCCGATCGAGGTACCGGTGATCACGTCTGGCGCATAGCCCGCCTCGGTCAGGGCCTGGAGCACGCCGATATGGGCCCAGCCGCGAGCGGCGCCGCCGCCGAGCGCCAGGCCGATGCGCGGATTGGGCGCGCGCGGCACCGGGTGGTTGCCGAGGTCGTTCATCACCGCTCCGCCGCCTCCCAGGCCGAAGGCCCGTCTGGCAATTCCGTCGAGCATCATCGGCGTGTCCCTCCGGTCGAAGGCCATGATCGCGCGCGATGATGAGTACAAGGTGAACGCCCGGCGCCGGGAGCGGCGGCCGGCCGGACGTTGCGCGATCTAGCCGCGTCGCTTGACGGAATGATGTCGCTGGCTGCGCCGGAGGCTCAGGCGAAGGCGAGCCCGGCATCGGCCGCGCCGCCGACAGGCTGGACGCGGTAGAAGCAGCTGCGGCGGCCGGTGTGGCAGCAGCCGCCGTCGCCGCCGACGCGGACCTTGATCCAGAGCGCGTCCTGGTCGCAGTCGACCCGCATCTCGACGATGGTCTGGAGCTGGCCGGAGGTCTCGCCCTTGCGCCACAGCGCCTGGCGCGAGCGCGACCAGTACCAGGCCTCGCCGGTCTCGATGCTGAGGCGCAGGGATTCAGCGTTCATATGGGCGACCATCAGCAGCTCGCCGGTGCCCGCCTCGGTGGTGACGCAGGTGACCAGGCCGTCGCGATCGAATTTCGGCGCCAGAACGAGGCCTTCCTCGAGTGCGGCCTTGTCGGAGAGGGTGGGGAAGCTGCTCATCTTGGTCTCCGGACGCGCGGCGGATGGGCGCCTGCGCAAGGGTCTCTCACAGCGCGGCCGACTTCACCATGGTGAAGAAGCGGATCTGCTCGGCAGGGTCGGCGCAACGGCCGCGATACTGCGTCGTCAGGGTCGACGAACCCTGCTTGGCCACGCCGCGCATCGACATGCACATGTGCTCGGCCTCGACCAGCACGGCGACGCCGGCCGGGCGCAGCGCCTCCTCGATCGCATCGGCGATCTGGGCGGTCATCGTCTCCTGCGTCTGCAGCCGCCGGGCGAACAGCTCGACGACGCGCGCGAGCTTCGACAGGCCGACCACGCCGCCCTGCGGGTAGTAGCCGATATGCGCCTTGCCGACGAAGGGCACCATGTGGTGCTCGCAATGCGAATGGAACGGGATGTCGCGCACCAGCACCATGTCGCGATAGCCCGCCACCTCCTCGAAGACGGTGCCGAGGATCTCGCGCGGGTCCTCGCCATAGCCGGCGTACAGTTCGCGATAGGCCCGCACCACGCGCTGGGGCGTGTCGAGCAGGCCTTCGCGCGCCGGGTCGTCGCCGGCCCAGCGGATCAGGGTGCGCACGGCGGCTTCCGCCTCCTCGCGAGTCGGGCCGGCGGAGGGCTGGCCGTCGGCCGGCAGGCGTTGCGCCCGCTCGACGGGTAAGGACTTAACCACGCTGTCCATGTGGTGCCTTCTTGTCTGGGCCGCTCGGCGGGCCGATGCGGCCTTGCGCCACTGCGGACGGGGGCGGCCGCCACGGTACTCCCGCAAGCGGCGCGCCCTCTCTATATTGGAGCGGCGGGCGGGTCGATCCACCCCCGCGCGGACAGGCCATGCTGAACGACATCTACAACAAGCGAATCCTCGAGCTGGCGGCGAACATCCCGCTGCTCGAACGCCTGCCGGCGCCGGACGCGACCGCGACGGCGCATTCCAGGCTGTGCGGCTCGACGGTCACTGTCGACCTCGCCATGGAGGGCGACGTGGTCACCGGCTTCGGCCATGACGTGAAGGCCTGCGCGCTCGGCCAGGCCTCGTCCTCGATCATGGCGCGCCATGTCGTCGGCGCGACGGCCGCGGAACTGCGCGAGGTGCGGAGGCAGGCGCTGGCGATCCTCAAGGAGAACGGCGCGCCGCCGGAGGGCAAATGGGCGGATCTGGCGGTGCTGCTGCCGGTGCGCGACTTCAAGGCGCGCCATGCCTCGACCATGCTGACATTCGACGCGGTGGTCGACGCGATCGGCCAGATCGAGGCGCGCCGGGCCGCGGCGGCCGGGCCCGGCTGAGGCGCCGGGCCGGCTTGCGTCACTTCAGGCCGAAGGCCTGGCGGGTCTCGTCGCGGGTGTCGTCGAAGCGGGCGCGGAAGGCCTTGTCCTCGAGCAGCGCCTTGGCGGCGGCGCGGCCGATCTTGTCGCCGGCGGTGAGGTCAGACGGGTAATGGAAGCCGCAGACCAGGCGACTTTCGTCATAGCTCTTGACCCGCTCCTCGAAGCGCTCGGCCAGCTCCGGCACGGCTTCCGAGAGTAGGGTGGCGTAGAGCGCGGCAGTCGCGGCGTGGGCGGAGGGGAAGGAGGTCCCGGTCGGCCGTGCGCCGGGGCAGGGCTTGACCCGGACCTTGTTCCACATCGCGAAGGGGCGGGTGCGGTTGGTCAGGCGCCCGACGCTGCGTAGCAGGATGGAGAGCTCGATCTGCGCCTCGCGCATCAGCAGGCGCGTCTCGCGATGCGTGTTCGCGACAAAGGCGTGGTCCATGCCTTCCAGGAAGGCGGCGAGCGTCTGGTACTGGTCGGCGATCGCCTGCTTCTCGCGCTCGGGCGTGCGGTTGCCGGAGATCTCCAGCACCGTCTCGAATTCGGCGCGGTGCTCGGGCGACTTGAGATCGGGCGGCAGGCCCATGATCTTGGCGACGTCGACCCGGTCGGAGTCGAGCCAGAGCAGATAGGGTCTCTGCTGCGCCGAGGAGGGCGTGGCGAAAGCCAGCAATGGGGCACAGAGAGCGGCGGTGAGGGCGAAGGATCGAACGCGCGTCATGTCCGGAGTCAACGAGGACGGAAACGGATGAAGGAGCGCCGGCACAAGCAAGCCATGCGATATCTGCCGGAAGATGTTGAACAAACCCTTTCCTGGCGGGCGATGGCCGCACGGGCGCCGCGACTCGGTGCGCATGCGATGATCCGCGGCTACCAGCTCAGCCTCTCCATGCTGATCGGCAGGCAGTGCCGGCACTGGCCCTCCTGCTCGGAATATACCGACGAGGCGATCATGCGGCACGGGCTGTGGGCGGGTGGCTGGATGGGGCTGGCGCGCATCTGCCGCTGCACGCCGCTCGGCACCTCCGGCATCGACATCGTCTGCGAGGAGGTGCCGGCCGAGGCGGCCTGGTACCGGCCCTGGGCCTATGGCCGCTGGCGCGGCGTCAACGGCCCGCCGCCGGAGGAGGATCAACCCATAGACCCGTGATGGGCGGCTGCCGCTTCTGCCGGCCCCGTCACCTCTCGACGCCCGCGAAAAGCGCCGCGCCGCATAATCGGCGATTGCCTGCGTCCGGGCGCTCGTATAGGCCGGGCCGGCGCGGGCCCCTCCGGATGCCGACCCGCGCGATTTCCAAGGCAGCCGGCCTTCTTACGGGGTTCGTATCCCCGAGTGAGCAGGAGCCGATCGATGACGATCTCCCTGACATTCCCCGACGGCGCCCAGCGCGAGTTTCCCTCCGGCATCACCGGCAAGGAGATCGCGGGCGGCATTTCCCCTTCGCTTCTGAAGCGCACCGTCGCCATGGCGCTCGACGGCACCGTCGTCGACCTCGGCGACGCGATCACGCGCGACGCGAAGATCGAGTTTCTCAACCGCGAGGATCCACGCGCGCTGGAGCTGATCCGGCACGACGCCGCGCACGTCCTCGCCGAGGCGGTGCAGGAGCTCTATCCCGGCACCCAGGTCACCATCGGCCCGGTGATCGAGAACGGCTTCTATTACGACTTCTTCCGCAACGAGCCGTTCACGCCGGAGGATTTCGCGCCGATCGAGAAGAAGATGCGCGAGATCATCGCGCGCGACAAACCCTTCACCAAGGAAGAGTGGAGCCGCGACAAGGCCAAGGACTTCTTCCGCGACAAGGGCGAGGCCTTCAAGGTCGAGCTGGTCGACGCCATCCCGGCCGACCAGACGCTGAAGATGTATGCGCAGGGCGACTGGATCGACCTGTGCCGTGGCCCGCACATGACCTCGGTCGGCAAGGTCGGCAACGCCTTCAAGCTGATGAAGGTGGCCGGCGCCTATTGGCGCGGCGACAGCAACAACCCGATGCTGACGCGCATCTACGGCACCGCCTTCGCCAAGCAGGAGGAGCTCGACGCCCACCTCAAGCAGATCGAGGAGGCGGAGAAGCGCGACCACCGCAAGCTCGGCCGGGAGATGGACCTGTTCCATTTCCAGGAGGAAGGGCCGGGCGTCGTGTTCTGGCATTCCAAGGGCTGGCGCCTGTTCCAGGAGATCATCGCCTATATGCGCCGGCGCCTTGCCGCCGACTATGAGGAGGTGAACGCGCCGCAGATCCTCGACAAGTCGCTCTGGGAGACCTCCGGCCACTGGGGCTGGTATCAGGACAACATGTTCGCGGTGAAGTCGGCCGGGGCGCTGGAGCATCCCGGCGATCCCGACAAGGACCAGCGCATGTTCGCGCTGAAGCCGATGAACTGCCCGGGCCATGTCCAGATCTTCAAGCACGGGCTGAAGAGCTATCGCGACCTGCCGATCCGGCTCGCCGAATTCGGGAACGTGCATCGCTACGAGCCGTCCGGCGCGCTGCACGGGCTGATGCGCGTGCGCGGCTTCACGCAGGACGACGCGCACATCTTCTGCACGGAAGACCAGCTCGCGGCCGAATGCATGAAGATCAACGACCTGATCCTTTCGGTCTACGAGGATTTCGGCTTCACCGACGATCTCGTCATCAAGCTCTCGACCCGGCCTGAGAAACGCGTCGGCTCCGACGCGGTCTGGGACCATGCCGAGGCGGTGATGACCTCGGTGCTGGAGCAGATCGCGGCGCAGTCAGGCAACCGGATCAAGACCGAGATCAATCCGGGCGAGGGCGCCTTCTACGGCCCGAAGTTCGAATATGTGCTGCGCGACGCCATCGGTCGTGACTGGCAGTGCGGCACGACGCAGGTCGACTTCAACCTGCCCGAGCGGTTCGGCGCCTTCTATATCGGCTCGGACGGCGAGAAGAAGCAGCCGGTGATGGTCCATCGCGCCATCTGCGGCTCGCTGGAGCGCTTCACCGGCATCCTGATCGAGCACCATGCCGGTCATTTCCCGCTCTGGCTGGCGCCGGAGCAGGTGGTGGTCTGCCCGATCACCTCGGAGGCCGACGCCTATGCCGAGGAGGTGACCATGGCGCTGCTCTCCGCCGGCCTGCGCGCCCGCGCCGACCTGCGCAACGAGAAGATCAGCTACAAGGTCCGCGAGCATTCGCTGGCCAAGGTCCCGGTCATCCTTGCCGTCGGCAAGCGCGAGGCGGAGGAGAAGACCGTGACGGTGCGCCGCCTCGGCAGCCAGAACCAGAGCGTGCTCTCGCTCGCCGACATGGTGGCCGAGCTGACGCGCGAGGCGACGCCGCCGGACCTGGCGCGCCGCCGGCAGGTCGCGTCGGCCTGAGCGATTCCGCAGCTCCGGCGCGAGCCGGCGTCGTGACATGACGCGATCCGGGACGGGCCTGCCTGTCCCGGATCGTTTCGTATCGGGGATTGGCTCGTCTTTGCAACGGCTTGCGGGCATGGGTTCACGGTCGGCCCGCGCCCGCTCGCCAAAACCTGTCAGCCCGTGCCAAATAGCCCGCAATGCTGACAGGTTCCTATCGCAAGCGGCTCGACGCCGATCTGACGCGCTGGGTCGCTGAGGGGCTGCTCAGCCCCGAAAGCGCCTCCGCCCTCCGCAACTCCGTGCCGCGCGACGGCGGGGCCCGCATCCCGGCGCTGCTCGGGCTGTTCGGTGGCCTGCTGATCGCCGCCAGCGTCTCGGCCTTCGTCGCGGCGAACTGGGAGCTGATCCCGCGGCTGACCAAGCTGGTCTTCATCATCCTCGCGCTGCTCGGCGTCATCGGCATCGGCGCGCGCCTGGAGCGTTCCGGCGCGCGCGGCGGAGCGGAAGCGGCCTATACCTGCGCGGTGCTGGTCTTCGGCGCCGGCGTGGCGCTGGTCGGCCAGATGTATCACCTGCCGAGCGACTGGCCGGGCGGGGCCCTGCTCGTCGGCTTCGGCGCGCTGGTGGCCGCCATCCTGCTGCGCTCCAGCGGCGCGCTGGTGATCGCGATCGCGGCGCTCTGCGCCTGGACGGTCGGGCGCTGGGACGAGGCCGGCGGCCAGCTACCTTCGCTGTTCTGGGCCTTCTTCCTGCCGATCCTCTGGCTTTCGGCGACGCGTAGCAGCCGCCTCGTCCACCATGCCGCGGTGCTGGCGCTTATCATGTGGTTCTGCCTGCTGCCCGAGCGCTGGGTGCTCCATCGCTTCGAATACGGACTGATCGCCTATGGGCTGGCGCTGTCCGTCGCCTTCGTCGCGATCGGCTCGCTCGCGCTGTCGCGCGGCGGGCCGCGGCTGTTCAGCGCCTTCCTGCCCTGGGGGTTGGTCGGGCTCGTGTTGACGCTCGGCGTCGAGCTCGTGCGCATCCTCGACGCGCATGAGGCGCGCGGCGCCATGGCGATCTGGCACAGCTATGTCGGCTACGCGCTGGCGCTGCCGGCGGTCGCGGCGCTCGTCCTCACGGTGCGGTCGCGGCGCTTCGCCTGGCCGCTGACGGCGGCTCTGGTCGCGGCCCTGCTGGTGCCGGTGGTGTTCTGGAGCGGCAGCGCGGCGACGCTTGCCGGCAAGGTCGTCGTGGCCGGGCTGGTCCTCAGCACGGCGATCGGGCTGGTGGTCGCCGGTGCCGGCGGCGGCATGCGCCACTTCAGCATCGCCGGCTCGCTGCTGTTCTTCGTCTCGGTGATGGTGCTGCTCTGGCAGACCATCGGCACGCTGCTCGACCAGTCGCTGTTCTTCCTGGTCGCCGGCGCGCTGCTGATCGGGCTCGCGGTCGCGTCGCGACGCCTGTTCGCCCGCCTCTCCCCGCGCCAGGAGGCCGTGTCGTGATCCGCAGCCTGCCGACACCCGACGCGCTGGTCGGGCGCATTCCGCTGCTCTGGCGCATGCTCGCCGCCATGCTGGTGCTCTCCGGCCTGATCCTGATGCTGGTGGAATCGCGCGCCCGCATCCTGCGTTCGGGCGTCGAGATCCGCCTGCAGACCGCCCCGGTCGATCCGCGCGACCTGTTCCGCGGCGATTATGTCGTCCTCGGCTATACGATCGGCCGGCTCGATACGACGAAGCTGGCCGGCGACAAGACCTTCGCGCGCGACCAGTGGGTCTATGTCCGCGTGGCGCCCGGCGCCGGCGGCTTCGCCGAGGCGCGCGGGGTCTATCGCGCCTTCCCGCCGGTCGGCGCGGGCGAGACGGTGCTCAAGGCCCGCGTGCTCTCGACCAGCTGCGCGCGCGACGAGGGCGGCATCTTCGACTGCGCCAAGGGCGTCAGCAGCCTCAACGTCGCCTACGGGCTGGAGAGCTACTTCGTGCCGCAGGGCACGGGGCTGGCGATCGAGCGGACGGAGCGGGCCCGCATCGAGGTCGTGGCGGCGGTCGACGCCTCCGGGGCGGCCGCGATCAAGCGCCTGCTGATCGACGGCAAGCGCGTCCATGACGAGCCGCCCTACTGAGGCGAGCGGCTTTCCGGTGACCCAAGGGAACGCGCGCCGCCTCCGGGCGTTGAGACTCCGCACACAGTGTCGTGAGCCCCGTTGCAGGCCATGCCGGCGCCACAATGCGGCGCTGTAGCTGGCCGCGATGCGGCGGCTGACGCAGCTGGTGACACAGCTTTGGGGATGGGTGACGAGGTGAGCGGTTTCTGGCGCCTGATGCTGTACGGGAAGGGGCCGCGCGAAGCGGAAGCCCCCGCCCGCGACCTGCGCATCGACGTGATCCGCGGCCTGATCCTGCTGATCATCTTCGTCAATCACATCCCCGGCAACGTTGTCTCCTTCGTGACACCGCGCAATTACGGCTTCTCCGACGCGGCGGACGTCTTCGTGCTGCTCGCCGGCATCTCGGCGGCCTTCGCCTATGGCCGGCAGATCGACCAGCGCGGCCTCCTGGTCGGCTCGCTCAAGGTCTGCGCGCGGATCTGGACGCTCTATGTCGCGCATCTGGCGCTGTTCGTGCTGGTCTGCGGCGTGGTCGCCACCGCGATCGCCCGCACGCAGAATTCGCTCTACATGGAGTGGATCAACGTCCTGCCCTTCTTCAGCGACACCGTCGAGGCGGTGATCAACGCGCTGCAGCTGAGCTACCAGCCGGATTACCTCAATATCCTGCCGCTCTACATCGTGCTGCTGGCCGCGTTCCCGCTGGCCTATCTCGCGGTGCGGACGAGCCCTCTGGCGGCGCTGCTCGCCTCGCTCGCGCTCTGGCAGGCGGCCTCGGCCTTCGATCTCAACCTGCCGAGCAAACCCGGCGGCAGCGGCTGGTACTTCAATCCCTTCGCCTGGCAGGCGATCTTCGTGATCGGCATCGTGATGGGCCGTTTCGCCACGCTCGGCGTGCGCCAGCCGCGCATCCTGGCGATCGACGTCGCCGCGGCCGGGCTGCTGCTGTTCTCGGCGGCGGTGAAGCTCAGCACCGGCAACCCTTTCGGCGTCGCCTTCCTCTCCGACTGGATCGAGGGGCTGCAGATGGGCGTCGACAAGACCAATCTCGCGACGATCCGCCTGCTGCACCTGCTGGCGCTGGCCTGGATCGTCATCCGCCTGATCCCGGCCGAGAGCCGGCTGCTGCGCGGCCCCGTCGGCACCCGCCTCGCGGCGACCGGCCGCCATTCGCTCGAGGTGTTCTGCGTCGGCATCGTGCTGTCGATCATCGGCCAGATCGTCATGGCCGAGATGTCCTTCGCCCTCTGGGCTCAATTGCTTTTCGTCGCCGGCGGTCTTATCCTCCTGATAGGGCTAGGATTATTCCTGTCGTGGTACAAGTCGCTTACGGCACGTCCGGTCGGTGTGGCGCGCGAAAGGGCCGCCACGGCCTGATCGCCGCGCTGCTGGTGCTTGCCGCGCCGGCCCTCGCGCAGCCGAAACCCGCCTTCCGCACGCCTGACGATCGCTGCCGCGCGGCCGCGACGGTTGCCGCATTCGAGCCCAAGCTGCCATTGTCGCGCCAGGCACTGGCCGAGACCGGGCGCCTGACCATCGTGGCGCTGGGCTCGTCGAGTACGGCGGGGCCGGGTGCCAGCGGCCAGCACCGCAGCTATCCCGCGGTGCTGCAGGCGGAGCTGCGGCGCCGTCTGCCGGGGCGCGAGATCACGGTGCTCAACCGCGGTGCCAGCGGCCAGTCGGCCTATGAGATGCTGGCGCGCATGGATGTCGACGTCATCGACGAGAAACCAGGCCTGGTGATCTGGCAGACGGCTGTCGCCGACGCGGTGCGCGACATCGGCGAGGACAAGCTGGCGCGCATCCTCGGCAAGGGCATCCGCAAGCTGCACGATTCCGGCATCGAGCTGATCATGATGGATTTGCTCTGGCTGCCGCGCGAGAGCCGCTATCCGCATTACGACGATTATCGCGCCGTATTGGCGAAGACGGCGGCCAAGAACGGCGTCACGGTCTTTCCGCGCTATGCGATGATGAACAGCTGGTCGCGCACCCGCCAATTCACCTCCGAGGAGCTCGTCGGCATGGACGGCCTCCAGGTCGTCGACGCCGGCTATCGCTGCCTCGCCATCCGCTTGGCGGACGGCATCGCGGCGGCGCTGCTGCCGGCGGGCGAGGGCGGGGCGGCCTCACCCGCGCAGGCCTCACCCGCAACTGCCGAGCCGACGCCGGCCCCGGCGCCCGTCAGCGGGCAATGACCTCGATGTCGCGGTCGCGGCCGGATTCGACCTTGAACTCCTGCGAGAACACCTGGCCCTCCTGCCGGGCGATCAGCACATAGTCGCCCTCGGCGAGGATCACCTGCGGGAAGGCGCCGATCGCCTCGCGGATGATGTCGCCGCCCGGCGTCAGCACGCTGAAGGCGGTGCCGGCGAAGGCCTCGCCGCCCGGGCCGGCGACGAGCTTCAGTGTCACCTGCGCCGCGCGGTGATGCAGGGTCGCCTGCGTCACCTGGCCGGCCTCGACACGGATGTCGGCACGCTGGATCGCGTTGGAATCGCCATAGGTCGAGACGACGTGATAGGCGCCCTCGGGCAGGCGGATCAGCTCGCCGGCCTTGGCGCTGGCGGTGATGAGGCGGCCTTCCGAATTGCCCTGCAGCGGCACGAAGACCGAGAACTTGATCTGGCCGGCCGGAATCGGCGTCTCGCCGATCGACCCTGCCAGCGAGAGCGCGCCGGCGCTGATCGGGATCTGCTCGGTGATGCCCTGCGGGCCGAGCGCGACGCGCTTGGTGCCGCTGGCGAAGCCATAGGCGGCGTGGACGAGATAGACGCCGGGCGGCAGGGTGAAGCGCGGGCGCGGCTCCGTGGAGCGCGCGACGATGCGCGGCGCCGAGCCGTCGACCGATTCCGAGAGAATGCGCCAGACCAGCCCGGACTGGATCGGCTTGCCCTCGCCGCCGCTGAAGCGGGCGCCGAGCGTCATCAGCGCCTGCCCGGGACGGGCGTCGGGCATGGGCGGCACGAAGCCGTCCGGCGAGAGCATGGAGGGCGCCTGCATGCCGGTCTGGGCGCCGGCGGGCAGGGGAAGCGCGAGCAGGGCCGCGAGGCAGGCGAGACGACCGGCGGCGCGCAGGCGTGCCGGGGGTTGCTGCGGGGCGCGCCGGATCACGCCACCCTGGAATTGCTCGCCTTGAAACATGCGTTGCGCCATCATCCTGCCTGCGCCGGAGAAGGAGCAGCTCGGCTTGTCCTCATCATGGCAAAACCCTAACTCATGAACGAAGCGCAGTCCGCCTTCGGCCCCGCGGCCGGAGCGGGCTAGCCGACGCCCCCGGGTCCCACGGCCCGGAGGCGGCCGCGACATCCCAAGCCGCCGGAACTCTCATGACCGACACGCTCGCCCTACTCAAGCACCGCCGCTCCGTTCCGCCGCAGTTCCTCGCCGCGCCGGGGCCGAGCGAAGCCCAGCTCGCCGAGCTGCTCGCCATCGCCGCGCGGGTGCCGGACCATGGCAAGCTGGTGCCGTGGCGCTTCATCGTCTTCGCCGGCGAGGGCAAGGTGAAGGCCGCCGAGCGCGTCGCCGAGGTGTTCCGCAAGCGCACCCCGGACGCGCCGGAGGACAAGGTCACGTTCGAGCGCAACCGTTTGCTGCATGCGCCGCTGGTGGTGGCTGTGGTCTCGCGCGCCCGCAAGCACGAGAAGATCCCGGTCTGGGAGCAGGAGCTGTCCGCCGGCGCCACCTGCTTCAACCTCTTGATCGCGGCCGAGGCGATGGGCTTCGCCGGCAGCTGGCTGACCAACTGGTTCTCCTTCGACCGCGAGGTGCTGCGCGCCTTCGGCGTGGCGGAGGAGGAGCGTATCGCTGGATTCGTCCATATCGGCACGCCGCAGACCCGTCCTGCCGATCGCGAGCGGCCGGACATGGCGGCGATCGTCAGCCATTTCGGAGCGTGAGCGGCATGTATTATGGCGAGGACGGGCGCGAGCTCGCATTCCGGCACGACCCGTTCAAGGCCATCGTCGCGCCCCGCCCGATCGGCTGGATCAGCGCGATGAGCGCGCGGGGAGAGGTCAATCTCTCGCCCTACAGCTTTTTCAACGCGATCTCTTCGAAGCCGAACCTGGTGATGTTCTCCTCGGAGAACCGCAAGGACGCCGTTAGCTTCATCGAGGAGACTGGCGAGTTCACCTGCAGCCTGGTGACCCGCGCGCTGGTGCAGCAGATGAACCTGACCTCGGCGCCGCTGCCGCGCGGCGAGAACGAATATGCCCATGCCGGCCTCGCCATGGCGCCCTCGCGTCTGGTCAAGCCGCCGCGCGTCGCCGGCAGCCCGGCAGCGCTGGAGTGCAAGCTGATCTCGCTGCAGCAGCTGCGCGATCTCGACGGGCAGGAACTGCCGCGCTGGATGGTGATCGGACAGGTGGTCGCCGCCTATCTCGACGAGGCCTTCGTCCGGGACGGGCGCTTCGACACGGCCGCCGCCGGGCCGGTCGCCCGCTGTGGCTATGCCGACTATGCCGCGGTCACCGAGATGTTCTCGCTGACCCGCCCGCCCGGCGGCTAGTCACGAGGCCACGCCGCTCATTCCGGCGCGGGGCCGATGCGGCGCGGGCTCGCGGGCAGGTTCCGCAGGCGCTCGCAGCGCCCCATCGCCTCGGCATAGGCTTCGGCGAGGTCTCCGGCGAGAGTCCATGACGGCGGTCCGCCGCCGGCCTGCCGCAGGGGCGCGATTTCGCCATCCGCCAGTCCCAGCACGATCCGGTTGAGCGCGAGGCCGGCATGGGCGCAGGCGTCGAGCGCCATCGCCCGCTTCGCCACCTGCTCCGGCGGCTGCGCAGCCAGCGCCACAGCCCAATCAAGCACCGCCTCGGCGCGTTCGGCGAAGGGCTCGGTCGCGTCCGACGGCGGCCGGCTCGCGAGGGCATCGGCGAGCGCGGCTTCCAGCGCCAGCGTCACGGCCGGATCGGCCAGCCCGGCCGGCGGCTCGGACGGATCGGCGGCGTTCACGGGCGCCATCACGGCTGACGCGGCGAGGAGGGCCAGGGCGCAAGCGTAGCGGGCGAGCCGTGTTCTGCGGCCAGAGCTCATTGCCATCCGCGCCGGCGAAAGCGGAGTCTCCGCAACGGGCTGCACGGATTCATTCGCGCAGTTTGTCGGCACGGGCCTTCAGCCGTTTCGCCCGCAGCAGATGCGGCCGGTCGAGCATCTCGCCGTCGAGGCCGACGACGCCGAGGCCGGGATTGGCCTCGAACAGCGCGATGATCGCCTCGGCGCGGCGCAGCGCCTCGGGCGCGGGCGAGAACACCTCGTTGATCGTCGCGACCTGCGCCGGATGGATCGCCATCTTGGCGGTGAAGCCGTCGCGGCGGGCGGCCAGGCATTCGGCGCGCAGCCCGGCCTCGTCGCGGAAGGCGGTGAAGACGGTGTCGATCGCGTCGACCTGTGCCGCCGAGGCGGCAAAGAGCAGCAGCGAGCGCGCCAGCCGGTAGGGATCGGTGAACTGCCCGTTCTCCAGTCGGTTGGTCTCGGCGCCGAGTTCGGCGGAGAGATCCTCCGCGCCCCAGGTCAGCGCCATCAGCCGGTGGCTGGCGCCGGCATAGCTCGACAGGCCGAAGACGCCCTTGCCGGTCTCGGTGGCGATGGCAATGATCCGGGTCGAGCCGTCGGGCAGGTCAGCCTCGGCCTCGCGCACCGCGATCTTGGCGGCGAGATGGGTGAGGTCGGAGCCGCCCTCGGCCTTGGGCAGCATGATCGCGTCGGGCGCGCCGGGCATGATCGCGTCGAGATCGGCTTCCGTCAGCCCGGTCGACAGCGCGTTGATCCGGACGATCAGGCGCGGCCGGCGCGGCAGCAGCGCAGCCTCCTTCAGGAACTCGCAGGCGATGGCGCGCGCGTCGGCCTTGGCGTCGATCGCGACCGAATCCTCGAGGTCGACGATCAGCGCGTCGGCAGCGCTCTCCAGCCCCTTCTGCAGCTTCTTCGGGCTGTCGCCCGGCACGAACAGCAGCGAGCGCATCAGGCGGCGTCTCCGGTCGGGCGCTTGCGCATGAATGCCTGCCGGCGGCACTGGGCGACGAGCGTCCCGTCCTGCTTGTAGGCGCGATGGTGGAAATCGACGATGCCGGCATCGGGCCGCGAGCGCGATTCCCGCTTGGCGACGATCTCGGTGGTGCAGTTGATCGTGTCGCCCTCGAAGAGCGGGGCCGGGAAGGTCACGTCGGTCATGCCGAGATTGCCGATCGTGGTGCCGACCGTGGTGTCGTTCACCGAAATGCCGATCATCAGGCCGAGCGTGAACAGCGAGTTCATCAGCGGCCGGCCCCATTCGGTCTCGGTCGCGCAGAAATGCGCGTCGATGTGCAGGGGCTGCGGGTTCAGCGTCATGTTGGAGAACAGCATGTTGTCCATCTGCGTGACGGTGCGCGTCAGGCGATGCTCGATCACGACGCCGATCTCGAAGTCCTCGAAATAGAGGCCTCCGCGCCTGTGTCTGCCTGCTTCAGCCATGGGCCCTCCTGACGCGTCGGACGCGCGCTCTTAACGCTTCGCTTACCATAATCGGAGCAGTCTCCGCAGCTGCCGCCCGTCCGGTCGGAGCCGTGGCTGCCCGAGTGGTTTCATGTTCCTTTTCAGCACGTCGAGCGCCCGAGAGACAACGCCCGCGAACCCGGTCGTCACTGCGATCAAGCAGGGCGCGGACCGGACCGGGACCGATTTCGATTATCTGCTGAAGACCGCCCAGCGCGAATCGTCGCTGACGCCGGAGGCGAAGGCACGCACCTCCAGCGCCACCGGGCTCTTCCAGTTCATCGAGCAGACCTGGCTGTCGATCGTCCGGCAGGAAGGCCCGAAGCAGGGGCTCTCCGCCTATGCGGAAGCGATCAGCGATAGCGGCAATGGCCGCCTTACCGTCGCCGATCCGCAGATGCGCGAGGCGATCCTGCAGCTGCGGAACGATCCCAAGGTCTCCGCGGTGATGGCCGGTGCGCTGACGCAGCGCAATGGCGAGCAGCTCGCCGCCACGCTCGGCCGCCAGCCGCATGCCGGCGAACTCTACATCGCCCATGTGCTGGGCGCGCGCGGTGCCAGCGACCTGATCCGCACCGCGGGCAGCGATCCCGACCGTGCCGCGGCGCGCGACTTCCCCGAGGCCGCGAGCGCCAACCGGTCGATCTTCTTCGACAAGAGCGGGCAGCCGCGCAGCGTGCGGCAGGTCTACGCCCTGCTCGCCTCCAGCCATGCCGGGACGCAGGTCGCGGCCGCTTCGGTCCAGTCGGCGCAGACGGCGCAGTCCGCCGAGCCGCCGCCGGTGCCGATCGCGGCTGCGCTGGCGCCGGGTCGGGCCAAGGGGCTGATCGGCCTGTTCTCGACCGAGGGCTCGCGACAGCCGGTCTCCAGCGCGGTCGCCAATCTCTGGACCACGCCGCGCAGCGGCGTCGCCTCGCGCCAGGGTGCGGAGGAGGGCGCGAGCCGCTACTTCCCCCGGCTCGACGGCACGGCCAGCACAGCCCCCGATACGGCCGAAGAGGCAGCTACCAGACCGGCGCCGGTCTCCGTCGTCGCACCGCTGCCGCCCGGACGCCCGCGTGACCTGGACAAGCCCGCGCCTGCGCAGGCCGAGCTGGCGGGCCGCCCGGCCGCGCGCTCGCGCCGCGCCCCGCTCGATCTCAGCGCCTTCATGACCACCGGGAGGCGCGGATGATCGTGCGCCGTTTCCTGCTCTGGGCCCGCACGGCTCCCGCCGATGCGCGCGCTGCCGGCGCAGCCGCTTTGGCCGGCGCCTATCTGCGCTCGGCCATGGCGCCGGAGGATCGCCGCGAGGCCGAGACCGCGTTGATCTCGCTGATCGACGATCCGTCGCCGCTGGTGCGTCGCGCCATTGCCGAGGCGATCGCCGGGGCCGCCGGAGCGCCGCGCGTGCTGGTGCTCGGCCTGATCGCCGAGCAGAGCGACATCGCGGCGCTTCTGCTGGCGCAGTTGCCGGTACTGACCGAGGCGGACCTCGTCGACGCCGCCGCGATCGGCGACGGGCTGGCGCAGCGCGCGATCGCGCAGCGCCCCCATCTCGGCTGCGGCGCTGCCGCCGCCCTGGCCGAGGTCGGCGTCGAGGAGGCGCTGGTCGTGCTGCTCGGCAATCCGACCGCCGATCTGCCGCTGTTCTCGCTGGAGCGCATCTTCGAGCGCGAGGGCGCCTCTGGCCGCGTCCGCGAGGCGCTGCTCGCCCGCAACGACCTGCCGGCGGGCCTGCGCCAGGCGATCGCCGGCCGTGTCTCAGACGCGCTCGCGGCCTTCGTCTCGGGCTGCGGCTGGCTGAGCGAGGAACGCAGCGCCAGGCTGGCGCGCGAATCGACCGAGCGTGTCGCCGTGGCACTGGCCTCGGGCGGGGAGGAGAGCGACGCGCCTGCGATCGTCGCCTGCCTGCGCGAGAACGGCCGCCTGACGCCGGGCGTCATCCTGCGCTCGCTGCTGAGCGGCCAGCCCGCTCTGGCCGAAGCCGCCTTCGCCGATCTGTCGGGGCTGCCGGAAACCCGCGCCCGCGCCCTGCTGTGGGATCGCGGCGGGGCCGGGCTCAAGGCGCTCTATCGCAAGGCGGGGCTGCCCGAGGCGCTGCTGCCGGCCTTCCGGGCCGCGGTGGCGGCGCTGAAGCGGCGCGGGCGCCACGAGCCGGGGCCGGCCGCCGGCGGGCTCGACCGGGGCCTGCTCACCGAGGTGTTGATCGCCTGCGAATTGTCGGAGGGGTTGGAAGGCCACGCGCTGATGGCGCTGCTGCGCCGGCTCGATGCCGAGGCCGCGCGGGAGGAGGCGAGGCTGCTGGCCGATTCGCTGGCCGACGACGCGGCGCTGGCGCTGCTGGTCGAGGCCGACCCGGACGTTCTGGTCGAACTCGATCTGGCGGATCTGCGCGCGGCCTGAGCGCGCCGCCTCAATAGCCGAACTGCTCGCGCAGGATGCGCTCTTCCAGGCTGTGGCCGGGATCGTGCAGCATGACGAGGTCGACCGTCCGGTCGATCGCGATCGCCACCGAGACGACGTTCTCGATCTGGGTATGGTCGGCGACGGCGCTGACAGGGCGCTTCTCCGCTTCCAGCACGGCGATGGTGACCCGCGCATGGTCGGGCAGCAGCGCCCCGCGCCAGCGGCGCGGACGGAAGGGCGAGAGCGGTGTCAGCGCCAGCAGCGGCGCGTCGAGCGGCAGGATCGGCCCGTTGGCGGAGAGATTGTAGGCGGTGGAGCCGGCCGGCGTCGCCAGCAGCACGCCGTCGGCGACAAGTTCGGTCAGCCGGACCTGGCCGTCCACCGAGAGGCGCAGCTTGGCCGCCTGATAGGAGCGGCGCAGCAGCGAGACCTCGTTGATCGCGCGCGCCTCGACGCGGCGGCCGTCGCGGTCGACGGCGGTCATCGCCAGCGGGTGGACGACGGAGCGCTGCGCCGCGAGCAGGCGCCGGCGCAGGCCCTTCTCGCGGAACTCGTTCATCAGGAAGCCGACCGAGCCGCGGTTCATTCCGTAGATCGGCTTTCCGGTGCCCATGAAGCGATGCAGCGTTTGCAGCATCAGCCCGTCGCCGCCGAGCGCGACGACGACCTCGGCCTCGGTCGGGTCGGCGTCGCCATAGAGCTCGCACAGCCGCGTCCGCGCCTGCTGGGCCTCGTCCGTGTCGCTGGCCACGAAGGCGATGGCGGTGAAGTGCTCGGTCATGCATCGATCCGGAAAGGCATGCTTCCGGGCTTAGCATGCGAGCGCCCGCCACCGCGAGCCGGCCCGCGCAAAAAGGCGCGGGCCGCGCGGCTCAGATCGCGCTGCTCCACTGCAACGGCACCAGCTCGAAGCCGTTGCCGATCCGGGCGATGTGGCCGGTGGCGGGGAAGGGCGCGTGATAGAAAGCGACCTGCATCCTGTCGGCTGCGGCCATGTCGAGCAGCTTGCGCCGCGTGGCGGCGGCGGCCGGGCCATCCATGTCGAAGATCGCCGACCAGTCCGGATTCCGCACGAACAGCGCCGGATGGTTGGTGGTGTCCGACATCACCATCAGTCGGCCATTGCTCGAGCTGATCGCGAAGACGGTGTGGCCGGGCGTGTGGCCGGGCGCCGCGATCGCGGTGACGCCGGGGACGACCTCCTTGCCGGGCTCGAAGGGCTTCACATCCTTGGAGACCGGGCCGAAGACGCGGCGCACGGCGGCGAAGGCGCCCTTCATCGCCTCCGGCGCGGCGCCGGCGCGGGCCTCGTCGGTCCAGAAGCCCCATTCGGCGGCCGGCACCAGCACCTCGGCGTTCGGAAAGACGGCGGTGCCGTCCTTGAGGCGGAAGCCGTTGATGTGGTCGCCGTGGAAATGGCTGAAGATCACCGTGGAGACGGATTTCGGATCGAAGCCGGCGGCCTTGAAGTTGGCCATCCAGGAGCCGGAGGTCGGCGCACCCGAATCGCCGTTGCCGGTGTCGATCAGCACGAGTCGGTCGCCGATCTGCAGGGCGAGCGTGGTGAAAGTGATCGAGAGGGCGTCCTTCGGCAGGAAGGCCGCCTCCATCGCCTTCTGCACGTCGGCCAGCTCGGCATTGCGCACGAAGCCTTCGAGCGGGCGGCGGGCGAAGCCGTCATTGATGGCGGTGACGGTGATGTCGCCGACCTTGTAGCGGTAGAAGCCTGGGTTCTGCGTTGGTGGCACGGACCGGGCCAGGGCGGGGCCGGCGACGCCGAGGGTCGAGGCGGTCGCCAGCGCGCCGGCGCCGGCGAAGAGCGCGCGGCGGGAAGGGTCGGACAGGATCATGACGAGGCTCCCGGAATGGCTGCGAAGGGGATGCCCATGGGTCAAAGGCCGGCGCAGCGTAGAGGGCGGGGCGGCGGCCGCAACAGCGCGATCGGCAGCGTGATTCACCTTTCCGCGAGCGGGCGGCGCCAGCCGGGGGAGACGAGGTGCACGCGGCAAGGCCGTGCGGCGCGGGCGCCGGCAGCTGGATCGCGATGATATGAGCTGGATCGTTGCGGTTTTGCGTCTCGGCCGGCCTCAGGGGCCGGTCCGGACGAAACTGCTGGCAGGGGCAGCAGGGCTTGAACCCGCGACCTGCGGTTTTGGAGACCGCCGCTCTACCAACTGAGCTATACCCCTGCAGTGGCGGTTGCTTAGCCTGAACGCGCCCCGGTTTTCAAGTCGAAATCGTGCGCGCTCCCGCCATTTCCGTCGACGGCCTCAGCCGGCGGGGTAGGGGCCCAGCGCCTCGGCGTAGCGCGCGGCCAGTTCCAGCCCGTAGGCGCTCGGCCTCAGTGCCGGCGCGCGGTCGTAGATCGCGATCCCGGCGCGGGCGCCGAAGACGCGCTTGCCGTAGCAGACCAAGCTTTCAAGCGACTGCATGATGAAGACGATCGCCGGCAGCACCTCGCGATAGGCCTCTTCGGCGCCCGCGTCGTCGCCGGCGCGCAGGCGGGCGTAGACGGTCAGCGCGCGGTCGATCGTGTCGGGCGCGAGAATCAGCCCGGCGCATCCGGCGCGCAGATTGTCGGCGAGCTCCAGCCCGCCGCGGCCGTTCATCACCGGCAGGCGGCCTTCCGTGACCTCGATCAGCTGGCGGATCTCGGTCACCGGGCCTTCGCCCTTGATCAGACAGATATTGGGATGCTGGCGCACCAGCTCGCCGATATCCTGCGCCGAGAGGCCGCGGCCCATATAGGCCGGCGCGTTCTGGATCGCGACCGGCAGGCCGGTCGCGTCCGCGATGCGGCCGAAGAAGCGGATATATTCGCCGGCGCCGAAGCTGCCGACCATGGGCGGCTGGAGGATGACCCAGTCGGCACCGGCGGCCTGCGCGGCCGCGACTTGCTCGACCTGCTCGGCCACCGAGCCGCCGAAGATGGTGAAGGCGAGGGGCACGCGCCCGGCGACGTCCTCGGCGACCCAGTCGATCAGCCGGCGACGCTCGGGCAGGCTGAGCTTCGAGACCTCGGTGGCGAGGCCGAGCGCCGCGACGCCGTGGACGCCGAGCGACAGGCAGATCTCGGTCTGCCGCCGCATCGTCTCGCGGTCGAGCCGCTCCTGGTCGTCGAACAGGGCGAAGAGCATGGCGTGGATGCCGGTGAACGGCGGCTGGAACGGCATCGGCTGGACCTCCCTGGCGCGGCCGTCTGCGCGGCCTGCGGGGATCAGTTCAGCACGGATCGCGGCGAAGCTCGACCCTTCAGGAGATGCGGGCGCCGGTTGCCCTGCGCGTGGCGCCGCGGGCAAAAGAAAAGGGCGGCCGCGAGGCCGCCCTGTCCCGTCAGTCCGCTGGTGCGGAACTCACTCGATGATGTTTGCGACGACGCCGGCGCCGACGGTGCGTCCGCCTTCACGGATAGCGAAGCGGAGCTTCTCTTCCATGGCGATCGGGACGATGAGGTGGACTTCCATGGCGATGTTGTCGCCGGGCATGACCATCTCGGTGCCTTCC